>JACPVI010000024.1 GCA_016191815.1 Myxococcales bacterium
GAAAAAGTTACAGCCTCCGGTGAGGGACGGTACCGCGCAGAGGGAGGGGCGCCAGCCGAGCCGGTACGTGCCGGTGGAGGTGCGGCGGCAGGTGTGGCAGCGGGACGCTGGCCGATGCGCCTTTGTGGGCGCCGGCGGAAGGCGCTGTAACTCGCGGCACCGCCTGGAAATCCACCATCTGAAGCCGTTTGCGCATGGTGGGGAGGCGACGCCGGACAACCTCATGCTGGCTTGCAAGCGCCACAACTCTCACTGCGCGCGCCTGGACTTCGGAGAGGAACTCATGGCGCGGTTTCAGAAGACTGGATGAAGCCAGGTGGGGAAAGTCCGGCACTGCCGCGACGCGGACGGCGGCGGTTGAAGGGCGCTGCACTGGCGGGGGCGCTCGAGCGGCGGGGCGCTGCCGCCGGCCGGGGAGCTCGAGCGCGCAGATGGGTGGTGGAGCTCCCAGCCGCTCCTTGGGCGCCGCGTGGAGCGCCGCATCGCCGGGGCCGCCGCGGGTGCGCGGAGGAGCCCCGGTCCGCACCCCACTGGCGCACTCGCCCGATGCGCGAGGGTGGTCAGCATGAGAACCATACCCAAGCAAGCGGTGCGAGGCGACCTGACAGCGACCTGACGGCGGCAGCAGTCGTGGACCTTGGCGTGGAGGTGGGCCAGGGCGACGCCGGTGAGGTGGCCCGGCCGAGGGCGCCGTCGCCGGTGAGCCCCCGCGCCGGGCAGGCGCGTCGCCGTCCACGTCACGCCCACATCGCCGACCACGCCCGCGCCGACAACGCACCGCCGACCAAGCCCGCGTCGCCGACGACGCCAGCGCGGCGCGAACACGAGCCAGCTACGGATTCGGGCGCACCGGAGCCGGAGTGCCAGGCGGCGACGGGGGAACCGCAGTGTGCGGATTACCCGGTGGCGGGGGACTGCCGCTCGGCGGTTGCCCGGGCGAGCCCCCGGGAGGCTGGGTGCTCGTCCCTCCCGGCGGCTGTCCCGAAGAGCCTCCGGGAGGCATGGCAGTCGTCGCTCCAGGCGGCTGTCCGGCCGTGCCTCCGTGCGGGTTCGAGGGCGCTCCCTTCGGCGGCTGCGCTGGCGCGCCCCCGTGAGGGACACCGGGTGGATAGTAGCCGGGCGGGCTCAGAGGCTGGCTGGACCTGCCGGGCGGCTGAACCGCTGTTGCCGAGTGTCCGTGTCCCGGCGGCGGAGCTGGCGCGTACACCACTGGCGGAGGCCCTGGCGGCGGGGGCGGAAGAGGCGGGCGCCGGGTTCTCCGCACGGTGCACGCCAAGGCGAGGGCCAGCACGGCGGCTGTGAGGGCGAGCTTTCTCATGGGCGGCTGGATCTTCTCCCTCCGCAGCCCTCCGGCGCAACGCCGGGCGGCTGCGGCAGGCTCGGCCTGCGCCCAAGGTGCGCTCCCCTGACTGCTCAGGTGCAGACGCGCCCCGACGGTCGGCTACCCGCCGCGCGGGCGCAAGCCTGAATCGAGGCTGTCAGTTGCCCGCCGGCAGCGTCGGCAGAACCTAACGGTCAGCGCCGGCACCGGCGCTTCGGGGTCCGCCATGGATTCGCCTACGTCCCGCGCACTACCTCTGATGGCCGCCATCCTCTGCCTCTCGCTCCCAGCGGGGGCGAAGGTGCAGGCTCCGGCGAGGCAACTGGGCGCCCCCGCTGGCCGCGCCGAGCAGCTCCTCCCGTCGATCGCGCCGCTGGTGGAGTCGGTGAAGGCCGCGGTGGTGAACGTCGACGTCCGCTCCAAGCGTCCGGCCCGGGAGGAGCGGGAGGGCGAGGACCTGCCGGAGCTGTTCGAGGAATTCTTCGGCCACCAGCTTCGCCCGCCGGGGCCGCAGATCCGCCAGGGCACGGGCTCGGGCTTCCTCATCGAGCAGAACGGCCTGGTGCTGACGAACAACCACGTCGTGGAGGATGCGGTCTCCATCCGAGTGACCTTGGACGACGGCCGGGAGTTCGACGCACGAGTGTTGGGGCGTGACCCGCTCACCGACGTGGCGGTGCTCAGGCTGGAGGGCAACCCCAAGAACCTTCCCGCGGTGACGCTGGGGGACTCCGACGCGGTGCAGATCGGCGACTGGGTGTTGGCGATCGGAAACCCCTTCGGGCTGGCCTCCTCGGTGAGCCTGGGGATCCTCTCGGCGCGGGCGAGGCAGATCGGCACCGGGCCGTTCGACGACTTCTTGCAGACGGACGCCGCGATCAACCCGGGCAACTCGGGCGGCCCGCTCTTCAACATGCGCGGAGAGGTGGTGGGGATGACCACTGCCATCGTGGGCGTCGGGACGGGCATTGGCTTCGCGGTGCCGTCGAACCTGATCCGCGCCCTGTTGCCCTCGCTGGAGCGTGGAAAGCCGGTGGAGCGAGGCTGGCTGGGCATCTCGGTGCAGGACCTCACGCCGGACCTCGCGCGGGCGCTCGGGGTGCCGGTGAGCGCGGGGGCGGTGGTGGCCGACGTGGAGGAGCGCGCTCCGGCGGCGAAGGCGGGGATCCAGCCGCAGGATGCGATCGTGGCCCTCAACGGGCGCCCGGTGGAGTCGGCGAGCGACCTCACCCGGCGCGTGGCGCTGGAGAGGCCGGGGGCGGCGTCCACCCTCACCCTTTACCGCGGCCAGCAGCGGATGGAGTTGCGAGTGACTCTTGGCACTCGACCGGACATCGAGGGCCTCGGTCGGCCGCGGCCGGAGGAGCGCGAGAAGGAGAAGCGGCTCGGCGTCACTTTCCAGACCGTCGATCCGAGGGCGGCGCGGGAGCGCGGCATGCCCTCCGAAGGGGCGCTGGTCACGGCGGTGCTGCCCGGCTCTCCGGCGGAGCGCGCCGACTTGCGGCCGGGGATGGTGGTGGTGGAGGCGGGTGGAAAACCGATCAAGCGGGCGGAGGATCTCCGCCGGGTGCTGAGCGACGCCAAGAAGGGCTCGGTGGTGCTGTTGCGGGTGGCGATCCCCGGAGGGTTCGTGTTGCGGGGGCTGCCGATCCCCGGATGATGCGAAACCCGAGTCCGGCTTGGGCTTCGCCTTCTCGGGCGAGACGACGAAATCCCCGTCAGAGCAGCCGCGGCTGGAACTCGCCCCGGGGCGGGCGGTGGACTTGTGGGGAGCCGAGGGGGCGATGGCTTTCGCGTTCTTCGCGGCCGTCCCCGCAGTCCGTGTTTCCCGCGGCGGCGCAGGTGTTCCGGGTGTCAGGCTGGCAGGGGCAACCGGTGACGCGAACGGTCTGGCCGTTCGGACACGAGATGTCTCGGGTGACGCACCCGCTGCAAGTACAGGAGACGCACGTCTGCGCCTGGACGGATCGGGCCCCGAGAAGGAGCCCCGGCACAAGGACCCTAGTGGCCACCACCACCTGCCTCGCACAGGACAGCTAGCCCCGGAAGGTCCAGTGCCAGTACTCGCCGCGGACGTCGTTCGCGAAGCCGAAGCGCGAGGCGTTCTGCTGCAGCCAGCGGTAGGTCGCGGTGCCGTAGCCGCCCACGTTCCCGATGTCCATCGAGATGCCGTTCTGGTGGTTGGAGTACCCCGGCCGCGCCGCCAGGTTGCCGGTGCCGTTCAGGTACTTCTGATAGAGCGTCTGCTGCTCGGCCATGGTGCGGAAGCCGCTCAGCGCCGGGAGGCTGATGCCCGCGCGCCGCGCCGCCTGCTGCATCGCGAGGAACGCCTTCGCCGCGTCGGTCCGCATGTACTCGCCGTTGCCGACTGAGGCCACGGTGATGGTGGTGGGCCGCCCGTTCACGTACGCCTGCACCCGCTTGCCCGGGCCAACTGAGCCCTCGAAGGTGTCCCGGTTGAATTGCACCGGGCTTGCTCCCGTGGACTGCGCCGGAGCGCCGCCACGCAACATCGACGTCCCCGGCGGATAGCTCTTGCCGTAGAACGCACCCCAGGTCTGCTGCCCCACCAACCCATCCACCTGCAGCCCGCGCGCGGACTGGAACGCCCTCACCGCCTTGAGCGTGCGCTGGTCGAAGGTGCCGGAAGCCGAGCCTGGGTCGAATCCAGCCGACCGCAGCATCCGCTGAAGCTGCGCCACCTCCGCCCCGCTCGAGCCCACCCTCAACAGACTGTGACTCGCTACCGGGTTGCCGCTCGCCCTCGCCACCTTGATGCGCTGCGCTGCGGATACGCGGGTCATCTCGTTCCTCCGTCCGCCCTACATGTATTCTCAGGTGTTGAGATGACTTGTTGCCGGCCAATGATTACAGGCACTTGCGCTGCTTGGTCGACCGCCCACACCTTTCCCCCTCCAGCCAGCGGGAGGGGGGCGTTTCAAGCTAGCGGCCGAAGAGGCCTCGCCTTCGGCGCTGGGCTTCGGAGCGGGCCGCGGAAGCGAGCCGCTGCCCGAGGATGCGGCTCATCTCCAGCGCGACCGCCGGGTTGGCCATCACCACCTCGCGGAAGTCTTCGCGGCCGATGGCGGCCAGCTCGCACTCGGTCGCGGCCACAGCGGTGTTGGTTCGCGCCTCGCCGGTCAGGAGGGAAATCTCCCCGAAGAACCCACCCCCCTTGATGGTTTCCACCGCCACACCCTCCCGGGTGAGGGTCACCTCACCGGAGAGCACCACGTAGAAGGCCTCGCCCGGCTCGCCCTGGCGGAAGACGACTTCTTTCTCCGCCCGGCGGACCAGCTCCACCCCGCGCGAGACCTTCGCCAGCTCCTCCTCGGAGAGCGGCGCGAGGAAGTCGATGCTCTTGAGCGCCCGGACCACGCTGGCCACCGCTTCGGCCGCGCTGGTGCGGGCGGTGAGGAAGGACACCGCGGCCGGCAGCTGCTCCCGCCTTGCCACCAGGATCGCCGTCAGGCCGGGCTTGAGCACCGTCGCCCCGCTGGGCAGGTCGATCCTCCCGTCCGCGTCGACCAGGCCGATGAAGACGCACTCGCGGGGAAACCCGTCGGTGGCGCGGACCTGCGCTACCGTCTTCCCGGCTACCAGCGCCGCGCCGACGATCGGCAGCTCGAAGAGAATGGCATCGCCGCGGGCGAGGGGCAGCGAACCGGCCACCTCCGGGAACTCGATCGCCGTGGCGATCTTCCCCACCACTACCTGTGCCTCCGCCACCACGTCCCTCACCCCCGCGAGCCGGTAGGGCTGCCGGTAGCTGTCGTCCAGCATCCGCACCATCAGCCGCGCCGCGGAGAGCGATCGCACCAGCATCGCGAAGGCCAGGTTGTCGGCGTCCCTGGCCAAGACTCCGGCAGCCACGTCGGCGCCGCCGATGCCCGCCTCCTCCAGCGAGTGCGGGTCGGTCGCGTCTCCCACGACGGTCACCGCTCCGATGCTCTGGAAGATCCGCTCGCACACCGCGCGCTCCCGATCGATCACCGTCACCAAGTGCCGCTCCGCCACCAGCCGCGCCGCCAGCGCCGCCCCCACCCTGCCGCCGCCTGCGATGACGATCTTCACGCTTTCTCCCCCCGCTGCGCGGGCCCGGGCTCGCGCTGCCTGTGCTCAGCGAGGATCCGGTCCAACTCCAATAGCCGCGCGTCGATCGCCTGCGATGCTCGCGCAGCGGTTTCTTCCGGCACCAACCCGGCGCGGCGCGCGGCCGCGAGGGCGGTGCGCTCGGCGTCGATGAGCCTCCGCCTGGTGGCGAGCAAAAGCCTGGCCCCGTAGGCCATGTGCCGGTCGTGCAGCCGCCGCAGCTCGCGCTCCGCCACGGAGATGGCCGCTTGGTATTCGCCCCGCAAGTGATCGTAGGCATCGCGCGGCACCAGCCCGGCGGAATGCAGCCCCTCCAGCTCCTGCCGCGCCGCCTGGGAGGTGATCAACACCGCCTGCTGCTCGCCGATGGCCGCCGCCACCGGGTCGCTGCGCAAAAGGCCCAGCCCCCGGAGCGAGGCAAGCAGGAGCGGCCCCTGCACCACCAGCGAGACGAAGGTGACTCCGAAGACGACGTCGATCAGAAGCTCCCGGCTGGGAGCACCAGCGGGCAACCCGAGCACCAGCGCGATCGAAAGCGCACCCTTGATGTTGCCGATCACGAATGCGTGCTGCCACCGCAAGGGAGCCCAGTGCACCGGGCCGAACAGCCTGAGCAGAAGGTACGGCAGGTAGATGCCCGCCGACCTGCCGGCGAACACGCAGACCAGCGCGAGGAGGATGAGCGGGTAGTGCTTGAGCAGCGAGGCAGGGTTGGTGGAGAGACCCACCGAGAGAAAGAGGAAGGTGTTGACCCCGAAGGCGACGTACTCCC
Source organism: Myxococcales bacterium (assembly GCA_016191815.1). Classification (GTDB taxonomy): domain Bacteria; phylum Myxococcota; class Myxococcia; order Myxococcales; family Myxococcaceae; genus JACPVI01. The sequence goes on from JACPVI010000024.1 coordinate 6,186, forward strand.
AGAAGCTGTGGATGGCCACCTGGCTGTGGGGGCTCAGCGACTGCCGGAGGGAGGCGGCGGTGGTCAAGCCCGCGGTCACCGAAGCGATCGCTCCGGAGACGTGGAGCCCCTCCCCCACGGTGAAGGCCGCGAAGGCGAGCGCGGTGGTCACCATGATGTCCGCCAGAGGATCCCCGGTGCGGCGGAGCACCACCGCGGCGGCCAGGCCCAGCGCGAGCCCCACCGCGATCCCGCCCGCGGTGGCCACCGCCGCCATCACCCCGATCCCCGGCAGCGAAACCGCCGTCCCGGCGACGAAGGTGGCAATCGCCCCATAGGCCACCAGCGCGGTGCCGTCGTTGAAGAGGCTCTCCCCGAGGATGACGCCCGCCAGCCGGCTGGGCAGCGGCGCCCGGCGGAACACGTAGAGGATCGAGACGGTGTCGGTCACCGAGAGGATCGCCGCGAGGAGGAGCGCCGGCCCAAAGGCAAGTCCCAGCGCCAGGTGGGCGGCCACTCCGGTGACCGCGATGGCCAGCCCCATTCCCAGCACTGAAAGGAGCGCGATCGGCACCGCGTTGGCGCGGATGCCGGACAGGTCGGCGGTGATGCCGCCCTCGTAGAGCAGCGCGGGCAGGCCCAAAAGCAGCACCACCTCGGGGTTCATCCGCGGCGCGGTCGGGAGCACCCCGCTCACCGCGATGAGCAAGCCGCCCACCACCAGCGCGACGTTGTAGGGCACCCGCGCGCGCTTGGCCGCGATGGCCAGGGCCACGGCGGCGACCATCAGCCCGACCAGCACTGGAAGCTCGAGACGCACCGCGGCGCAGGCTAGCGCAGGCCGCTGAAGCGGAGCGCGCCAATCTGGACCAAGAGTTGGTCGTCGCCGCCGTCGGCATCTCCAGCCCGCCACCTCCCCGCACTTCACCGGGAGACAACCTGCCTTGGAGGGCTGATACGATTGGCCGCGCATGTGGAGGACCGCCGCCCTGTCGACGATCGGAGTCTTCGTGCTCGGCTCGGCGGGCGTCTTTGCCGCGGTGAGCGGCGACGCGTGGCCGTTCGACGACCGGCAATTCCCGGCCACGGCCGTCTGGGCGCTCAACGGCGCGGTGGGCGCCTGGCTGGTTGAGCACGGCGACTTCGCGGCGCCGGGAAATCCAGCGGGGAACGACCCCGACCTGGAACAGTCGGGGCTAACCCCGAAGGAGCTGGCGGAGGTGCAGCGGATCCTGGAAACCGATCCTCGCTTCAAGGATCGGGCCTTCCTCAACCGCGGAGTGAACACCGCCTGGCGATGGAGCCCTCTTCCGCCAAGCACCGCACCCAAGCGGGGCTGACGCAGGTGAGGCCGGGTCGCCCGTGCGGCGACCTAGAGGCTGGACATGGCCAAGACCATCCTTGCAGCCCTGGGCCTCATCCTCCTGACGCTGGTCGTGTGGGTCCTCGCGTCCCTCGTTCCATGGAGCACCGCGAGGAGCGCCGGGCCGCTGCGGTGGGTGCGACAGACCAACCGCTCCGCGGGGGAATGGCTGCTCTCCCGCTCCTCGCCGCTGGCGATCTGTCCTCCGGCCGAGGAGGCCGCCCCGAACCCGAAAGTGGCCGGCGGCCGCCCGAGCAGGGCCAGCGGGAAACGTGCCGCGATCTTCGCCTGGACGGACTCCGAGGGCGTCCTCCACATCGTGAACGAGCCCGAGAGCGTGCCCGAGCGCTACCGCGAGACCGCCGCGGCGATGGCAGGGGCGCCCGCTTCGGAGTTCAGCGGGCGTTTCTCCAAGATCGGCGAGACCGGCCGGGACGTGGAGCCGGCCCGCACCTTCCGCAAGCCGCCGAGCGCTTCCGGGGGCAAGGTGGTGGCGGTGATCTACTCCGCTGCGTGGTGCGAGGCGTGCCGCGAGGCGAAGCGGTACCTCGCGTCGCTCTCGGTACGCATCGACGAGCGCGACGTGGATTCCGACCGCTCCGCCCTGGCCGAGCTCAAGGCGCTCTCCGGAGAGAACGCCGCCATCCCGGTCACGGTGATCGGCGACGCGGTGGTCGCGGGATACGATCCGCAGCGGCTCCGCGCCGCGGTCGACGCCGCGCGCCGGCGGTAGAGCGACCTCTCGATTGCGGCAGGTGCCGACAGCTGGCAGTCTGCCCGCCGTCTTCGAACGGAGGCCCTCCTTGAACCGACTCGTCCTCGCCGCCGCACTTGCCTCGCTGCCCCTGGCCGCCCGGGCGCAGACGCCCGAGGAGCAGAAGGTGGTCGACGCCTTCTTGCTCGGCTCCAGCGCCAGCGCCGCATCGAAGGAAGCGGCGCTGGTGAAGATGCTGGACTCCAAGCCCGCCCTCGCCAAGAGCACGGACCTACTCATCGCGGGATTGGACAACTCGGGCGTCAGGGGCGAGCTCGGAGCGCGCGGGAGGAAGCTCGCCGAACTGGCGCTCGCCCGGGGGGCCGATCCCAACGGCACGGACAAGGACGGAACGCCGCTGCTCATCAAGTACGGCATGTTCGCGCGACAGGGCCCGCTGGAGATTCTCCTGGTCCATCGCGCCAACCCGAACGTGGCCGACGGCGACAAGCGCACCGCGCTTCACTGGCTGGCCACCATGCCCGAGCACGACAAGGAGCCGGCCGCGGTGGAGGCAGCCAAGGCCGCGGCCAAGCTCCTGCTCGACAAGAAGGCAGACGTGAACGCGGCGGACAAACAGGGCCGGACGGCGCTGCACATCGCCGCCCACAACGGCGCCAAGGGAATGGTCGAGTTGCTGCTCTCGCGCGGCGCCAAGATCGACGCCGTCGACGCCGAAGGCTACTCGGTGCTGGGCAGCGCGTTGCTCCGCGTGGAGGAAAGGCCGGGGCAGCCCTCCTTCGCCAACGACATGGAGAAGGCCGCGACCCGAGAGGTCATCGAGCTCTTGCAGAAGAAGGGGGCCAAGGACATACGGCCCAGGTGACAACCCCGCCGCGCGCGCCGGGCTGCGCAGGGGCTGCGATGTCACGCCCCGCCCCAGACTCGGGGCTCGAACTAAGCCCCCTCAGAGTCAGAGCATCCGCGGCTGGAACTCGCCCCGGGGCGAGTTGGGCGCTGGCGGCGGGCTGAGTGGAAACCGCCTCGCTCCGCTACTGGTGGAGACTCGGGGCGGCCTCCTCGCGCTCGGCGGGCCGAGCCAAAGGATGCAGCTCGCGCAACAGATCGAGGGGGATCGGCAGGATGGTGTGATTCCCTCCGCCGGTGATCTCCACCAGGGTCTGGAGGTAGCGCAGCTGGATGGTGGCAGGATTCCGGGTCATCACCTGAGCGGCTTCCGAGAGCTTCTCGGCGGCCTGCAGCTCTCCCTCGGCGGCGATCACCTTGGCGCGGCGCTCGCGTTCCGCCTCGGCCTGCCGCGCGATCGCCCGCTGCATTCCCGCGGGCAGATCGACGTGCTTGACCTCCACATTGGAGACCTTGATCCCCCAGGGATCGGTGTGGGCATCGAGCACCTGTTGGATCTCGCGGTTGATCCGGTCGCGTTCGGCGAGCAACTGGTCCAGCTCGACCTGGCCCAGGATGGCCCGCAAGGTGGTCTGGGCGAGCTGCGAGGTGGCGTACTGGTAGTCCTCCACCTGGAGCACCGCCTTGTCGGCGTGGATCACCCGGAAGTAGACCACCGCGTTCACCTTCACGCTGACGTTGTCGCGGGTGATCACGTCCTGGGGCGGCACGTCGCGCGCCACCGTCCGGAGGTCGATCACCACCATCCGCTCCACGAACGGGATGATCCACCGCAGCCCGGCCCGCTTGAGGCCTACGAAGCGCCCCAGCCGGAACACCACTCCGTTCTCGTACTCGTTCACGATGCGGAGCCCGGAGATCACCACCAGCACCAGCACCGCCAAGGGAATGAGCAGCCCCACCGTCCCTGCCAGATCGATCATCGGCCTACCTCCTCGACGCCAAGGGTCAAGCCTTCCACCCGTCGGACCACTACCGACCGGCCGGCGGCGATCGGCTGGTCCGACACCGCGTGCCAGCGCTCGCCGTGCACGAACACCTCGCCCCGCTCGCGTCCGACCGGCTCGAGGACCTTGCCCACGTCGCCCACGAGCCCCAGGTCCGCCGCCCGCTGGGGAAGGCGCCTTGCCTGGCCCGCCCGGCGCGCGACGTAGGCGGCAGCCGCGGCCACCGCCGCCGCCGAGGGGAGAGCGAGCCTCCAGGACATCCGGAACGAAGGCTCGACGAACCAGCGAGGGTCGAACCGATCGACCAGGAGGACTCCGCCGAGCACCAGCAGCACCGCGCCGCCGGCACCGAGCAGGCCGCTGGGAAGCAAGAGCTCCGCCACCACCAGCCCGACGCCGATGACGAGCAGCACGATCGCCCCGGCCTGTACCGGAAGCGCGGAGAAAGCCACCATCGCGAGCACGAGGGAGACAACGCCGATCACCCCGGGAGCCACCAGCCCGGGGTGCGACAGCTCCAGGGCGATTCCGAGGCCCCCGAGGAGGAACAGGAGGTAGGCCACCGCGGGGTTGGCGAGCCAGTGGATCACGCGCTGCCTCCAGGTGGGCCGGAGCTCGAGCAGCAGCGCGCCGCGCGTGGCCAAGGTGTGCTCGCCGGAAGCGAGCTCCACGGTGCGGCCGTCTGCCCGCGAGAGCAGCTCTTCCTCGCTGGCGGCGATGGCGTCGGCGATGCGCAACTCGACCGCCCGCTCGGCCGGAGCGCTGGCGCTCTCTCGGACCGCCTCCTCGGCCCAGTCGGCGTTTCGGCCGCGCTGGTGGGCGAGGGCCTGGGCGAAGGCCACTGCGTCGTTGACCGCCTTCTCCGCGGCGGCGTCCCCGGCCTCCTCGGGGTCGACGCCGGCGGGACCCATCACCGGGTGGGCGGCGCCGATGTTGGTGCCGGGGGCCATGGCCGCGAAGTGCGAAGCCAACACCAGGAAGAGCCCGGCGCTGCCGGCCCGCGCGCCCGACGGGCCCACCCAGATCAGCACAGGAACTTCGGCGCCGAGGAAGGCGCGGGCGATCTGTCGAGTCGACTCGAGCGAGCCACCGGGCGTGTCGAGCCGGACGAGGAGAGCCGCGTCGCCTCGTCGCTCCGCCAGCTCGACGCAGTCCTCCAGGTAGGCCGCCGAGCCGGCGTCCACCGTGCCCTCGAGGACGCAGCGGGTGACGGCGGCGCTCGCGGCCGGGGCGACCGCCCACGCCACCAGAGCGACTGCCGATAGCTTCCCCATGACCGGACAAAGGTGGACACGAGAGTCGAGTGTCGAGAGTCGAGTGTCGACCGGCTGTCAGACGAGCGTCCAGCGCTCGACCGTCATCCGTCGACGAACATCGACGTCGAGCCGTTGACGCTCGCTGGGCGGGTGCGCTTGACACTTGACCCTCGACCCTCGACCGTCGCATTAGCCCCTCCGTGCCTCGCATCGTGAAGCTCCTCCCCGCGCTCTGGGGAGTTGCCGGCGTCCTCCTCTTGCTCGCCAAGGGAGTGATCGGCCTGTGGGGCTTTGCCGCAGAGGCGCTTCGCTCCCCTGCCCTCGGCTGGCAGGAGGCCGGGCTCGGAGCCGTCTGGCTGTGCGCCATGGGATACCTGGAGGGCTACCGAGGCTTCCAGAAAGCCTTCGCCCCCAGAGTCGCGGCGCGGGCGATGTCGCTCGCCGGCGCGCGCGCGCTGCACGTGGCGCTCGCTCCGCTGTACTGCATGGGGCTCGTCCACGCCACCCGGCGAAGGCTCGCCTCGAGCTGGCTCCTTCTCGCCGGCATCGTGGCGCTGGTCGCCTCCGTCCGCCTGGTCCCGCAGCCCTACCGCGGGCTCATCGACGCCGGAGTGGTGTTCGGGTTGGCCTGGGGCGCCATCGCCGTGGTCGCCTGGTTCTCCCTTGCCCTCGCGGGCCGGCGCATGCCCGTCCAGCCCGACTTGCCGGGCGAGCCTTCCACGCACCCTCTCACGCCCGCGCGCACCACTCCGGCACCTTGACCGCGTGGCGGGTGACAACGCCCGCCCAGGCCGCTAGAAGGCCCGACCCGTGGGCCTCACCTACAGGCAGGCGGGAGTGGACATCGACGCCGGCGACGCGCTGGTGGAGCGGATCAAGCCGCTCGCCGCCCGTACCCTCCGCCCGGAGGTGCTGGCTGGTATCGGCGGCTTCGGCGGGCTGTTCGCCATCCCCCCGGGCCGCTACCGCGAGCCGGTGCTCGTCTCCAGCACCGACGGAGTAGGCACCAAGCTCAAGCTCGCCTTCTTGCTCGGGCGCCACGATACGGTGGGGATCGACCTAGTGGCGATGAGCGTGAACGACGTGCTCACCTCCGGCGCCGAGCCGCTCTTCTTCCTCGACTACTTCGCCACCTCGAAGCTCGAGGTCGAGGTGGCCGCCCAGGTGATCTCCGGCATCGCCGCGGGATGCGAGCTGGCCGGATGCACGCTGCTCGGAGGCGAAACCGCGGAGCTGCCAGGCTTCTATTCCGAAGGGGAGTACGACCTGGCGGGGTTCTGCGTGGGCGTGGTGGAGCGCTCCGAGATCCTCGATGGTAGCTCCGTGGACGTCGGGGACTCGCTCGTGGGCATCGCCTCGAGCGGGCTGCACTCCAACGGCTACTCGCTCGCGCGAAAGGTGGTGGCCGACCAGGGCTTGCCGCTGCATCGCCCCCTCGGCGGGGTCGAACGGCCCCTGGGAGAGGCGCTCCTGGAGCCGACGCGGATCTACGTGAAGGACGTCCTCGAGCTTCGGAAGACGGTGCGCCTCAAGGGGCTGGCGCACATCACCGGAGGCGGCATTCCTGGCAACCTCCCCCGCGTTCTGCCGGCCGGAACCTCGGCGGTGCTGGAGGAGCGCTCCTGGCGGCGGCAGGCAATCTTCGAGCTCCTCGCCGAACGCGGCGGCGTGGACCGAGAGGAGATGTACCGCACCTTCAACATGGGTCTCGGAATGATCGCGGTGGTGCCGTCCGGCGATGCGGGCGCCGCGGTGCGGACGCTTCGCGGGCGCGGCCTCGAGGCGTGGGAGGTGGGCGGCGTCGAGAAGGGCCAGGGCGAGCCCACCGCGGTGATCCGTCCATGACTGCCCGGGTGCGCGCGGGCGTGCTCGTCTCGGGGGGCGGGACGAACCTCCAGGCGCTGATCGACGCCTGCGCGGCGCCGGGCTTTCCGGCGGAGATTGCGGTGGTGATCTCCAACGTCGCCGAGGCGTTCGCGCTGGAGCGGGCGCGCAAGGCGGGTATCGCCACCGCGGTGATCGATCACAAGGCGTTCCCGAGCCGCGACGAATTCGAGGCCGCGCTGGTGGCAAGGCTGCGAGAGCACCGGGCCGACCTCGTGTGCTTGGCGGGCTTCATGCGGCTTCTGGGCGGGACCTTCCTTCGGCAATTCCCTTCGCGGGTGCTCAACATCCACCCGGCGTTGTTGCCGGCTTTCCCCGGCCTCCACGGGCCGCGCCAGGCGCTGGACTACGGAGTGAAGATCGCCGGCTGCACCGTGCACCTGGTGGACGAAGGAACGGACACTGGTCCGGTGGTCGCGCAGGCGGCGGTGCCGGTGCTCGCCGATGACGACGAGGCCAAGCTCGCGGCTCGGATCCTCGCCGAGGAGCACCGGCTCTATCCGCTGGCGCTGCGCTGGGTGGCCGAAGGCCGGCTCACCATCGAGGGCCGCAAGGCGCGGGTCGAGGCGCCGCCTGTTGCCGAGGGCCTCTCGCTGAGGAACCCCGGGCGATGAGCGGAGGCGATCGCTTCGCCTCGCTCCAGAAGGCGCAGACGGTGCTGGTGAGCGCCTGTCTGCTCGGGGAGCCTTGCCGGTACGATGGCACCCACGCCCGCTGCGAGCGCGTGCTCGCGGCAGTCGAGGGGAAGCGGGTGATTCCCATCTGCCCAGAGGTAGCGGGAGGCCTCGTGGTGCCGCGGGCCCCAGCCGAGCTACGCGGAGGTGATGGCTCCGCCGTGCTCGACGGCGTGGCCAAGGTGTGCATCCGCGAGACGGGAGCAGACGTCACCGAGGCCTTCCTGAGCGGCGCCCGAATGGCGATGGAGGAAGGGGTGAGAGCCGGCGCGACCGCGGCGGTGTTGAAGCAGCTAAGCCCGTCCTGCGGAGCCAGTCGCGTCTACGTGGACGGCGCGCTCGAGGACGGCCAGGGAGTCACCGCCGCGGCGTTGAGGCGCGCCGGCCTGCACCTGGTCAGCGACGACGAGGCCAAGGCCCGCGGCCGCCACGGCCGCTGATCCGGGCGGGGCGGCTCTGCTACGTTGGGCGCGTGACGGACTCGAAGTCCCCGGGGGGGGCCCAAGAGAGCGACGAGATTGGGCTGGCCTCCACCGCGCTCTCCGGCCCCTCGCCTGGCCCCAAGCCCCACGAGCATGCCGCCCCGGGTGAGGTCCTCGGCGGGCGGTACGAGATCATCGCCGAGCTGGGCCGCGGCGCCTCCGGGGTCGTGCTCAAGGCGCGCGACCGGGTGGCCGCCGAGACGGTCGCGCTGAAGCTCCTGTCGGGCGGCATCGCTCTGGCGCCGGCGATGATCGAGCGATTCCGCCGCGAGCTTCGCTCCGCACGCAAGGTCACCCACTCCGGCGTGGTCCGGATGCACGACCTGCTCGAGTTGGAGGGAGGGCTCGCCCTCTCGATGGAGCTCATCGAGGGCGAGACCTTGCAGGCAAGGCTCGCCCGCGCTCCCAAGCTCGCTTCGGAGGAGCTGCTCCACCTGGCCGCCGATCTGGCCGACGCGCTCGCCGCCGCCCACCGGTCAGGGGTCACCCACCGCGACCTGAAGCCGGCCAATGTCATCCTCCGGGCCTCGACGGCCAGACCCGTCATCACCGACTTCGGGATCTCCAGGCTGAGGGAGGCGGCCGACCCTGCCGGCGACTCCAGGAGCCAAACCCCAGGTCATGACAGCAACCTGACGCAGGAGGGTGAGCTCATCGGCACCCCGCTGTACATGGCGCCCGAGCAACTGCTGGGGCGCAGCGACGTGAGCTCTGCGGCCGACGTCTTCGCGCTGGGTCTTTTGCTGTTCGAGGCGGCCACCGGGAGGGTCCCGGCGGCGAGCGCCTCCGTTGGCGAGTTGGTGCAGCAACGGCTTTCGGGTCCGCCCGTCTCGCTCGCCTCGGAGCGGCGGGACCTCCCGGCGGCATTTTGCGCGGTGGTGGACCGATGTCTGCGCCCGGCGGTGGCGGACCGCTACCGCGACGGAGTGGAGGTGCGGGACGCGCTGGCTGCGCTCACTCCTGCCGGGGCGCGCGAACGGCCACTGCGGCGGGCGCGGGGAGGAGTCTTCTGGGCCGCTCTCGGCCTGGCGGGGGCCGCGCTGACGGCTTTGGGCTCCTGGTGGTGGATCGGTCGCCTCCCGCCTCGAGACCGGCGGGTGGCGGTGATCGCCGCCAACCACGGGCCTCGCGAGGATGACAGGCTGATTCCCGCGGTGACCAGGTTGTCGGCGCAAGCCATCGGCCGCCGCAGCCCGCGATTCCGAGTGACGGACGATCGCGCCCAGGCCAACGTGCTGGTGGAGATCGCCTTCGACCGCCGCGCCGACCGGTCGCAGTTCGAAGTGTCGCTGGGCCCGGCGAAAGGCAGGCGCAGCACCGTCTTTCAGGGGACGGCGAGCTCCGCGGCGGAGGCGCTGGAGACGGCCCTCCCTTCCCTCCGGGAACGCCTCGAGGCGGGCCAGCCCGAGCCCGCAGTCGATCCGCGGGAGCTACGCGAGGCGAAGAGAGCCGGCGCGCGCAACATCCTGGCCCATCGCGAGCTGCGCGAGGTCGAGCGCCGGCTCTTCGGCGCGATCATCGTCGATCTGGTCGCCCTGGAGGCAAGCCTCGACCGGATCATCGCATCGGATCCCACCTGGGCCCGCCCGCGCGCGGCGCTGGCCATCGTGCAGGGGCTGGTGGGACCGAAGCCTTCCGCCACGATACAGGCAGCGCGGGCCAGTGCCGATCCCGGCAGGGACTCTGTGGGCCACGCCCTGATTGGGGCCATCGAGCGGCTGCAGGCGGGCCACCTGGAAGAGATCACGGCGCTGCTCGACGGCCACTGGGCCGAAGAGCCTCCGGACGCGATCGCCGGCTATCTCCTCTTCGTCGCGCATTACCAGGCCGCCCGCGTGGATGACCTCATCGGAGTGTCGCGGCGGCTGAACGACTCCTATCCCGAGCTGCAGTTCGGCTCCGACCTGGCGGGGACGCTGATCGCCAACGGGAGGGCCGAAGAGGTTCCCGCCCTGATTGAGCACTGGGTGGCCAGGGCCCCCGACAACGAGCAGGCGCTCTCCTCCAAGATCAGCGTCGAGGCCGAAAGGGGCAGGCTTGACGAGGCGGAGCGCCTGGCCCGGGCGATCCTCTGGCTGCACGGCGAGGCACCGCACCGCACGGCTGCACTCTGTGATCTGCTGCTGTTCATGGGGCGAACCCGCGAGGCTCGCGAGCTCGCTGATCGGTTGCTGGCCAAGGATCCGATATCGCGCGCTCGAGGTCGCTATCGGACCGGAGTAGCTGCGATCCTCGAAGGCCGCTTCTCGGCTGCGTACGACTCGCTGGCCGCTGCCATCGATGACAATCGGCCTTTGGGGATCCAGTCGGAGACCCCTCAGGCCATCGAGGCCATTCGGGGAGTGGCTCCAATGGTGGGCCGGACCCATGAGCTTCCGCGCTGGACCGAGGAGTTGGCGTCGGCCTTCGACCGCATGGGCGCCAAGGAACGCGGGTCCGCCATCCGCGCCGAGGCCGCGCTCCTCCGCGAGGGGAAGGCGAAGTGCCCGGAGCTCGAGGCTGCGCTGGCATCGGCGGGAAAGAGCGCGGCCGAGGAGAAAGCGCGGGTGGAGCTGCTCCGCACCGAGGCGGCTGCGGCATGCGTCGGCTGCGACGCGGTGGTCGCAGCCGGGCTCGGGGCGAGCGAGCAGGGCACCGCGGGGCTCTTGCGGCTAGGCCTGTGCGCCGAGCAGAAAGGGGAACTCGATCTCGCCAGCCGCGCCCTCAACTCGGCCAGCAGGCTCCGAACGGTCAGCCTCGCGTTGGACTTCCGCAGCTCGCCTCTGCACGCGGTCCTGGCGCGCTTCCACCTCGCTCGCCTCCGGGAGCGGATGGGGGACATCGACGGCGCTCGGGACTCCTACCAGTGGTTCCTCGCCCGGTGGGGTAGCGCGGACCGGCCGGTGGCTGAGGTGGGCGCCGCTCGCCTTGCCCTCGTGCGCCTCCGCAGCCCCAATCCAGCGCCGTCACCGCTCAACGGGCCGGATCGAGGGCAGCCGCGTACTCGCGCCTCGCCTCGCTCTGGCTCGAGCGTCCGATGAGCTGGCACACCTCCAGGGCCTCCAGGTCCGAGGGGTGCTGGTGGGCGAGCGCTCTCAGGTTGGGAAACCGCTGGCCCGACCCTACCTCGCCACCAGCCGGATTAGATCTCCCGCTCGCCGCGGCTGCTGTAGTGTGGAGCGGCCAGATGGCGACCATCGCCGCCAGACCGAAGATCGCCGCCGGCCCCTCCCGGCAGGTATACGACGCGGTCGTGGTGGGCGGCCAGCTCGGTGGCGCACTCGCGGCGGCGCTCCTCGCCAAGCGCGGCCACCGCGTGCTCCTGGTGGAGCACGACGGGCTGGGCCACGGCTACGAGCACGGCGGCTATCTGTTGCCCTATGCGCCGCTGGTGGCACCTCCGCTGAAAGCAATGCCCGCCTTCGACGAGGCGCTGGTGGAGCTGGGGCTCAACACCGCCGTCCAGCGGGCGCTCAGGCCGCACGCGCCGGACTTGCAGCTCGTGCTCCCCAGCCACCGGCTCGACCTGCACCACGACGAGGCTCCCAGGCTCGCCGAGCTGACCCGCGAGTTCGGGGAGGGCGCCGGCCGCATCGCCGCCGCCCTCAAGGCCGCGGCCTCCCAGCACGAGCAGAGCGACCCCTTCTTCCGCGAGCACCCGAACCTCCCACCCGATGGCTTCTTCGAGTCCTTGGCCCTCAAGCGGCAGATCGGCCGCCATCCCGCGCTCGCCGAGCCCTCTGCGGCGCTCCAGGCGGACCTCTCGCTCCCGGTGCTCGGCGGCCTCCTCCAGTTCCTCACCTACGCCAACGAACCCAAGCAGCCCCTGGCACAAACCCGCCCGCTGTCCCAGGCCCTCGCCTCTCCCAATCGCTACCCGGGAGGCAAAGAGGGCCTCCGCGAGCTGTTCACTCGCAGGCTAGTAGAGCTGGGAGGAGATCTCCTCTGGCGCGAGAGCGAGGAGAGCTCGGTGGTCGAGGAGCTTTTCCTCGAGGGCGGCCGCGTCGCCGGGCTCAAGCTGGTTCAGTCCGATCACGAATACCGGTGCTCGTCTTTGATCGGCGCTACCGACGCCGGCGCGCTCAGGCGGCTGGTGCCGGACAAGAGGAAGCACCGCGCCCTGGCGGAGCTGCTGGACCAGGTGGAGCCGCGGAAGTTCCTCTTTGCCATCAACTGGGTGCTGCCGGCCGAGGTGCTCCCCAAGGGGATGGGGGAGCTGGTGCTGCTCGACACCGCCGACGACCTCTCGCCCTTGCTCGTGCAAGTGAGCCACGCCCGGAAGATCGGCGCCAAGGCCGACGAGCCTAAAGAGCGGGTGGTGTGCGCGGGCGCCTTCGTCCCTACGAGCTACCGGGATCTTGGCGAGGACCACCTCAGGTCGCTCGCGGCGCGAATGGGCGTCCACCTCGACGAGCTGATGCCCTTTGCCCGAAGGCGCGCCATTCTCGAGTCGGCTCCCTACCTCGACGCGGGCGGCGTCCGCGGCAGCCGGCTGCTTCCCCACCCGCTCTACGAGGTGAACGCCGAGCACTTCCTCGGAATCACGGGGCTCCCCCAGAGGACGCCGGTGAAGAACCTCTTCTTGGCCAGCCGCGAGGTCCTGCCAGGGTTGGGCCTCGAGGGAGAGGTGATGGCCGGGGTCCGCGCCGCCCGGCTGGTCCAGGAGAGCCTGGGGAAGAAGGACCCCCTCAAACGCTGACCCCGGGTGGATTTCCCCATTTTTTCTGGTAGGGTCCGCGCCCCCCCTCGCGCCGGGCGTTCCCGGCAATTGAAGGAGCACGCAGTCATGGCCTGGAAGTGCGACATCTGTGGCAAGCGCCCGCTGGTAGGCAACAAGGTGAGCCACGCCAACAACAAGACCAAGACGCGAACCGTGCCGAACTTGCAGAAGGTGCGGGCCCAGGTGGACGGGTGCACCAAGCGGGTGAGGGTCTGCACCCGCTGCCTCAAGGCCGGCAAGGTGGTCAAGGCGGCATAGCCGCCCATGCCGCTGCGAACGCCTCCGACCGAGGAGCTGCATCGCGGCTCGGAGGATCTCGATCTGCTTCCCATCCCCGAGGTGGTGCGGCGGCTGCACCGGGAGGATCGGACCGCCTTCGAGGCGGTGGGCCGGGTCCTGCCGCAGGTCTCCGTCGCCGCGCGGGAGGCGGCGCAGGCACTGGAGCGGGGTGGCCGGCTCGTCTACGTGGGCGCCGGAACCAGCGGCCGCCTGGGCATGCTCGACGCCGCCGAGTGCCCGCCCACCTTCGGCGCAAGAGCCGGCCAGGTGATCGCCATCCTCGCCGGGGGGCCCGAGGCGGCTTCGCGCGCGGTGGAGGGAGCGGAGGATGACGCGAGGGCCGGCGCCTCCGCGGTCGAAAACGCCCGGGTCGGTCCGAGTGACTTCGTGATCGGCGTGAGCGCGAGCAGCACGACACCCTTCGTGCAAGCTGCCCTGAGAACGGCGCGCCGCAAGGGCGCCAGGACCGCGCTGGTTTGCTGCAACCCGGAGGCGGCCAGGCGGCGGATGGCCGACGTCCTGGTCCTCCCGGACACCGGCCCGGAGCTGATCGCCGGCTCCACCCGGCTCAAGGCGGGCACCGCGACCAAGCTAGTGCTGAATGCGATCTCCACCGCGGCGATGGTTTCCCTGGGGAAGGTGTACCGCGGCAGGATGGTGGACCTCACTCCGACCAGCCGGAAGCTGCGCTTGCGCGCGCGGAGGATGGTGCAGGAGCTGACCGGGCTCTCCGAGGCGCGGGCCGGGCGGCTCCTCTCCCGGGCGGGTGGCAGGCCGAAGACGGCCCTCGCGATGCACCTGAGCGGGCTCGGGCGCGAGGCCGCCGAGCGCCTGGCGCGAAGGGTCGGCCTGCGCGGATTGGAAAGCAGCGGAGGCGCCGGGCGGTGGCCATCAACGTGATCGCACGCTTGTCCCGCTCGGGAAAGAAGAGCGCGCGGCTGTGCGTGGGAGTCATCTCCGGGACGAGCGTGGATGCCGCCGAGGCAGCGCTGTGCCGGATCAGCGGCTCCGGACACGAGGCCAAGGTGGTGCTTCTGGCCCACGCCTCCCTCCCCTTTCCGCGCCGGCTTTCCGCGCGCGTCTTGGCGGCCGACTCGGCCCGCGAGCTGTGCGAGCTCAACTTCCAGCTGGGCGAGCGTTTCGCCGAGGCGGTGCTGGAGGTGATCTCACTCGCCCGCCTTCGTCCGGAGCAGGTGGATCTGGTCGGCTCGCACGGCCAGACCGTCGCGCACCTGCCGGCGCCGCTTTCGCGCACGCCCTCCACCCTGCAGATCGGCGAGGCCTCGGTGATCGCCGAGCGCACCGGCATCCCGACGGTGAGCGACTTCCGCACCCGCGACGTGGCCGCCGGCGGAGAGGGCGCCCCCCTGGTGCCCTACGCGGACTGGGTGATGTTCCGGAAGAAGGGCGTTTTCCGAGCGCTGCAGAACATCGGTGGGATCGCCAACTGCTCGGTGGTGGGAGAGCGGCTGGAGGACACCTTGGCCTTCGACACCGGGCCGGGGAACATGCTCCTCGACGCGCTCTCGCAGCGGGCGAGCCGGGGAAGGCTTCGGTTCGACCGCGACGGCGAGCTGTCGCGCCGGGGGCGGGTGATTCGGCCGGCGCTCGAGGAGCTGCTCCGGCACCCCTTCCTTCGCAGGCCCCCGCCTCGGAGCACTGGCCGCGAGAGCTTCGGCAAGGAGCTGGCCTCGAAGCTGTGGCGCCGCTTCGGCCGCAGGCCGTTCGACCTCTTGGCCACCGCCGCGGCGTTCACGGTCGAAGCGACCGCCCGCGCCTACGAGAAGTGGGTGCTGCCGGCGCGAACGCTCGAGGCCATCTACCTCTCCGGTGGAGGCAGCCGGAACCCCACCCTGGTCGGGGGCCTTTCGAGGAGGCTCGCTCCGCTTCCGGTGCGACCGCTGGCGGACCTGGGCTTCCCCGAGGAGGCCAAGGAGGCGGCCTGCTTCGCCCTGCTGGCCAGCGAGTGGCTCGCCGGGCAGCCGCAGAACGTCCCACCCGCCACGGGCGCGAGGAAGGCCGTGGTCCTGGGTAAGATGGCGCCGTGAGCACGGTCAACATCCTGGCGCGGGAAGTGGCGGCGAAGATCGTCTTCTACGGGCCGGGGCTTTCGGGGAAGACCACCACCCTCAAGAAGATCCACGAGTCGGTGAAGCCGGCGCACCGGGGCGAGCTGATGTCGCTGCCGACCGAGGCCGATCGGACGCTCTTCTTCGACTTCTTGCCGGTGAAGGTGGAGCAGGTGGGCAACTGCGCGGTGCGGCTGGCGCTCTACACGGTGCCGGGGCAGGTCTTCTACAACGCCACCCGGAAGCTGGTCCTCCAGGGCGCGGACGGGGTGGTGTTCGTCGCCGACTCGCAACCCGAGGCGATGGACGCCAACGCCGAATCGATGCGCAACCTGGAAGAGAACCTGCTCGAGCAGGGAATCCGACTGGACCAGTTCCCGCTGGTGCTCCAGTACAACAAGCGCGACCTCGAGAAGGCGGTGCCGGTGGAGCGGCTGCGCTCCCTGCTCAACCCGCGGGCGGTGGCGGAGTTCGAGACTTGCGCCACCAGCGGCCGCGGGGTGCTCGACGCACTCAAGGCAATCACCCGGGCGGTGATCCGCGACCTGCGGGCCAAGCGGGTGGTGCCTGCGCCGAGGAGCGAGGCGGCTGCCGCGCCGGCGCTCGACGCGCCGAAGGTGGGGTTGGAGGACAAGATCCAGCAAATCCTGGAGGCCGCGTCGCACCCTCCCACATCACCTCCTGCGAGCTCGAACGTGACGCCCACCTCCTCCAGCTCGATTCCGGCCGCGCCTGCGTCCACCCGCCGGTCAGAGGCTCCGCCCGTGGCAGGCCGGCTGCCCTTGGGCCCGGCGTCGGCGCTCGCGCCGGGCGCGTTGCTCGACTACGCGCGGGCGGCGGACATGGCCTACATCTGTGCGGACCATGCGGGCTGCGTGCGGTCCTGTCAGGAGGCGGTGCGCAGGGCGCTGGCCTACACCGGCGAGTCGACCGCCGCGGCGCAAGGCTACCTCCTCGGCGTGGACGGCGCGGACCTCCTCAGGCTGGAACGGCTTTCCACCCAGCCGCACCTTCGGCCCGACGACGGCGCGTTCGCGCTCTACGTGGTGATGCAGGTCTTCGTGCGCCTGTCCGCGGCCGGGCTGCCCCAGGCGGAGTAGCCCTCATCGCGCCAGACGTGCGCGAGAGGGACTGCGACCTGCAGGCGACCTCGCGAGCGAAGCCGGCGGGCGCTCGGCCTGCCAGCTTCCCTCGCAGGAACGCTTGACGAGCCGTGGTTGCAACATGCAAACTTTGGTTACTGATGGAAACCACCACGTTGGCGGTCAAGGTCTCGCAAGAATTCGCACGAAAGTACCGCGAGTTTTGCGAGACGCACGCCCTCCAGGTCGGCAAGTTCACCGAGCAGGCGCTCTCCGACCTGATGGAGGACTTTCACTTCGGACTGAAGGCCCAACGTGTGCTCAGCACGTCATCCGGCCGCAGCACGCCTCACGAGAAGGCTTTTCGGAGGCGGGCCAGGCGCAAGTGACCATCAAGTACCTCCACGAGTTTCTCGTGGAATACCTCGAGCTCGATCGAGGAGTTCAGCGGTTGCTCCGAAAGAAGCTCGAGGAGATGCACCGCGTCGCGCTCGAGGCCTACCCCCATCAGGCACTGACCGGAGCGCAATTCAAGGGTCTCTTCAAGCTTCGCGTCGGCGACTGGAGGCTCGTCTACAAGATCGCCGACGGCGAGGTTCTCTTCGTCACCCTCGGCCATCGGTCGGAGATCTACCAATAGGCGGGCTCAGAAAGCCCGGCCCTGGCCGCCGTCCACCGGAATGGTCGCACCCGTCACCCAGCTCGCCCGCTCCGAGCAGAGGAAGGTCACCACCGCGGCCACCTCCTGTGGCGCGCCGAAGCGGCCCCACGGCAGATCCTCGCGCAACATCTTCTGCACGGCGTCCGGGCGCTCCCGGGAGCGGCGCTCCCAGCTTCCGCCGGGGAAGAGGATGCTCCCCGGCGCCACCGAGTTCACCCGGATGCGGTACCGCGCCAGGTCGATCGCCATCTCCTTGGTGAGCGCGGTGAGCGCTGACTTCGCCGCGGTGTAGGGCGCGCTCGCGCAGTACTCCCGCCCGCAGATCGAATTCATGTGCACGATGCAGCCCCCCCTCTGCCGCATGTGCTGGACCGCTCTCCGGCTGCACCAGATCGCCGAGAGCAAGTTCTGATCGAGCACCGACCTCCACTGCTCGGCGCTCACCCCGTCGAAGCGGCCCGCCCCGCCGCTCCCGCCCACGTTGTTCACCAGGATGTCCAGCCCACCCAGCGCCTCGATCGCCGCCTCCACTCCCTTCGCCGCGCCTTCCTCGCTCGAGACGTCCACCGGCAGGCTGTGGACCTTGGCGCCGCCCGCGGCCACCTCCTCGGCGGCCCTGGCGAGATCCGAGGCGCCGCGCGCGACGATGAACACCGAGGCGCCCTCCCTCGCCAGCTCCAGCGCCACCGCGCGGCCGATGCCCCGGCTCGCGCCGGTCACCAGAGCGGCCTTGCCCGAAAGCCCCAGTTCCATTCGCGCTAGTGCCCTCCGGCCGCAGACGGATCGACAAGCTGGACTAGCCCCATCCGCTGTAGCTTGGAGAGCGCCTTCAGCGTCTCCAGCTCCCGATTGTGGCTCGCCAGCACGATGGTGGCCACGTCCCACTTGCCGTTTGCCAGCGCGGCGACATGCCGCTCGTCCGGCCGCAGCCGGGCCATCGCCTCCGGATCCTCACACAAGACCGGGACCGCGATGGGCTGCAGCTCCAGGTAGAGGGAGGCGACGTGCTCGCGCTCCACCATGCGGGCGAACTCGCGCACCCGCCGGTCTCCGGGGTCGCTCGCTAGAAGCGCGTTGAAGACCAGCCCGGCCGCCTCGAACTGCCGCTCCCTCACCAGCACCGCGCCCTTCTCCAGCATCTCCGCGATCGGATCCTCCTCGAGCTGCGGAGCGCCGTCGATCTCCACCTTCTTCGCCCTCAGCAAATCGAACAGCCGGCGGGTGAGCGACGAGCGGGGCAAGCCCAGCGCGAGCCTGAGCCTCCCCAGGTTCTGCTCGGGCTGCGCAGCGCCCAGGATGACGCGCCAAACCAGCGGCAGATCCGGTGAGGGCTTCGCCCTGGCCCGCACCGTCATCGAGTCCAGCGGCAGCGCGCGCTCCACCTCGGGCTGCTCGTCGACCCACCTCAGCGACTCGAACATCAAGTGCCTCACCCCCAGCTCCACGGGCACCCACTCGTCATCTGTGCGGTCCGGGTCTTCGGTCCAATGAAAGCGCCCGCGCGCCGCCTGGGTGAGATCCGCCACCGCGCCGTACAGCTCCTCGCACGCCAGCTCGGTGGCCATCGACAGCTCGGCTTCCTTGGTCCTGTCGGACAGCTCCGCGGCCATAGGGCGCCTCAGGCGCGACAGCTCGGCGTGAACCTTCTGCCCCGACGCCACCCGGCCTACCTCCAGCGTCCGGGCGATGCGCTCCCACAGCCCAGGGCTCGCCACGGCAACCAGCTGGCCTCCGAGCAAGAACAGCTTCCGCTCGCCGGCGTCGCCGGACAACTGCAAGGAGCCCGTCTTGCGCGAGGTGTCCAGCCAGTGAAGCAGCTCGGGGAGCGGGTAGCTGGACAGGTCTCCGTGGAACGCCATTCGCCGAACGAGGATACAGTCGGCGGCCGTGCGCGTCGCGCTCCTGTTCATCGACGGCGTGGGCATCGGCGAGAAGGATGCATCGAAGAACCCGCTCGCCCGCGGCCGCACCTTGCTCTCGCAGTTCCAAGACGGCTCCGGCGAGCCTTTGGAGGGCGGGCAGGTGCGCGCGGTGGACGCCACCTTCGGCCTCGGAGGACGGCCACAGTCGGCGACCAACCAAGCGGCGATCTTCACCGGCGAGCCCGCATCGCTCATGCTCGGGCGCCACCTGCTCGGGTTCCCGAACGCCTTTCTGCGCGAGCTGATCTCCCGGAAGTCCATCGCTCGGCGCCTGGCGGACTCCGGGCGCCGTTGCGCCTACCTCAACTCATTCCCCGCGGCATGCCTGGATGCGCTGCGGCTGCCGAGGAGACCATCGGCCGGACCGGACCTGGTCATTCCCCAGAGAGCTCGCCGGCGCCTCCGGGCCTCCGCGGTGCCGCTGGCGATGTCGGCCGGGGGACTGCTGATGCGAACCCTGGACGATGCAAGGAGGGGCGAGGGACTCACCAGCGACATCGACGGGCGGCGGGCCACCTCGCGCGGCCTCGAGGCTCCCGTTCGATCCCCGGAGGAGGCAGGCGAGATCTTCTGGCGCGTGGCCGAGCGATCCGATCTGTCGGTGTTCGAGCACCACCTCGCCGATGAGGCTGGGCACGCCCGCAGCATGGAGGCGGCCGAAGCGGCGCTCTCCACATTCGACCGCTTCGCTCGGCGGGTGGTGGCCCTGCGGCCGGCCGGGACTGCGGTCCTCGTCTGCAGCGATCACGGCAACGTGGAGGACCTCTCCACGCGCAGCCACACCCGAAATCGTGTCCCCGTGCTGGCGTTCGGCACACTGCTCGAGGGACTGGAGACGGTGGCCGACGTGGGGCGGCTCGCCCTCTCGCTGGCGGGAGCCGAGCCCAGGGCGGCAGCGCGCAAGGAGGCGGCTCGACCGTGAGGGGCGCCACCGGCCTGAGCGGGCTGGCACTCGCGGCGTGCCTGATGGCGTGTCCGGGGCCGCTCTCCTCGCTGCGCTACCGCGCGGGAGTGCACACCGGCGCCGGCGAGTTCGAGCTGGAGTACGCCGAGCGAGACGCCGGCGATCGGCTGAGGGTGCAGGAGGCCATCGAGCGGGCGGCCCCGAAGCTCGCGCGCTGGGGAGCGCTTCGCGAGCCGGTGTCGGTCCGGATCATGCCCAACCACCGGCTCTTGGAAGAGGCGGTGGATCGGCGGGGGTTCGGGTGGCTTCGCGCGTGGGCGCGTTACGACGAGGTCTTCGTCCAGGCGCCGCGGACCTGGAGCCTCTTCGGCGCGAGCCAGGGAGAAGTGGACGAGCTGATGCTGCACGAGCTGACTCACTGCGTGATGTACCAGGCCTCCGCCACCCGCACGAGCTGGAGCCGCAAGCAGATCCCGCTCTGGTTCCGCGAGGGGATGGCCTCCCTCACCGCTGACCAGGGCTATCGGTGGCCGTCGCTCGAAGACTTGGCGCGCTTCTACGAGGCCGAGCCAGAGGTGGACCCGGTGGCCGGGCCCGATGGCCTCTATCAGGCCCAGAGCGACATCGTGTATGGGGCGGCCCACCACGTCTTCGCCTTCCTGGTGCGGCGGCACGGAGACGCGGCGGTGCGCGCCACCATGGCTCGGATGTCGGGCACAGAGGCGTTCCCCGAGGCCTTCACCGCCGCGGTGGGGGCCTCTCCGGCGAGCTTCGTGGAGGACTTCCGGCGGTACGTGAGGCTCCGTGGCTTCCGCGGGGGGCGGCTGATTCGCAAGGTGCCGCCGGTGCACCTCGCCACGCCCCCGGAGCCGCCGCCCGAACCGTCCCCGCCGCCGCCCGCTCCACCGCCCCCGGACGCTCGGGGGTGCACGATGAAGTAGGTCAAGGGACTTGGTGAACGAGCGGGCGGCCGCCGGTCCATCTGCTGCGGCCGCCGCTACCTGGCCGGCTTCTGCGCCGCCGAGGGGCTCTGCAACAGCGGCGGCCGGTCTTTCCCTTCGAGCGTGCGCTGCAGCTCGATTTCTTGCAGAAGCGTCGCCGGAGCGATCGCCGACACCGGCACGTTGCCGCTCTCCGCGCCGCAGAATCCGTTGAAGACGCCCTGCCTCTTGCCGGTGGCGAGGACCCGGTTGATCGACGAGAGCGGCGTCCCGACGATCTCCACCCCGCGCACCAGCGTCTCCGAGCCGTCGCGCACGTCCACTCGGAACACCATCCTGGGGATGCCCTTGAAGGCCTGGTAGCCAAAGCCCGAGGTGTTGGTGTTTCCGCCGGTGATGTCCCGGATGATCAGCCCAAACGGCTTCTTCTGCCGCTTCGCCTCGGCGATCAGCATCCGCTTCAGCTCCGCCTCGCCCACCTGCTTCTTGGACTCCACGATCAGGTTCGCCATCCGCGCCACCGGCTTGCGGTTGCCCTGGGCGCGGCCATGGCCGTTCGAGCGCAGGAAGGTCTCCACCGGGTGCCGGGAGAGCAGGTAGCTCTTCAAGACGCCGTCCTCCACCAGCGCGGTCCTTTGGCCCCGGACGCCCTCCTCGTCGAACCGGTAGTAGCCGTTGAGCTGCACCCCGCTCCAGTCCCGCAGGGTGGGGTCGTCGATCACCGAGATGAACTGCGGCAGCACCGTCTTCCCCACTTGTCCCCGGAAGGTCTTCCCCTCGCTGTCGCTGTCTTGCCGTTCGCCCTCGAGGCGATGGCCCACCGCTTCGTGGAAGAGGACTCCCGCGGCGTCGGGTTCGAGGATTGCGGGCCCAGTGTAAGGGTCGATCGCCGGTGCCATCCGAAGCGACAACAGCTCCGAGATCATCTTCTCCGCGGCCTCAGAGATGGCCTGATCCGAGGGCAGCTGCGCCTCGAGCGGGGCGTAAAAGTCGCGCGAGTTGTCCAGCAGCTGGCCATCGGCGGCCCGGGTGACCGCGGAGACGTGAACCGCGAAGAGGGTCTCCTCGGTCACCAGCCGCGCGCCCTCGGACGAGACGAAGTACCGGGTCAACTTGTCCGCGCTGATCCTCACCTCCGAATCGAAGAGCTGCGGGGAGGCGTTGAACCGGGCGGAGGCGGCGCGCGCCAGACGGATCCACCTCTCCCGGCTGAAGGCGAACGGCGCCGGCGGCTGGAGGAAGACCTCGACCTTCTCTTTGGAGAAGGAAGGAGGCCGGGAAGGATCGTCGACCGTGTAGACCGACTCGCCCTTCTTCTTGAGGAAGTTGAACAGCGCCGCCTTGTACTTCTCGTCGGTCACCAGCCACAGCGCGGTGCGGAGCGCCAGCGGGTCGTCATCGATGGGGCCGTTCTTCTTGGTGATGTAGCTGGTGCCCTTGAGGGAGAAGCTGAAGTCCAGCTCCTCGCCGACCGAGCTATCCAGCTCGTACGAGCCGACCCGGACGTCCGCGTACACCTTCCGGTCGCGGTAGGCGTCGTCCTGGAAGAGCGCGCCGTAGCGGGCGGCGATCTCGCGCTCGTCGTAGTCCTTCACCTGGTAGCTGATGAAGTAGGGGGGCTTGTTCTCGTGCAGCGTCAGCTCCGCGTGGTTGCGCGAGAGCTCGGCGGCCATCGCATCGAGAAGGAGCTGCCTGGGGTCCTTCGTTGGCTCCGCGGCCAGGGCGGCCGCCAAGGCGAGGGAGAGAATCATCGGCCGATAGTACGACACGGCGCGCGGCGCGGCGGGTCCAGCTGGCGTTCAGAACAGCACCACCCAGGCTGTCCGCGCCGGAAGCGGCAGCGAAAACTCCGCCACCACGCACCTCGCCGGCCGCAGCTCGCCGTAGCCCTTCGAGTATGCAGACGACTCCACGCGCACCCTCGCCCGCGGCTCGAAGAGGACCACGGCACTGGGCGCAGCGGTCGCGCCGAGCTCGGCCGCCAGGGCGCCCGTCCCCAGAGGGAGGCGGGCCCGCGCCAGCTCCTCGGGGAAGGGCGCTCGAAGGCGGACCTCTTCATCGGGCAGGTGAACCCGGGCGAGCAGCTCGCAGGATCCCTTCCCGTGGAGCCGATCGACCACCGCGAGCCTTCGCCCCCCCTTGTCGAGCAACAGCTCGCGCTCGATCATCACCGGCGGGTCCGCGCGCCCGTACGCGCCGAGGCGGGCCAAAAGCCGGTCCCATTCGGCGCACAGCTCCAGCTCCACCACCTGGCATCGCGCCGCCTCGAGCAGGGCAAAGGGACGCGAGGGTTCGATCGGCGAGTGCTCCCTCCCGCGCACCTCCAGCGTGTTGTGCGCCGCCGTCCCCCGAAAGGCGCTCCGGAGCTCGGGCTGGGCGTAGCTGAAGGTGCCAGGGTCCACCACCACCGGTGCGCCGTCGACGTGAAGCTCGAAGGAGAGCCGGTCGTTGTGGCTGTGGCCCCCCACGCCCCTCTGGCCGTTCTTGCCCGCGCTCACCGAGACCACCGCCCCCCCGCCGCGGAGCACCACCAGCCCGCCCCCACCGAAGGCGCGAGAGCTCGGCCTTGGCCCGGGCCTCAGCCGCTCGAATCTGGCCAGGCCCCGCTCGCCCAAGAGCCACGCCGCCTCGTCCGGAAAATCGTCCCCGCCTTGCTTGAGCGTCGCGTCGGCGAACAGCGCTGCCCCGAACGGAGCGAGGTACCCGTGGTCCAGGCTCTCGCGGTCCCTGAGCGGCCAGGCCCGGCCGGAGTCGTTGTCGCCGATCTGCGGCGCGAGCCTCGCCTCCGAGCAGTAGGCCTTCGCCACGTGGAACATCCGGAGGAGCCTCTCTTCGTAGGCAGCACCGAGGTCCACTCCCAGGCTTCTCGTCACCACTTGTGCCAGAGCGAACAGCTCGGTCGCGAGGCGGTGGTAGGGCACCGAGCCCTCGAACGAATAGCCGTCGGGGAGCACCTGGGCGAACATCTCCGCGCGCACGCCCTCCACCGAGAGGGCGATCCGGCGCGGCGAGCCGGGGAGATCCGGGAAGAGCAGGCCCGCCACCAGCATCCCCAGGAAGTCCGCCACCAGGTGGTTGTTGGGCACCGCCCCCTGGTCCTCCAGGTGCGCCTCCACGAAGTCGCCGTGCGACTCGATCGCCGCGAGCGCCTCGAGGGCGAAGGCGGGCGCCCTCACCGAGGGGTGATCCCGGAACATCCTGAGCGCCTGGGCGAGATTCGCCGCGCGGAGCGAGACCTCCATCGGCGAGGCCCATTGCACGCCGACTCCCACCGGGTTCATCAGCGAGAAGTCGAGGACTTGCTCGACCAGCTCTCGCGCGCAGCGGCCGCGGACGGCGGGCTCGTCGCTCGCCCAGTACCCCTGCCCGAGCGCCACGAGCTGGTCCATTCTGCCGAGCGCCCAGGCGTACTTGGGATCCACTCCGGGGCCGGCTCGGACCGCGCGCGACGGCGCCTGCGAGAAGCGGTGCCCGCTCGAGGCATCGAAGCTCCAGTCCACCGCCTCGCCGGCCGAGAATGCGACGTCATGGCCGAACACGCGAAAGCGACGCCGCACCGCTTCCGCAGCGCGGCAGAGGGCTCGCTCCCGCACGGACGGAAGGCGCTCCATCACCGCGAGCACCGATGGCCGCTGCGCCACATCGCACCACGCGCGCGCCGCCGATGGATCCAGCAACCGCTGCGCCGCTTCTTGCTCCGAGAGCCCCAGGGCGGCGGCGAGCTGTTGGCCGCTCCACTGTCGCGGCCGGCGGAGCGCCCGCCGCACTGCGCGCCGGGTCCGCCGAGCCAATGCCCTCGCGAGCTTCGCCGCGCCGAGCTGACGGACGACTGCCGCGTAGTACTCGAGGGCGCCCATCGGAGCCCAGGTCGAGCAATCGCCACGCCATCGCCAGCTCAGGCGCTGGCGGCCCTGCTCGGAGAGCCGCTGATTCCCGGGGCGGTAGTTTCTTCTGTTTCGCGCCGCTGCCGCGCGGCAAAGTTTTCGGCGGACGGGCGGGTGCCGGCGGCACGGGAAATGCTCGAGCGACGGGGCGTGTCGCTCTCCGAGATCCTCGACGCCCTCTGTGAAGCCGCCCGGCGAGCCACCGACGCCCGCGCGGGCGCCATCATCCGTTTCTCCCAAGGCCACACAGCTTGCCTTGCATGCAGCGGCGAAGGTGGGCGGCTGCTCGATGTGCTGGCCGACGCGGAGCGCGTGGCCAAAGGCGCCACCGGCGGAGGGCTGGTGCTCGTGCAACTGGGCGGAGGGAACGGCGCGGCCACCGTCCTGGTGCTCGACAGCCCAGCGCGGGACGGGGCGCTCGCGCCGCTGGGCAGGCTGGGAAGGTCGATCCTCGCGCAGCTCGACTCGGCCGGCAGCCCGGAGGAGGCCCGTTTGGCGATGGTCAGGCACCAGTTGAAGACGCCGCTGGTGGCGATGAAGGGCTACCTGGACATGGTGCGCCGCGGAATGGCGGGGCCGATCACGCCGGTGATGGACCGCTACCTCGAGCGGGTCGCGGCCGGGATCGAGCGAGCGCGGGCGCTGGTGGATTCGGAGCTGCAGGCGACGGCGCCCCGAAACGCCGACCGCTACACAGTCGGCGGCTGAGAAGTGCCTGGTTTCGTCTTGCGAGGAACAGCAACCATTCTCGGTTGCCGCGCCGCCGGGCGCCGCTGGGCATGCTTGATAGGCGGCATTCGGCACGCCGCAAGGAGGTAGACATGGCAGCGACCAAGAGACCGATCTGGAAGCTCTCGGTCGGCGAAGAGGCGCCGGACTTCGAGCTGACCGCCACCGGCGATGCCGCCGGGAAGGGCGGTCCCCAGAAGAAAGTGCGGCTGAGCAGCTACCGCGGGAAGAAGAACGTGATGCTGGCCTTCTACCCGGCGGCGTTCACTCCCGTTTGAACGGTCCAGATGCCCTCGTACGAGGAGGATCTCTCCGAGTTCGAGCGGCGCAATACCCAGGTCCTGGGTATCTCGACGGATCAGGTTTTCAGCAACGAGGCATGGGCGAAGTCGATGGGCGGGTTGTCGTATCCCCTGCTGAGTGACAACTGGCCATACGGGCACGTGTGCGCGCAGTACGGGGTGCTTCGCGGCTCCGGAATGGCGGAGCGGGCGATCTTCGTGATCGATCGCCAGGGCATCATCCGCTACGTCGACGTGCACGACATCGACGAGCAGCCGCCCACCGACAAGATCATCGAGGCGCTCGACCGGCTGAAGTGACGCCGGACGGAGCGGGACGAGATGGCGGTGCCCCCGATCGAGCTGTCGCGGTACTGCGTCCCGTACACGCCATTCAAGCGCAGGCTCGAGGAGGCGACGATCTGCCTGGTGAGCTCCGCGGGAGTACGGGCGCGCGCCGACGCGCCGTTCAACCCCGATGGAGACGCCGGCTACCGCGCGATCGACGGCACCGCCTCGACCGCCGAGCTGACCTACGATGACAAGCACTACGAGCACGGCTGCGTCGACAGCGACCTGAACTGTGTGTTCCCGCTCGATCGGCTGCACGAGCTGGCGCACGAGCTGCGGATCGGCGGGGTGGCTCCCAGGCACTTCTCTTTCGGGTACACCCAGGCGCTCCGGGAGCTGAGAGAGAGCACCGTCCCTCACCTGGCGCGGGAGGTGGATCGCGTGCGGCCGGACGCAGTCCTGCTCACCGGCGGCTGAAGGCTCTGTCACCGCACCGTGGTCACGGTGCAGCGGGCGATCGAGATGCTGGGGATTCCGACCGTGTTGATCACCGTGGAGCCGGAGGAGAGCCTCCAGGCGAGGCCTCCGCGGGCGCTGTGCCCGAGGGGATTCGTCCCCGGCTTCACGCTGGGGCGGCCGAAGGATGCGGCACTGCACAAGTGGATCATCCTCGACGCCCTCGGGCTCCTGCTCGCGCCGCCGCAGCCGGGAGAGGTGGTGGTGCGCGACTACCGATGAGCGCGGCTGACGCTCGCGGGGCGGTCCGCTCAACGCGTGCCGGCTTCTGCCTCCCGCCTCCGGAGCCGGCTCGCGCGGAGCCTCCGGCGCGCCATCGCCACCGCGATGACCGCCAGCACCAGCGCCACCGCCCCGAGCACCGCGTAGGAGCCCGCCGCCCGCACGCGCGCGAAAACGGCCAGCCCGAAGCGGAAGCCCACGTACGTCATCAGCGGCGCGTAGAGCAGGACCCCCAGCCCGTCCGCGAGCAGGAACGTCCGCGCAGGCAGGCCTCCCATCCCCGCGAGCAGGAAGGTCGGCACCCGCATCCCCGGCAGGAAGCGGGCGGCGAAGACGGTCAGCGCCCCGTGCCGGGCGAGGTGACGCCGCACCCACTCCACGCGCCTGGGAGTCAATAGTCGCGAGAGCCGCCGGCTCGCCAAGGCGCGCGGGCCGATCGCCCGGCCGATCCGGAACAACAGTCCGTCCGCTGAGAGCACGCCTGCCGCCGCGGTGGCCATCATCAGCGGGAGCTTGGCGCCTCCGGCCGCGGCCAGCGCTCCGCCAGCGAGCATCACTAGATCCTCCGAGACCGGCGCCCCGACTCCCGTCGCGGCCAAGAGGAGGAACACCGCCGGGTAGGAGAACAACCGCACCCACTCGAGCACCTGCGCGTCCACCGGCCGAAGGTGACACCGGGGCGATCGGAACGCACGCAGCCCAGGCTGCCCGTGTCTCGAACGCGCGCCTCGCACGGCCGACCAACCCGTCCGGCGCGTCCGCTCCTCACCCGCGGGCCGACTCCGCCTCGGACAGCCGGCGGTCCGCCGGCGGCACTCCCCAGTCCAACACTCGCCAGCCGCGGCGAAGCGCGTAGCGCCTGAGCCTCCTGTCCGGGTTGACCGCCACTGGGCGCCCTACCCTGTGCAGCACCGGCAGGTCCGAGTAGGAGTCGGTGTAGAAGGCGCACCCCGACAGGGGCAGCCCGCTGGAATGGGCGAACGCCTCCGCGTGGACCAGCTTCCCCGCGCCAAAACACACCCCTCCCCGCGCGCGGCCGGTGTGCCTCCCCGTCGGATCGACCTCGAAGTGGTTGCTGATGAACGCGTCCAACCCGAGCTCCTTGGCCACCAACTCCGCGAGGTAGTTGGAGGAAGAGGTGAGCAGCACCCGCATGTCGCCCGCCTCGAGGTGCTCTCTCAAGGCCTCGCGCGCCCCGGGCCGGAAGTGCCGGCGGACCTCTTCCTCATAGAAGGAGCGGGTGCGCGAGCGCAGGTCGCTCTCCAGGCTGCCCTCCAAAGAGGCGATCGCCCGCTCCACCGCATCCTCCAGCGCCGCGAAGCCAAGCTCGTACCCCAGCATCCAGGCCGCCGCGCGCAGCACCTGCCACCGGCCAAGCCGGCCGTGGGCGCGCTCCCGGCGTACCCAAAGCCTGGCGGAATTCACCGCGAGCAGAGTGTTGTCCAAGTCGAAGAAGGCGATCGCCGCGTGTGCCACCTTGATGCCCCTCTGCTTGACCGGCTGGAAGACCGGAGGGTATGTCCGCCCCCTATCTTTCGCACCACCCAACGGGAGCGCCCATGGCTCGAACCGTCAAGGGCGGCCTCATCCAGGTCGCCTGTCCGAAGACCGAGGGAAGCGTCAAAGAGATCGCCACCGCGATGCTGGAGAAGACGCTGCCGCTGGTGGAGAAGGCCGGCAAGAGCGGAGTGCAGATGCTCTGCCTCCAGGAGATCTTCAACACTCCCTACTTCTGCCCGGCGCAGACGCCCAGCTGGTACGAGACCGCCGAGGAGGTGCCCGGGCCGACCACCCAGCTGTTGGCGGAGTACGCCAAGAAGCACGGGATGGTGGTGGTGGTGCCGCTCTACGAGCGCGAGATGGCCGGCGTCTACTACAACACCGCGGCGGTGATCGACGCCGACGGCAAGTACCTCGGCAAGTACCGCAAGAACCACATCCCGCAGACCTCGGGCTTCTGGGAGAAGTACTACTTCAAGCCCGGCAACCTCGGGTACCCCACCTTCCGCACCCAGTTCGGCGTGGTGGGCGTGTACATCTGTTACGACCGGCACTTCCCCGAGGGCGCGCGGCTCTTGGCGCTCAACGGCGCGGAGGTGGTGTTCAACCCCTCGGCGACCGTGGCCGGTCTCTCGCAGTACCTCTGGAAGCTGGAGCAGCCCGCCCACGCGGTGGCCAACGGCTACTTCATGGGCTGCATCAACCGGGTGGGCACCGAGCCGCCGTGGAACATCGGGAGGTTCTACGGCACTTCGTACTTCGTCGACCCCCGAGGGAACTTCCTTGCCACCGGGAGCGAGGACAAAGACGAGCTGATCGTCGCCGAGATGAACCTCGAGCTGATCGAGGAGGTGCGGAGGGTCTGGCAGTTCTTCCGCGATCGCCGCCCCGAGACGTACGGCGACATGGTCAAGCTCCTGCCGTGAGGTGATGCCATGAGGATATTGATCAAGAACGGGACCGTCGCCACCGCCTCGGAGCTGTTCAAGTCGGACGTGCTGATCGAGGGGGAGAAGATCGCTCTGCTCGGAGCGGACCTGGTCTCGAAGGTGGGCGAGGTGGACCGCACCATCGAGGCCTCGGGCAAGTTCGTCATCCCCGGCGGCATCGATCCGCACACCCACCTCGACATGCCCTTCGGCGGCACCAAGAGCGCCGACGACTTCGAGACCGGGACCCGGGCGGCGGCCTTCGGCGGCACCACCTGCGTGGTGGACTTCGCCATCCAGCCGGCGGGCGGAGCGCTCCGCGCAGGCCTCGACGAGTGGCACCGGAAGGCCGAGGGCAAGGCCTGCACCGACTACGGCTTCCACATGATCGTCCGCGAGGCCGGCAAGGAGACGCTGGCCGAGATGGACCTCCTCGTGAAGGAGGGCGTGCCCTCGTTCAAGCTCTTCACCGCCTACCCGGGCGTGTTCATGGTGGACGACGCGACTCTCTTGCGCGCGCTGCAGCGGAGCGCCGGCAACGGCTCCCTCATCTGCCTGCACGCCGAGAATGGGCCGGCGATCGACGTCCTGGTCGCCGAAGCGGTCGCCAACGGCCACACCGCCCCCAAGTGGCACGCGCTCACCCGCCCCCCGCGGCTGGAGGGCGAGGCCACCCACCGGGCCATCGTGCTCGCGGAGCAGGCCGGGGCGCCGATCTACATCGTGCACCTCACCTGCAAGGAGGCGCTCACCGCGCTGCGCGAGGCCCGCGGCCGCGGCGTGCCCGCGATGGCGGAGACCTGCCCGCAGTATCTCTTCCTCTCGCAGGAGAACTACGAGGAGCCGAACTTCGAGGGCGCCAAGTACGTGATGAGCCCTCCGCTTAGGCCCAAGGGCCACGACGAGGCGCTCTGGCAGGGGCTCAGGTTCGGCGACCTGGAGTTGGTCTCCACCGACCACTGCCCCTTCAACTTCAAGGGCGACAAGGACCTCGGCAAGTCGAGCTTCGCGAAGATCCCCAACGGGGCGCCGGGCATCGAGCCGAGGATGAGCCTGATGTGGGACGGCGGGGTGCGCGCGGGCCGGATCGACGTGAACCGCTTCGTGGAGATCACCAGCACCGCCGCGGCGAAGATCTTCGGCATGTTCCCGGCCAAGGGGACGATCGCGGTGGGCTCGGACGCGGACCTGGTGGTGTTCGACCCGGAGAAGGAGATCCGCTGGTCGGCGAAGACGCACCACATGCGGGTGGACTACAACCCGTACGAGAACCGGGTGACACGAGGGGCTCCGGCGCAGGTCTTCTCGCGCGGGAACCTGATCGTCGACGGGGAGAAGTGGCTGGGCAAGGCGGGGGCGGGGAAGTTCGTCCGGCGCGGCTCAAGGCAGGGGAAGTAGCCTGCCGATGAGACAGGCGCTCTGGCTTTTCTCGCTCGCGCTGGCTTCCGGCTGCGTGCACAAGCCGAAGGCGGCGGCGGCGGCTCCGGCCGCGTCCGCGGCCAATTCCTCAGGCGCGCAGCCACAGCCGGAGAGCACGAGACCGCCGGGCCCCTCGGGCAAGGCCCGGCCGAGCGCCTCGGACGTCTCGAATCCGAGCACCCGCTGATGGCCCACGATCCGCAGCTTCACAACGAGGATCTGGCGCCGGTCGACGCCGGCCGGCGCACCTGGGGCAGGTGGCACATCGCCGCGCTGTGGATCGGCATGTGCGTGTGCATCCCCACCTACCAGCTCGCCTCGGGACTGGTGCAGCAGGGCATGGCGTGGTGGCAGGGCGTCATCACGGTGACGATCGCCAACGCCATCGTCCTCGTTCCGATGGTGCTCAACGCGCACGCGGGCACCAAGTACGGCATCCCCTTCCCGGTGTTCGCGCGGGCGAGCTACGGGGTGATCGGCGCGAACCTCCCCGCGGTGATGCGCGCGATCGTGGCCTGCGGCTGGTTCGGCATCCAGACCTGGTTCGGCGGGCTGGCGATCTTCGTGCTGATCAACGCCTTCGGGGATCCGTCCTCGCCGGTGCTGGCCTCGCTCCCGCCGGCCGACAGCCCGCTCACGCAGGATGGGTGGTGGCGGTTCTGGATGGCGCTCGGGCTCTCGCCGGGCCAGCTCGGGTGCTTCCTCTTGTTCTGGCTGATCAACGTGTTCTTCATCTGGCGTGGTACCGAGTCCATCAAGTGGATGGAGAGCTTGGCCGCGCCATTCCTGATCGTCGCCGGGCTGGCGCTGCTCGTCTGGGCATTCGTCCGGGCCGGCTCGGCCGGGGCGGTGCTCTCCCAGGGGTCCACCTTCCCCGAGGGCACCAGCTTCTGGACGGTGTTCCTCCCCGGGCTGACCGCCAACGTCGGCTTCTGGGCGACGCTTTCCTTGAACATCCCGGACTTCACGCGCTTCTCGCGGAGCCAGCGGGATCAGGTGGTGGGCCAGGCGATCGGCCTGCCACCGACGATGGCGCTGTTCTCCTTCATCGGCGTGGCCGTCACCGCCGCCACCCCGCTCATCTTCGGTGAGATGATCGACAACCCGGTCGCCCTCACCGCGCGGATGGGCACTTCGTTCGTGGTGGTCGCTTCGCTCTTCGCCCTCACCTTGGCGACGCTCTCCACCAACATCGCCGCCAACGTGGTGTCGCCGGCCAACGACTTCTCCAACCTGAGGCCCGGGCGGATCTCCTACAAGCTGGGCGGTTACATCACCGCGGTGATCGGAATCCTGATGATGCCGTGGAAGCTGCTCGCCTCGGCGGGGACGTACCTGTTCATCTGGCTGATCGGCTACTCGGCGCTCTTGGGGCCGATCGGCGGAGTGATGATCGCCGACTACTTCCTCCTCCGGAAGACGAGGCTCGAGGTAGACGACCTCTACCGGCGCGGCGGCAGCTACGAGTACCGCGGCGGCATCAACCTCACGGCGGTGGTGGCGACCCTGGTGGCGATCCTTCCCAACCTCCCGGGGTTCCTCTTCGCGCTGGCGGCGGGGAAGTTCGGGACGAACAAGGCGGACCAGCTCAAGTACCTGGCTGACCTGGCCACGCGCGAGGGCCCTGGGTGGGTGGGGTTCGCGAAGGCGTCGCTGGCGCTGTACGACTGGGCCTGGTTCACCGGCTTCCTCCTCGCGGCGGGCATCTACACCCTGGCCTCCACGCGGCGGGCTCCGGCGGCGGCCCCGGCCGCGCCCGGGCGGGCGTAGCCGGCGAGGGTGCCGTCATTCGAACGGGTCCCCGAATACGAAGGGGGCCTCCTCGGAATCGGTGGCGGACCTGAGCACGGGCGCTGATGGATCTAGCCTCACGTCCAAGGTGCGTTCTCCCTCCTCCGGGAGGTCGAGGACTTGCCGGTGCACCTGAACGCCTCCTTCCGCGGGGCGGTAGACGAGCAGGGTGTACCGGCCCGCGGGGAGCAGCCTGAAGGTGAAGACACCGTTCCGCTCGCCTTGAGGCGAGTACGCGAGGACGTCGAACAACTCCTCGGGCGTGGCGGGCAGCGCCGTCTCGCTGGGAACCAAGCCGGCGGCCAACCCGCGGTTCGGCGCAGGCGCTTCCACCCGAACCGTGACGGTGACACCTTGCCTCGGCTCCCTGAAGTCGACGCGTACCGGAGTGGCACGGATCGCGATCACCTTCTGCGGCAGGAGGACGGGCGTCCGGCTGCCGCGCCGCGAGGGCCTCACCCTCACCGTGTATTGCCCGTCTTTGAGACCTCGAATCTCGAAAGCGCCGTCGGGAGCGATCCTCTCGGATCTGGACTGCCGGTCCCCGCTCGCCTCGACCGAGCCCGCGACCGCGGCCCCGGCAGCATATGTGACGGTGCCGATGATCGATGCGCCTCGGTCCAACTTCACGTCGAGCGCAGTCGCTGCCGGCGGCACCGGCACGCGCGCCTCCAGGTAGCGGGAATGCTGGACAACCGCCACCAGCGGCCGATCGTCGACGTGCGGCAGCCGATAGCGCCCGTCGGCAGCCGACGCCACCGCCCCGAGCCTCTCCGAGAGGTAGAGCTTCGCCTCCTCCTCGGGCGGACTTCCGACATCCACCAGGGCGCCGGCGACCGGAGCGCCCGTCTCCCCGTCCAGCACCCGTCCGGAGAGCGCCCGCCCGGCGACCAGCACGATGTCCGGGACCACGGTCACCCGGTCCTTGAGCACCGCGACGGTCCTCTCGGTGGACGCGAGCCCTTGCGCCGAGACCATCAAGGTCATCTCCCCGTCGCGGTGAGCCTCCAGCTCGAACTTGCCGTCGCCGTCTTTCACCGCCTCGAAGTTGATTTCGTAGCGGGTGACCGGGCGCCCATCCGAGGTGATCACCCGGCCGCGCACCAAGCCGGTGGCGATCATCACGATCCGCAGGCCGCGCTCGCCGGCCTTCGCCCGGCGGCCCTCGAAGGGTGCCGCGCGCTTGCCCGGGGCCTTCTCCTGGTAGCCCTTCTTCGAGAGCTGCAGCAGGTACTCCCCCTCCTCGAGGCCCTTGATGAGGAACGCGCCGTCGGTGCCAGTGCGGGCGGTGAGGCCCTTCGGCGCGCCGTCGAACAGGCGAAAGGCGTCGACGAAGCCGAGTTGGCCCATGCCGTCGGCCCGCCTGGGAACGGCGAGCAGGTGAACCTCCGGAATGGGACCGCCGCGCTCGTCCACGACCTTTCCGGAAATCGAGAGGGTCTCCCTCAGCCGGAGCTTGATCTTCTGGGCGGCGCTGCCGCGGACCTCGACGCGGGCCTTCACCGACTTGTGCCCGTCTCCGGCGCTCGAAACGGCGACCACGCTCCACGTTCCCTCCTCCAGGCCCGAGATCTTGAAAGCCCCCGCGGCGTCGGTCGGCTCTGAGGTCTTCGGCTCCGCGAAGCGGTCCTCTCCCTCTCGGCTGGCAGCGACCTGAGCCCGCGCCACCGGCCGGTCCCTCTCGTCCACGACTTCTCCCGACAGAGTCGCCCCCTGCGACAGCGCGATGCGGAGGCCCTGCGATGGAGCGCTCGCCTTCAGTCGTCCCGGCTGGAAGTCCGAGTGGGTGACGCGAAGCTCGTATTCGCCCTCGTCAAGTGCGGTCAGCGCGAACCCGCCGTCCGCATCCGACCGGGCACTGTCGGCCTTGCCCCGCCAGCGCTCGAGAGAGTCTTCCTGCTCCTCGGGCGGCCGGGGCCATCGCGCTTCGATGGAGGCGTTCGCGACGGGTCTCCCCTCGGGGTCCACCACCGCACCAGCCAGCGGCGCGGCGGTCCTCAGGGTCAGGTGCACGACCGTGGCACCCGACCCACCGATCTCGTACTCGATCGAGTCCTCGGAGGCGTATCCCTTCGCTTGGACGTGGATCCAGCCGCGTCCTCCCTGCACCGGACTCAAGCGGTAGCGTCCATCGGTCCCAGTCTTGGCCTTCTTCCAGACTCCAGCGCCCGACATCCGGACCGAGACGGTGGCACCCGGCACAGGTCGCTTTGCGCCATCGGTGACTGTGCCGACAATCTCCCCCGCATCCCCCACCACGATTTCGACGTCGAGGACATCGGTGCCGGGTTCGATCTCGACCGACTCGGCACCGAGGCGGCCGCCTGCGACGGCAGTTAGCTCGTAGTCGCCAGGGCGGAGGCCGGCGAAGTGGAAGGTCCCCTGCTTGTCGGCATCTACCTTGGCCTTCCGGTGCTGGCCCTCCAGCGAAACCTGCGCCGCCGGAAGCGGCTCGCGTCCGGCCAGAACGACGCCCGCGATCCGGCGAGGAGCGTGCAAGGTGAGGCGCACCTCCTCGGCTCTATCGGCCGGTGTCACCTTCTGGTGCGCGGGCAATAGCGCCCCGCTGGCGGCGACGAGGTTGTACTGACCCTCCGGAAGCGGCCCGAGCGCGAAGGCGCCGTCGTCGCCGGTGAGCGCGTCGAAGAACCGGCTGTGCGCGGCGTAGATGGCGGTGACCACGGCGCCACCGATGCCGGCCCCTTTCTCATTCACCACCTTTCCTCGGAGCGCCATGCCGGACGAAACCAGGATCTCGGCGTTCTGAGCCCCGGCGGCCACCTGCTGCACCACCGCCGAGTCAGCCTCCGCATCCGCCCAGAGCGCGTAGCTTCCCTCTTCCAGGCCGGTGAGCTCGAAGAAGCCCTCTGCGCCCGACCGCGCCCGCACGATCGGCGGGGCTTCGCCACGCCTTTCGACCACCAACTGCATGAGTTGGGCGGCCGCCTCGCCGCATCCACACTCGAGAAGCTTCCGCCCGCACTCGTTGTCGCATTGGCAGGGGAGCTCGGACAGCGTCTCGTCGCCTTCCGGGCGCGTGGCGATCACCAGCGCCCCCGGCAGCGGGCCTGATGCACCGAGCACCCGTCCTCGGATGCTCAGCGATCCTTGGGGCGGCGGGAGAGGAGCACTGCGCACCGAGTTCAACTGGGCGCGGATCCTCTCGAACGACGCCTGCGCCTCGCGCTGCGGGTCCTCGGAGGTGGCGGCGGGCGCCTCCGCCTCTCGGCCGCCTTCTCGAAGCAGGAACCACAGGCAACCCGCGAGGCCGAGCGCGGCCACTGCCGCCAGCAGCTTCTTCATCGAGGATCCTCCGCGCCTCGCCGGCGCCTTCAGCTTGGAATCTCGCACAAAGAGTGGTGACTCCACCACCGGTCGCGTTGTGTGAACGCGCCCCGCATTTGCGGCCACGTTCGCGCCTCGGGTACGAAGCAGCCATGCCGCTTTTCGAGCGCGGGCGGGTGAGGGTCGGCCGCGTCGCGGGTGTGGCGGTGCGGGTGCACTGGACCGCCCCGGTGGGCGCCCTCGTCTTCTGCGGGTTCCGATTCGATCCCCTGCTTTGGTTCTGCTTCTTCGGCCTCGTGCTGCTGCACGAGGTTGGGCACGCGCTGGTGGTGAAGGCCTGTCGGGCCAAGGCGGTGGCGATCGATCTCACCGGCTTCGGAGGCCTTTGCCACTGGCGCGGCGAGGTGTCCGCGGCCGGGCGCGCCGCGATCGCCTGGGGAGGCGTGTGGGCTCAGCTCGCCCTGCTCGCGTTCATCGAGGCCTGGCTCTGGATCAGCGCCCCGCGGCTCGGCTACCTGGGCCGGGAGGTGGTCGCGTTCTTCACCTACTCGAACGCGTGGATGATCCTCTTGAACCTGGTGCCGATTGCCCCGCTCGATGGCGCCGAGGCGTGGAGGCTCCCCGTGTTGCTCGGGAGGGCCGTGAGGTCGCGTTTGCCCGGTGCGCGAGCGCGGCCCCTGCTGCTCACCACGCTGGAGCAACGCGACGAGGCCGAGGAGGCGGTCGAGACCGGCGAGCGCGGCGAAGAGGTCAAGGCGCTGGTGTCTTCCCTGCTCGAAGCCGCAAGGAAGGAGCCCCCGCCTTGAGTCCGCTCCACCTCGTCGCGGGGATCTCGATCGTCTTCGCGGTGCTGTTCCTCCATGGGTTGCTCCAGCGGCGGCCTGACCCGGCCCTCTCTCTTCGCGCCCGCTACCTCGCGCTCACCAGGCTGAGTCCCGCCGAAGCGCGTGCCCACCTGGCCGGCCGACTCGAGTCCCTGAGCGAGCGCTTCCCAGGCCACAGCTACGTCTGGTACTTGAGCTGGCTGGTGAAGGATCTCGAGCGCTCCAAGCAGTGACGGCCAGGTGGACCCCGCGGCTTGTTGGCGCATCGGGCGCGGGCTATAGCAACCACTCCTCGGATGAGCGCCCTCCTTGCCAGGATCCGCGTGGTGTCGAAGGCGCGAGCGCGCCGGATCCTCCAGCGGGC
The DNA here is from genome assembly GCA_016191815.1 of Myxococcales bacterium. Classification (GTDB taxonomy): domain Bacteria; phylum Myxococcota; class Myxococcia; order Myxococcales; family Myxococcaceae; genus JACPVI01. The sequence continues at coordinate 42,984 of JACPVI010000024.1, forward strand.
GCGGTCTCACTTCCCTGGCCTCGACGAGTGCCTGCGCGAGTCGGAGAGCCAGCGCCCCGCCGTGGCAGAGGAGCCGCCCGTTGCCGGCCCGGCCGAAGCTTCACCGCGGACCGCTACGAGCACCTTCGAGGCGGCATTCTTCGTCGAAGCCGTGGAGGCGCTGGGAGCAAAGAGCCCAGGCCTCGCCGGCGCCATCCGCTCTGCCCGCGAGACCCTGTCCACCTTGTCGGCCTCGGGCGTCACGCGCGGCGCCGACGTGCACGGCAAGCGAGTCCTCGATTGGGAGTGCGGGCGCGGCGCGCACGCGGCGGCCCTGCTGCAGCTGGGCGCGAGAGAGGTGGTGGCGATTGACAGCTGGCTGGATCTGCCCAGCGCCAAGGACACGATTGGCACGCTCCCCGGCGTGGTCTGTGGCCGGATGACCATCGAGCAGCTCGCGGAGGATCCGGCGCGGCGCGGTTCGTTCGATCTCATCTTCGCCAACACGGTCACCGAGCACCTCCCCTCGTTGCCGGCCGGGTTCCAGCGCTGCTTCCAGCTGCTCTCGCCGGATGGAGTGCTCCTCCTCAACCATGACAACTACTACCAGCCGGTCGGCTCGCACGACCATGGCTTTCTCTTCTACGACTGCCACAACCAGGTCGTGTTCCAGGGCGTCCGCTGCTGGGAGGAGAACGACTGCCGCAGATCGTCCGAGCACCGGCAGAAGATCATGCGGGAGCTTCCCTGGACCTGGGACCCGGGGATGGAAGATGCGCTCTCGCCCGGCCAGTGCCGTGCCTGCCCTTACTTCAAGCGGGCCGTTCCGTGGGCGCATCTTCTGAGCCAGCCGGAATTCCGCCGAGTTTTTCCCCAGCCCGCGTTCAGCACCGGGTACCCGCGGTCGTCGCTGAACAAGCTCACGCCCTTTCAGCTCAGGCAGTTCGTCATCGAGGCCGGGTTCGACCTCGAGGCCTGGGTGCCGCGGCTGATTGCAAACGAGCCCCCGGAGGAGCTGCTTCGGCCCCCGTTCGCGTTTCACCGGGAGGATCTCAAGGCCTCGACCATCGGGGTCAGGGCGAGGAGGGGCTCCTCCCCACCGAGCTACGGCTAGAGCAAGTGCCGCCGCCCTGGAGCGGATGCTTCAGCGCTTGGAGGTCACGAGCATGGCGACGGCCTGGCGAACGCGCCTGGCCCGCGTCTCCGGTCTCTTCGCCTCGCGGATGGCCTCCGCGTGCTCTCGCTGGTGGCTGAAGCTCAGCTTCTCCCAGGCTGCCTTCGCCTTCGGGTTCTTGGCCAGCGCGGAGGCGAGCTCCGCGGGGGCCCTCACCTTGCGTGGCGCCGTGTCCAGCTCGATGGCCAGCTCCACGGTGTCTCCCACCTTGATGCCGGCGGCCTCGCGCCGGTCCTTCCGCACCGGGATGTAGTACCTCCCCGAATAGACCGCGACGGTGGACCTGAACGCGTACCCGTTCACCGTCACCCTGACCGGAGGCCGGGCGCGGCCGAAGGTCTCCCTCACGTCGAACGGTAGCTCGATGAACAGGTCGCTCCGCTCGGCGCCCACCACAGCCTCGAGCTTCTTTCGGACTCCCGGCATGCGCGCACCTCCCGCGACGGATTTGTAGCCCTACAAGGCAAGTTGCGGTCAGTTTCCCAGCAACGCCAGGAAGCTGCCCGCCCACACGCGTTCGAACCGCCCTCCGGTGGGCCCGAGGCTCAACCGCATGTCGACTTGGACTGCACCGTCGGAGCAGGGGACGGTGGGCTTCACCGGTAGGCCGCCTCGTCTCCGCTGCACGGGATGTCGTCGGAGATCTTGCCCTCTCCGGGCGGCACCACTGTGGCGCAGGCGGTCAGTGCGGAGCAGAGGGCCATCACTGCGAGGCGCATGCGGCGGTGGCATACGCGGGGCATGGGGGTCCGGTCAACGAGCCGCAACCTCAGCGACGACGCCGCCGCGCGAGCCACCCCAGGTGAGCCAGCCAGGCCAGCAGCATGGCTCCACCGGTGGCGCCCGCGCACCCGCAGCCTTTCTTCGGCGGCGTGTCGCCACCCGGGGGCAGGGCAACCTCCCCGGCCACCGAGATGATCCAATCCTGCTTGGCGCTTCCCAGGGCGTTGGTGGCCACCAGCGCCACCGGGACCTCGCCCACCTGGGCCTCGCTAGGCGTCCAGGTGATGCGGCCGGTGCTCGGATCGACCGCCATCCCCTCCGGAGCGCCGGCACCCTCCGCACCCAGCGACCAGGTGAGCGGGCGGCTGCCGATCGCCGCAGGAAGCGGCGCGGCGGCGCTCCCATACAGGTACGGCTCGCCCAGCTTGGCTCGGCCATTGGCCAGCGAGAGAATCGCCGGCGGGACCTCTCCCTTGCCGTCGGTGGCCCACAGCGGCACAGAAGCCGTGGACTTCAACCCCGAGCTGCTGGTGGCGGTAGCCTGGGCCAGGACCATTCCAGGCGCGGCGAGCGTTGCCTGGAAGGCCGGCCCAGTGGCGGTCGTTCCGTTGCCGAGCGACCAGACCACGCTGATCACCTGCCCTCCCCGCTGCCGGTAGCTGGCCGCGAGCGACGTTTTGAGCGGCGCCTGCCCAAAGACCGGGTCCGCGCGCACCGAGAGCTGCGGCGGCTCGCGGCTGCCGTCGGACACGCTGACCAACACCGAATCGGTGGCAGTGAGCCCCTCCTCGTCTACCACGGTGAGTCGCACCTCGTATCCGCCAGCACGGAAGGCATGCGCCGGGGTCCGCTCTCCCGAGCTGCTCCCGTCTCCAAAGTCCCATCGGTATGCGGCGATCGGGCTGAAGCCCCGGAGGCACTCGCAGGCGAAGACGACCTCCAGCTCATCCTGGCCCTCGAGCTGGGAGGCCCCGATGCGCGCGACCGGGGGCAGCTTGCCGCCAAAGGTCACCGCCACCCGGGCGCTCTCCTCGCCCGTGCTGCCGAAGGAGTCCGTGACCAAAAGCCTCACCACGTATCCCCCAGGCCGCGCGTAGGTGTGCGTCGCCGTGGCGCCAAACACGTACGGAGAGCCGTCGCCGAAGTCCCAGCGGTAGAAGGCCACCAGGCCGCCTGGCGCCGCGTAGCTGCGGCTGCCGTCGGCGGTGATTGCCAGCGGCGCATCTCCCTCGGGCGGAGTGAGCTTGAGCGCCGCCACTGGCGGAGGCGGCGGAGTGGCGAACACCTTCACCGTGAAGGTGTAGAGATCGCTGCCCAGCGAGTTGCTGGCCTTGAGGGTGATGGTCTCGGTGCCGGGCAGCGACGGCGTCCAGGAGACGGCACCGGTCGGCCTGTCGATGCTCAGGTTGGAGGGGCCGGAGGAAAGCTCCCAGGTGATGGGCTGGGTGCCGCCGGCGCGCGCCACGCCCTTCTCGTTGTAGGCGTAGGGCACCGAGAGCACCGCCGAGGGGAGCGCGTCGCGCACGATGACCGGCGCCGACTGGCCCTGCCCGTTGGGCAACACCGTAACGTTGAAGCTCTGTACGTCAGTGCCGGCGGCATTGGTGGCCGACAGCTGTACCGCGAAGTTGCCGCCGGCCTCCGGACTCCAGCTCACCGCTCCGGTCTGCGCATTCACCGTCAGCCCTTGTGGGCCTACGTCCACCGCGAAGCTGATCGGCGCGGTGCCGGAGGCCGTGAGGAGCCCGTCCTCGCCGTACTTGTACGCCCCCCCCACGGTGGCGAAGAGGGTCGGCGAAGAGGTGATCTTCGGAGCCGTCGGCGCCGGCGCCACGTTCACCGTGAAGCACTGGTTGGCAGTGCCATAGGGGTTTTGCGCCTGGAGACAGATGCCGACGGCACCCCAGGTTTGCGGGGTCCACTGAATGGTGCCCTGAGTCGGGTCGATGGCGAAGCCGTTCGGCGCCAAGAGGGCAGACCAGGTCATCGGGCCGGCTCCAGTGGCAGTGGCCCGGTTCTGCGCGTTGTACGCATAGGCCCTGCCCTCCTGACCGGTGGTGGACGGCGTGGAGGTGATGGCCGGCGCGCTGCCCGAGGCAGAGCCGGACACGGTGACCTGGAAGCATTGCTGGTCTTTGCCGGCCACGTTGGTGGCGACGAGGCAGATGCCGTACTGGCCGGGGGCCAGCGGCGTCCAGCTGACCACGCCGGTGGTGGCGTCGATGGAGAAGCCCGACGGGGCGATCTGAGTGGACCAGCCGATCGGCGTGGTGCCCAGGGAGGTGGCCTTGTCGTCCCCGTCGTAGTGGTAGGGCTGGCCGGCAGTGCCCAAAAGCGAAGCCGTGGAGTCGATGCTCGGAGCGGTCACACTGGCCGCCACCTGCACCTGCCAGCACTGCGTGTCCTGGCCGTAGGAGTTCTGCGCCTTGATGCACAGCCCCACGGTGCCCGCGGTCTGCGGCGTCCAGGTCACCCTGCCGGTGCTGGAATCGATGGAGAAGCCCGAGGGAGCGAGCAACGCCGTCCAGCCCACTGCGGCGACGACGGTGGTCTCGGCGGTGTCGTCCGCGTCATAGTGGTAGGGCACGCCCACCGCTCCGCTTTGGGCGGCGGTGGAGGTGATCTGCGGCGCTGCGCTGCCCGCGGCCGCGGCCACGTTCACCTGCCAGCACTGGGTGTCGGTGCCGGCGCCGTTCTTGGCCTCGATGCACACCCCGGCCTGGCCGGCGGCCGGTGGGGTCCAGCTGATATCGCCGGTGCTGGGGTCGATCGCCAAGCCCTGAGGAGCCAAGAGCGCCGCCCACAGGATGGGCGTGCTGCCCGAGGCGGCGACCTTGCCCGCCGAGTTGTAGGAGTACGGCGTGCCCACCGTGCCCGAGGTGGAAGGCGTAGAGGTGATGACCGGCGCGGCCTGGCCGGACACCGCCGCCACCGTCACCTGGAAGCATTGGGTGGCCGAGCCGACCGAGTTCTGCGCGATGACGCAGATGGCGTACTGGCCGGCCTGCGACGGATTCCAGCTGACCAGCCCGGTGCTCGAGTCGATGGTGAAGCCCTGCGGCGCGAAGGAGGCCGCCCAGGCGATGGGGGTGGTGCCGCTGGCCGAGGGCGTGTCGTCGGCGTCGTAGTGGTAGGCCGAGCTCACCAGCCCGGTGCTCGCCGCGGTGGAAGTGATGCTCGGAGCGGTGCCGCCGGAGGGAGCCGATACGGTTACTTGGAAGCACTGCTGGTCGTTGCCGGCGGGGTTGGTGACGACGATGCACACGCCCTGCTGCCCCGCTGACGACGGGGTCCAGCTGATCACTCCGGTCTGCGCGTCGATGGTGAACCCGGTAGGAGCGAAGGTGGTGCTCCAGGTGAGCGGAGAGGTGCCCGTGGCGAAGGCGCGGCCCTGGGCGTTGTACTGGTAGGCTTGGCCAACGGTGCCGGTGAGGGTGGGGGTGCTGATGATCTGCGGCTTGGAGTAAGCGTTCACCGTGAAGGTGTGAGAAGTGCTGCCGTACGAGTTGGCCGCCTGGATGGTGGCGCTCACCGTGCCGTCGGTCTGGGGGGTCCAGCTGAAAGCTCCGGTGTTGGCGTCCACCGCCGCTCCCGAGGGGCCGCTGACCAGGGTCCAGCTCATCGGCGTGGAGCCAGTGGCGGTGGGCTGGTAGGCGTAGGCATCCCCCACGGTGGCCGCCGTAGGAGCGGTGGAGGTGATGATCGGCGGCGCGCTGGACTGCGAGAGGGTCACGCTGCCTGCCGCCCCGGCCGGAGTGCCCGCTCCGCCGGTGGCCGAGGTCGAGCCGGTGTAGCTCGAGGAGACGTTGCTGACCAGGATGATGCCGCCGCCTCCGCCGCCGCCGCCGTTGGAGCTCCCGCCCTGGGCGAGGATGGCGCCGGTGGAGCCGGACAGGGAGCCGACGCCGATCAGCACGGTGCCGCCCGCGCCGCCGCCGCCGTTGTTGGTGACCGACTGCCCGTCGGCGCGAATGAAACCGTTCAGCTTCAGGGTGCCGGCCTGCACGCGAATCAGGCCTCCCCCGAAGCCGCCTGCGGCGTTGGTGCTGGAGGCGCCGCCGCCGCCGCCCGGATGGAGCGGCGCGCTCGGGTAGTCGTACACCGCCGCCCGCGGCTGTCCGGTCTGGTTCTGGCCGCCCAGCCCGGCGTGGCTGCCGCCGTTCTGGTTGCCGCTGCCGGCGGCGACTACGTTGGTCGCCGGGTCGATGGTCGCACCCCGAGCGCCGAACCCGGCACTCGGCCCAGGAGCCAGGCCTCGGCCCAGCGCGTCGACCGCCGCGCCCACCACCAGGTCGAAGGTGCCGTTCACCACCAGGTTCATGCGGGTGTTGCCCACGTCGTGGGTGACCAGCGCTCCGCTGGAGGTGAGCAGGTCTTTCACCTCGAAGCGGTCGTTGACCACCAGGGTCCCGCCCAGGTTGAAGCTCCGGGCGTCCTTCAGGCTGGCGTTGACCACCAAGGTGCCGCCGACGGTGCTGCTCACCGAGAGGTTGGTGAGGCTGCTGGGCGAGTCGAGGTAGACCGCGGTGCCGGCCGGAATCGCGATCGGCTGGGTGATCTTGGCCGACCCGAGGATGCGCAGCTCCGCGCCGCTGCCCAGGAAGACCGCGTTGTACACGTCGGTGGCCTTGAGCGAGTAGACCCCGGCGCCTACGTACAGGTCGTTGGAGTTGGTGCTGATCGACCGCACCGTGCCCTTCTGGCCGGCAGGGTTGCCGGACCCTCCTCCGGCGTTGGTGCTGCCGGTGAAGGTGGAGGTGCCGCTCGAGATGCGCACCCGCCCGCCGCCGCCTCCGCCGGTGCCCGAGGGGCCCCCGGCCGCGCTCACCACTCCTGAGCCGAAGAAGCTCGTGCTCACCACCAGGTTGATGGCGCCGCCCGCCCCTCCTCCGCCCAGCGGCGCACAGCCGCTGACCGGGCCCATGCCGTCGGCTCGAATGAAGCCGTCCAGTTGCAGCGATGCGGCGTTGATCACCACCTTGCCGCCTCCCGCTCCACCGGCGCAGGCTCCCGAGCTCTGGCCACCGCCTCCTCCCATCAGCGCGGGGTTGTCCGGATCGCCGTAGACCGCCGCGGGCGGCGCAGTGGCGCCGCTGTTCATCCCGCCCAGGCCGCCATGGCTGCCCCCGTTGTACTGGCCTGAGCCGGAGGCCACCTGGAGGGTGAGCGCGTCGTAAGTGGCTCCGCTGGAGCCGAAGCCGGCCAGGTTGCCGGCGGCCAGACCCTTGCCGCTGACATCGATGCCGGCACCGGCCTGGATTGCAATATTCCCCATCACGTCGAGCTTGAAGCCGTCGAGGCCCTGGGTGTGGGTGACGGTCCCTCCGGTCCTTACGGTGAGGCTGCCCGAGAGGGTCAGCTTGGCGTCGATCACCGCGCTGCCTCCGACGGTCAGGCTGGTGCCGCTGGCCGGCGCGTTCAGCCGGAGCGCGCCGTCGATGGTGAGTGGGGACCCGAAGATCACCGGGGCGTTGACGATCACCGTGCCCGAGACGATGGAGGCCAGCGACAGCTTGGAGAGCGCGTCGGAAGAGTCGAGCACCACGGTGGCGCCCGCGGGCACCACGATGGGCGAGGTCACGGTGGCAGCGCCCCGGATGGAGAGGGTGGTGCCGCTGGAGAGGGTGATCGACGCATAGCTGCCGCCGCCGTCGATGGAGTAGCTCCCCGCGGGGAAGGTGATCGCGCCGTTGCCGGTGTTGACCACCACCACCGTGCCCGGGCCGCCGTTCACCGTGCCGGTGCCACCCGAAGCCGAGAGCGAGCCGGTGTACGTGTAAGTGCCGCTGTAGCCGAGCCGTACCCTGCCGCCGCCCCCGCCTCCGCCGTTGTTGCCGCTGCTGCCGCCGTTGGCCGTGATGCCGCCGCTGCCGGCCACCGCGCCAGCGGTGACGTTGACAGCCCCGCCGGCACCGCCCCCCGGCCACCCGCAGCCGCCCCAGGTGTTGGGCGGCTCACCGTTGGCGCGGATGGCACCATCGAGCTTTAGCGTGCCCGCGTTGATGATGACCTTTCCTCCCCCGTTGCCTCCCTGGAACCCGCAGTCCCAACCGCCGCCGCCCGCTCCCAGCATGGTCGGGTTGTTCTGGCTGTCGTAGACGCTGGAGGCGGAGGCTCGGCCGCCGGCACCGCCGTGGCTGCCGCCGGTGTAATTGCCGGGGCCGGACACCACGGCTCCCGAGGCGGGGTCGATGGTTTCGCCGTTGCCGCCCGTCGGTCCGCCTCGGTTTCCTCCCAGCAAGCCCTTGCCGGTAGCGTCGATCGCCCCGCCGGCCTGCACCTCGAGGGTGCCCGAGACGTCGAGGTCGAACTTCGACACCCCGCGCGCGTGAGTCACCAGCCCCCCCGGGGCCACGGTGAGCCCACTCAGCGAGAGGGCGCCGTTGACATTCATCACCCCGGTCACCGTCGGGCTGGCCGACCAGCTCACCGGGGCGTTGACATGCAGCGTGCCCGCCACGGCCGGCGTCGGCGCCAGGTTGGTGAGCGCGTCGACGGCGTCGAGGAACAGCTCCGCGCCGGCCGGAACAGCGACGGGCTGCGTCGCTGTCGCCGTGCCGTTCACGTGGAGCTGGGCTCCGGCCCCGAGGTTGACCTGCGAGTAGCTGGTCCCGGTGCCGATGAGGAAGACGCCCCCGCGCACGGTGAGCTCCTGGCTTCCGCTGGCGGTGATTCCCGCCGTGCCTGCCCCGCCCCACCAGCCAGCTTGGCCGCCGGCCGCGTTGAGTCCGCCGGTGAAGGAGTTGGTGGTGGCGGCGACCCGGATGCGCCCGCCGCTCCCGCTGCCGCTGTTGTTGCCGCTGGCCGCGCCGGTGGCCTGGATTCCGCCCGTCCCGGTGAAGGTGGTGGCAAAGATGTAGACCGCTCCGCCCGCTCCGGCTCCCGGCCAGTTGCCGCAGCCCGTGTCGAGTGGACCCTGGCCGTTGGCCCTGATGGTGCCGTCGAGCCTGACCGTTCCGGCGCTGATCGACACCTTCCCGCCGCCGTTGCCGCCGCGGTGGCCGCAGTCTCCTGCTCCTCCGGCGCTGCCCAGCTCGGCCGGAAGCCACTGCGAGTCGTACCAGGAGGTGGAGGAGGCGCGGCCCCCGACGCTACCGTGGCTGCCGCCGACGTAGGCGCCCACCGCGCACACCACCAGTCCCGAGCTCGGATCGATGGCAGCGCCACTGCCGCCGCAGGGGCCGCCCCGGTTTCCGCCGAGCAGCCCCTTGGCGCTCACGTCGACGCTGGCGCCCGGCTGGACCTCCAGCGTGCCCGTCGCGGGCAGGCTGAGGGCGAACCCGTTGGCCCCTTGCCCGTGGGTGACGAGGCCCCCCGGCGCGATGGTCAGGTTGTCGATCGACAGCGCTTTGTTGACCTCCAGCGTGCCCGAGAGGGTGGCGCTGGCCGGCCAGCCGATCTGCGCGTTGACCACCACCGTCCCCGCCACCGAGGGGCTCAAGGAGAGGTTGCCGAACGCAGAGGAGTCGTTGATCAGCACCGCGCTCCCCGCGATGACCGTGATCGGATTGGTGACTGTGGCCGCTCCCGAGAGGGTGAGCGTCCCCAGGTTGCCCAGGGACACCGTGGAAAGGTTTCGGGAGGCGTCCAGGTTGTACCAGGCGCCTGCGATGTTCAGCGCGCTCGAGGAGGTCGTCTCGATCGCCGAGCTTCCTGCGCCACCCCAATAACCGCCGACGCCGCCTTGGGCGGTGACGATACCGGTGAACGTATTGGTCTGGGCCACGGTGACCCGGATCCGCCCGCCGGCTCCACCCCCGCCGTTCTGGGAGCTGTCGCCGCCGTTGGCCGACAGAGGTCCCACCCCTTGCAGGTTGTCCACCTGGATGGCCACCGTGCCGCCCGCGCCGCCGCCGGGGACGTTGGCGTTGCAGTTGCCGGGGTAGTCGCCGCCATTGGCGCGAAGCGCTCCGTTGAGCTTGAGCGTGCCGGCGCTGATCACCACCATTCCGCCGCCGTTGCCGCCTTGCCAGCCGCAGTCGCCGCCGCCGCCCCCGGCGCCGAGGTACCGCGGGGTGTCCTGGGTGCCGTAGATGCTCGCCGGCCCCATTCGGCCGCCCGCGCCGCCGTGGCTCCCGCCGGCGTAGACACCGGTGCCGCAAACCACCTGACCCGTGGTTGGGTCGATGCTGGCTCCGTTGCCGCCGCAGGGGCCGAGCCGGTTGCCACCGAGCAGCCCCTTGCTGCTCACCTCGATGCTCCCGCCGAACTGCACGTCGATGGTGCCTGCGGCGGGGAGGTTCAGGGCGAACCCGTCGGCGCCCTGGGAATGGGTGACGTTGCCCCCGGATACCACGGTGACGTTGTTCACCGAGAGCGCCTTGTTCACCTCCAAAGTCCCCGGCACCGAGAGGTTGGCGGGCCAGCTGATCGGCGCGTTGATCGACAGCTTGCCGGCGATGGCCGGCGAGAGGGTCACGCTCTGCAGCGCGCCGGAGTCGTTGAGCTGCACCGTCGAGCCGGCCACCACGTCGATCGGCTGGGTCACCGTCGCCGCGCCGTTGATCGCCAGAACGCCGCCCGAGCCGAGGACTACGGAGCTCAAAGAGCTGCTCGCCGAGATTGAGTAGTTGCCCCCCGCCACGTACAGCGCGTTGGAGCTGGAGTTGAGCACCTTCACGGTGCCGCTGCTCCCGCCGTAGGTGCCGTTGCCGCCCGCGACGCTGAGCGAGCCGGTGAAGGTGTTGGTGGACGCCGAGATCAGGATGCGCCCGCCCCCTCCCCCGCCGGCGTTGCCGCCCGGCGTGCTGGCCCCCGCCGCCTGCACAGCCCCTCCGCCGGCGAAGGTCCCCACCTGGGCATTGATGCTGCCGCCGGCGCCGCCGCCCGGGTAGTTACCGCAGCCGGTGTCGAGCGGACCCTCGCCGTTGGCCTTGATCGAGCCGTCCACCCGCAGCGTCCCGGCGGTGATCACCACCTTCCCGCCACCGTTGCCGCCCCGATGACCGCAGTCTCCGCCGCCGGCGCCGCCGCCGATGTTCAGCGGGTTGTCCTGACTTCCGTTCACCGTTCCGGCCGACTGGCGGCCGCCCGCCCCGCCATGGCTCCCGCCCCCGTAGGCGCCGTAGCAGGTCACCGATGAATTGGTCGGGTCGATGTTGGCGCCCCCGCCGCCGCAGGGCCCGCCGCGGTTTCCCCCGAGCAGACCTCTCGCGGACACGTCGATGTTGCCCCCGAACTGGACGTCCAGCGTTCCGGTGAGGCTCAAGGCGGACGTGGTGATGCCCTGGGCGTGGGTGACCAGTCCGCCGGTCGCGACGGTGAGGTTGCTCACCGTGAGGGGCTGGTTGACCTCGATCGTGCCGGAGAGCGTCACGTTCTGCGTCCAGCTCACCGGCTGGTTGAGCACCACCGTCCCGGCTACCGACCCCGCCAGGGTGAGGCTGGTGAAGGCCTGCGTGCTGTTCACCTGCACGGTGGAGCCGGCCACCACGTTGATCGCGTTGGTCACGGTGGCCGGGCCGGTGATGCTGAGCGTGCCGCCCGGGCCCAGGGTGACGGTGGTGAAGTTGCTGGTCCCGGTGAGCAGGTAGATGCCGCCCTGGACGTGCAAGGAGTTGGCGGTCGGTTGGACGATGGCGACCGTGCCGGTGGATCCGGCGTAGCCGCCGCCCCCGCCCGCCGCGTTGATGGGGCCGGTGAAAGAGCGGGTGCCCGAGACCGAGACCCTGATTCGCCCGCCGCCTCCGCCTCCGCTCTGGTAGCCGCTGTTGCCGCCCACCGCCGAGAGGCTGCCCGCGCCGGAGAAGTTGGTCAGGGTCAGGTTGATGGTTCCCCCCGCGCCGGCGCCCGGCCAGTTGCCGCACCCGGTGTTGACTGGGTTGGCGCCGTTGGCGCGAATCGCTCCATCGAGCTGCAGCGTGCCCGCGGTGATCTGCAGCCTGCCGCCGCCATTGCCCGCCACATGGCCGCAGTCGCCGCAGCCGCCCCCACCGCCGAGCTGAAAGGGGTTGTCCTGGCTGCCGTAGACCTGCGTGAAGCCGCGGCCGCCGAAGCCTCCGTAGGAACCGCCGGTGTACGCTCCCGCGCCTCCCACCTGGAGACCGCTGGCGGGGTCGATGGTAGCCCCCGTGCAGCCGTAGGGGTTGCCTGCGGCGTTGCCGCCGAGCAGCCCCTTGCCGGTCACATCGATCAACCCGCCGGAGTCCACGGTGAGCGTGCCGGAGACCGTGATCGACGACGCCGTGTTGCCTCGGCTGTGGGTGACCAAACCGCCATTGACGACCGTCATGTTGCCGTTGACGGTCAGCGCCGCGTCGAGGTTGAGCGTGCCCTGCACGGTGACGGCAGTGTAGGTAGCCGGCGAGGTGACGTTGACCGTGGTGCCGGGGGCCACCGTCAGCGTCTGAGCCAATGCGAGCCCCGGGAGCAAAAGGGCGCAGCAGATCGGAGTGAGCGTCTTGAGGGAGCGCATGAGGGTGTTCTCCACGAGTGTGAGGGGGCGCCAGCGTGCTAACCGCCGCAGGCTTTCTTTCGGAGCCAGTCGCCGAGGTTCTTCAGGTTGTCTTTGAGGCCGGTGGCCTTCTCGGCGCCCTTGCGCAGCGCCCTGCTGAGGGTGTCGATGAGCGACTTGTACTGGCCTCCCGCCCCATCCTTGAGCACGTCTGCCAGGCCCTTGGTGGTGCGGCCGTCGAAGAATTTCTTCAGCTCGTCGCCGAGGTAGGGACGGATGGCCCTGCCGGCGGCGTGGTCGGTCAGGTCGTCGAGGTGGCGCAGGCCGTTGCCGATCAGCTTGTCCAGCCCCTTGCCGGCGGCGCCCAGCCCCGCGCCCCACAGGCCGTCGGTGATCGCGCTGCTGGGGTTGAAAGTCGGCGGGTCCCGCCCGAACACCGGCTCGTACATCGTGCTCTGGATGAGGTTGTTGATGTAGCCCTGCGCGAAGCCAATGGTGGCCGCCGCGCCGTAGGCAGCGGCCGTGGTGGCCGCCGCCGCCCCTGCCCAGACACCGGCCGCTCCCGCCGCCGCTCCCACTCCGGCAGCCGCCCACCGGCCGCTCTGCGAGCAGCCGCTGCAGCTGAAGTAGCCGGCCACACCGCCGATCAACGCCCCGCCTCCGACGGCCAAGGCCACCGCGGGCGCGATGGCGCCCGAGCGGTCGCGGAACAAGACCGGGTTGTTCTGGGCGTACATGAACAGGTTGGTCACGCCTCCGGCCAAGAGGCTCGGGTCGCGCGCCGTCCACCGCCCGGCCTCCGGGTCGTAGTCGCGCACTCCGAAGCGGACCAGGCCCGTGGCCGCGTCGTAGAGCCCGCCGGCGAAGCCGAGGTAGACCTCGAAGGAGGGGTTGCTGTCCGAGGTCACCGCCCCATAGGCAGCGTAGGTGATGGTCTTCACCACCGAGCCGGTGGCGTCAGTCACCACCCTCGGCGAGCCGAGCTGGTCGGTGCTCACGTAGTACCAGGCGCCCGCGCGCTCGAGGGCGAACAGCACACCGCCCTCGTCGTAGTAGAGCCGGGTGAGTACCCCGGAGGGGCTCTTGACCGCGGTAATCTCGTATGGATGCTCGAAGTTTCCGCGCAGGTACTGGGTTGTTCCGCTGGCCTCGGAGCGCGTCACCCGCTGGCCGGCAGCATCGTAGCCATAGGTGATCGTGGCCCCACTGGCGGAGGTGGAGAGCAGCTCGCCGGTGGCGCTGTAGACGAGCTGCCGGCCTCCGATCTGGGTGAGCTTGCCGTCGGCATCGAAGGCGTAGGCCACCGTCCCGCGCTGTGAGAGCCGGTCCTCCGAGTCGTAGCTTTGCGACTCAGCGGGAGAGGTGCCGAGCTGGCGGCTGAGCCGATTGCCGTCCGCGTCGTAGCCATACTTCTCGATCACCGTGCCATCGAGGGCCACCTGGGTGAGCTGTCCGTCGGCGTCATACGAGTACTCATAGGTTCGGGTGACCGCGCCCTGGGTTTCCACCTTCTTGGCGACCCTGAGCGCAAGGTCATAGGTGTACTGCTCGGAATAGATGAGGCTGCCTCCCACGGTGAAGGTCCTGCGGGTGACTTTGCCCTCTCGGTCGTAGGTGAGGCTGACCGTGCCCACGCCGTCGGAGATGTCGCTGAGCATCCCCATGGGGCCGGCGCGGCCGAAGCTGAAGCGGCCCCTGCCGCTGAGCAGCCCGTCCCGGTCGTACCGGAGGACCTCCTCGGGCAGGTTGTCCTGGGCGACCCCCGCCAGCTGGAAGCTCGCGTCGTACCGATACTTGAACTGGGCGGCGGCCAGCCCGCTCGAGCTCATTTGAGTCAGCATGTTGCCGTCGTGCGCGTAGGTGGTGGTCTGCGCGGTGCCGGAAGGTAGCGGGCTGCGAACGGCGGTCGCGGTCCTCCGGGTGGGGCCGGCGTAAGTGATTCCGATGTTGGCCTCTGGATACGAGACGGTCTGCAGGCGCCCGCCCGCGTCATAGGTGCGCTGCAGCGTGGACCCTCCGGGCAGCGCCAGCGCGGCGATCTGGCTGGCGGAGTTGTACGTCCAGCCGTAGGTCGCTCCGCCCGGCAGCACGTAGGAGGTGGTGCGGCCGAACGCGTCGTAGGCCAGCTGCTGTTTCTTGCCGCTGGGCAGCGCGATCTCGGTGGGCCTCCCGTTGGTGTCGAGCGTCATCGTCTCCACGGCGCCGCTGGGACGGGTGAAGCTGTTCGGCCGGCCCGCCGCATCGAAGCCGATGGATGGGGCGGGCGTGCCCAAAGGAGCGAGCGCGTTCATCCGCCCCTGGGCGTCGTAGCCGAAGGCGAGACCCACCGAGCCAAGCTTCACCGCCGAGACCCGGCCCTGGGCGTCGAAGGTGGGCTTCACCGGGTCCAGGCGTTGGGTGTCGCCCTCCAGCGAGCTCAACAACCCGTTGGCGTCGTACACCGCCTTGCTCACTCTTCCCTCGGGGGTGGTGATGGTGGTGGTGCGGGTGGCTATGTCTTCCACCACGGTGGTGACCTTGCCGTTGTCCGAGCGGTAGCTGGTGATCCTCTCGACGCTCAGCGGATCCATCGGATCCTTGAGCTTGATCTGCAGGTCGTGGGTGAAGGTCCCGGTGAGGCCGGATGGCGAGGTGAGCACCATCTTCGACAAGTAGGGCGCCTGCTGGCCCCAGCGCGGGTCCGGCGAGGTTTCGGCGACGCTGGTCGAGCCTTCGGGGGTGACCACGGTGGTCGGTCCGTTGGCGATCAGGGAGGTGACGGTGCGGCCGCCGAGCGGATCCACTGTCACCCGCTGCTGGGTGTTGTTGGCCAGCTGCAGGGCCTCGAAGGTGGTGACCCGGCCGGCCTGGTCGGTGGCGGTAATGCGCACTCCTCCGTCGAGGGGCGTCTCGACCAGTTGGGTGAAGTTGCCGGCCGGCCCTTCATCCTTGTCCAGGTTGCCGAGCAAGTCGTACGAGTACCGGTGCGCGCCCCGTTTGTCGGCGAGCGAGGTCAACAGGCCCTGGGTGCCGTAGCTCAGGTAGCTGGAGTCACCCGACGGGGAGGTCACGGTGGTCAGCCACCCGTCGCTGTCCACCGCCAGGGTGGTGCTACGGCCATTGGGGGCCACGATGATGGTCGGGTCACCGTTGGCGTTGCGGGTGACCCGCGTGGTTCTCCCTTGGTCGTCGACCACGGTGCTGAGCCGCCCGGAGGCATCGTAGGTGAAGGCGAAGAGGACCTTCCCGGTGGCGTCGATGGTGCGCAGGTGGCGGCCGGCGGCGTCGAAGCCGTAGACCAGGTCGCCGCTCGGGCTGGGCACCACCAGCGCCTGGCCGGTGAAGCCCGGCAGCGTCGGCGCCAAGAGGCGAATGCGGTGGTTCCACTGGTCGGCCACGAGCACCTTGCCCTCCTGGTCGACCACCACGCTCATCGGGGTATTGAACGAGGCCTCCGCGCCGCGGCCGCCCTCGCCCCCGAACGCCGCCAAGCCTGTCCCGGCCACGGTGGAGAGCAACCCGGCCGCGAGCTTCCGCACCCGGTGGTTGCCGCTGTCCGCGATGAACACGTTCCCGGTGGCGTCCACCGCCACGCCGGCCGGATAGCTGAGCTGCCGCTGAGTAGCGGTGCCTTCGCCGTTGTAGCCGCCGGTGCCGGTGCCGGCGATGGTGCGAATCGTGCCGCCCATGTCGACCTTCCGCACGCGGTGGTTGCCCTGGTCGGCGATGTAGAGATTGGCGTCCTTGTCCACGGCTACGCCGGTGGGGAGGTTGAGCCTGGCCTTGGGCGCCGGGCCGCTGTCGCCAAAGAAGCCGAACGTCCCATCACCTGCCACGGTGCGAATCTGCCCGTTGGGGGTAACCACCCGGACCCGGTGATTGTAGGAGTCGGCGATGTACAGGTAGCCGTGGCCGTCGACCGCCACGCCGCTCGGGCCGGAGAGCATGGCCTGGGTGGCCAGCAGGTCGTCTCCGCCGAAGCCCTGGGTGCCGGTGCCGGCCACGGTGGTGATGGTGCCGTTGGTATCCACGCGGCGGATCCGGTGGTTGCCCTGGTCGGCGATGTAGAGATTCCCGTCTCCGTCCACCGCGACGCCCACCGGGCTGGAGAGCTCCGCCCGGGTGGCCAGGCCGCTATCGCCCTGCGAGCCGGCGGTGCCGGTGCCAGCCACGGTGGAGATCACCCCTGCGGCGGAGATCTTCCGCACGCGGTGGTTGGCCCGGTCGGCGACATAGATGTTGCCGCGCGGGTCGACGCTCAGCCCGGAGGGGTAGTTCAGCCTTGCCTCGGCGGCCTGGTTGCCGTCTCCGAGGAAGCCGGCGATCCCACCGCCGGCGAGGGTCTTCATCACGCCTGAAAGCTCGCCGTTGCGCAGGGTCTCGCCGTTGCCGAGGTAGGCGATGCGGCCGATCGGGTCGTAGGCGTGGTGGGCGGAGAGGCTCCAGCCGCCGAACCCAGCGGCGCGGGAGTCCCAACCGCTGCTTCCCCCGATGGTGGCCTTCAGCTCGCGCGAGAGAGAAACCTCCTGGCGGGTGCGGTTTCCGCTGGCGGGGACGCCGAAGTACGTGAAGTGCCCGAACGACTCGGACTTCTGCCCCAGCGTCCGCATCGCCGGCGTCATGTACACGCCGTCGTAGACGTACTCGATCTTGGCGGTGAGCGGCTGCATGCCCTTGAGCTCGCGGCCGTAGGCGTCCTTGCCGTCCCAGATGAAGGTGATGCTCTGCCCCGCGCTGCCCGGGTAGGTCTGGTTGAAGGTGCGGCCCGCCACCGAGATGGTGACATCGATGCGCTTGAGGCTGGGCGGCACGGAGCGGTCGCTGATCGGAATCACCACCGCGTTGGCACTGGCGTGGCCGGGGACCCGGTCGCTCTCGTAGTGCAGGGTGAACGGGGTGTCCTCGAGGTCGATGTCCTCGCCCAGCACCCGGTTCTGCATGCGGATGATCGACCCGGCGCCGTTGCAGAGCGCGTCGCGGGCCTTGCGCGCGGCCTCCTCGGCGTCCTCGCCGAGCTCCTTGGCCCGCTCCTTCATCCGATCGATCAGGTCCTTGATCTTGTCCTTGATGTCGTCGAGCAGCGGGGGAATGGCGTCCAACGGGAAGCCGAAGGGCCAGTTGAAGTCCCAGGAGGAGAAGTGGGTGAGCGGCACCCGCCAGAGGGTCTGCCCGGGGGAGTAGAGGGACGCCAATGCGGTGCGCTCGTCGTCGGTGACTCCCAGGGCGGCGTAGGCGGCAGTGCTTGCCGCCACGCCACTGCCGTCGATGTCCAGGTCCGCCTTGCCGCCGGTGATGGAGAGCAGCTTGACCACTCGTCCGTCCTGGTCCCCGACCCACTGCCCCTTCTCGGCATCGAAGGCACCGGAAGGCACCCCTCCGCCCACCGCCATGCCGAGGAAGTTCTCCAGGTACTGGACCACCGGCGTGCTGAAGGTGACGGTGCGGGCCCCGAGGGCGACCGCCTCGTCGACGGTGAACTCGGTGGCGTAGGTGTAACCGCTGGAGGGCGGCAGGTTGCCGGGCATCGCGGAGGGGCCGGTGGAGCCCACCGTGTACTCGCTGCTGCGGACGTGGATCGACCCGGAGAGGGGCGCGCTGGTGCCGTTGGGCATGAGCGCGCCCACCTGGGTGCCCTTGAAAAAGAGCAGCGTGGACCGGCGGGTGCCGGACGAGTCGTTGATCGCGCCGGCCCTGTGGATCTGCACCGGCTGCGAGAAGTCGATGGTGGTGACCACCGAGTCGCGCACCAAGAGCAGCACGTCGTCCAGGGCGACGAAGTCCTGCCAGGGAACCTGGACCTCGCGCTCCACCGGCGGCCGCCCGGTCAGCTCGTACTTGAGCTTCAGGCTGCCGCCTCCGTTCACCGCCAGGTCGTACTTGCCGTCGGCGCGGCTGACGGTCTGGCCATATTCGGGGTGCCCGAGGACGGTGACCACCACCCCGGAGAGTGCGGCGTTGGAGGTATTCACCACGCGACCGCGGAGCACCGCCACCCGCTTCGGGTCGATCGCCCCGGGGGTGACGCCGGTCTGGATGGGGTTGTTGCCGCTGAAGAGGAAGTTGACCGAGCTGGCCAGATTGGTGGCCACCAACTGGTCGACGGCCGGAGCCACGGAGGTCGGGTCGGGAGGCGGACAGAGCGGGCAGGGGCCCCCGCAGTCCACTCCCAGCTCGAGGCCGTTGCGCACTCCGTCGCTGCAGGTGTCGACGCACTTGCTGAGCGTGCAGACTCCGCTCCGGCAATCGGCCGGCGAGGCACAGGCCGCACCGGAGGCGCAACCACCGCACGAGCCGCCGCAGTCGAGATCCGTCTCGCTGCCGTTCTTCACCCCGTCGCCGCACGTTGCGGCACGGCAGGCGTTCTGCTGGCAGACCCGGCTCTGGCAGTCGGCTGGGAAAGCACAAGAAAGGCCGGTGGCGCACCCGCCGCACAGCGGGCCCCCGCAGTCGATGGCGGTCTCCTGTCCGTTCTTGATTCCGTCGCTGCAGCTAGGGGGCTGGCAGGCGCCGCCCGCGCACAAAAGCGAGGTGCAGTCCTGCGCGTTTCCGCAGGCCGCCCCGACCGCGCAGGGGGGGCAGGCCCCGCCACCGCAGTCGGTGGCAGTCTCGCTGCCGTTCTTCGCTCCGTCCGAGCAGGTGGCGCTCTGGCAGATGCCGCCCAGGCACACCTCGCTGCGGCAGTCCGCGCCCGTCTGGCACAGGCCGCCCGCGTTGCACCCTTGACAGGCGCCGCCGCAGTCCAGGTCGGTCTCGCCCGGGCTGCGGACGCCGTCGTTGCAGGACGGTGGACGGCACTTGCCGCCGGCGCAGAGGGCGCTCTGGCAGTCCGCGCCCGCCTTGCAGCCCTTGCCGTCGGCGCAGTCGGCGGGACAGGTGCCGCCGCAGTCGCTGTCGGTCTCCTCGCCGTTCTTCACTCCGTCATCGCAGCGGGGAAGCTGGCAGACGCCGCCGGAGCACTTCTGACTCTGGCAGTCGGAGCCCTTGAGGCAGCTCTTTCCGCTGGCGCAGGGGTCGCACACTCCGCCGCAGTCCACGTCGGTCTCGGTGCCGTCCTTGAAACCCGAGTTGCAGCTGGCGCTGGCGCACAGCCCTCCGATGCCGCAGCGACCCGAGGCGCAATCAGCAGGCAGCTTGCAGCGCTCGCCGTCGGCGCAGCTGTCGGCGCAGCTGCCGCCGCAGTCCACGTCGCTCTCCGAGCCGTTCCGCACGCCGTCGGCGCAGGTCGGCGCCTGGCATGCTCCAGCGCGACAGGAGGCGCTGGCGCAGTCCGCGCCTTGGGAGCACGCCTTTCCGTCGTCGCAGGGAAGACAGCTCCCCCCGCAGTCTACGTCGCTCTCGTCTCCACTTTTCTCTTGGTCGGCGCACTGGGGAAGGTTGCCCGGGGGCTCCGGAGACGGACCACAGGCGAAAAAGGTGAGGCAGAGGAGCGCAGACGCTCTCGCGGCACCAAGACGCATAGGGCCCCCTTTTGCAGGCTTGGTGAAGGGAAGGATTCTACAGCAACTTCAATCTCGGGATCTCAACGGTCAGGGATCTTTTCGGATCTGCGGGCGCGCCTGCTCCACGGGGCCGTCGAATCCCGACGCCATGGTAGGGGGAACAATGACGGCACCCCGACCGTACACGCTGGAGTTCTACCAGGACGCCGACGGCAAACGCCCCGGTCGAGCGCTGGTTCCAGGAACTGACGCTGGTCGAGGCCTACGTCGTGGGCTCGGCCCTGGACGGGCTGCTCCAGCAGACCGGGCCCGAGCTGGCCCTGCTCCGGCCGCAGTACTGCTCCAGCCTCGGTGGCGGGGACCGCTCGCCCAGTTGCCCGCCGGCAAGTGGGGCAAGGGCTTGGGCGCACCCGGTCGAACAAGGTGGCTCTTGCGACTTCTGAACTGTATCTGCATGATATCAGCATGGGCGCACACGAGCTAACCTGGAGCTCCTTTCTTCGTGAACCGACGAGCGTCGAACGCTGGCTGGAGCGTGGTGACGTCCTCCTGCGCCGGCGCGAGGGGGAAACACTCCGCCTGTCGCGCCAGTCAAGCGATGCGGCGCAACGGGAGGCGCTCTCGGCGGCGGTCCGGCTGCTGACGCTCGGCGCCGGCGACGCCAAGGAGAGGCTGAAGCTCGACGAGTCACAGATCGCCGAACGCCTTCCCTGGACGCGGTTCCTTACCCCCGCCGGTCGAGCCAACTTCGTCGCGGAGTTTCTGAGCATGCTGGAAGCCTGCGCAGATCTCGGCGAATTCGCGGCCCTCGGCGGACTCGTCGAGGACTGGAAGGCAACCGCCTCGCTGTATGCGGAGGGCTTGGCTGAACGCCTGAGAACGCCTATCTCGGCGATCGGTCCGAAGGTTCCGAGGCCATAGTCGGTGGCCAAGCGCGGCGAGCGCGTCGCCCCTCCACCTCGACAGGGCGACTGGGAGCTCCGGTTCGCCACGGGCGAAGCGGCGAGCGGCTGGGAGGAGATCTGCGCACAGGCTCCGGGGCCAGCGAGGGACTGCTACGACCCTCTCTCGCGGGATCCGCGCGATCGGTGGGCATGGTCTTCTCGCATCCACCAACTCAAGGGCGAGCTCGCCACGCGCGACATCAAGGGCAAAACGCTCGAGCAGTGGCAGTACGAGATCACGGGGGCGGGTCGCGTCTGGTACTGCATCGACGATCAGCATCGCCGAGTGCTGCTGACACTGGCGACGACAGGGCATCCGAAGGCGACGGAGTAGCGCTCGGGGAGCACGGGGAGCAGCCCCACTGCCTGCAGAACGCATCAGCCGGTGCATCACCTCGCCCGATGCACTGAAAAGACGAAGCGCCTGGCCCCGAAAAAAGCTCGGGAATCCAGGCGCCTCCAGAGCGGGAAAAGGGATTTGAACCCTCGACCCTCGCCTTGGCAAGGGGAGCCAGCCGCGTTTTCACTACCTACAACCACATCACACGGCGTCGCAAGCACTTGGAATTCTTCAGCCCATGGGGAGACCATTCCTCACACCAAACCACACCATGCCACACCGGAATCGACGCCGTTTGCTACCCGGTTGCTACCCACTTTCGGGGCAGCCAGACAAGGCGAGGGGCGTGGGTTCAGGCTCCTCACCGTGGCGGAGGTGTCGAAGCAACTCGGCGTGTCTCCCGCCACGGTCTACAAACTCTGCGCGCAGGGCGAGCTCCCCAGCACCCGCGTGGCGAACAGCATCCGCATCGCGCCCGGCGATCTGACGGCCTACCTGGGCCGGTCGCGCCGCTGACCGAACGACTCCGTTCGAGAAGACCCGAAGATGGGCCCGACGAGGCGAAGGAGCAGTGGCACTGGGGGTTCCCTGCGCTCGGAGCCGATCGCTGATCTCGCAGGCGGCTACGTTTCCTGTCCCTCGTTCCGTGACCGGCGTCGCGTGCAGCGAAGGTCCGGTGTCGCCGGCCGACCAGATGCGGTATCTACGCCGGCCCGGAGGAGGCCTCCATCATGAACGGGAACATCGACCTGAGCCAGTACTCGGAGGACGAGCTCATCGACCTCAATCGCAAGATCGTGGAGCGCCTCAGGTCGCTACGCCAGCGGCGGTGCCTCGAAGAGATGGCCCGCTTCGACATCGGCGACACGGTCTCGTTCATGCCCGAGGCCGGGAGGGTCATCGTCGGCAGGGTGGCCAGGACCAACGCCAAGACGATCACCGTCATCTCGACGAACGGCCAGCGGTGGCGCGTGTCGCCGGCGCTTCTCTCACGCGCGGTCGAGGGCGAGCTCGCCGACGGAACCCGACCATCGCAGGAGAGCCCACACCTCTCCCTGGTGCATCCCTCCAAGACCTCTGGGCGGCCGTAGCCGGGACAGGCTTACCCCACTGCAAGCCGGCAGGCCCACACCGAGGGCACGGAACCCTCTCAGAACAGCCCCGCTTGCGACTTCTGAAGTTCATCTGCATAATATCCGCATGGGTGCGCACGAGCTGACGTGGAGTTCCTTTCTTCGCGAACCAACGAGCGTCGAGCGCTGGCTCGAGCGTGGCGACGTCCTCCTCCGACGGCGCGAGGGGGAGACGCTTCGACTCTCTCGCGAGTCGAGCGACACCGCCCAGCGGGAAGCGCTCTTAGCGGCCGTTCGGCTGCTCACGCTTGGCGCCGCCGAGGCCAAGGAGAAGCTGGACCTCGACGAGGTGCAGGTCGCCGAGCGTCTCCCCTGGACGCGGTTCCTACCAGCCAGGAGTCGGGCGCAGTTCGTCGCCGAGTTCCTGAATACGCTCGAGGCGTGCGCAGATCTCGGCGAATTCGCCGCTGTCGGGAGGCTGGTCGAAGACTGGAAGGCGACTGCCTCCCTACATGCTGAGGGCTTGGCTGAGCGCCTGAAGGGGCCGATCCCCTCCACGGCCGGTGCAAAGGTGCCGAGGCCATAGCTGGTGGCCAAGCGCGGCGAGCGCGTCGCCCCTCCCCCTCGACAGGGCGAATGGGATCTCCGGTTCGCAACCGGCGAAGCGGCGAACGGCTGGGAGGAGATCTGCGCGCACGCTCCCGGGCCAGCGCGGGACTGTTACGACGCGCTCTCGCGGGATCCGCGCGATCGGTCGGCGGCTTCCTCCCGCATCCACCAGCTCAAAGGCGATCTCGCCACGCGCGAGGTCAAGGGCAGCAAGCTCGACCAATGGCAGTATGAGATCACGGGTGCTGGTCGCGTCTGGTACTGCATCGACGACCAACATCGGCGAGTGCTGCTGACGCTCGCAACCACCGGGCATCCGAAGGCGACCGAGTAGCGCTCGGGAAGCCTCGGGAGCAGCCGAAATGCATCACCCGCTGCATCGTCGCGCCCGGCGATCTGACGGCCAACCTGGACCGGTCGCGCCGCTGACCGAGCGAATCGAGTCAAGAAGACCCCAGGGGCGAAACGATCGGTTCGAACGCGTCGACGACCCCGCGCGCGAGCAGCGCCTTCTCGTCAGGCCCCATCGTCTCGCCAGCCGCCGTCACCACGTCGCGCACGCCGTCCGAATCGACCGTGGCGAAGAGCTGCCGGAGCTCGCGGCGCACGCGGGCACCCTCGTCTCCTTCGGCGTCCAGAGCCTCGTTGATGCTCTCGGCTCCGACTACCCGGGCGTAGGCGAAGAGGTCGAGCGAGTCCTTCGTGTGTTGGGGTCGGATCCGCAGCTTCGCTTCCAGCTTGAGCGACATGAACGCGTACGCGTTCGGCACTCGAATGGTGTTCGTCCCGTCGAGCGAGAGCTGTCGAAGGGGGAGCCGGGGAGCCCCGCGCAATCGCGTCATCGGCGTCGGGAGCGCGGCTTCGTCGCAGTCCGCGGTCGTGAAGAGGTCGATCTCCATCGCGAAGTCCCCGACCCGCTTCGTCCACCGGGAAGGTTTCCCCGGCGTGAGGCTGCGCTCGAAACCCTTGCGCCGCAACGCGCCGGGCAAGTCCTCCAGCCGGGCGAGGTCCTCGGTGTCGAGGACGATGTCGGGCTCGAGAGAGAACGGACGAAGGACGCGCGGCCCCGCGGGGAGGTCGAGTTGAAACTCGGGTTCGTTGCGACTTCGTTGCTCGAGCGCAACCACCTGCGCGCCAATCAGGACTACATCGTCGGCGAGACCGACGGCGAACAACTCGAGCATCAGCTCGCCCAACTCACGAAGCACCACCTGGAATCGCTCGGAGTCCGTCATTCGGCGAGCGACAATAGCGGAAGGCGCTCGGACCAACGCCTCGCCAGATGTTCCGCTTGTTCGCGCCCGCGCGGCCCGCCGTGCGCAATGAAGTCGAGGATGAGCTGGGGCTCGGACACGTGCCGCTTGCCGGGCTGGAACACTCCATAGTCGGTGACCGCCGCGTCGGGCTCTGGCCGGAGGACCAGGAAGTTGTGCGGCGTCACCTTGCGCAACTTGAGCTCATCGACCACCAGCCGAAGGTCGCCCGCGAGGTAGAGTCCGTGCGGAGCCCCGCCCACGAAAACGTCTTCCTCTCGCGTCGCCGACATCAGCGTGAATGCGAACGGGGCACCGATGGCCTCCAGCTTGCGCGCCAGATGGTCCAAGTCGCGCGGGCTGGTCGAGGGCGCGTAGAAAGGCTCCACGGTCGCCGCGGAACGGTAGCCGCTGTCGCTCCACGCGCGAAGCAGCTCGACCGGACGTGCGAGCCTAAATCCGGTCCGAGGCGAGCGGCGTTCGACGTAGCCCTCCTCCTCCAGCCGGGTCAGCACCGCGTAGCAGTAGGCGAAGCTGGTGTTCGTGAGCTCCGCGATTCGCTTCGCCTGGAGTGGTGCCCCGGTCGAGGCGAGCAGGCAGCGAAGGACGCGCGCGCCCTTGCCACGAAACGCGCTCGCCCGGAGCCGCGGTTTTACTTTCTGGCTACCCTCCACGAAGACGAAGACGGGACCCTGTTGGAGGATGACCGTCCCCGTCTGGTCCACCAGGCCGACCCACTCGCGGCGGCACATCTCCCGAACGGCCGGTGGTGCGACGTTGGTAAACAGCGCGGGGACTCGTGCGACGCGATCCTCTGGGTCGCGCCGTCGCTCGTCGATGACTGCCGCGAGTCGGCGCTTCAAGACGGGGACGTCTCGAGCGAGGAGCGGCGCCTTGTACGCCACGAGCAGGTGCGAGTCCGCCGACGGCGCGCTCAGGAGCACGTCCTCGAAGAAGTCCTGCCCGCGCGGCCCAGGTCGGGCGCTGAGCCACAGAGCGTGCAGGCGCCGGAGCGACAGGCCCTCGGGAAGGCGAGGGGGCGCCTTCCAGAACGAATCGGCACTCCATGGCTCGACTGCATCTGTAGCGATATTGGCCATTTGTCTCGATATTAGTCACACGTAGCCGCCAATGGCCAGTAATATCGCCATAGATGTAAATATCAGAAGCCAAGTCCGCCAGTCGCCCGTTGATGCGACAGAGATCCGCGTGGGAGCCCGGCCTCTTGCGCCGGCGCACGTCCCGCGACTGAAGGGAGCGACTCACGCGAACTCGATCGCGGGCAGCAGGGGTTTCTTCGCCGCGCACAACGGGCACTCGCTCACCGGCCACACCTTCCAGGTCGCCTCCAGGAGCCACGTCGCCGGCACTTTCTTCTCGCGGAGCAGGTCGGTGAACAGCCCGGGACGCACCGCGGCGAACGCGAGGATGCCTCGGAGCTGTGCTTGTTTCACTTCGACCAGTTCCATCAGCCTTCGGAGAGTCTCTCCTCGGGTCACAACATCGTTCACGATGACCACGGGTTCGCCCGACTCGATCGTCCCTTCCCGCATGGTCTGCAGCGGCCTGCGGCGCGCATCGACCTTCGTGATCGCGAGCGGGCGGCCGGTCCGCAGCGCAACTGCATTGCCGAGAAAGAGGCCCGCCGAATCCGAACAGAGGAGCCGACACTGCCGCCAGTCGAAGCGGGTCGATTCGACGAGCACCTCTGCAACTCGCGAGGTCGCATCCCGGTTCCACCCGATCTGGCTGAACCGCAGAAACAACGGGCTGTGATCGCCACTCTGTAGCTCGAAGTGGTCCTCCAGGAGAGCGCCGGTCCCTGCGACGAGGTCGTAGATGTCGGAAGGAAGGTCCCCCACGGCCGGATTGGGTGCGAGATGCCGCTTGACGATTTCTCGATCCTTAATGCGCATGATGTCCTCCGTCGTCGCCCGCAATGCTCCCGGCCAGGTCCACCGTGAATGGCTCGTATCCTTCGGGCACCAAGTTCGGCTCCGTCGTGATGCATTTCCGCGAAACGGCGTATTGCTCGAGGGCACGGACGCTTTCGGGGTGCGCCGAATAGTCCTGAGCCCGGAGCGAGCGCGTGTCGTAGACGAGCACGACTCGACCCAGCGGGGGCTCGAAGCCTGAGCCCATATCTCCGAAGTCGAGAACTCGAGCACGCGGCACGTTTCGCCGGACGATGAAGTGCTTCCACGCGCTCTCGGTCTCATTGCTCGCGCGGACGAGGAACGTCGTGTCCTCCGATGTCAGGCCGCGGGTCAGCGAATCCCAAAGCTCGCTCGGGTCTCGCTTTTCAAGCAACGAGAGGACAATGCTCGGGACGGCGTAGTCCGGTTGCTGATAACCCTCGTCGGTTGCCAAGACGACGCCCGCCTTCGTCGCCTCTTTGAGAAGAGCCTCCGCGGCCGCTCGCGGGTCTACCCCGCTCTTCCCGCCCAGCGCGATCTGCGCAGCGTGTGCAAGCGCGGCCGGCTCTGCGTGCCTCTCGCAGATGATGCGCGCGAACACGGACGAGGCCATCCGGTAGGCCTCCAGCTGCTCCTCGTCCGGCTGACCCGCAGGGAGCTTCTCGACGATTCGCTCTCCGAGCAACGTCAGTTGGTGCGGCCTGGTACGGGAATCGCCACGTTCGAGAACCCGCACTTCCGCAAGGCCGGCAGCGCGAACCTCCGCGAGGAGGCGTGACATCTGGCCGCTGTCCTGAATCCCGATCGCCTCGCGAAGCTCCGAGGGCGTGCTCGGCCCCTTTGCGAGCTCCCGAAGAACCGCCGCCCAGTGCTGCCGTTCGGCGACGAGGCGTTCGAGATCCGTCTCACGTTCGCGCTCGCTCAACTCCGCATCGCATGCCGCGAGCAAGTCGACGAGCGCCGCGCGGTATCCAGCGAGCCACGGCTCGAGCGCCTCCCCGCCCTGCAGGGCGAGTCCGGCCGACAGCTCCCTGATGACAGGCAGGTTTCGAAACGCGAGTTCGTGCCCGATGTCGCGCCCGACGCTCCTCAGCGTTTCCTTGCTGTGGCGCGCAGACTCGACCCGCTTCAGAAGTCGTCGAGCGTCCATGACACGTTCTCCCTGCACATAGAATAAGCGTGAGTCAGAGATCGGTCAACCGGCCGGTCAACCAAGTGTCAACCATGCTATCTGACTTCGATCAACCATCTGGGCCGCAGGAGGTCCGCAACAAGAAGAACGGGGGGTTGCACCATCTCCCGCTTCTCCACGCGGACGGACTCGAAAGCGATCGGCCTTCCGAGGATTGCGGAGCCCTCCTCGCCCTTGTCCGTGGTGTTCACGACGGCAACGACGGTCTGGAGGTGGGTCACCAAGAACGCTGTGTTCGACTCGAAGACGCTGGTCTCTGGCGAAAGAGCCGGGACGAGCACGAGCCCTGGACAAAGGCGGTATAGCGTCTCCTGCATCGCCTCGGGCAGGAAGTCCTTGCAGATGAGCGGCATGAAGGACGCCCTCGAGTCGTCACCCGGCGACCTACTGTTCCCGATGCCGGACGGCTCGATGCGGTCGCCAGAGGCGGACCCACAGAAGGTGCTGCGCACGGCGCTCGCCCGGGCGGGTCTGGTGCTGCGCTACGAGCACACCTGCCGGCGCTGTAAGAGCCGCGAAACGCCGCACGTCGAGCAGCACGCCGACTGCGAGCCACGCCGCTGCCCGAACTGCAACATGCGGCTGTGGCCGAAAGCCATCCCCCGGCCTCTCCGGTTTCATGACTTGCGCCACTCAACCGCCACTTTGCTCCTACGGGCCGGCGTGGACCCCCACCGCGTCCAACGCATCATGCGGCACGGGGACCTCAAGCTCACCACCGGGACCTACGGCCACCTGGTCGTCGAGGACCTTCGCGACGCCATCAACCGCATCGCGCCGCTACCCAGCGCCGCTGCACCGGCTGCTACCGATTCGCACGCCGCCGCTCCTGGTTTGCTACCCGTTTGCTACCCGAGCGATTCGAGCCCAAAAAAGCAAACGCCCGAGACTCAAAATCTTCTTGAGTCTCGGGCGCTTACAGAGAGCGGGAAAAGGGATTTGAACCCTCGACCCTCGCCTTGGCAAGGCGATGCTCTGCCACTGAGCTATTCCCGCGAACTTCGTCGCTCGGCCGCGAGAATCTCCCGGCCCGAGCAGCCGGGCATTTACCCACCCAGCCCTTGCCCCGTCAAGCGCAGGCAGGCACTCAACCCTGCGCCGCCCCCGCCGCACGCTTGTCCAGCATCGAAAGGAACGAGCGGAAGTACACCGCCGCCGACCACACCGAAAAAGCAGTCGACAGGTAGATGAGCACCTTCCCCACCAGGTTGTAGTCCACTTCCAACGTCCACCAGATCAGATCCAACGGGTGCACGTAGTGCACGCACAAGGCGATGATCCCGCAAAGCTGCAGCGAGGTCTTCCACTTCCCCTCCTGCCCAGCGGCGATCACCATCCCCTCGCTGGCGGCGATCTGCCGGAGCCCGGTGACGATGAACTCCCTCGCCAAGAGAACGATCACGATCCACGCCGGCACCCTCCCCAGCCGGGTCATCATCACCAGCGCCGACATCACGATGAGCTTGTCCGCCAAAGGGTCGAGGAACTTCCCCACCACCGTCACCAGGTTCCACCTGCGGGCGAGCATCCCGTCCACCACGTCCGTCACCGCGGCGAGCGTGAACACCACCGCCGCCAACATCGAGTACAGCGGGTCCGCGTCGTAGGTGAACCAGACGAAGAGGGGGATCACCACGATCCGCCCCATCGTCAACATGTTGGGGAAATTCCAGATCTCCTTCACCAGCACGCTCGCCCGGCGGCGCGCGCGGCGCTCCTCCCGCTTCCTCTGGCGGTCTTCCTTCTTGTGCCTCTTGCGCGTCGCCCGGTCCACGGCCCCTCCCTCCCGCGTCTACCCTCGGGATACCGCCAAGGACAAAAGCGCATACCCCTCGCCAGAAAGCTCCACGCCCATTCGCGAAGGCTTTCCCGAGTCATCCCAGGCCGTCGGCACCAGCCTCGGAGTCACCGTCCCCTGCCAGCCCACCAACTGCTCGAAAGGGGCCGTCACCGGCCGGTCCATCTGCACCTCGAGCGACCTGAGCTCTCCGTCCATCCGCAACAGCACTCGCCCCTTCCCCCGCAGGTGCACCAATTCCAGATCTGGAGCCACCTCGGCCATCAACCTGCCGTTCTCGAACATCACCGGCTCCTCGAAGGCGAACACGCAGCACTCGCGGAAGTAGGCCGACTCATCGTCCAGGTCTACCGCCGCGAAGCGCCGCGAGCCTCGCGCGAGATAGACCGCCCCCTCCCCGGCGAGCCTCATCAGCCGGTCCGCGCCCTCGCCAAACGGCCGGTCCGTCCCCTTCCCCCGGAACCGCTTGGCCTCCGGCGTCACCTTGAGCGCGCCGGCGTACGCCACCATCCCGGTGAGCCTCGAGAGCAGCTCGCCCCTCACCACCAAGAGCAACGCCTCTGGGCTCAACTGAAACGGCGCATCCGTCGCCGCCCGGCCGAGCAATACCTTCGGCCCCAACTCGAGCAACGCGGGTGCGGCGATCGGTTCGAGGCCGGGACCGGCGGGTGCGCCCAGCCGCACCGCCGGATGAGGAATCACCTCCGCCACCAGCTCGGCCGGCCGCGGCGGCTCCTCAACCTCGATCTCCACCCCGTCCGTGGAGGAGCCCACCCCGTCCGACGGTGCCGGCTTCACGGCCGACGCGGGAGCATCCAGCGACAGGTCCTCCACCTCCAGGCTCAAAGCCGCCTCCGCCACCGGGGCCTCCAGATCTGAGATCTCCAGCTCCCGAACCGTCGGCTCGTCGGCCCGCCCCGGATGCTCCGCGAAGGACGCGGAGATCCCATCGGCGGTCTCGGCCGAGCCCACCTCCTCGGTGATCGACACCACCGCCTCGGCTGGCGCCTGCACCACCTCGGCGTGCGCCTCCAGCGGCTCTCCCGGCGCGTGCGTCGCGGCGGAAGATTGCCCCGGACGGTCAGCTTCAGCCCGAAGCTGCGCGCCCCAATCCGCCGCAGCCACCGCCAGCGGCGAAGGCGAACCGGCCATATGGAATTGGGCCTCGGAAGGCTCCTCCAGACTCGGAGGAGGCTCCTCGTCGGACATCACCTCGAACGTCTCCTCCTCGGGCGCCGGCGGTTGCGTGGAGCTCTCCTCGATGGATCTCGCGGCCCGCGGCTCCTCGCCCTCGGGCGCGGCGACCGGCTCCGCCTCTCCGGCCAAGGCGCGCCCCATCTTCTCGACCATCGCCTCCGAGCCCGCCGCGCGGAAGTGCTCCCGGGCCCGCCCGTACTCTCCCGCCTGCGCCAGTGCCAGTCCGAGGTAGTTCTGCGCCTTGCTGTGATCCGGCGCGAGATCGGTCGCCGTCTCGAACTCCCGGATCGCCCGCTGCAGCGCGTTGGACTTGAGGTACACCAGCCCCAGGTTGACCCGGAGCGTGGGATCCGCCGGGTTCTCCTGCACCAGCGTCTCGTAGATCTCCGCCGCCCGATCGAACAGCCCCAGCTTGAAATAGGTCAGCCCAAGCAGGTTCTGCCCCTTCTCGTTCCGGGGCTGAAGCTTGAACGCCCGCTCGAGGTGGTCCTTTGCCTCGATCACCTTGCCGGCGGCCAAGAGCTCTCCGCCGCGGTAGAGCTGGTGGAGGAACTCCTCCTCCGCCGCCTTGTCGGTACGCGTCGCGCGCAACATCTTCTCCTTCGATGCCCCAGCCCCCGCTCTTTTTCTCAGGGCGCCGCCGGCGCGCTCTGGGCGAGTTGGGATTGTGCCTTGTACTGGAAGTACAGCTCGATCACCTTGCGGACATAGGCCTGCGTTTCCTCGTACGGCGGGACCCTCCCGCCGTACTTCTTCACCGCCTCGGGACCCGCGTTGTACGCCGCCACCATCCTCACCATGTCGCCGTTGAACTCGTTGGCCAATAGCCGAAGGTACCGCGTTCCACCCTCGATGTTCTGCCTCGTGTCGAAGATGTCCTTCACGTACAGCTCGGTGGCGGTCTGGGGCATCAGCTGCATCAGCCCGCACGCTCCCTTGGGAGAGACCGCGTTGGGATCGAAGTTGGACTCGGCGTGCATCACCGCGCGGACCAGGTTGGCAGGAATGCGGTAGCGAATGGCCGCCTTCTCGATCAGGTCGTCGTAGGCAGTGAGCGCCTTCTGGGTGTCCTCGCTCAGTGGAGCCGCTGGGGCCTCCTTGGGAGGAGCAGGCCTGAACTCGCCCGGCACCCGCCGAGCCCTTCGCGCCGCCGAGCCCCGTGGCGGGACGTTGGTATAGACGATCGTCCCGTCCTCCTCGACGTAGCGGTAGATCTCCCCGGCCTGCGCGCCGGGCGCGGCGAGTGCGGCGTAAATCGCCAGGAGCGGCGCGGCCTTGCACATACCTTGGTGGGCCAGATTATCGCCCGGCTCCCCCACGCTCAAGAAATGCGCCTTGTTTCCAACATTTGCGGGCGTTAAATGCGCCCATGGCCCTCACTGCGGACTTCCTGGTGATCGGCGGCGGGATCGCCGGGCTTTCCTTCGCCCTGCGGGCGGCCGAACAGGGCGAGGTGTTGGTGCTCACCAAGAGAGCGCGCCAGGAGGGGAGCACCTACCACGCGCAAGGCGGCATCGCCTCGGTGCTCGGACCTGACGACAGCTTCGAGCACCATGTGGAGGACACGCTTTTGGCCGGAGCTGGCCTCTGCCGGCGCGAGGCGGTGGAAGTGACGGTGCGAGAAGGCCCGGAGCGGGTGCGCGAGCTGGTCTCCCTCGGAGCGGAGTTCAACCGGCGCCCGAGCGGCGAGTTCGATCTCACGCGCGAAGGAGGGCACTCCCGCCGCCGCATCGTGCACGCGGGAGACATCACCGGCCGCGAGGTGGAGCGGGCGCTGCTCGCCGCCTGCGACGAGAGGCCGCACCTCGCCTTCCACCCCGAGTCGACGGCGATCGATCTTTTGCTGGATCGAAAGGCGCCTCGAGGGCAGGGGCGGTGCCTGGGGGCGTACGCGCTGTTGGCCTCGGGGAAGATCGAGACGCTGTTCGCCAAGGTGACGGTGCTGGCGACCGGCGGCGCCGGCAAGGTCTACCTGTACACCTCGAACCCGGACGTGGCCACCGGCGACGGAGTGGCGATGGCCTACCGGGCAGGGGCGCAGGTGGCGAACATGGAGTTCTACCAGTTCCACCCCACCTGCCTTTACCACCCGGAGGCGAAGAGCTTCCTCATCAGCGAGGCCTTGCGCGGGGAGGGCGGCAGGCTAAGGCTCAAGAGCGGAGAGCGCTTCATGAGCCGCTACCACCCGATGGCGGAGCTGGCTCCGCGAGACGTGGTGGCGCGGGCGATTGACGCCGAGCTCAAGCGCACTGGAGACGAGTGGGTGCTGTTGGACATGACGCACCTGGGGCGGGCGTTCGTGACCGAGCGCTTCCCCAACATCTATGCCCAATGCAAGGCCTTCGGGATCGACATCGCGTCTCAGCCGATCCCGGTGGTGCCGGCGGCGCACTACCAGTGTGGCGGAGTGGTGACCGACTTGGATGGCCGCACGAGCGTGCCCGGGCTGTACGCGGTGGGCGAGGCGGCGTGCACCGGGCTGCACGGCGCCAACAGGCTCGCCTCGAATTCGCTGCTGGAGGGCCTGGTGTTCGGCCAGCGCGCGGCCAAGGCTTGCGCCAGCGATGCGCGCGGAGCGAGGCGGGAGGCGGAGGAGCCGCCGGAGTGGGATCCCGGCGCCGCGGTGGAGTCTGACGAGAGCGTGCTCGTCACGCACAACTGGGACGAGATCCGCCGGTTGATGTGGAACTACGTCGGCATCGTGCGGACCGGCAAGCGGCTGATGCGGGCGCGGCGGAGGCTGGATCTTTTGCGGGAGGAGATCCGCGAGTACTACTGGCGCTTCAAGGTGACGCGGGACGTGGTGGAGCTTCGAAACATCGCCGACGTGGCCCACCTGATCGTGGAGTGCGCCACCCGTCGCAAGGAGAGCCGCGGCCTGCACTACACGCTGGACTACCCCAACCGCGACGACCACAACTGGGGACGCGACACGGTGATCTCCCGGGAGCCCTGAGGGGCGCTCGAACTCCCTCCGCCTTGAACGCCATCTTTCGCATCTGCGTGTTCTGCGGCTCGAAGCTCGGGGCCCGCCCGGAGTACCTCGAGGCGGCCCGCCGGCTCGGCAGCGCGCTCGCGGCCCGGAAGATCGGCGTCATCTACGGCGGGGCGAGCATCGGCCTGATGGGGGCCTTGGCCGACGCCGCGCTGGCCGGCGGGGCGGAGGTGCGAGGCGTCATCCCCGGAGGGCTCGCCGCCCGCGAGGTCGCCCACACCGGGCTCAGCCACCTGCACGTGGTGGCGACGATGCACGAGCGGAAGGCGTTGATGGAGCGGTTGGCCGACGGCTTCATCGCGCTCCCGGGAGGATTCGGTACCTACGAGGAGCTTTTGGAGATCGCCACCTGGGGCCAGCTCGGGCTCCACCGGAAGCCGACCGGCCTGCTCAACGTGGCGGGCTACTACGACGCCCTGCTCGCGCAGATCGAACGCGGGATCGCCGACGGTTTCATCCCCGCGCTGCTGCGCTCCGCGATCGTCCACGACAGTGAGCCGTAGCGGCTGGTCGAGCGCCTGCTCCTCCACGAGATCCCTGGGCCGACGGTGAGGTGGCTGACCCGCGAAGAAACCTAGGGTCGCCCAAAGTCCCTCTCCCGCTGGCGGGTCGGGGTGAGGGTGGAATCAGATCGGAATCGGCCCGCCGAACGCGCCGGCGAAGCGGGCGCCCCACAAGGCAAAGGCCAAGAGGTCCACCACCGCCACGGCCCAGAGCGCCACCCGGGCCGGCATCGGCTTCCACCCCCGGAAGGGAGAGCCCGAGATGAAAGTCACCGCCACCGTCGCGACCACGAACGCCGCGTTCGCCAAGAGGCCCGGGATCGCAAGCGGGTGAAAGGACAGCGAAGCGGCCACCTCTCCATGTGCGAGCAGGCGCAGTGCTCGCGACAGCCCGCATCCGGGGCAGGGAACGTCGAAGAGGAGGACGACCGGGCAGCGCGGAAGCCATCTGAGCGCAGCGAACACCAGCAGCGTCCAGAATCCGGCCACCAAACAGGCGCGAACGGCTCGAGACCCAAGCGGCGGCAGCGTCTTCTCTGCGGCAGGCAGAGCCAACTCCATTGCGGACACAGTAACAGGCACTCGCCGTCGCGGCGACCGGGGCATGCAGCGGTAGCGATCGCCGAACACCTCGATGAGCAACCGCTCCTCCGAGCGGGCGCGGAGATCTCCGCTCACCGCCACCGCCACCGCCACCGCCGACGCAGTAGATGGGCAGTTCGAGCTGCACCCTCTACCCCGCGACTTTGCTCTCCCCGGTGTTCCGCCGCCCGGGCAGGTCGAGCACCCGCTTGAGCTGCTGGCTCACCGCGCGAAACACGCCCTTCAACAACTCGGGGCGATCGGAGACCAGGTCCAAGAAGTCCCGGCGGTCGATCACCAGCACCGACACCTCTTCGGAGGCCACGACGTCGGTCGGCCTGGGCGAGCCGTCGAGCAGGCTCACCTCCCCGAACGCCTCCTTCTCGCGCAGGGTCAGCACGTGCTCGCCTCCCCGGAGCGCCACCACCGAACCCTTGAGGATGACGTAGAGCGCATCGCCCGGATCCCCCTCGCTGTAGATGCGCTCGCCCTTGCGGAAGGTCTGCTCGCGCGACACCGCCGCGACCGCGGAGAGGTCGTCCACGTCGCTCTGGGCGAAGATCTCCACCCCTTCGAGCGCGAACATCCGCTTCACCGTCGCCTCGCTCATGTCGTCCTCCAACGGGGGCAGGGTCCACAGCCCGGCTCCGCGCGCGACCTGGCGCGCGCAGGCCCGAAGCACGTGATCGTCAGTGTGGCACAGAACGCCCAGGTGCTCCGAGAGCCTCCCGCCCGCGCCGGCGGGCAGCTCGCGGTGGTGGGCAAAGGTCTGCTCGAGGATCAGCGCCCGGTCCTCCTCGGGCACCAGGTTCTCCAGCAGCTCGAGGGCATAGGCCCTCCGGCGGGGATCCGAGCCCACCACGTGCGAGTGCACCCGCCGCAGCGCCCGCGAGTCGTAGAGGAGCCCCAAGAGCCAGAAGGACAGCTCGTAGGCTTGGTCCAGCCGATCGCCGATCGCCCTCGTGAGCAGCGCGCGATCCCCCAGGCCTGCCCGCAGATCGCGGAACGGGTCCAAAAGCGTCCGGTACACCTCGCGGCGCCGGCCGATCGCCTCCCGCACCCACTGGCCATCGACCTTCAGCTCGGGGTGGTCCTCGCGCAGCCGCGAGATCGCCACCCCGATCCGGTAGTGGAGGAAGGCGTCGTCGCGGATGTTGGAGAAGACCAGGGCCTCCAGCGCGCGCCGGCTGCCGATCTGCCGGAGCACACGAGGCAGCTCGTACCGAAGCGCGGAGGAGCGGGCACGGTCGTTGAGGGCCTGCTCGAGCATGGGCACCAGCTCGTCCCCGAACTTGGAGATGGCCTCGCGGGCGTTCCTCCGCTCCTCGCGCCAGGTGAGGAACGGCAACAGCCGAGGGGCGAGGGAGAGGTAGCCGCCCTCCCCGGCGGCGGCGATGGCGATCCGCCTCACCGAGCTGTCGCCGTCCTCCAGGTAGCGGCCGAGGAACTTGGCCCACCGGGGGTCCCTGAGCCGGCCCAACAGCCGCGCCACCTCGCGCCGCTCCGAGGCCGGCGCCAGCTCTCCCTTGGCCGCGAGCTGCTGGAGCGCGAGCTGGGCGCGGTAGCCTCCCTCGATCCCCATCAGCGCGCCGATGGCGGCGCACCGCAGCCCGATGTCCCTCGACTCGATCAGGGGCGGCAGGACTTGCACCGCGCGGGAAGGCGCGAGCTGCGAGAGGGCCCAGGCTGCCTCGTCCCTGGGGCGGCGGTGCCCGGTCCACAAAAGGGCCTCGATGCGAGACGCCTCCTCGCGCGCCTGTAGCGACACCGCGAGCTGCACCCCGCGCTCGAGCACCCGTTCGCTCTGGTGCGAGAGCAGGGCGCCTAGGTGCGGGCGCAGGTCCATCGCCGCCTGCTCCATCAGGCTCAGCGCGTGCAGCACCCTCTCGGGAAGGGGCGAGTCCAGCGCGTCCACCAAGAGCTTTGAGCCGACCCCGGCGAGCGCCGCTTCGGGCGCAGGCCCGGCGCCGGCGACCCTCTCTTGCAGCGCACCCACATACCTCGGCCGAAGGCGGAGGAGGACGAGCGCCACCGCCGCGCACAGGGCCAAGAGCGCCGCCGGCAACGCCGGGCCCCAGGCGTGGGCGCCGGCCCCGATGAGGAGGACGCCGGCCAGGGCCAGCCCGCCCTTCTTCGCCAACCCATCGAGCGAGGTGCGCACCCCGTCCCTGAGGCCGTCAGGCATCGGCGCGTAGAGGAGCTGCATCGCCACGGGGACGATGGACAGC
Organism: Myxococcales bacterium; assembly: GCA_016191815.1. Classification (GTDB taxonomy): domain Bacteria; phylum Myxococcota; class Myxococcia; order Myxococcales; family Myxococcaceae; genus JACPVI01. The sequence continues at coordinate 79,301 of JACPVI010000024.1, forward strand.
GACGCCGCCGACTCGAACAGCTTGAGGAGGTACGCCGGCCAGAGCGCCGGCTCGAACAAGCTCACCGCCGCCAGCGGCGCGAGCAGGGCCGGCACCAAGGCGAGGTAGCGGAGCAGCCCGATTCCGCGGAGCAGCCGCTCCGCCAGCAGGAGCTGGAAGGCCACGCAGAAGAGCGCCATCCACAGCTGGAGGTTTCCGAACAGCGCCGCCAGCTCGTCCTCCCCGAGCGAGCGGGAGGCTCGCTGCCTAAAGGCGAAGTCGGCGAAGGCGGAGGCCACCGCCAAGAGCAACACCAGGCCCGCAAGCACCTTGGCGTAGCCGTTGGAGCGCAGGTAGCTCCACACCTCCGCCCCCGATGCGCGCGGCTGGGTCTGTCCCAGCGGCGCCGCCCGATGGAAGTGGAAGGCCGCCGCGGCGAACGCGAGCGCCACCGTTCCCGCGATCAGCAAGGCGTTGGCGCCGAAGCGGGGCGCCAGCTCCTGGGCGGCGAGCCCGCCCACCACCCCGCCCGCCATTCCGATGCCGTTGACCTCGGTGAAGGCCCGCTTGGCCTCGCGGGGATCGAACGCGTCGTCCACCGTGCTCCAGAAGGAGATGGCGACGTAGGTGGCGAAGGCCTCGGCGAAGAGGTAGAGCGCCAAGGCGAGCGAGGAGACGCCCAGGCGGATGCCGGCGGCCACCGCGCCGGTGAGGGCGGCGCCCGCCAGGCAGAGCGCGAGCGGGTGCGAGGCCCCCTTCCCTTTCCTCCCGGCAGCGAGACCGGTGAGCGCCGCGGTGAGGGCGGCCGCGCCCAGGTAGAGGTAAGGAAGCGCCCCCGCCTGGTATCGCGAGAGCACCAGCGCGTTGGCGGCCGACTTGACCAGCGCCACCGCGGCCACGAAGGCGAATTGGAACGCGGCCGCCGGGCCCACTCTCCGGGCCCATGCCGCTGCCGAGCTCACTGCCCGCCGTCCGACTCGGCGAGGACCCTCGCGGCGGCGGCCAGCATCGGGTCTCCGCGCACCTTCCCGGCGACCGCCAGAAGCTGCGGAAGGGCGATCTCGGTGGCCCGGTGCTCGAGCTGCTCGGGGCTGAGAGCGGCGAGCACGGCGGCGAGCGGCGCTGCGAGCGTCGGCGGCACTCGGGCACTATACCGGGCGCGGGCACCAGCGAGTCGACGCCCGATTCGGTTCGAGCGGCACCAGGCCGAAGGGAAAGTCCGTTCGCGGTGAACCTGTCGAACCGCGTGCTGAGCGACCCTGTCAGCGCACCGGGAAGTGCAGCTCGGCCTTGCCGAGGGTGGAGGCGACCAAGAGCGTCATCCGCTCCGCCCCCTCGGGCACCGTGGAGGCTCCATGCTCCTCGCCAGAGAAGCGCACCTCGTAGGCGACCCAGAACTGGCCCAGGTGGGGGTAGATGGCCCGGAGGTTGAGATCCGACCGGCCGAGGCGCCGGACCGACGCCGGAGCAGTCTCGTGTCCCCCAGCGATGAGCGCCAGGCGCCAGATGCTCTCCGGTCGATCGAAGTCGTCGTGGCGCGGATCGTTCGCGTGGACGCCGAGGACGAAGGCGTAAATTCCTTCCAGCGCGCCGCGCTCCTTGGCGAGGGCGGCCTCGACCAGCTCCGGGGGCTGCGCCTGGAACTCGCCCATCCGTCTCACCCGGGCCTCGACGAAGGCCGGGGACTGGTAGGTGGCGGCGGCGAAGAGCCGGGTGTCCACCCCGTCGTAGATGGAATGCTGATCGGTGTATCGGGCCAGCACCTCCCGGTAGGCCCGCTCGGCGGCCTCGTCGGCGAGGACCGGACCCGGCTCACCGGTGATCGGCGGCCGCCCGGTGGCGCAGGCCGAGAGCGCGAGGCTGGCGCACGCTGCGAGCAAAGGCAGAGCGGCCGTGATCGTCCTCGCCGACGTTGACGTGAGCGTCGTCGGCGACGGCGACGTGGTCGGACGGCGAATGATCACGGCCGGGTTCACGTCGCCGTCATCGTCGCCGTCGCCGTCAACGACCACGACTGCGTCAACGAGGACACCAGCCCGACTCCAGCCTCGCGCGGACCGTCGCGGCCTCACGGGAGGAAGTCTCTCCGGGAGAAGAGCGAGCTCACCCGATACCCCTTGGCCTCGATCGCTTCGCGGCCGCCTTCCTCTCGGTCCACCAGCGCGAAGACTCCGGCCACGATGAACCCCGAGGCCTGCGCCCTCTCGATCGCCTGGAGGGTCGAGGCGCCGGTGGTGACCACGTCTTCCAGCACGGCGACTTCGGCCCCGCGCGAGAGCAGGCTCGCCCCTTCGATCCACTCGCCGGTCCCGTGGGCCTTGGGCTCCTTCCTCACGACGAAGGCGGAGAGCGGAGCGGCCGCCAGGTGGCTGGTGAGGCTTACCGCCGAGGCGAGCGGATCGGCGCCGAGGGTCAGCCCACCCACGGCCACCGCCCGCGGGCAGGACCCGCGGATGGCGGCGAAGAGCAGCCGTCCGACGAGGTAGTGGCCCTCGGCGGTGAGGGCGACCCTCCGGCAGTCGATGTAGAAGTCCGACTCCTTGCCCGAGGAGAGCACCACCTTCCGTCGCTCGAACGCCTTCTTTCGCAACAGCTCGAGCAATCGCTCGCGGTCGTGGCAGAGGGCCGAGAGGGCAGTCGGGGGCCCGGCCATCGCGCTCAGCGCCCCTCGAGGTAGGCCACCAGCTCGGCGGAGTAGCGCAGCTGCTTCAACAGCTCCTCGCGCCGCTCCTCCTCGAGCGAGCCGAACACCTCGGCCAGGAGCGCCAGGTCCTGGTTGATCTCTCCCTGCCTCACCGCGAGGTCGGCGGCCAGCTCGTCCGCGTCGATCTCTTCTTCCTCCTCGACCCCTTCGGGGGCGAGCTGAGCGCCAGTGGCGAGGGCCTTCTCGAGCATGTCCCTGGCGGCGGCGGTGAGCCGGCCTTGCGCTTCCAGCCTTTCCTTCACCCGGGAGAGCTCTGCGCGGGTCACCGGCTCGGAGTGGATCGCCGCCGCGAGGGCCATCAGGAGGGCGTCCTCGTCGGAGAGATCGGTGTGGAGCCGGGCCAGGACCTTGTCGCGCTGGAGGAAGCGCAGGGCCGCGACGCGCCGGAAGCCGCAGATGACCTGGAAGCGATCGGGCGGCTTGAGCCTCAGCTCGATGGGAAAGACTTGCCCCAGCCGCGCCAGGTCGGTGGCCAAGTGAGAGACGTCGCCCACCGGCCGCATCTGGAGGGCGGGGTCGTCATCGACGCGGTCGATCGGGACGAGCGCAGGGGCGACGTGGCTCTTGCGCGGGCGCGCCTCGGCGGGCGCGGCCACAGCCTCAGGGGGAGGAGGGGCGCCCTGGGGGGCGCCTTCGGCGCTGTGTCCGTCGTCGGCTTCCACGTCCTTCACCTGGCGGCTGCTCCTCGCACAGAGGAACCGCTCACTTCGCCTTCTTCTTCACTACCACCTTCTTCTTGCCCGCCTCGGCCAGAAGCGGAGGGGCGGGCGGCACCGGAGGCTTGGCGCCGGCCGGGGGAGCCTTCCCCTCGGCTCTTGCCGCCGGAGGAGGAGGTGGCGGCACGGGCTTGATGGCCGGTTTGGCCTTCTCCTCGGCCGGGCGGGGAGCGGCCGGCTTCGGCGGGGCCACGGCGCGCACGGCGGGTCTGAGCAGGGGTCGCGCCGGGCGCTCGGATGGCACCCTGCCGGGTTCGACCTCTCCCATGTCCACCCGGCCGCGGAAGCTGGCGCCGTCGACGATGATCACCCGCGGGGAGTGGATGTCACCCACCATCCGCCCCTCCTTGGTCAGCTCGACGCTCTCGGTGGCGTTGATGTTGCCGACCACCACTCCGGAGACGATGGCGTTCTTCACCGCCACGTTGGCCTTCACCACGCCGGAGGGCTCGACGATCAGGGTATTGGTGAGGGTCAGCTCGCCCTCCACCCTTCCCCGGACGGTGAGGTCTTCGTCGCCGGTGAGCTTCCCGCTGATCAGGATCGAGGGGCCGATCACGGTGTTGCCGGCGCCGCCCGCGAATTCCTTGGCTGGGGTCGCCATAGCTCAGCGTTCCTTGATGTCCATGTCGACGTTGCCTTTGAAGGAGGCTCCGTCGGCGATGAGGATGCGGGGCGCCTTGATGTCGCCCACCACTCGGCAGTCGGTCTTCAGCTCGACCTTGTCGCTGGCGACGATGTTGCCGGTCACCCTCCCGGCGATCTCCACGTTTTGGGTCTCGATATCGGCCTCCACCACGCCCGACCCTTCCACGAAGAGACTCTCCTTGAGGGAGATCTTACCCTTCACTGTGCCCTGAATGACGAGATCCTCATCGCCGGAGATCTCCCCGTCGATGACGATGCTCGAGCCAATCACCGTGTTTGCCATGGTGTCCCCTCAGTCGACTCTCGACCGTTAGATGTCATCTGGCAGTTTCACTTCCATTTCGATCGAGCCGTTGAAGACGGCGCCGTCCTCGATCACGACCCGCGGCGCCTTGACGTCCCCTGCCACCCGGGCGCTCGCGTTGATCGCCACTTTGCTGGAGGCGTCGATGTTCCCGCTCGCCTCGCCGTTGATGGTCAGCTCCTCGGCCCGGATGTCCGCCTGCACCTTCCCCGTGCTCTCGATGGTCAGGTGGTTCTTGAGCGCGATCTGCCCCTCCACCCGGCCTTCGACCACCAGGTCCCCTGCTCCGGTCAAGCTGCCCTTGATGGTGATGCCCTTGCCGATGATGCCGATCTGCTCACCCTGCGCCATGGATCCTGTCCCCTCCAGCGCGAAATGGCGCGCGTTGGCGAACGCGCACCGTACGTCACGTGTGCGCCGAGATCCAGCCCGAGATGTCCTTCCATACTTCCTCGCGCCCGACCTCGTTCAGTGGCTCGTGCAACATCCCCTCGTACTCCCGGAAACGCTTGTCCGCCGAGGCGATGGTCTCGAAGAACCCCTTCGACGTCGGCGTCGAGGCCACCCCGTCAGAGCCCCCGCAGATCACCAGCACCGGCACCGTCACCACCCCTCCCAGCCGCAGCGCCTCGAGCTGCGCCCGGTTGCTCTCGTTGAACCAGCGGGGCGTCGCCACCCGGTTGTAGAGCGGATCCTTCTCCACCAGCCGCTGCTCCTGCACGTCCCGGGTGAGCGCGGTGGGGTCCAGCCCCGCGTCGATCGCCAGCCATGGCAACACCGAGCCCACCACCTTCGCGACCACTACCTTGAGGGCCGGAGGCTTGAGCGCCAATTTCAGATACGGAGCCGAGAGCACCAGCCCGGACATCCCTTGCGGAGACCGGCGCAAAAAGTGCAGCGCCATCAGCCCGCCATGGCTGTGGGCGAGCAGGAAGGCCTTCTTCCCGCCGGCCGCCTTCAAAAGCCGCGCCCAGAAAAGCTCCAGGTCGTCCACGTAATCGGAGAAGGCGTCGCAGTAGCCCCTCCGCCCGTCCGCCTGGCCGTGGCCGCGGTAGTCGAAGGCGTGCACCGCACAGCCCTGGGCCACCAGCGCCGCCACCGTCTTCCGGTAGCGCCCGCAGTGGTCCATGTACCCGTGCACGATCCCCACGTGAGCCCGCACCTGCTCGGGCTCGCCGGGGTACGTCGATTCCCAGTACAGCCGCAGGTTGTCCCTGGCGGTGAAGAACCCCACGTCGTGTCGGCCCATGCTCTCGGGCCGCGTACCTTAGCGGCCGGGAAGCTCCGTGGATAGCGCCTTGAGCTTCCGCTCCAGGGCCGAGCGCTGGCCCTTGTGCTCCGCCAGCTCGGGCGAGGCGATCAGCGCGTCCAGCGCCTGCCGGTACAGCTCCAGGGCCTGCGCCTTCCGCGACAGCCGGCTGTAGACATCGCCCAGGTGCTCGAGGATCGTCGGCTCGCCCGGAGTCAAGGAGAGCGCCCGCTCGAGGGTCTCCATCGCCCGCTGGATCTCCCCCTTGCGGAAGTACACCCACCCGAGCGAGTCGAGGTAGGCCCCGTTGTCCGGGTTCAGCTCCAGGGCGCGCACCAGCATCCGCTCCGCCTCGTCGAAGTCCAGGCCCCGCTGCGCCAGCGTGTAGCCGATGAAGTTCATCGCGTTGGCGTTCTTCGGGTTCACGTCCAACACCGCTCGCATCTTCTCCAGCGACCGGGCGATGTCTCCCTTGCGCTCGTAAGCCGCCCCCAGCGTGTAGAGGAGCACCTCGTCCTTTGGCTGGCGGCGCAAGGCGTCGGTGAGCAGGTCGATGGCCTCCGCCAGCCGGCCCTGCCGCTCGTACAGCGACGAGAGCGCCTCGAACAGCTCCGGCGCAGGCCGCTTCTCGAGGCTCCTCCTCAGGAAGGCTTCGCCCTCCTTGGGCTGCCCCGCCCGCTCCAGCGCGCGCGCATAGGCGGAGTACAGCGGGAGATAGTCCGGCCGGTCGGCGAGCCCCGCCCTCAAGAGATCCAGCGCGACCTTGGGCTGACCGGCCGTGGAGAGGCTCTGGGCCCGGTGCAGCCTCGCCTCGTGGAACAGCTCACCTGCTCCCGGCGGGACCGCCGCGTAGGCCTCCGCCGCCTTGGAGTGCTCGCCAAGCTTCTCGCGCATCAACCCCGCATAGAAGTGCAGCCGCGGCTCCCCCGAAGCCCGGGAGCGGGCGCGATCCAGTACCTCCGCCGCCTCGCCAAGCTGCCTGGTGGCCAGGTAGCTGAAGGCTACCTTCACCGCCAGCTCGGGATCCTCTGACACGCCCATGAGCTGATCGAAGTACGCCTTCGCCTTCGGCAGCTGGCCCGTGCGCAGGGCCAGCCTCCCCGCGGCGAGCAACACCTCGCGGTGCTCCGGGTCCCTCTCCAGGGCCTTGTCGTACGCCTCCGCCGCCTCGGTCAGCCGGTCCGACGCCTCGTAGAGCTGGGCCAGCGAGTGCCAGACCTCGAAGTCGCCGGGATCCCTCGCCACCGCGCGGCGCAGGAGCTTCTCCGCCCTCAAAGGGTCGCCCCGCTCCGCCAGCGCTAGCCCGAGCCGCTTGTAGCCGATCGGCTCGCCCGGCACCGCCGCCGATAGCTCCTCCACCACCCGGATCGCCTGGTCCGGCTTGGCCTGCTCGAGCCAGAGCTGGGTGAGGACCAGGTAGGCGTCGGGGTCCTTCGGCTTGAGCTTGATCGCCCGCGCCAGGTGGACCTTGGCCCGGGTCACCTTCTGCGCCTCGTAGAGGACCCGCCCCATGAGGAGCTGGGCGGGGTGATAGTCCGGGTGCCGCTCGATCACCCGGCGCAGCTCGCGCTCGGCCCGGTCGAGGTCGGAGAGGCGGGCGTGCTCCTCCGCCAGGGCGGTGAGCAGGAAGGGGTTCCCGTCATCCGAGGCCAGCGCCAGCCTCAGCTCGTCCAAGGCCCGGCGATGGTCTCCCTCGTGGTGGGCCAGCCTGGATCTGAGGAAGTGGGCGAAGGCCGCGGAGGAGCTGGGCTCCTCGCCCTCGGCCGCGCCGGAGCTCATCGCCTCGCGCATCGCCTGCCGGTCGACCGTCGGGCGCCGGCTCGCAGGCCCGGCCGCGCACGCCAAGGCGAGCGCGAGGAGGCCGATCGCGAGCGAGCACCACGGCTGGCCGCGGTCGCTCGGACTGAGCCAGGCCCCCACCTGCGCTCGGGCTGAGCGGAGTCGCAGCCCCGATCGATGCGAGCGAACACCGCGATGAGTCACGCCGGAGGAATTGTACCCCACTCCGGCAGCCTTCGCCGGGCGCCAGCCTGCTCGAACCTCGAATCCACTTCTCGACCCGCGGTCGCCTTCAGCGCCCCGGCACGGGGTTGATGGCGCGCTCGAGGTTGCAGCACTTGCTGTTCACGCTGAGGTGCCTCGTTGCGGTTGCCCCAGGCGGAGGGTTCACCGCCGTTTTCCCTAGAACAACAGGCCGATCCCGAGGGCCAGGCGCCACGGGTCGAGCATGGGCTCGACCCCATGGGGCCATGTCCCACTCCCGGGCAACGTGCTGTACTCCTCCGTGACGCCGGGCGCGCCGCCCAGGATTCCCAGCGTGCCCGTGATGCCCTTGCCGCCGCCGAAGTCGATGCGCGCGTCCACGCCGACGCCGACGGCCAGATCTAAACCCGCATTCTTGCTCTGGCCGTACACGCGCGATTCGACCGGCGACGGCCTATAAGAGGATTCCATGTATCCGAGGTGAACGCCGAGGCCAGCCCATGCGCGCGCGGGGCCGAACGCGTAGTACGGCTTTAACCAGGCAGTCCCCACGAGCGCGATCGTCTGGTGCCAGACGTCTTGGGCGAATGTCCTGCAGTCCCCAAAGGGCTCGTTGTCGCAGCCCTGCTGGCCGGCCTGCACGAGAAGTGTCCTGGTCGAATCGATCGTCAGGTCGACGCCCAGCGCGAGCCAGTCGGTCAGGGGGAACGTGGAGGTGGCCCCGAGGGTGAGGCTCTCGTGGATGCACGAGATGTCCCCGAGGGGGGAGAAACGCCACGTGCGGCTGGCGCTGCAAAGCCCATCGCTCGTTTTGAAGGCATAACGTCGCAATCGCCCATATGCGGGAATGCCGAACCAGAAGCCGACCTGGCTCCAGCGCTCCTGCTTGCGGTTCCCCGAGCTTCCAAGTCCAGAGCACGATGCGATTCGGTATGCTCGCTGTGTACGTCCGCCGGAACAGGGGCCGTCCGGAGGCAGCTTCCGTGACGAGGAGCTCGACCACGGCCCGCCCGCGGATGCCTTCGATGAAGGATTCCATTTCGAACGCCTGGATGACGCCCGCAAGGACGTGGGCGCTGCGACCGGGCTTCGCCAGCATCCCTCGCGCCCGCAGGCCGCTTTCGAACGCGGAGGTGATCACCCGGGCGACGGGCTCCTGCGCAACCGCGGGGCGCCCCGCCAGGGACCCCAGGAACGCCGGCTCCACGCCTCGCCTGTCCTCGAACGGAGCGACGGAGAGATCCGGTCCCTCCCGCGCAGGGGACGAAGCGACTGGAGGGCCGTAACGAACCGACACCACATGCGTGCACGATGCGCCCAGCACAACTAGAACGCCGCACGCGGCCTTGGATGCAAACGTGGAGCGCGGCGGCGGCAAGTCAGGGCGCCCCTCCGGCCGTGGCGACCCAGGGTGCCATCGACCACGGCGGCCAGCGCCACCACTGCCGTCCCGCTCGACCACGATGACGTTTCCTTCGGGGTCCACCCCGAGCCTGCCCGCCCGCGGCATGGCCCGCGCCCACGCCCAAAGGCCTGCCAGCGCTCCTCCGCTGGCGCTGGCGCCGTGCCTTGACGGGTCGATCCACGACACCTACTGTCGGAGCGTGGGGAGCGACGAGGGCATCGCCTGGCACCGCCTGACCGACGCGGAGCGTCAGAGGCTCGAGGCCGTCGCGCCGCTCGTCTTCGCGCGCCATGACTGGGTCCGCGCGGCCTGGCTCTTCGGGAGCGCCGCGAAGGGCGACCGGCCTTCCCGCGACATCGACATCGCCGTGCTCGCGAGGCCGGTTCCACGCTGGGGCGAGCCCATTCGCGTCGGCCATGCGCTGGCCGACGCGACGGGAATCACGGCCGTGCCGTTCGACGTGCGCCTGGTGAACGGCGCAAGCCCCGTCTTCCTCAACCAAGTCTTGTCGGCGCGGAGACTGCTGTATCAGGCCGACGGGCGCGAGCGCATCGACTTCGAAGCACGCGCCATGTCCGCCTGGCTGGACTTCAAGCCCATCTACGAGCGCCTGCGCTCCGGCGCCTTCGACCGGTGGACGCGATGAGCGAAGCGCACCTGCGGCTGTTGGAAGAGGTGCTCGCGGCCATCGACCGGTATGCCCGGACCGTTACCCGCGAAGCGCTCGAGAAGGATCTCGACACCTGGCTCAAGGTTCGCGGCGCGCTCGAGCTGGCGGCGCAAAGCTGCATCGACCTGGCGATGGTGATCATCGCCCAGCGGGGCCTGGGCGTGCCCCAGACGTACCGCGAAGCCTTCCTCGCCTTGGCGCGCGCCGGAGTCGTCGATTCGGCGCTGGCCGACGAGTTGGCGAAGTGGGCCGGTTTTCGCAACGCCCTCGTCCACATCTACACCGCGCTGGATCTCGACGTCATTCACCGCGCGCTCGGGGAGGCAGAACCGTTGCGGCGTTTCTTCGAGATCGCCGCGCGAGAGCTGATGCCGTCGCCTTGACGCCGGTGGAAGGACCACGTGGGCGCCTGGAGCGGGCCGCCAAGTCAAGGCCAAGGCGAGCCTGCTGGCACCCCCTGACGCGCGGTGCTCGAGGGTGCAGAACCGAGCGACCTCTCGACCCACGTACGCCCTCAGCTCCCCGGCACGAGCTTGAGGGCGCGCTCGAGCAGCTCGTCGGCGGACTCCTCCGCCGGCTCCGGCTGCACCGATGCCCCTCCGAAGACGATCTGGGTCTGCTTGGCCAGCTCGGGGACGAGCCGGGAGACGATCGCGCTCGCCGCCTCGGCGGCGGCCTCGGGAAGCAACACCGCCCAGCTGCCCTCGCCCAGGTGCGCCACCACGTCCGGGGTCCGCAATCTGCCGCGGATCAGCGCGGCGCACTCCCGAACGCCGCTCTCCACCGGGCGCTGCGCTTTCAAGACCGCCAGCGACAGGGCCCGCCCGTATCGGCGGGAGCGCGACAGCTCCTGGTCCAGGCGCACCAAAAGGCCCGAACGGTCGAGCAGCCCCGTCTCCGGATCGCTCCCCACCCTCCGGAGCATGGAGAGGCTCCGCGCCAGATCGCGCTCGGTGGCGCGCAGGCGCAGCGCCCGCTCTGTCCGACTCAAGAGCTCGAGCGCCTGGAAGGGCTTGGCCATGTAGTCCACCGCGCCCAAGTTCAAGGCTCGCACCTTCTCTGCCACCCCCTGGTGGGCAGAGAGGAGGATCACCGGGATGTCGCTGGTGTCGGTGGAGGTCTTCAGGGCCTTGGCGGCGTCCAGCCCGTCCATCTTCGGCAGGAACACGTCCATCACTACCAAGTCCGGGTGCAGCCCCCTCGCCTTGGCGAGTCCCTCGGCGCCATCGCGCGCCACCTCCACCCGGTAACGGGACCTCAGAATCTCCGCCAGCACCGCCGCCACCTCGGGCTCGTCCTCCACCACGAGGATCCGGGCCTGCTCGGTGGTGGGCGATGGGGGCGGCTCGGGGCGCGCCGCCGCGGCTTCCTCGGCAAGAGGGAGCACGAACACCATCTCGCACCCGTTCTCCGGCAGGTTCTCGGACCAGATCTCCCCGCCGTGCAGCTCCACGAAGTCCTTGCAGATGGCCAGCCCCAGCCCGGTTCCTCCCTTGCCGTGGTGGAACTTGTCGAAGACCAGGTGCAGCTCGTCGGTGGGAATCCCGGGGCCGTCGTCCTGCACCTCGACTCGCGCCGCGTCTCCGTCGGGCCGCCTCAGCCTCTGCGCCCTCACCACCACCTCTCCGCTCGGCTTGGCGTGGTGGATGGCGTTGATGATCAGGTTCTGCAGGACCTGGCAGATCTTCACCTCGTCGCCCACCGCCATCAGGCTCTCGGGCGTCTCGCTGCGCAGGGAGACCCCCCGCTCGCTGGCCAAGATCTCCAGCTCCGCCGCGGTCTCCTTGCACAGCTCCGCCACGTCCAGCATGCGCGCGTCGAGCGCCAGCCGTGCCCCCTGGCCCTTGCCGCGCTCGAGGAGATTCTCGACCAGGTCGAGGATCTTCTTCCCCATCCGCACCACCGCCTCGGTGGACGCCTGCTGGCCCGGCTCGAGGTCGGTGTCCAGCAACAGCCGGCCGTGGCCGAGCAGGACCTGAAGCGGCGCCCTCAGGTCGTGGCTGCAGACGGCGATGATCTCGTCCTTGAGGCGGTTCAGCTCCTTGAGGCGCTTGTTGGCCTCGATCAGCTCGCGGTAGCGGTCGACGTACGCGGATTCCAGATCTTCTCGCTTGCGCCTGACCGCGGCGTGGAGCCTCGCGTTCCTGATGGAGTTCGCCAGGGAAGCGGCCACCGCCCGGGCGAACTCCTGCTCCTCCCGGCCGAAGCCCGCCTCTCCCTTGGAGAGCCTGAGGAAGAGCGCCCCGAGGAGGTCCTCGTGGCAGATGAGCGGCTGCACCAGGATGCTGCGCACGCCGACCGGGGCGATGAAGCGGCGGACCTCCTCCATCAGCGGATCGCGGGTGGCGTCGGCCACGTGCACCGCATGGCGGGTCTCCAGCGCGCGCCGCAGCTCGGGGTACTTGGCGAGGTCGAGCTTTAGGGGCAGCGTGCGCGGCGGCTCGCGCGAGGCCACCACTCTCGCCACCCGCGGGCTGTCGCCCTCCACCAGCACCACCGAGCAGCGGTCCGAGGGCACCACCTGGCCAATCTTCTCCACCGCGATCGAGAGCACCTGCTCCAGCTCGAGCGAGCTGGTCGCCGCCTGGGTGATCTCCAGGAGCGTCTCCAGGCGCAGGCGGGAGGCGTTCTCGCGCTCCACCAGGCGGCGCGCGCGCAGCACCGCTTCTATCCGCGAGGCCAGCTCCTCGTGGGAGTGTACCCAGTCCTCCACGTCGAGCGATCGCAAGCCGGCCCGTCCGTGCGACAGATCGGCCAGCACCGGCACGTCCCGCAAGGACTCCGCCGCGCGAATCACCGCCAGCGCCTCGCCCGCCTTCTTCGGCGCGGAGGAGAGGAGAATGGCCTCGGGCTTCATGTTGGCCGCGGCGGCCAGCACCGCGTCGGCGCTCTCCGCCACTGCGCAGAAGTACCCGGAGCTCGAGAGCGCCTGTAGCGCTGGCGCAGACGACTCCCTGGGCCCCACCAACAGGACCCGGCCGCGAAGGCTCAGACTGGTCCTATCCCTCAAGCCCCCTGATTATGCCAGAGACCCGACCTGCCAGGTCTTCCCGGCGATCACGACCTGATGTGGGTGAGTCCACCGATTTGTGGCACCCAGGCACGCAGGTATAGTGCGCCCGTCCGCGCGCCCCGAGGCCGGTGCGTGTGCGGACGCGAGGTTGCAGCCATGCCACGTGTGGTTGTGTTGACGGTGCTCTGCTCCACTGCCGCAGTTGCGCAGGCGAGTGGCGACGAATGGAGCACCTTCCCTTCATTGCCCCCGGCCGAAGCCGCGCCTCCGACCTCGGGTCCCGAAGCGGTCCCGAAGCCCGCGCACGCGCCGGACGCAAAGCCTGCCGCTGCGAGTGAGGCGCCCGCGCCCGGGAAGGTGGACCCAGCCCGCAGCCGCGTCGAGGAGCGGATCGGGGCGGCCAAGCGGAAGGCGAGCGAGGAGGCGAAGGTCATCTCCAGCGAGGAGCGCTACCTTCCCGGCAGCGAGCCCCACAGCCCGAGCACCACCGGCAACGCCTTCTCGGCGAAGTCCAACCTCCGCGTCTCCCCGGGGGTGGTCGGCATCGGGCTCTTGCACGTCGGAAGCGCGGACATCGGCCGCCGGGGGCTGGTCCGCTTCTCGGTGACCGGCGAGTACATGAGCCTCTCCGACTTCCCGGTGCTCAAGGCGCAGAACATCCGCTCCGCGGGCACCTTCGCGGCCTCGTTCGTCCCCCTCGAGTGGCTGGAGACGTACGTGGGCTACTCGGCGTCGGCGAACACCAACTCCGCCTCCTCGCCCAACCTCATCCAGGCTTTGGGCGACATCACCTTCGGGGCCAAGGCCTCGCGCAGGTGGGCGAAGGGGCTCTCGGCGGGGCTGGACCTTAGGCTGCTCACCTTCTCCGGCGTGGGGAACCAGGGCATCGACCGGTGGGCGGTCGGCTTTTCCCCCGAGTTGGTCACCACCTACGACGTCCGCGAGGCGGCCCAGAGCGTGCCGCTCCGGCTGCACGCGAACCTGGGGCTGGCGCTCGATGGCACCGGGAACCTGGTGCGCAACCGCGAGCTGAACGCGGTGGAGGAGTTCGCCTTGGGGGTCAACAAGTACAACCGCTTCAGCCTAGGACTGGCGGCCGAGGCTCCATTGCCTTGGGTCACTCCCTTCCTCGAGTACGGCCTCGCGCTGCCGCTGGGGGTCGCCGGCGGAGCGTTGGTGGGCCCCGACCGGAAGCGCTACCCGGTCGGCCAGGTGATGGCGCAGACGATCGGGCTCGGGCTCAAGCTCACTGCGGTGAAGGATCTCACCCTGATGGCGGCGGTGGACTTCGGGCTCAGCCAAAGGGTCGGGCTGGGCGTTCCGGCCACCCAGCCGTTCAACTTCCTGCTCGGAGCCGCCTTCAACATCGACCCCTACCAGCGAGGAGAGACCAAGGTCGTGGAGGTCACCCGGGAGCGCGAGGTGGGCAAACCGCAGGTCGAGCCACCCAAGACCGGTAAAGTCAGCGGGAAGGTGGTGGACAGGGCGACCCAGAAGCCGATCCCCGGGGTGATCGTGGCGATGGCAGGAGCCGGCCTCCCTCCGGTGGCCTCGGACGCGGACTCCGGGGCGTTCCTCACCCACGAGCTGCCGAGCGGGCCGGTGCGGCTGGTGGCGCACAAGGACGGCTACAAGGAGTCCTCCCACGAGGTGATGCTCGAGGCGGGGAAGACCGCCGCGGTGGAGCTGGCGCTCGAGTCGGAGGCTCGAAGGGCCTCGTTCGAGGTGTCGGTGACGGCGAAGAAAAAGCCGGTGCCGGCCTCGGTGGCGTTCGTCGGACCGGCGCAGCACCAAGGCGCGGTTTCGGGTAGCGGCGAGCCCTTGAAGGCCGAGCTGCCCGCCGGCCGATACGTGGTGAACGTCACCTCCGAAGGCCACCTGGCGCAGACGCGGGAGGTCCAGGTGACCGAGGGGGCGAAGATGCCGCTCGCCTTCGAGCTGGTGCCCGAGCCCGCGAAGAAGCTGGTGGTGGTGAAGGAGAACCGGATCGAGATCCTCCAGCAGGTGCACTTCGCGACCGCCAAGGCGACCTTGATGGCCGACTCGCACAGCCTGCTCCAGCAGGTGGTGGACGCGATCGTGAAGAACGGCATCAAGAAGATCCGGATCGAAGGTCACACCGACAACCGCGGCGGGAAGTCGCGCAACCAGAAGCTCTCCGAGGACCGAGCCAGATCGGTGGCGGATTACCTCATCTCGCAGGGAATCGACGCCAGCCGGGTGGAGACCGGCGGCTTCGGGGACACCCGGCCGATCGCCCCCAACCTCACCGCTCGCGGTAGGGAGCTGAACCGGCGGGTGGAATTCCTCATCCTCGAGCGGTAGTCCGGGCGCGAGTCGCCGCT
This sequence comes from Myxococcales bacterium, assembly GCA_016191815.1. Lineage (GTDB taxonomy): Bacteria > Myxococcota > Myxococcia > Myxococcales > Myxococcaceae > JACPVI01. Next base: position 94,317 of record JACPVI010000024.1, read on the forward strand.
GTCGCGGACCTAGGAGTCGCGGATCCACACGGTCTCTCATCGATCGTGGACCTCGTGAACGTGAACGTGAACGTGAACGTCGGCGACAACGTTTGGCTCTCGGCCAGTGCGATCCGTCTAGAATGAAGCCGATGCGCCACTTGCCGCTTGGCCTCCTCGCTGCGCTGGCTTGCACTCCTCCGCCGCCCCCGCCGCCGCCGCCCCGCGACCCGCCCCAGGTGTTCCTGCTCGCCCCGGAGGCGAACGTGGTGGGCACCAGCATCAAGCTCACCTTGAACGTGAACGGCTGCGACAAGGTGGCGAGCGCGTCGGTGCTCGACCGCGAGTCGTTCATCAAGAACGTCGACTTCCAGGGAAACCCCACCACGGTGGAGATCGCCTCCAACGAGCTTTCGAGCCAGTACGCCACCCTGGGCATCGCCGCGGACCTCTCGCTGGTGGCGAAGGCCACCTGCGACGACGGCCGCACCAACAAGTCGCAGCCCACGCCGGCCAAGTTCTTCCCGGTGGAGCAGGTGGTGGAGAGCGCCGCGGGGAATCAGATGGCGCCGGACGTCTTCTACGCGGAGGGAGGCATCGGCGGGACGGGCACCACCTTCGTCGGCTGCGTGGGCACCCAGTCGGGAACCGCGCTCGCCAGGGTGGACACCACCGGCACGGTGATCGGCGCCAACACCAGCCTGCCCTTCCCCTGCTCCTATCTCTCGCAGTTCACCGACAAGAACGCCGCCACCGGCAAGCGGTGGATGTGGGAGCGCGGCAAGGGAGCCTTCGCCTTCGATCAGAACCTGAACATCACCTCGTACTACGTGGGCGCGCTCTACGCCCTGGGCGTCGGGCCGGACGGAGACGCGATCGTCTACGAGAGCAAGGCGCCGGTCAGCTCGGTGATGCGCATCTCCCACGCGGCCGCGCCGCCGGGAAACCTGAGGTGGGCGGGCGGCTACAAGCCCAGCGGCCTCTTGATGGGAAACCCGGTGGTGCAGACGCAGCTCAACGCGGTGGCGCTCCCGGTCTGGTACGACGAGATCGGCGCCTACAACGGCACCGTGCGCATCGAGCGTGTGGACTACTCGAACGGCGCCTTCGTGGGGAGGAACGACCTCAAGGTGATCGAGTACGGCTTCCTCAACGCGCCGCGGATTCCCCCCGCGGTGTTCAACTCCGACGCCTCGATTCTCTACTTCCCCTTCCAGACCGGCCAGGCGGTCAACACCGCCACCTCGGCGGTGATCGCCTGCGCCACCAACGCCGACGGCTGCGCGGGCGCCTCGCAAAGGTGGCAGAGCCCCATCCTCACCGGGCTCGTGGCGGCCAACATTCCCTTCTCCAACGGGAGCCAAGTGGCCGCGATCGCCGCCCAACACCTCTGGTTCCTCAACGCCACCAACGGCCAGGTGACGAACTTCGCGGGCAAGGCGATCATCCCCGATGGCTCGCTGGTCACTCTCGGGGCGCAGGCAGGGTTGGGGACGGACTTTTACGTCCTGAACGGTCCGGTGGGCGGCTACCCGGTGGAGATCGTGGCGGTCGATTCGCCCTCCGACGGGGAGCTCTACCGCTACCAGATGAGCGGAGGGGTGAGCCCCACCAACGCGCTCACCATGGCCGTGGATGACTGGGGCGCAGCCTGGCTGCGGATCGGGCTCAAGCTGGTGAAGCCGCTGCCCCTCAAGCAGTACCGGCTCGTCCGCGGAGCAAACAGCGGGTGAGGCGGCTGGCCGAGCGGCCTGCCTCGTGGGCCCCCCGGCCCGGTAAGCTGAGGAGGAACGATGCCCCGGGCCGTCACCTTCCTGGCGCTGCTTTTCCGAATAGGGCTGGGCCTCCTCGCCGCGGCCATCGCAGCCGGCTGCGCGCATCGGCCGCCCGCGGGGCCACCGCCGCAGCTGAAGATGCAGCTCGACGTGAAGGGGAGAGGCGAACCGGTGGTGCTGGTGGGAGGAGAGCTGGTTGGCTGGCTCGACTGGACGACACACCAGGAGGCGATCGCGAAGGGAAGGGCCGCGCTCAGGGCCCAGCCGCTGGCGGTCCAGTACGGCATCGAAGACCGCCCGCTGCCCGATGGCTACTCGGTGAAGCTGGAGGCGGACGCACTCATCGCCGGGCTGGACGAGATGGGCATCTCCCACCCGGTGGACCTGGTCGGTTGGTCCTACGGGGCGCTGATCGCGTTGGAGCTGGCGCTGGAGCATCCGGTACGGGTGCGGACGCTGGCGCTCATCGAGCCGCCGGCCTTCTGGGTGCTGGCGGCCACCGGCCGGAGCAACCCGGAGCTGGATCAGGAGTCGAAGGCGCTGCGCGAGCTGGCGCGCTTGCTCACGGTCAGGCCAAGCGACCAGCGGCTGATCGCGTACCTGCACGCGATGGCAATCGTGCCGAAGAGCCGCTCTCCGCGGGAGTTTCCGCGGTGGGCGGACTGGCTGCAGCACCGGCGCTCGCTGCGGATCGGCGAGGCGGCCTGGGCGGCTCGGGGAGAAGTGGCGCGCCTGCGCGCGCTGGACCGCCCGGTGCTGCTGGTCAAAGGAGGTGGATCGGCGCGGCTGCACCACGAGGTCGTCCACGGCTTGGCCTCGGAGCTGCCGCGGGCGATCCTGGTGGAGCTTCCGAGCGGGCACGCGCCTCACGAAGTTTCGCCGGAGGCATTCCTGCAGAATCTGGAGATGTTCCACGCCGCCGCGCACGCCAGCGAGTCTCCCGGCCTGTGACTGCGAGCCCGCCTCGCCCCGGGGCGAGCTCCCCGCCTAGAAAGGGCGAAACCCGAGTCTGAGACACGCTTGGGCCGGGCCGCGCTGGGGGGCGCCCGGTGAGTCACCTACCCGCCGTCGCCTCGCCGGCCGGGTCTCGCTGTGGCTTGTTAGCGACCAGCAGGGCCTCGACGTTTCCCGCCGGGCCTGCCACCGGCGAGTCCATCACCCCCCGCACCTCGAGGCCCAATCCTTGCGCGAAGGCGGCGATGCGCTCGATCGCCTCGCGCCGCGCCTTTGGGTCGCGCACCACCCCGCCCTTCCCCACCTTCTCCGGCCCGACCTCGAACTGCGGCTTCACCAGGGCCACCACCAGCCCGCCGGGCTTGAGCCGCGCCGCCACGGGCGGCAGCACCAGCCTGAGCGAGATGAAGCTCACGTCGATCGTGGCCGCGTCCACCAGCTCCGGGAGCTCTCGCTCGCTCAGGTAGCGGGCGTTCACCCGCTCGACCGAGACCACCCGCGGGTCGCGCCGCAGCTTCTCGTGGAGCTGCCCGTAACCCACGTCGATGGCGTACACCTTCCGCGCGCCCTGCTGGAGCATCACGTCGGTGAATCCGCCGGTGCTCGCGCCGATGTCCGCCGCCACCTTCCCCTCCAGCCGCAGCTCGAAGCGGTCGACCGCGGCCTTCAGCTTCAGCCCGCCGCGCGACACGTAGGGCAGCGTCTCGCCTTTGAGCCGCAGCTCGGCGTCGCCGGCAACCAGCGTGCCCGGCTTGTCCACCCGCCGCTCGCCCACCATCACCTGCCCCGCGAGGACGAGCGCTTGGGCCTTGGCCCGCGACGGCGCGAGCCCTCGCTCGACCAGGAGCACGTCCAGCCTCTGCTTGCGCGGCTTCACCTGCCCTCAGCGATCGCGCTCGGCCGCGTACCGCGCCAGCATCGCCAGCGGCCCGGGCTCCGGCTCGAGCGGACGAATCGCCGCCGCCGCCAGCTCCGCCTGCTCGCGCGCCATTGCCCGGGAGGCCTCGAGGCCCAGCACCGCCGGGAAGGTGGGGCGGCCCCTGGCGGCGTCCGCCCGGGTCGGTTTCCCCATCGCCTCGCGCGAGGCGGTGACGTCGAGGACGTCGTCGGCGATCTGGAAGGCCAACCCCACCGCCCTTCCGTAAGCGTCGGCGAGCCGAAGCTCCGACTCCCTGGCGCCGGCCGCGAGCGCACCCATCCGGCACGACGCGCGGATGAGGGCGCCCGTCTTCAATCCGTGCATCCGCTCGAGGTGGGCGCGGTCGGCGGGCCGGTCCGCGGCGATGTCCAGCACCTGTCCCCCCACCATCCCCGCCGCGCCCGCCGCACCCGCCAGCTCCGCGCACAGAGACGCCCGCAGCGGGGTTGCCTCGCGAGTCAGCAGCGCGAACGCCTCGGTCAGCAGCGCGTCGCCGGCCAGGATCGCCATCGCCTCCCCGAACACCTTGTGGCTGGTCGGCCGCCCGCGACGCAAGTCGTCGTCGTCCATGGCCGGGAGATCGTCGTGGATGAGCGAGTAGGCGTGCACCCACTCGACCGCGCAGGCGGCGTCGTCCGCGGCCTCTCCGCCGCCGCCGCTGGCCCTGCTCACCGCGTCGGCGAAAGACAGGCAGAGGGTCGGCCTGAGCCGCTTCCCCCCTCCGAGCACCGAGTACCGCATCGCCTCGAGGAGCGCTTCCGGCGCGCGCCCAAAGAGCGTCGAGAGCCGCGGCTGGAGCAGCGCCTCGACGCGGACGCGCGTCGCTTCCAGGTATGGCGCGAGCGCGAAAGGAGCCACTCAGGTCCCCTGGGACGGCCCGGTGAGCTGCCGGATCTTGTCCACCAGCTCCGACACCGCGATGGGTTTGGTGAAGTAGCCCTCGGCGCCCACCGCGAACCCCCGCTGGACGTCCGCGTGCGACGTCCGGGCGGTGATGAAGACCACTGGGATGTGGCGGAACTCCTGGTTGCTCTTCACCGCCCGGCAAAGCTCGAAGCCGTCGATCCAGGACATGTTCACGTCCAGGAGGATCACGTCCGGCTTGTCCACGTGCAGGGTGGAGATGAGCCTCAGCCCGTTGGCCACGTGGCTCACCTGGAAACCCTCCATCGACAGGGCGAGCGCCAAGACCTCGCGCGTCTCACGGTCGTCGTCGACGATGATCACCTTCGGCTTGTCGGCCATGGCACCTAGAAGGGCACGTCCTCCGGCTTTTGGGCGCCCTTCGGTGAGGCCGCCGGGTCCTCGGCTCCCGCTTCCTCGAGGGGACGGGTCTGGCCGTCCTCGCTGAGCAGTTGCTCGATGCGCTTCTCGGCTTCGTCCAGGAGCTGCTCGCCCTTCTTCACCAGCTTCACGCCCTCGGCGAACTTCTCCAGTGAGTCCTCGAGCGACAGCTTGCCGCCCTCCAGCTCGTCCACCACCGCCTGGAGCCGCGTCACCACCTCGCTGTAGCGCTCTTTTCCGCCGGCTTGCTTCGAGTCCTTCGCCAAGGTGCGGCCTCCGAGGTGGGGCGCCACAATCTACGGAGGCGACGCCCTTTTCGCAAAGGCCCAATGGGCCTAGCGGCCCTTGCGCGCGGCGGTCACGGTGGCCTCGATCCGATCGCACTGCTCCAGGCCTTCCACCCTGGAAGCGGCCAGCCGGACGGCGATCTCCTCGCCCGGCGAGACATCGGCCGCGCCGCGCACCACCTTGCCGTCGGCGCGCCTGAACACAATCGAGTAGCCGCGCGCCAGCACCGAGAGCGGGCTCATCGCCTGGAGGCCCCCCGAAAGCCTCCCCAGCTGGGCCCGCCCTTCGCCGATCGCCCGGCGGGCCGCTCCCACCAGCCGCGAGCGGGCGCGCGAAGCCCCGAGCTCCTCGGTATGCGCGCGCAGCGTCGCGCGAGCCAACGAGCCGAGCCGCTGCTCTAGCGCTCGAAGGCCCTGCCTCCGGGCCAAGAGCAGCGCCTGCGGCCGGCGCCGGTTCATCCGATCGGAGAGCCCACCGAGCGCCTGGCGCCGGGACGAGATGGCCCGCCTGAGCGCGCGCCCGAGCTGGTCCGCCCGCTCCGCGAGGGCGAGCCTGCGCTGGGAGAGCGCCCGCCGGGGATCGACGAGGCGGGAGGATAGCCGGCCGAGCCGCTGGCGGGACTCGAGGATTCCCCGCTCGGCCGCCTTCCGCAGCCGGTGGCGGGCGGTGGCCAGGCCGTGCTGGAGATCGGCGAGGACCGGAGCGAGCTTCTCCGCCGCGGCGCTCGGCGTGGGCGCGCGGTAGTCCGCCACGAAGTCGGCGATGGTGAAGTCCACCTCGTGGCCGATCGCCGAGACCACCGGCACCGGGCAGTCGAAGATCGCCCGGGCCACCGCCTCCTCGTTGAAGGTCCACAGGTCTTCCACCGAGCCGCCGCCGCGCGTCACCACCACCACGTCCACGTCGGTCTTGGAAAGCCACCTCAGCGCCCGCACCACCTCCGATGCGGCCCCCTCGCCCTGCACCCTCGCGTCGCACACCAGCACCGGGAGCCTTTGATGCCGCGCGTGCAGCACCCGGAGGAAGTCCCGGAGCGCCGCGCCGGACACGCTGGTCACCACCCCGATCCGCCGGGGCAGGAACGGAAGCGCCCGCAGCGGGCGCTTCCTCTTCTCGCCGAACAGCCCCTCGGCGGCGAGCCTTTCCTTGAGCTGCTCGAAGGCCAAGGCCAGCGCTCCCACGCCTTCCGGCTCGATGCGGGAGACGATCAGGCTGTAGCGGCCCTGGGGCTCGTACACGTCGACGCTGCCCTCGGCGATCACCGCCAGCCCTTCCTTGGGCCGGAACTTGAGCCGCTGGGCCACCGAGGACCAGATCTTCACGTCGATGCAGGCGCCTTCGTCCTTGAGGCTGAAGTAGAGGTGCCCTCGCGGGTGCGGGCCCCGGAAACCGGAGATCTCCCCCCGGACCGTCACCCGGTGGAAACCGCGCTCCAGGGTGGACTTGATCTGCCGGGTCAGCTCGCTGACGGTGAGGATCGCCTTCGCCGGCGCGGCCGGCGGCTCGGGAGCCGGCTTGGGGGCCGGAGGGGCGCGGAGGACGTTCTCTTGCCGCTGTGCCGCACCGCCCGCGTCATCCGCCGGCGCGAAGAGGTCCCCTTGCTTCATTGCTTCTCGATCTGCTCGATCCAGCGCCGGGCCTTCTGGTTGTTCTCGTCGTCCCGCGGCGTCATCGCGATGACGTCCTTGAACAGCTTCATCGCCTCGTCCGGATTGGTTTCCTTGAGCGAGTAGGCCTGGAGGTAGAGGTCCTTCGCCTTCCCGCGCATCTCCGCGGCGATCGCCTGGGCGCCGGGGTGGCCGGGATCCACCTTGAGGGTCTTCTTGGCCAGCTCCATCGCCCTGCCCCACTCGCCCGCCGCCTTCGCCGCGGAGGCGCTCTTGTAGTAGTAGCCGGCCAGCCGGGTGCCGATGTTCTTCGCCATCTTGCTGTGCTCGCCCCCGCCCAGCGTCTCGTCCAGCTCCAACAGGTCCGACAACACCTTGGGCGGGAGCGACTCGAGCTGCCGGTACTTCTCCTGGAAGGAGGCGATCTGGGAGGGCAGCTTCCTGCACTGAGGGATCCGCTTGGCCGCGCAGTCATTGGCCAGGGCGTGCGCCCCGGTGATGTCCCCGTCGCGGAAGCGGGCCTCCACGTCCAGCCAGGGCTTGGGGACCACCTTCACCGGCGGCGGCGGCGGCTTGGTCAGCTCGGCGATGTTGGCCTTGGCCTGCTTGGAGAGCTCGGAGGTGTCGCGGTGCTCCGGGAAGGCCACCAGCATGTCGTCGGTCATCGCCTCGAGCTGGCGCATGCGCTCGAGGTCCTTGGCGCCGCCCGCCTCGAGCAGGGTGCGCGCCTCGGTGAGACGCGCGGACAGCTTCTCGTCCAGCCGGTGCCGCAGCGAGCGGAGCTGCTGGTACTGGGTGGTGTCCTCGGTGACTTTCTCCAGCTCCTGCTTGGCCGGCCCCAGCTTGCTGTCGGCGAGGAAGGTCGACGCCTGGGTGAGGTGCTGCTGGTTGGGGATCTCCTTGTTGGCGCGGTCGAGGTAGTCCTGCAGGGTGGGGTAGTTGGGGTTGATGGCGTGCATCTCCTCGAACTTCACCCGCGCCTCGGCCCACTTCCCCTCGCGGACCAGGTTCTTCCCCTCCTGAAAGATGACGCCGAGCTGGGCCCGCTTGGCCTGGGCGGCGCCCTCGACCTGCAGCCTCTGCCCCTCGCCGTGCCACTGGTAGAGCTTGATGCACAAGAGCGAGAGCACCACCACCGCCGCCGAGGCCCCTCCGATGAGGAGCAGCTTCTTCCGCTTCGCGGCGGTGGAGGGGTCCACCGCCTGCTGGCTCCGGGTGAGCCTCGCTCGGGCCGCCGAGGTCCGCCGCACCGGCAAGTCGGCCGGGCGCCGCGCCGGCAGGTCTGTGCCCGGCCTCCGCACCGGAAGGTTCCTTCGGTCGGTGGTGTGCTCCCCCTCCACGAAGGTCAGCTCGCTGTCGCCGATGGTGATCGAATCGCCGTTCTTGAGCAGGGTCTCCTCGGCGATCGCCTCTCCGTTCACCAAGGTCCCGTTGCCCGAGCCCATGTCGCTGGCCGCCCAGCCGCTGGCGAGCTTCCGGAGCAGCACGTGCTTTCTCGACACCGAGGTGTCGGGGATGGAGACCTGATTGTCGGCCGCCCGGCCCACCACCACCTCGTCGCCTATGAGCGGGAACTCCTCGCCCGCCGACGGGCCCGAGGTGCAGATCAACTTGGCCTTCGCGGAAGGCGCGACCGCCGACGACGCCGCGCGGCGCGGCGCTCCCGCCGGAGGCACATTGGCGCTGGTCCTCCGCCTCGCCGGAGGGCTTCCACTCGACATGTCTACCCCGTGCTGCGTGTAGGCAGGGCGCTTACAGCTCGCCCTCGCGCGTGGTGACGATTCTCGCAGCGAAGGTCGCCGCGAGGGAAGAGCCAGACCACTCGGCTGGCCGAGAGGTGGACGCCGCCCCCCTGCCCGGGGTCTTGGGCGTCAATTCATTCTGCCGCCGTAGACGAAGGCGAAGACGATCGGCCCGAAGAGCACCATGAACACGGTGGGGAAGATGCAGGCGATGAGCGGGAAGAGCATCTTCACCGGCGCCTCGTTGGCGAGCTTCTCCGCCCGCTGGGTCCTGTCGATGCGCATCTGGGTGGACTGGATCCGCAGCACCTTGCCCAGGCTGGTGCCCATCTTGTCCGCCTGGATGAGGGCGTTCACGAAGGTGGTGAGCGCGGGCAGGTCCACCCGGGCGATCATGCTCTTCAGCGCCTCTTCGCGCGTCTTGCCCATCTTGAGCTGCTTGAGCACGAGCTGCAGCTCCTCGCGCAAGGGGCCCGGCTTGCCCTTCTCGACCACCTTGGCCAGGGCGGCGGTGAAGTCCAGCCCGGCTTCCACCGAGAGGGTGAGCAGGTCCAGGTTGTAGGGCAGGGCCCGGGAGATCTGCAGGTGGCGCTTCTTCACCTGATCGTTCACCCAGATGAGCGGGTAGAACATGCCCACCGCGGCGGCGATCAGGGACCAGGCCAGGTTCCAGTCCATGCTGTACGTCACGAACAGCCCGAACAAGAGGCCGACCACGAAACCGACCTCTTGCAAGGCGAGGATGTCCTCGGGCCGGTAGGCCTTGGGCTCGCCGGCCTTGATCAGCTTGCGGCGCATGCGGGCCTCGTAGCCGGGCCACATGAAGCGCCGGTTCATCACCCCCAGCTTCCGCACCACCACCGAGCCGGCGCCCTTCACCCCGCCGGCCGATTCCTCGCGCACCTCCTCGAGGAAGCGCCCCAGCACGCTGTTGTAGAAGCCCAGGCCCGCGAAGGTGACCGCGCAGACCGTGCACAGGGCCGCCAGGCCGAACAACACCGTGGGGATCATCTCCTGCATCGCCGTCTCCCTAGATGTTGATGTTGACGATCCGCCGAATGAGGAACACGCCCATCAGCTCCATCACCACGATCGCGGTCACCAGGACGTAGCCGAACAGGTGGTTGAGCATCGGCTGCATCAGGTCCGGCCGCATGTAGTTGATCACCATGCCGATCAGCGCCGGCATCGCCGCCACTACCCAGCCCTGCAGCTTGCCCTGTGCGGTGAGGGCGTCGATCTTCCCCTCCAGGCGGAAGCGCTCGCGGATGGTGGCGGAGATGGTCTCGAACATCTCCGCCATGTTCCCGCCCAGCTGCCGGGCGATGTTGGTGGAGACCACCACCAGCTCCAGGTCGTCCGAGCCCACCCGCTTGCCCATGTTCACCAGGGCCTCCTCCAGCGGCACCCCGAGCTTCACCTCCTTCACGAAGAGGCTGAACTCCTGGCAGAGCGGCGGAGTGCCCTCCTTGGAGACGGTCTCGATGGCCTGGGGGAAGGTGAGGCCGGCCTTGAAGGCGTTGGCCATCGCCTGCAACGCGTCGACGAGCTGGGTGTTGAACTTCTTGATCCGCCTCCTGCGGTAGTGCTTCACCAGCATCATCGGCAGGAAGAAGCCGAAGATGGTCGCCCCCACCGCCACCAGCGGGTTGAGGAGCAACCAGGCCAGGATCCCCAAGAGGCACATGCTGGCGATGTTCAGCACCAGCATCTGCCGGGGATCGATGAACAGGAACATGTCGGAGAGGTCGTTCATCGACTTGACGACGTACCTCTCCTGGTACTGCTCGTAGGCCTTGGAGAAGACGCCGACGATCACCAGGGTGAAGAAGAAGATCGACCCGGTGACGAGCAGGAGGACGACGCCTTCGAGCGCGTTCGCCATGGCCGCTCCCTCAAGGAGTCGCGGCGGGGACGGCGGCGGCCCGCTCCGAGGCCGATCCGCGGATCACCTGGATGGTGCTGAAGCGCTTCGCCTGGAGCGCCCTGGTGCGCTCGCCGGAGAGCAGGGTGTTGATGGTGGCCCTGCCGCGCTCCTCGATCACGTCCACGTCGTCCTCGTTTCGCAGGGAGAGCGTGAGCGCGCCCATCTCGGTGGCCAGGACCAGGATCTCCGCCTCCTCGGGGATGACCAGGAGCGAGACGTTGTTGTACTCGCGCTGGTTCTCGGGGATCAGGTTCACGTTGGTGGTGCCGGTGATCTTCCCGGTGGCGAGCACGATCACGTTCTGGAGCAACGTCACCGCCACCGACTCGTTGGTCTGCGGATCCTTGAAAGTGCCGATCACGTCCACGTGGTCGTTGGGCCGCACCCACCCGCCGACCGCGGTGGTCTTCCCGGCCTCGATGGTGATGGCCCGCGCCTTCTTCTGCACCTTGGTGGAGAGGCGCTCCGCGGCCTTGGTGGTCTCGAACTGGCTCCACAAGAGCGGGTCGCCCGCCTGCAGCGGCACCAGGACTTTCTGGTTGACGATGTAGGTGGCCGACTCGGGCTTGATCACCGAGGAGGTGACGAACTGATCCGGCACCGGCCGCTGGGAGATCATGTCGAAGGTCACCACGCTGCCCTCGGCGATGTCCGTCGAGGCCACCACCACCGGCACCAGGTTCCACCCTCGGCGCACCCGCTTCTTCTCCGCCTGGATGCCCCAGAAGGCGATTCCCCCCGCGAACACACCCAGCGCCAGGGCGACGAGAAGTGGCGTCTTACCCTTGAGCATTTCGAACGCCTCCGCAGCGATCCGCGAGGGGATGGTATCTGCCGCTTCGAAGGGGTGTCAAAGACAGGGCGGTGCCCGCGCTCAGGGGAACGGGACGTTGAGCACGTAGTAGAACGAGTCGTAGTAGGTCTGGTAGGCGTCGAGGAACAGCTCGATCAGGTTCTGCCGTTCCCTCGCGCCGGGGATGATCTTCACCGTGCCTGCGAGGATGAGCGCGACCGCCAGCACCCAGTTGAGCATCGAGTACTCGAGCATCGCCTGGCCGCGGCGGTAGGCGGTCCGGCGGCTGTGGGAGCGGGTGCGCATCGACTCTTTTCTAGCCCGAACCCCGGCCAGAGGGCATCGGTCAAATGGACGGGCTAGTGCATCGCCGGTGCAGCCTCCGCCGGCGCTGCCTGGCGGGGGAGCTGCTCGGCCTCGTCATAGGACGGCCGCTTCGTCTTCTCGGCGGCCTTGGAGCGAGAGCCGCGCCTGCGCTCGGCGACCTGCTTTGCCGCGGCGGAGTTGGGGAACTCCTTGATCAGCAATTGGCAGTAGCGGTCGGACTGCTCGACCATTCCCGCCTTCTCGTAGGCGTCGCAGAGCTTCCTCAGCGCCTCGGCGCGCTGGTAGCCGGTAGCCTCGCGGCTCAACACCTGGTGGGCGAGCTGGATCTCCTGCTTTATGTCCCCCGCCGCATCGGCTGCCCGCGCCTGCGAGAGCAAGGACTCCAGGACGACGGTCCGCTGCTTCTCCCGGTCCTCGACCGAGTAGTCCTTCTCGCGGGTGGCGACCTCCGATTGCGGCGCCGCTTCCTCCGAGGGTTTGGGCCTTGGCATCCCGAGCTCCACCGCGCGCGACGAGGGAGCCGGAGCCGAAGACCACCCCTGGCTCTCGCTCGCCGACGAGGAGCCGTAGGAGCCGCCGACGTGGATGCCCAGGCTCTGCCGCTGGCTGGACGGAGCGGCAGACTTGGTGGCGAGCTGCGCGCCCGGGGCGGTGCTGCGCGAGTAATCGTCATCGGCCTTTGCGCGGCCAGAGGCAACCTCTCCGATGTTCCCCAGGGCGGCGGGCTGCGCCGGGGCAGGAGACGCGGCGGCGAGCCTTTCTTCGGCGTCCCGGTTGGCCTTCTTCTCGTTCGTCAGATCGCCCAGGTCCTTCTTCCTCCTCGGAGCCTCCTTGTCGGCGAGCGCATCGACCCGCTCCGCCTTCGCCATCTCCATGCCCTTGCCAGGCTTGTTCTGCTCGTACTGACTGGCCTTGCCGGCCAGCTCGCGCAGCTCTTCGGCCTGCTGCTTGCGCTCGGAGCGCTGGGCGAGCTGCGGCGAGCTGGGACCGGCGAGCTTCGAGGTGGCGACGGTCTCGCGATCGAGCAGCTGCGCCTCCTCGGCGCCGCGGTCCATCGCCGGCTCGGCCTGGGCCTGCCCCTCCCACAAAGGCGGAGGTGCGGCAGGGGCCTGTGCCAGCGCAGCGGGTGCCGCGGGCGCGGCCGTTGCCTCAGCGCCCTCCACCGTGTAGTCGCCCTTCTGCGGCTTGAGCGACACTCGCTCCACGACTTGCACCGTGAGGACCACGAGGAGCGAGGCCGCGGTGGCGCCCGCCAGGGGCCACACGAGCCTCCGCCACCAGGTCGGCCTGGGCGAAGGGCCCACCGAGGCCCTCCGCGCCGCCTGCTCGGCGTAGGCGAGGAGCGAGTCCAGCCCAACTTCCGGGGCGGGCTCCTCCGGCAGGCGCGCCATCGTCTGGCGAACTCCCTGGATGGCCGAGAGCGACTGGGCGCACTTGGAGCAGCCCTTGAGGTGGGCCTCGAGAGCGCGGGCCTCGCCCGGCGGCAGCTCCCCGTAGGCGAACTCGAGGAGCTTGTGCTCGAACTGGTGGACCTGGGGCTTCATCCCGCCACCGTCCTTCCCAGCTCGGCCAAATCCCCGTCCACTCCCAGCTTCTCGAGCCGCCGCCGCAGGCCCTCCAGCGCGTAGCGCATCCGGCTCTTCACCGTGTTCTCCGGCACCCCGGTCACCTGGGCGATGTCCTTGAATTGCACTCCGGCGTACTCGCGGAGGATGAACACCTCGCGCTGCTCCTCGGGGAGCGACAAGAGCGCCCGCTCGAGCAGCGGCCTCAGCCGAGCGTTGTGCGCACCCCGCTCGGGATCGGCGCCACCCACATCGGGCAACAGCTCTCCGAGCAGGCGGCCGTCGCCCTCGTCGCCGGCGCGGACCGGCGCGTCGAGCGAGTCGGCCTGCCTGTAGCTCTCTTTGCGCGCGCTGTCCACGCAGAGGTTCCTCGCGATGGTGTACACCCAGGTGGTGAACCGCGCCTTCGGCTCGTATTCGCTCGCGCTGCGCACCACTTTCAACCAGGTCTCCTGCAACAGGTCCTCGGCCCTTTGCTTCTGCCCGGTGAAGCGGAGGATGAAGTTGAAGACCGGAGTCCGGTGCCGGCGCACCAGCACCTCGAACGCCCGCGCGTCCCCAGACTTGAAAGCGAGCATCAGCTGCTCGTCCGAGGTCTCCGGTCGCAACTACTGTCCCCCGTCGCCGGGGCAAGACTTTTCGACGTCTTGCCCGCTGTAAACGGCCCGGCCCGGCGCCTGATCTACCGGGGCGCTCTCCTCCGGTAAGTCAGCAGAATGACAGGCAATGCCACTGTTGTCACCAGCGCCGCCTGGACGAGGAGCCATGCGTGGAAGGGCCTCTGGAAGTGCACGAACAGCGTTCGGCCCACGGCCATCCCGAGGAGGGCTCCGGTGAAGGTGCGAAGGCCGTTCGAGCCCCAGCTCGGCCGAAAGCGCCCGACCGCCCAGTCGGCGAGGGCGGGCAAGAGCAGGAGCGCCAGCGGTCCATCGAGCGGGGACTCGAGCGGCGCGCTCAGGGCGAGTTGCACGGCGATGGCCGCCAGCGCCACCGGGTAGACCCCCAGGCAGCGGGCACACAGCCGCACGCGGCCGCAGGCATAGGTGCGGCTTGCCTCCTCGGGCGGGTGGTGGCTCAAAAGGAACATGCGCCCAGCCAGCCTACACCGCCGTCCCGGCGGCCTCCTTCGGCGCGCCGGAGGGCTCCTCGAGGAAGCAGGCCACCCGATGGGGCCCCGCGAGCTCGAAGAGCGGGGGGCGCTCCAGGCGGCACCTCTGGGTCGCCCGTCCGCAGCGCGGGTGGAACGCGCAGCCCAAGGGAGGGTGGAGCGGCGAGGGCACCTCGCCCGAGAGGATGATGCGGTCCTTGCGCCGCGACGGATCGGGCGCGGGAACCGCGGACAGGAGCGCCTGGGTGTACGGGTGGCGCGGGCTGGCGTGCAGCTGTGAGGCGGGTGCCCACTCCACGATACGGCCCAGGTACATCACCGCTACCTCCGAGCAGAGGTGCTCGACCATCCGGAGGTCGTGCGCGATGAAGAGGTAGGTGAGCCCGAGGCCCCGCTGCAGCTCGGCGAGCAGGTTGGCGATCTGCGCCTGGATCGACACGTCCAGCGCGCTGATCGGCTCGTCCGCCACCACGAACTCCGGCCGGACCGCGAGCGAGCGCGCGATGCCGATGCGCTGCCGCTGGCCGCCGGAGAACTCGTGCGGGTAGCGCCGGACCGCTTCGCGCGGGAGGCCCATCAGCTCCAAAAGCTCGGCCACCCGCCTGGCCCGCTCCTCGCCACGGGCCAGCCGGTGGATGGCGAGCGGCTCCCCCACGATGTCCCCCACCGTCATCCGCGGATTCAAGGAGCCGTATGGATCCTGGAAGACGAGCTGCATCCGCCGGCGCAGGGGCCTCAGCTCGCGCGGCGACAGGCCGACCAGCTCCTGCCCGTCGAAGCGGATGGAGCCCGAGTCCGGTTGGTGCAGCCGGAGCAAGGTGCGGCCGAGAGTGGACTTGCCACACCCGCTCTCCCCGACCAGGCCCAACGCTTCACCGCGGCGGATGCTCAGCGAGACGCCATCGACGGCGCGCACCCGCCCCACCGCGCGCCCGAACACCCCTCGCCTCACCGGGTAGCTGGCGGACACCTCGCGCGCCTCGACCAGCGCGCTCATCGCCCCGCTCCTTCGGCCGCGCGCTCAAAGATGGTCACCGGTCGATGGCAGGCCGCCCATTGACCTTGGCGCTTCTCCTCGAGCAGCGGCGCCGTTCGGGCGCATTCTTCCGCCGCCCGATCACAGCGGTCGCGAAAGCGGCAACCACGTCGCAGCTCCCAAGGAGCCGGCACCGTCCCGGGGATCGCCACAAGGCGCGCGCCCCGCTTCGCCGCCGAAGGCAACGACGACAAGAGGCCCGCGGTGTAGGGGTGAGCCGGGTGCGCGAAGAGCGCCTGCACCGGCGCGCGCTCCACCACCCGGCCCGCGTACATCACCGCCACCTCGTCGCAGGTCTCCGCCACCACTCCCAGATCGTGGGTGATGAGCACCATCGCCATCCGCCGTTCGGCCTGTTCCCTCCGGAGCAGCTCGAGGATCTGCGCCTGGACCGTGACGTCGAGCGCGGTGGTCGGCTCGTCGGCGATGAGCAGCGAGGGTCCGCAGGCCAGCGCCATGGCGATCATCACCCGCTGCCGCATCCCTCCCGAAAGCTCGTGCGGGTAGGAGCGCGCCCGCTGCCCCGGGTCGGGAATGCCCACCCGCCCGAGCATCTGTTCGGCAGTCCTGGCGGCGGCGGCCCGGCGAAGGCGCTGGTGCAGTCTCAGCGCCTCGGCCACCTGCTCTCCCGCGCAGAGCACCGGGTTCAAAGAGCTCATCGGCTCCTGGAAGACCATCGAGATCTCCCTCCCGCGCACCTGCCGCATCTCCCGCTCCGTCAGACGGAGGAGATCCCTCCCGCGGAAGAGCGCCGAGCCGGCGACCACTCTCCCGGGAGGGTCCGCCAAAAGGCGCATCACCGAGAGGGCCGCCACCGTCTTTCCGCAGCCCGACTCCCCCACCAGGCCCAGGGTGGCGCCTTCGTGGACCGAAAATGAGACGCCGTCCACCGCGAGGAAGTCGCCCTCGTCGGAGGAGAACCGGGTGCAGAGCTCCCGGACCTCCAACAATGGCGGGCTCATTTCCGCGCCAGCTCGTCCAGGAACTCGAGCTCCTGGATCACGCCCTTCTTGATCAACAGGCGGATCAGCGACGCCACCATCTGCGGCGGACGCACCTTCTCCGACTCGAGCCCGGCGGGCTCGCCCCTGGCCAATCGTTCGATGCCCTCCAGCACCATGCGCTCCAGCTCCGACAGCTCGTGAGGGGGTTCCTTCGAGGTTGGCTCCTGCTTCGCGGGAGCGGTGGCGGGCCCAGGCTCCTGCTTCACCGGAGCTGGGCCTTTCGCAGGCGCGGCCGGCGCAGGCGCGGCCGGCGGAGGAGGCGAGGCGGCCCGGGCTCCGAGCTGCGCCTCGATGGCGTCGGCGGCGGCGAGGATCGCCCGGGCGGTCGGGCGGCGTATTTCGGCGGGGGCTGGTCGGCCCGCGGGCGGACTCCCTTCCTCGAGGTCGATCTCCACTCCGCCGGCGGGAGGCTCGCGGGGCCCTGCCGGCGCCTTCACGTCCCACGGGCGCACCAGCGCTGGTGGCGGAGTGCTCGGAGGCCATGGGGTGGTGAGCGGAGACGCCGCTGGAGGCCACGGCGTGGCCAGGAGCCGGTTCAGCCGGACCTGCGGCATCGGGGTGGTCTGAGTGATGGTCGGCAGCCGACCCGGGGCGGGGACCGAGGGCTGGGTCGGGCCGATTTCCCACTCCTGGGGCAGCTCCGGATCAGCAGCCTTGTCCTTTGGCGCCGCATCCGGGACTTCCCGCGAGGGGACCGGCGAAGGGGTGTCGTCGTCTTCCACCGGCTCGAGCACGTCCAAAGGCTCGCCCGCCATCGCCGCGAGCGCTCCGTCCACGTCGTCTTCCGCGGCGACGTGGAGCCGGACCGGCCGGCTGAGCTGGAAGCGCAGCTCGTCGATCGGCTCTTCCTTGGTGGGGTCCGCCACTGCCACATGGAGGATCTCCGAGCTGCCCTCTTTCTCCACCCGGAAGACCACCATCCGGTGCTCGAGCTGGAACGACGCCGGAACCAGCCCCGAGACGCCCGGCATCGCCTCGGGCAGCTCGACGAAGGGAAGCTCGTACTGGGTGGCCAGCGCCTTGGCGACGGCGGTGGGCGTCACCTTTCCGGCGGCCCTCAGGATCTCGCCGAGCCGCTTCTTGCCGCCGGCGCGCTGCTTTGCGAGCGCCGCCTCCACCTCGCCGGATGTGGAGGCGCCCGCCTCGACCAACAGCTCGCCGATTCTCTTTCGCATGCAGTCCCGGACAGCCTACCGCCGCACCTTGGCGAGGTACTCGTCGCGCGTGAAGACACCCTTCTCGATGAGGAGCTCGACCATCGCCTTGAGGAGGGCGACCTCCTTGCGCTGCACCTCTTCGACGCTGCGCAACAGCTCGGCCGGGTCCGAAGGGTTCGCGGGGGGAGGAGGCCGGGCCGCCGGCACGTCGGAGAGCGACACCGGCCTCGGAGGCGGCTTCTCGGGCAAGCCCCGCACCATCGTCTTGCCCTGGGCGTCCACCATCTTGAAGGAGCCCTCGTAGTCGGTGACCTCGGTCTCTCCTTCGTAGAAGCGGGCGATGGCGCGGGCGATGGAGGTGCGGCCGGCGACCAAGGGCACGATCCGGCAGCGGCTCACCGCGCGGAGCGTGTCCAAGGCGCGGACGTCCTGCGGCTCGGCCATCGCCACCAGCAGGGTCTTTCCCTCGTCGCGAAGCTGCAGGGGGACCGCGGGGATGTCGCGGGCCCTCTCCACCGGGAGCTTGGCCTTCACGTGGGGCGGAATGGCCTCGATCTGATCCAGGCTGGCGGGGGGAATGTTGAGCTGCTTGGCCAGCGCCTTCACCAGCAAGTCCTCGGTGATGAGGCTCATCCGCACGAGGATCTCCCCGAGCTTGCCGCCCCACTTCTTCTGCTCGGCGAGCGCAGACTTAAGCTGGCTCTCGGTCAGGACGTTCGCTTTGACGAGCAGCTCGCCCAGCTTGATGGTCGCCATGGCGTCGCGGGGGATTCTACTGTGCCTTTCGCCACAGTGGCATTTCCCCGCCGGCCGCCCGGCTACTCCTTGAGGCGCGGGTCGAGCGCGTCGCGAAGGCCCTCGCCGGCGAGGTTGAAGGCCGTGACGGTGAGGAAGATGGCCAACCCCGGGAAGAGGGTGAGCCACCAAGCCCCGGGGTGGACCACGTAGCGGTGGGCCTGGGTCAACAGCTCGCCCCAGCTCGCGGTGGGAGGGGGCACTCCGAAGCCGAGGAAGGAGAGGGCGCTCTCGATGAGGATCGCCCCCGCCACCCCGAAGGTGGCGGCGACCATCACCGGGCCCATCGCGTTCGGCAAGAGGTGGCGGAGGATGATGCGGGCGTCGCTCGCCCCCAGGGCCCGCGCCGCCTCGACGAACTCCAGCCGCTTGAGCCGCAACACCTCCGCCCGCACCAGGCGGCAGACGTCGGTCCAGCGGGTGAGCCCGATCACGACCATGATCGGCACCATGCTCTGCACGCGCATCAACCCCAGGACCGCCAAGATGAAGAACAGCGTGGGGAAGGTCATCATCACCTCGGTGACCCGGGAGACGAGCGCGTCCACCGCGCCGCCGTAGTAGCCGGCGAGCGCCCCGAGCAAAACGCCGATCGCCACGTAGATGCTCACCGCCACGAAGCCCACGGTGAGGCTCACCCTCGTCCCGTGCACGATGCGCGCGAGCACGTCGCGGCCCAGCTCGTCCGTGCCCAAGAAGTGCTCTCCGTCGGGGGCCCAGGGCGGCGCCGACGTGGGCTGGGTGGGCTGTTCGGCGTAGGTCTGGAAAGGCCCATAGGGGATCAACGGCTCGATCATCCACTCGCCCAGCTCCGGCCTCAGCCTCGAGCGGAGCCGGTGGACGTTCTCGTTTCTGAGCGCCGCCGGATCGGTGAGGTTGGGGAACCAGTGGGTGGCCCCGTCCACCCGCACCGCCACCGGCTTGTCGGAGGCGAGCTGCTCGGCCATAAGCGCCATCAGGAACATCACCGCGAGCACGCCGAGCGCCACAAGCGACAGCCGCCTGCGCCTTAGCTGGCGCCAAACCCGGAAGAGGGGGCCGCCTCGGAGCTTTTGGGCCGCGCTCAACTGGCGACCTCCACCCGGATCCGCGGATCCACCACCGCGTAGAGCACGTCCGACAGGAGCACCGACGCCATGGTGAAGAGCGCCACCAGGGTGGTGACCCCCATCACCATCGGGTAGTCGCGATGGAAGATCGCGTCGAAGGCCAAAAGGCCCATGCCCTGGATGCCGAAGATGCGCTCGACGATCACGCTCCCGCCGACCAGGTGCGGCAGCATCAGCCCGAGCAGGGTGACCACCGGGATGATGCTGTTGCGGAACGCGTGGCGAAAGACCACCGTCCGCTCGGAGAGGCCCTTGGCCCGCGCGGTCCGGATGTAGTCCTGCCGGATGACCTCCAGCATCCCGGTGCGCATGTAGCGGCTGACCGACGCCAGGGAGGCGTAGCTCAGGCAGAACACCGGCAACACCAGATGCCAGGCGAGGTCCGAAAGCTTGGCGGCGAGGCCCATCGCGGCGAAGCCCTCCGAGGTGAGCCCCTGGAGCGGGAACCAGTCCAGCGCCCTCCCGCTGGAGAAGGCGAGCAGGAGCATCACCGCCACCCAGAAGGACGGCATCGAGTAGAGGGCGAACAGCGCCACCGTCACCGCCCGCTCGAGCCAGCCTTTGCGCACCGCCGAGTACACCCCGATCGGCACCGCCACCAGGTAGGCGAAGAAGAGCGCCAGGGTGGAGAGCAGGAGCGTCTTCGGGAGCGACTCGGCGATCTTCTCCGTCACCGGCCGGTGGTCCTGCGTGGAGTGGCCGAAGTCCAGCCGCACCACCTTCGACAGCCAGCGGCCGTATTGGACGTAGAGCGGCAGGTCCAGTCCGTGGGCCTGTCGAAAGCGGTCGATCGTCTCCTGCGAGGCCGAGCCCGGCAATGGCGAGTCGGTCTCGATGAGCAGCGGATCCCCCGGCGCCAGGTGGCCGATCGCGAAGGTCAGGAGGGTGATCCCGAAGAAGGTCGGGATCATCATCAGCAGTCGTTTGAGGAGGAATCGCGCCAAGGCTACTTCGAAGGCTGGATCCAGGTTTTCCTAAGGTCGTACCAGGCCAGCGAGGGCTTGATGCCCCGGACGTGCTTCTTCACCGCGTCGAGGTAGGGGCGGTTGGTCATGAAGAGGTAGACTTGGTCTTCGTACAGCCGCCGGTGCAGGCGTCGCTCCAGCGCGTTGCGCTTCTTCCGGTCGAACTCCACCCGGATCTCCTCCAACAGCCGGTCCACCTCGGGCTCGGCGTAGGAGACGTAATTCGAGCCGCCCTTGCTCTGGCTGGAGTGGAAGATCTGGAAGTTGTCCTGCTGCGGGTCGAGGCTGGACCAGCCCATGCTGGCGGCGTCGAAGTCGTGGGCCCGCATGCGGGCGATGTACACCGGCGTCTCGGCCTTCTCGATGTCCATCTCGATGCCCACCTTCCTGAACTCCTCCTGGAGCAGGGGCACCAACTTCCCCATGCGGACCGAGTAGGGGTTGTTGAGGAAGGTGAACTTGAAGGGCACGCCCTCCTTGTCGAGGACCCCATCGCCGTTGGTGTCCTTCCAGCCCGCTTCGGCGAGCAGCCGCTTCGCGCCCGCACGGTCGTACGGGAGCCTCTCCACCGTCGAGTCGCAGCTGTCGGATTCGCGGTAGTAGGGGCAAGTGGTGGGCAGCTCGAGCCCGAGGTCGATGTTGTCCCGCACCGACTCGGTCGGGTACAGCCGCGCCAGCGCCTCGCGCACCCGGCGGTCCTTGAAGAAGGGTCGCTCCTCGTTCCAGCCGATCCAGAAGTAGATGTTCTCGAGGAAATAGATCCGGTGGTAGCCCTCCACCGCCCAGGCGTTCTTGGCATCGCCGCTCTCGATCGACTTCCACACCGCCGGCTGGATGAGCGTCATCAGGTCGAACTCGCCCCGCTCCCACAGCTGGGTGGCCACGGTGTGGTCCTTCACGATGCGCACCACCAAGCGATCGAGGTGCGGCCGCTTGCCCCAGTAGGAGTCGTTCCGGTCGAAGGTGATGGCCTTCCCGGTCTCCCAGGACACGAAGCGGAAGGGCCCGGTCCCGATCGGGGAGCGGTTGACGGGCAGGGTGTTGAAGTCGCCCTCGAGGGCCGAGGCCGGCATCACCGCCATCGAGGTGAGGAAGTTCCGGTTGGCGAGGAAGTAGGGCTTCTTCCAGCGGACGACGAAGGTGTAGTCGTCCGGCGCCTCGTAGCTCTCGAGGTCGGTGAAGTAGCTCCTCAGGTTGGTGGTGAGGTTCTGAAGGTCCAGCACCGCCTCGAGCACCGCCTTCACGTCCTTCGAGGTGAAGGGCTCGCCGTTGTGGAACTTCACCCCCTTGCGCAGCCTCACCGTGAGGACCTTGTGGTCGGGGCTCTCGGTCCACCCTTCGGCCAACAAGGGCCGAAGCTCGTAGGCCGGGTGGGTGTCGCGGTCCAGCTCGGCGAGGGCCTCGTAGACGTTCCCGGTGAGGTACTTGATCATCCAGCCCTCCGCCATCTGGTCGTGCAGGCGGTTGAGCCCGGCCGGCTCGGACCAGATGCGCACGGTGAAGGCCCCTCCGTTCACCGGCGCTCCGAGCTGGACCTCGAGGGGAAGCTCCCCACGCTTCCACGTCTCCGCGGGCACCACCGCGGCCGGGGCGGGCGGCGCGGGCTTCTTCTCCTTCTTGCAGGCGGCCAGGACCAGCAGCGCCCCACACGCGGCGATGGCTGCTCTCACGGCGGACCCTCCGGCGGCGGGGCCTTCTCGCCACCATCGCGCGGATTGCCGAGCTCGTCGACTTCGACGACCGGCACGCCTTCCGGGGGCGAAAGCTCGAACAGCGTCGGGTCCGGGACTTGGTTCACCGAGACGTCCTTGTACAACAGCTCGAGTGTCGCCGAAGCCGAAGGCACCGTCATCACCACCTTCCGCGGGTAGATGGCCTCGGCCACCCGGTCGAAGCTCTCGAAGCGCAAGTCGTACGAGGGTACCCCGCGCACCTCGCTCCGCTCCACCCTGAGCCGGGAGGGGTCCACCCACAGGGTCTGCCTCACCGGACCGGCCTTGAGCACCACTCGATAGGCCCTCGCCTGCTCGTCGAGCGAGAGGTCGGCCACCTCGGGCAGGATGCGCGGCGCCCGCCCGAGCATCAGCGCCACCAGCTCCGAAGGGGGGAGGGCCACCGGGAGAAAGCGGGAGACGTTCTGTGGGCTCGCGGGCCCCCGGTAGTACCGCCCCTCCTGGGCCTGGTAGAGCCCGAAGGACTGGCCGTCCAAGACCAGCACCGCCTCCGGCTTGCCGAAGAAGCTCAGAGACTCGAGGTGGAGGCGCGAGGCGTGCTCCACCGCCACGAAGAGCGAGACCACGCCCTTGGCCTTGGGCGAGTCGACCCGGATCTTCGCCTCTCCCTGCACCGCGGACACCTTCGCCTCCTCCTTCGACACCAGCTCCAAAAGCACGGTGGGGTCGCGCACCTCGCCATGAACGCCGAAGTCGAACCGCGGCGGGCAGCCGGCCAGCGCCGCCGCCAGCGGGGCCGCGAGGAGTGGGCGGGGGAATCTCATCCGGGTCCGTCGGGTTCCTGCCCGACCGCTCGCCCGAGCGGCGGGAAGGGCGGCCGGGAAGTTTCGGCTTTCGCCCGAGGTATCGGAAGCGGTTTTATTGGTTGTATGAGGCGTCCATGAGCTTCGACGAACTGCTGCACTACCTGCGCATCGGCGGCGTCACGATGGCCGTGCTCCTCGCCTGCTCGGTCCTGGCGCTGGGCGTGGCGCTCGAGCGGATCATCGCCCTGTGGGGCGCCGGCGACGCGGCCAGGGCGTTGGGAGACTCCATCGCCAAGCACGTGCTCCGGGGCGAGGTGGCCGCCGCCCGCAGCGCCGCGGAGCGCTCGGGGGCCATCTCCGCCGACCTCTACCTCGCCGGCTTCGACCGGATCGCCCAGGGGGCCCGCGGGAGCGTGGACGCCGCGGTGGAGCGCGAGCGCGCCCAGGTCGCGCTCAAGCTCAAGCGAAACCTGTGGGTGCTCGGCACCATCGGCGCCACCACTCCCTTCGTGGGCCTGTTCGGCACCGTGGCCGGCATCATGCGCTCTTTCCGCGAGCTGGGAGTCGACGTCGAGGCGGGGGGAACCGGCGGCCCCGCGGTGGTGATGACCGGCATCTCCGAGGCCCTGGTGGCCACCGCGGTGGGCATCCTGGTGGCGGTGGAGGCGGTGGTCTTCTACAACTATTTCCAAGCCCGGCTGGGCCGGCTGTCGACCGAGCTCAAGCTGCTCGCCGAGGAGTTCGTCGAGCTGTTGAAGGAGCGCGGAGCGGGCCCCGCCCCGGCCGAGGCGCCGCCGCTCCCGGCGGTGAGCGCACCGTCACCGGAGGGCGCCTGAGCCATGGCGATCGGCCGCGTCCCCGATGGCGAGCAGGAAGCCGAGGGCTTCTTCGCCGAGATCAACATCACCCCGCTCACCGACATCTTCCTGGTCCTGCTCATCATCTTCATGGTGACCAGCTCGGTGATCGTCAACCGCTCGGCGGGTGCCCGCGCCGGGCTGAAGGTCAACCTCCCCAAGGGCGGCGCCGCCGACGTCACCGCGGTGGAGAGCGACCTCTCGGTGGCCATCCTCGCCGACGGTAGAATCGTGCTGGCCGGGAACGTGGTCGCCCCCGAGGAGCTGAAGCGCGCCCTGGAAGAGAGCCGCCAGAGGAGCCCGGACACCCTGGTGATCGTACAAGCCGACGAAGGAGTGCCGCACGGCAAGGTGGTGGAGGTGATGGAGATGGCGAAGTCGGCTGGACTCGCGCAGCTCGCCATCGGCATCCGGGAGTCGCCCAAGTGAGGCTGGGCTGACCCCCTCCCGAGGCACGACTCACCCTCCCTCCGGCACTTGCGCGGGCTTGGCGCCGGCCCTCGCCTTGCTCCAGGTGGGGCCATGAGCCCGGAATTCGACCGCAGGGTCCTGGTGATCGACGACAGCCCCCTGGTTCGGGGAGCCTTGCTGCAGAAGCTCGAGGAGCTGGGCTTCTTGGCGCTCGCGGCGGCGGACGGCCAAGAGGGCCTCTCGGCCCTGGGGCACTTCCATCCCGACGTGGTGCTCTGCGATCTCGACATGCCCGGCATGACCGGGCTGGAGGTGGTGGCGGCCGCCCGGGAGCGCGCCCCCACCACTCCGGTGCTCATCCTCACCGTGGCCGATGCCTCGGAGTTCGCGGTGAAGGCCATGCGGGAAGGCGCCTTCGGCTACCTGGTCAAGGGGGTCGACGACGCGGTGCTTCGCCACGAGCTGGGGTCGGCGATCCGCCACCGGCAGCTCCTCGAGCACAACCGCCGGCTGGAGGAGGACAACCGCCGCTACCGGCGCGACCTGGAGCGGATGGTGGAGGAGAAGACCCGGGAGCTGATCAAGCTGAGGGACCGGAAAGCCCACGCGGAGAAGCTGTCGGCGCTCGCGACCTTCGTGGCCGGGGCGGCCCACGAGCTGAACAATCCCCTGGCGGCGATCATCTCCAACCTCGGCTGGCTGGAGCAGGTGCTCGGGCAGGGCGGCGCACCCGATGCCGCCACTGCCTCCGAGATCCGCCAGGCGCTCGAGGAGACCACCCAGTGCGCAGGCCGGATCGGCCGGATCGTCGAGGCGCTCCAGCGCTACGCCCACCCGGCGGCGGCCAGCGAGGAATGCGAGGTGGGGATGGCGATCGAGGAGCTGAAGATCCTCTGCCGGGAGCGCGTGCCGGCGAACGTCTCCCTCTCGATCGAAGTCGATGGGGCCGCGAGAAACCTCGAGGTGGGGTTCCCGGACCTGGTGCTCGTCCTGACCAACTTGGTGACGAACTCGGTCCACGCCGTGGAGAGCCGGCCCTCGCCCCGCATCTCGGTCAAGGCCTGGCGCGAAGGGGAGTGGGCGAAGGTCGAGGTGGTGGACAACGGCTGCGGGATTCCGCGCGAGATCCTCTCCCGCGTGTGCGATCCCTTCTTCACCACCAAGCGGCCTGGCCACGGAACCGGGATGGGGCTTTCGCTCGCACAGCAGGCTTCCCAGGCCGCCGGCGGGGAGCTGTCGATCGAGAGCGAGCTGGGAGTTGGAACCACCGTGACGATCTCGCTACCCGCCGAAGAGGAGGTTGCCGCCGCGGCGATCGGCTCCGAGATGGAGCTTCGGGCCGGCGCCCCGCTGTGCTAGCTGGCGCGCGATGCGCCTGCTCGCCGCCGCGCTCCTGCTCGCCGCCTGCCGCCCGCCGCTGCGCTAGCGCCGCTTGGCCTTCTTCGGCGCGCGGCGGGGCTGGGCCTTCTTCACGATGGCCTCCTTGGCCGACTTGCGCGCCGGGGCCTTCTTGGCGCCGCTGCTCGCCACCGGCTTCTCCGGCGCCTTGGGCGGCTCTGGCGCGGCTGCAGGCGTAGGCGGCGCCTGGTAAAGGCTTTCCCTTTGCACCTGGACCACCAGCGGCGCCTGCCCGGATCGCTGCCGGTTCTCGTCCTCCAGCGAGAAGAAGAGCTGGACCTGGGCCTGGCCCTTGATCACCAGCTCGCCCCTCTGGTTCTCGGCCCAAAGCTCCACTTCGACGAAGTACCTGCCGTTCTCTCCGAACCGGTCGGTCACCCGGCCCTTGCAGACCACGGTGTCCTGGGGCCAGACGATCTTGACGAACTTCACCGTGTAGCGCCGGAGCTGCGCCCCGCGCCCCCAGTCGGAGAGGAGCTGGCCCAGAAAGCCCATCACCAGCATCCCCGGCGCGTACACCGACGGCATCCCCACCGAGCGGGCGTAGGTTTCGTCCACGTGCACCGGGTTGAAGTCGCCCGAGGCGCCCGCGTAGCGCGCCAGCTGCACCCGGTCCACCGGGGCCTTGGCCAGGGCGGGCAGCTCGTCGCCCACCCGGATGGACTCGAAATAGAGCTTGCGTGCGGGCATCAGGTCAGCTCCTTCGATGTGCGCACCACCAGGGTCCGCCTGGCCCGGAACACGAGGTTTCCTTCCTCGTCCCGGCCTTCGTCTTCGATCACCGCCACGTCCATCTTCCCCGCTGGCCCGGGCTTCTCCAAGATGTCGGCCACCTTGGTGGAGACCATGATCCGGTCCCCCGCGAAGATCGGCCGCTCGTAGTCGAACGCCTGCTCGGCGTGGAGCAGGCTCTTGATCCCCACCCCCAACAGCTCCCTCAGATCCGCCGCGGAATGGAACGAGGCGGGGAAGGTCGGCGGCGCCACGATGGTGGGGAAGCCGGACGCCCGCGCGTATTCCTCATCGTAGTAGATCGGGTTGTAATCGCCGATCGCCTCGGCGAAGCGGCGGATCGACCCCTTCTCGACCTCGTTCAGCGTGGGCGGCGACGATCGCCCGATGGCGTTCTTGTCCAGCATGCGCTACCTCCCGGCGGGCAGCTCCAGCACCGTGAGCAACCCGGGTTCGGAGGCGAAAAGGCGCGGCGCGGCGTTCACCACGGCGTTGGCCGTGGCGCGGTCCCCCGGCACCCCGCCCTTCACCTCGAATTCCACTGTCGGCTCGGACTCGAGCACGATTCGATCGCCGGGCGACTCGGCGCCCACCGCGATGGTCAGCTCCAGGCGCACTCGCTCCTGGCCGTCGCAAAGGCCGACCGCCCACTGCGTCACCCCGGCCACCCTCCCCTTCCGCACCGGGAAGGCGCCTCCGGGGATGTCCTCCTCGGCGATCACTGGAGCCAGCTCCTCCTCGAAGTCCTCGCAGTCGATACCCAGCCCGAGCGCGCACAGCGCCGCGGACTCCAACAGCCCCACGTGGCCCACCTGGTCCCGCTCGGCCAGCTCGCCGAACTCCTCCAAGGTGAGCCCAGCGCCGATCTTCCGCTGCAGGGCCACCCGGCGCTGCCGGGCGTCCACCACCCGGGTGGCGTGCGCTCGGCGGACCGTTCCGCACACCTGGCCGAGCGTCGCCACCAGCCGGTCCAAGACGAAGCCCGGATTCACCCCGGTGCCGAGGACCGACACGCCGGCTTTCCTCGCCGCCCCGTCCAGCTGCTCCGCAAGCCGCGGGTGCTTGAGGTAGGGGAAGGCCAGCTCCTCGCAAGTCGAAACCACCGGGCAGCCCGCCTTCACCGCGCCGAGGAGTTGGTCCGCCACCTGCTCCAGCCGCGAGCCGGTCGCGTGCAGCACCACTGCCCCGGAGCTTCGACCCACCGCCTTTTTTAGGTCCGCGGAAACCGGAGCCGCGATCGCGGGGTTGCCGATCACCTCTCCGAGCTTTCGTCCGAGGAGTGACGGGTTCCGGTCCACCGCCCCCACGAGCCTTAGCTCGGGAGAAGCATCGGCGGCCTTGGCGATTTCCTGTCCGATGAAACCGAGCCCCATCACCACCACCGGGACCGGACCTGCGGACCTTCCCATCCGCGGCTTCTCCCGAAATTCCGAGGAGTTATGACTGCGGGGAGGGCGGACAATAGACGAGAACCCGGCAGCCAGGCAAGCTTTGCCTTGATTTACGCACCCGCGAGGCGGCGCAACCTGGCGCCCTCACGATGGAATCCAGGTTTCTCTGCCGCGCTGCGGCAATGGCGCCCGAGAACAGTTCGCTTTCGAACGACGGTGTGTCAACCTGCGGAGGATGGATCGGATCCTGGTGGTCGACGATGACGCGTTGATCCTACAGGCGCTGACCAGGATTCTCACGCTGGAAGGTTACAAGGTGGTCGCTCACTCGGACCCTCTCCGGGCGCTCGAGGAGCGCGACTTCGCGGTGGTGATCACCGACTTCATGATGCCGAACATGAACGGCATCGAGCTGTTGGGTCACATCAAGCGGGTGAACCCGGGAGCGGTGCGGCTGATGCTGACCGCGGCGGCGGATTTCAAGGTGGCGTCGGAGGCGGTCAACCGGGGAGAGGTCTTCCGGATCCTCTCCAAGCCATGGTCCTTGGCGGAGCTGACCTCGTGCGTGCGGCAGGGCGTCTCCCACTTCCACTTGCTGGAGGAGAACCGGCGGCTGGGGGAGGAGCTGGCGCGGAAGAACGCCGACCTCTTGGGCATCAACCGCGACCTGGAGCGGATGGTGGTGGAGCGAACCAACGGGCTGTTGGACGGGATGGTGTCGGCACTCGACTACCGGGACACCGAGACGCAGTGGCACTCGAGGCGTGTCTCGCTCTATTCGCGACGCATCGCGCAGGCGGCGAGCGTGGGCGGCCTCGAATTGGAGGTGATCGAGCAAGGCGCGTTGCTCCACGACATCGGGAAGATCGGAGTGCGGGACTCGATCCTGCTCAAGCCCGGTCCGCTCAGCCCGGAGGAGTGGGTGGAGATGCGCCTCCACCCGGAGATCGGCTTCCGGATCCTCGCGCGGATGCCCTACCTCCACGAAGCCTCGCTCATCGTCTACCAGCACCAGGAGCGCTTCGACGGCACCGGCTACCCCCAAGGGCTCAAGGGCGAGCAGATCGTCCTCGGGGCCAGGGTGTTCGCCATCGCCGACACACTCGACGCGATGACCAGCGACCGGCCGTACCGCAAGGGCCGGCCGATCGAGGTGGCTCGCGAGGAGATCCACCGCTGCGCCGGCACGCAGTTCGACCCGGCCCTGGTGCAGACCTTCCTCGGGATTGCGGACGCGGACTGGCTGGGGATCCGCCGGGAGGTGGAGGCGCTGGAGCGGGAGGAATTGAGGCGGTGGCACGGAAAGGAGCTGCCGGCTCCAGTCCGCGCGGTGGCCGGGGTGAGAGGCTGAGCCAGGCCGGCCCAGGCCCCCCTCGATCCTCCACGCGGGGAATCCCCCCGGAAGGTGGCCCCACAGGCGTCCCCCTGGCGCGGGGGACGCAGCCTGCGCTCGGCCGCGAGGGCTGGCTCGCGAGCGGAAGGATGAGCAGCTTGGCAAGGATGCGTCCTTGGGCGATCGTGCTCTTGCCCTGGTTGGCGGCTTGTGGCGGCCGTGCGCCCTGCTCTTCCGACTGCCCGGACATCTCGGGCGTGTACGCGGTGAACACGGTGGCGGTGAGCGGGCGGTGCGAATTCCCTCCCTACCAGGTGGGCCCGAGCCTCACGCTGGTCCAGAGCGATGCGGGCCGCCGGGTGGCCGCGCAGGTGATCGATCCGGTGAATCTGCTCGACGTAGCGCTGGTGGGAGACGTGTTCGCGCCGCGCCCGGGCGACGCGGCGGGGTTGGTGGGCTTCTTTTCGGCTCAGGCGCAAGTGGGGCGGCTGAACGATCCGGGGCTGACCATCGACGTCCGGCTGACGGGTTCGGTGCGGGAGCAGGCGGGGAGGAAGTCGCTGGCGGCGACTCTGAGCACCTTGGGCACCAGGGCGGGCGCGAACGTGTGCGCCACGGACACGACCTTGAGCGGCGAAGGGCCGGGGATTTGATCGCCTGGTCGCACCGAGCCGGGCCGATCTGCTCGCGGGTGCTACGCCGACGGCAGGGCGCGACGCTTGAGAAGGGCCCACAGCCCGTAGATGCCGAGGGCGGTGCCCACGGGGAACGACAGCAGCGCCAGGGCGGAGAGGACGATCGCGGCGATGCGCACCCGGGGATCGTGCAGGCGCAGCCGGGTGCCGGCCCACCCGAAGAGGAGCGCGGCGGCCACGCTGAACACCCAGAACAGCGCCGGTGGGCGCTCGGCGCTCCGGGTGATTGAAACCACCACGGCGCCGATCACCTGCGCGGCTGCCCAGGCGATGAACAGGTTTCCGAGGATTCGGCCGTGGTCCCTCACGGCGGCAACCTAGCCACGCCCGCCGCCCGACACCGCCGGGGACGGCAGGCCGGACGCTCAGCGGGGCTTCCGGCCCGCGCTCGCACCCGATGGTGCTTTGCGAGCGAGGGGCAGCCGGAGCAGCTAGTATTTCGTTTTTCAGGGTCTGATTGGAACGCACGAGTCCGCCCTCTACGGGCTCGCCCGGACCTCGAGGATCCGGTCTGCCTCGAGCAGGCTGTCCACCACGGTCTGTCCCTTCACCACCTCCCCGAAGGCGGTGTAGCGGCCGTCGAGGTGCGGCTGGGGCGAGGCGGTGACGAAGAACTGGCTCCCGCCGGTGTCTTTGCCCGACAGCGCCATCCCCACCACGCCGCGCGCGTAGGGCTTGTGGTTCACCTCGCAGCGGATGGTGTAGCCCGGCCCGCCTTCGCCGTCGCCCCGGGGATCTCCTCCCTGCGCCACGAAGTTCGGCACCACCCGGTGGAAGGTGAGGTTCTTGAAGAAGCCCTTCTTCCCCAGGGTGTAGGCGTTCAGCGCGGTGAGCGGCGCCTCTCCGGTGTACAGCTTCACGGTGAACTCGCCCTTCTCCGTCTTGAAGTGCAGGCTGGCGTCCCGCGGGAGGTACGGCGGCTTGACCTTGTCCACCGGGCGCTCCACTCGCTCGGGCAGCACCGCCTGCCCGGTCAGCTTGGTGAGCGCGGCCGCCGCCGCGTTCCGGACCGTGGCGTGCGTCGACTGCAGCCACTCGCGGAGGTCCGGCTCGGCGTCCTTCGCGTCCAGGTCCGCCAGCGCCTCGGCCACCGGCGGAGCCACCTCCGCGTTGGTGAGCACCTTGTGCGAAAGCTCTCGCACCAGCGAGACCGCCTCCTTGTCCTTGAGCTTGCCCGCAGCGCTCGCCGCCGAGGCGGCAATCACCAGGTCGGGGTTGGAGATCTGCGAGCGCACCCGCTCCAAAGACAGCGGCGAGGGCGAGGCGGCCAGCACCGCCAGGGCCGCCACCTTCACCGAGGGGTCGTTGTGGTAGACGAAGCTCGCCACCGCGTCCGCCCGCTTGGAGGGCTCCTTGGCGGGAGTGGTTTCCAGCTCCCTCAAGCCGATCACCAGGCGCTGCCTCTCCGGCACCAACCCGCCGCCGCAGCTGAGGACGTCGGTCAGCACGCCGGCCAGCCGGTCCAGCGCCGCGGCCAGACGGCAGTCGATCTTGGCCAGGTCTTGCCTGATGGCCGGCTCGGTCACGCTCCGCACCGAGGCGATCACCGAGTTGCGCAGCGTGGTGAGCAGCGTCTTCGCCGACAAAGGCAGCTCCGATTGCGCCAGGGCGAGCAGCGGCTGCCCACCGCCCGCCGAGTCTCCCCGGGCGAGCCTGTCCACTCTGAAGGACAGACCCGCCAGGGCGCCGAGCGGAGGGCAGGCCGAGCTCTTGCACTTCTTGGCCAGCTTGGCCAGCGCACGGGTCGCCTCCACCGCCACCCGGTAGTCGGAGTCGTCGAGCAGCTTTCCCAGCGTCACCGCGTCCACCTCGGTCCCGACCTCGCCCAGGCCCTTGGCGCACAGGGCGCGGATCTCCGGGGCGTCGTCCTGGGCGCACAACAGCAGCCACTGGCGGGCCGCGACCTGCTTCGAGTGCGCGAGGGCATAGGCCGCCCCGAACCTGCTCGCCACCGAGGCCTCCTTCTTGATGAGGGGAGCCATCGCGTTCAGCTGCTTCGCGTTGAGCTGCGCGTCCCGCCGCGCCGCCACGCCGAGCGAGAGGGCGGCCCGCGCCTGCACCTCGTCCGCCTCACCCACCAAGCGCTCCGAAAGCCTCTCCACCGCGGCGGGGGTGGCGATCCGCCCCAGCGCCTCGAGCAAGGCCAGCTTCACCGCAAGCTCCGTCTCGGCGCCTTCGGCCTTGCTCACCTCCTCGGCCAGCGTGGCCTTGAGCCCTTCCGGCAGCGGCGCCCAGGAGAGGGCCAGCGTGCCAGCGGCGAACGCCGCCTCATACCTCGGCAGCGGGGCCGGATCCGACATGCCCCTCACGATGGCGTCGGAGGTGGAAGGATCCTGGAGCCTCGCCAGCGCGAGCAGCGCCCGCCCGCGCACCAGCGGGTCGTTCGCGGTCACCGCCCACTGCGTCAACTTCCCATCGCCGAGCGAGCGCCGGTCCTCCAGTTCCTGGATTTCGGCGATCTCCTTCGGAAGGCCGCTTTGAGGCTGCGCCTGGGCCTGGGGCCTGGGTGGCTTCTTCTGGGTCGTCTGACATCCGGCGAGCGCCGCACAGCCTGCCAGGGCTGCGCCCGCCAGGAAACCGGGTACGCGGAGGCGGAGGTTCGTCATGGCGTGGGCCTTTAGGATAAAAACCTCGCGGAGAGCAATGGCCCAGAAATGTCCCGGCTGTCGCGCCCCAGTGCCCGACGGCACCTCCATCTGCCCGCGTTGCGACTACATCATCGACGACTCGTTCCTCTCGTCGGAGCCGCCGAGCGTCGACGCGGACGGCGATGATCCGACCCCCGCGCGCGGGACCGCCGCTCCCAAGCGGGCCTCGAAGCCCGCCGAGGCGCCCACCCGGATCAAGAGCATGCACGAGCTGGAGGAGGACCGGGTCCGCCGAGCCCCCACCCGGCGGAGAGGCCGCCCCGAGCCCGAACCGGAGGAGGCGGAGCCCGAGCCTCAGGGGGAGCCCGAGCCTGCCGAGGACTGGCGGCAACCCGCCGGCTCCGATCCGCCCGACAGCACCTACACCGGAGACGAAGAGGCCTCCGGGCCCGAGCGGCAGCTTGGGGACATCAAGCGATTCGTGTCGTTCCTGCCGACCTGGGACAAGCTCGCGATCGCCGGAGCGGCGCTGAACATCCTCGCCTCGGTGTTCCCCTGGAAGGAGACCGCCGAGGAAGGCTCGGTGCTTGGCATCACCAGCCTCGGGTTCCCGGTGGCGCTCCTGTCGATCGGAGTGATCGCCGCGGTGGTGATCCGGGTGAAGGGCTCGATGCCCAAGCTCAACCCCGCGGTGCCCTGGCTGTTCCAGCTCTCGGCGATGGGCGCGTGCATCCTCTGGTGCCTGGTGTTCATCAAGCTCGCGTGGATCGCCAAGATGACCCGCTCGCCGGTGGGGAACTTCGAGGTGGCGGTCTCGAGGCCGGCGTTCGGAGTGGCGCTGGCGATCGTCGCCAGCCTGCTCGGTCTGGGCGGGACGGTGATGGGGCTTCGCCAGCGCGAGCAGTGAGCCCCTCTTCCGCGGTAACCTCGCGCGCCCGATGCAAGGCCACTCTCCCATCGATCGTCTCGCCGTCGCCCTCAAGACCACGGTGCTCGGACAGGACGCGGTGCTCGCGGATCTCTTGACCGCCTTCCTCGCCCGGGGGCATGCGCTCCTCGAGGGAGTCCCCGGGGTCGCGAAGACGCTCACCGCCCGCTGCCTCGCCGCCGCCCTCGGGCTGGAGTTCTCCCGCATCCAGTTCACCCCCGACCTGATGCCGAGCGACATCCTGGGCACCAACGTGTTCCGCCCGGCGGAGGGAACCTTCCGGCTGGTGAAGGGGCCGATCTTCACCGAGCTCTTGGTGGCGGACGAGATCAACCGGACTCCGCCGAAGACCCAGGCCGCGCTTTTGGAGGCGATGGAGGAGCGGCAGGTCACCTTGGATGGGCAGCCCCACCGCCTTCCGCCCCATTTCTTCGTGGTGGCCACCCAGAATCCGCTCGAGCTGGAGGGCACCTACCCGCTCCCCGAGGCCCAGCTTGACCGCTTCATGATGCGCATCCGGGTCGGCTACCCGGCGATGGAGGCGGAGCGCGCGATGGTGGGAGCCTTCCACGAGCGGTCGGGTGCGGCGCCGAAGGTGGACCGAGTGCTCTCGGCCGAGGAGATGGCGGCGCTGCAGACGCGCGCCGCCTCTGTCCGCTGTGACGGCTCGATCATGGACTACGTGGTCAAGGTCATCCGGGAGACGCGGGACAATCCGCGGGTGCGGCTGGGCGCCTCGCCGCGTTCGGCGCAGGCGCTCTTGGCCGCCGCGAAGGCCCGGGCTGCGCTCTCCGGCGCGGAGTTTTTAACCCCTGACGAGGTGAAGGCGGTCGCCCCGAGCGTCCTCAACCACCGCCTGCTGCTCAAGGCCGAGGCGGAGGTCGAAGGCGTCACCACCGACGAAGTCATTCGCCAGACCTTGGACCGGGTGCCGGTGCCACGCTGATGCGGCCGGTGCCCACCCCGCTCGCGGTGGCGCTCTTTGCGGGAGGGATGCTGCCCGCCGTGCTCGCCATCCTTTTCCCGGAGGCGGTTTTCTTTGCGGCGGCGGTGGACTTGGCGGTGCTGGCGCTGTGCGCGGTGGACTTCGCCCTGGCGCCCACGGCGAGCCAGCTCCGGGTGACGCGCAAGGTGGAGCCGGTGCTCTCGTCCGGCGCGCCGAACGCGGTGGTTCTGGTGCTCGAGTCCCTGGCCGGCGTCGCGGCCCGCGGGGAGGTGCGCGACAGCGTTCCTCCCGGACCCTCGGCGGAAGGGCACCGGCAGCGGTTCAGGCTCGAGGCGCCCTCCTACCAGGCCAAGGTGCGGTACCGGCTGGTGCCCCCCTCGCGCGGAGATCTCGCCCTGGGGGACATCTACCTCCGGCTGCTCGGCCCGCTCGGGCTGTGCGCTCGCCAGGAGCGGGTGCCGGCGGCAGCGCACCTCAAGGTCTATCCCGACCTCACCGCGCTCACCCGGGAGGCGCTCGAGCTGGCGCGGGCGGCGCAGGGCGCCTCGGACCGGTCCATTCGCCGGCCGGCGGAGGGCCGCGAGTTCGAGTCGCTCCGCGAGTACCGCGAGGGCGATGACAGCCGCACCATCGACTGGAAGGCCTCGGCCCGGAAGGCCAAGTTGATGGTCCGGGTCCACCAGCCGGAACGGCACCAGCCGGTGATGCTGATGCTGGACTGCGGCCGCCACATGGCGGGAAGAGTGGCGGGGCGCCGCAAGCTCGACCATGCGGTCGACGCGGCCCTCAGGCTGGCCAAGGTGAGCCTCGACCGGGGCGATCTGGTGGGAGTGGTGGCCTTCTCCACCGAGGTGCTGGCGATGCTGCCGCCGAGGAAGGGCCGGGAGCACCTGCGCTCGCTCACCGAGGCGCTCTACCGCCTGGAGGCCGCGCTCGAGGAGAGCGACTACGGCGGGGCGATGGACCTCGCCTTCGGCCGCCACCACAAGCGCAGCCTGGTGGCCATCTTCACCGACCTGATGGATCCAGAGACGTCTTCCCAGCTCGTCAACCGGGCGCGGAGGCTGAGGCCCCGGCACCTTCCGCTGGTGGTGTCGCTGCTCGACGAGGATCTCGAAAGCTGCGCCACCGCCGAGCCCACCGATGTCCACCAGGCCTATAGGCGGCAGGCAGCGGCGCGCCTCGAGGAGGAGTACCGCCTCACCGCCGCTCAGCTGCGGAACTCCGGCGCGCTGGTGGTGCGCGCTCCCCCGAGCGCCTTCTCGGCCGCGGCGGTCAACGAGTACCTCCGGGTGAAGGCGCACGGGCTCCTGTAGCGGAAGTGCCCTCTCCCGCTCGGAGAGGGAAAGGGTGAGGGGCTCACCGAGTATGGTTGCCTGCCGGTGATTCCTTTCTCATCACTGGCGGCGCCGCGGGAGATCGGCGCGCGGGCGCAGCGTGGAACGGGCCCGCCGCAATTCGTCGGCCAGCTCTTGCATCGCCTCCAGCATCGCGAACTTTTCCTCGGGCGAGGCGTGCGCATCCGCCACGCAACGGCTTTCCTTTGAGGCGAAAATCGCCGCGCGAAGCTCCTCGATCGTTCCGGCGCGGTCGCTCATCCCTGCACCTCTCCGAGCACTTGCCGCCAGCGCGGCAGCAAACCGTGCCTGGAAAGAATCGCCTCCAGCCCGGGGATGTCGACTTCCCTCTGCGCCGTCCGCAGCAGATGGGCGATGTGGACTCGGTCCTTCGAGCGGAATGACGCGAGCTTCAGCGCGATCACGTACTCGGGCGAGAACACCCGCACCGGTATGCCCCAGGCCGTAATGGTTTCGGCTCTAGTCATTGCCTCCTCTTCGAGCGCCGTCCCCGGAACGATGAAGATGTTGCGGGCCAGGTCACCTGGGCCGGCAAGCGAGGGCCTCTCCGGCGACCGCTCGCGCCCGGCGCTCCGGCTCGAGGCGGAGGTGGACGTCCACCACCGCCCCCAGCCGCACCCGGCCGCCCGGTTCCAGGAAGGTGAACGAGGCCCGCTCCCGCTCGCAGTTGCCCCGCGCGTCGCAGCGGGGGCTCACTGAGTAGCGGACGGCGATGGAGATGAGCCCCGCCGCGGGCGCGGCCTTGAGCTCCTGGGGCTGCGAGACACCGTCGCGGTTGGCGTCGCTCCAGACGAGCAGCTTGGGGAAGTCGGGATCGATCGCGCTCACCACGCCGTCACGGTTGGCGTCCAACTCCGAGAGGGCCTCGAATCCATTCGCTGCGGTCCGGCCGCTCGACAGGCGAGTCGAGGAGCCGAACAGCTCGCTGCCGTCGTCGATCGCGCCGTTGCGATTGCGATCCAGCGCGAGCCACGGCGTCCCGCGCGCCGGCCAATCGGAGCGGCCGTCCACGCCTGGCCGCAATCGGAAGCGGTGCTCCGCGGAAGAAAGCTCCACCGGAGATTCCGGCTCGAACACGAGCACCAGCGGGGTGGTGCATTCGTACTGCACGTTCGCCGAGCTGAGGCAGGTGAAGGTGTTGTTCACCATGGTGACGGCGCGGTCGCAGCGGGAGTCCACCCAGTTGTGGACCCAGTCGTCCCAGATGTTCGGGTACTGCGGGTTTCGGCGGTTGCACCACGCCCAGAACTTCGAGGGAGAGCAGCCATTGGTGTTGTCCGACGCGGCGCAGTTGTCCCCGTAGCCAGGATCGCCGTTGCAGTTTCCGCCTTCGTAGTCTTCGCACACGTACCTCACCGGCGGGCAATCGAAGTCGCTTCCATCTACCGCGTCGTCGCAGTCGTCGTCCCGCCCGTTGTGGCAAGCCTCCGCCGGAGGCTGGCAGCTCCCCCAGGCGCCCGAGGCGTTGCAGCGCTTGACGCCGGTGGAAGCGCAGGAGGTGACGCAGGACTGCGTGCTCCCCGGCTGGCACGCCCAGCAGTCGGAGTCCTGCCCGTCGGTCTTCCCGTCGCAGTCGTCGTCGAGCGAGTTGTTGCACTGCTCGGCAGGCGGGTGGCAACCTCCCCACGCCTGGCCCGCGCCGCAGCTGCGCTCTCCCACCGTCCCGCATGGGCTGATGCAGGACTCGGTTGCACCGGGCTGGCAGCCGCCCTCGGGGTCGCCGCCGTCGACCGCCGAAGTCGATTGCGCCGCGCAGCCGGCCGAGCCGGGTGCGCACCCCACCGCTCCCGCCGCGCCAGGCCCTAGCGAGCGGCAACGCAGGCCCCCGTCGCTCGGGACGCAGTCTCTCACCTCGTAGACCGATAGCCCGCAGCCAGAAACCGCCAGCGCCACCACGCCAAGGAGCAAGGATTCAAGTCGAGTCATGCGAGCCTCGCAGCCGCTCCCCTGCCGGTGCTCACTGCGAAGCCCGTGCCCCAGCCGCCTGCCTCTGCACTTGTAAGGTTCGCTTCCGTCCCGCAGCGCTCCAAGCGCGGCCGTGGAGCCCCGGGGAACCAATGGTCCACCTCGGCGCAGGATTCTCTCGCCGACCAAGAAATCCGATTTCGCCGCTGGCCCGGGTCCTCCGCGTTCGCGCCGGGGCCGGTTTTCCGGCCTCGCGGGAGGGGGCCTTTACACGCTCGATCCGATCTACAAAATGGATGACCTCGCACGCGCCCCGGCGCGGAGGAGGTCGCCTTGGCCGAGGTTGCGCGGAGCCTGGTCAACCCGAAGGGGCAGGCCCCGCTCACCCGCTTCCACCAGCGCCTCCTCGCCGAAGAGCTGACCCTCAGCGGAGGGCGCGGTCCCCGCCGCCTCGCCCAGGCGCTCTCGGACGCGCGGGTGGACTTGAATCCCCACCAGATCGAGGCCGCGGTCTTCGCGCTCGATTCGCTCACCCGCGGAGGCTGCCTGCTCGCCGACGAGGTCGGGTTGGGGAAGACCATCGAGGCGGCCTTGGTGATGGCCCAGCTCATCGCCGAGCGGAAAACGCGCCTGCTGGTGCTCTGCCCAGCCACGTTGCGAGCCCAGTGGCAGGCGGAGCTGCTCGAGAAGTTCGGGATGGACGCGCCGATCATCGACGGCCGCGCGGGCCGATCCGGCAACCCCTTCGATTGCGACAGGCCGGTGATCGCCTCCATCCCCTTTGGTGCAGGCAGGGCCGACCAGCTCGCGGCGATCGCCTGGGATCTCGTGGTGATCGACGAAGCGCACCGCCTCCGCAACGCCCACCGGCCCGGCCACAAGACGGGCCGGGCGCTCAAGGCCGCCCTCGGCGGCCGGCCAAAGCTTTTGCTCACCGCGACTCCATTGCAGAACGAGCTCTCCGAGCTGTTCGGGCTGCTGACGCTTCTGGACGAGCGCGTCCTCGGCCCGGAGGAGGCCTTCAAAGTCCGCTACGGCGACTGCGGGGAAGGGGCGCTGAGCGCCGAGGCCGCTTTTGAGCTCAAGGAGCGAATCCGCCCGTCCGTCCACCGGACCCTCCGCCGCCAGGTTCGCGAATACGTCCGCTTCACCCAGCGCCGCAGCCTGGTCGAGGACTTCGCCTCCACCCCCGAGGAGCACGACCTCTACGAGAAGGTCTCGAGCTACCTCCAGCGGCCGGGCGCGCTGGGCATCGAGCGGGGCAAGAGGACCCTCCTCACGCTGGTGTACCGGAAGCTCCTCGCCTCCTCCACCTTCGCCATCGCGCCCACCCTGGCCGTGCTCGCCGAAACCCTGAGGAGCCGTGCCCAGTCAGCGGAGGGCGCGCTGGAGCCCGACGACCTCCGCAGCTACTCCGAGGAGGCCGAGGAGTGGTCCGACGAGCCAGGCGTGCCGGCGGGCCCCGCACAGCTGGCGCGCGAGGCCAGCGAGCTGGAGGCGTACGCCAAAGAGGCGGCGGGAATCAGGATCAACGCCAAGGGCGAGGCCCTAAAGCGCGCGCTGGACCGACTCTTCACCGTCGCCCGGGCTCACGGCTGGCCGGAGAAGGCCGCGGTGTTCACCGAGTCCAGGCGGACCCAGCAGTATCTCCACCAATTGCTCTGCGATCACGGTTACCGCGGGCGCATCTGCCTCCTGTGCGGAGACGCCGGCACGCCGGAAGAGCGCCGCAAGCTGGTGGAAGACTTCCGCACCCACAGCCAGGTCCTCCTCTCCACCGAGGCCGGTGCCGAAGGGCTGAATCTCCAGTTCTGCAACATCGTGGTGAACTACGACCTTCCCTGGAACCCGCAGCGCATCGAGCAGCGCATCGGAAGGTGCCACCGCTACGGCCAGCCGCGCGACGTGCTGGTGCTCAACTTCCTCAACCGCCGAAACGCGGCCGACGCCCGCCTCTACGAGCTCTTGGAGAAGAAGCTCTGCCTCTTCGACGGCGTCTTCGGCGCCTCCGACGAGATCCTCGGCGCGCTCGAGAGCGGGGTGGACTTCGAGCGGAGGGTGCTGGACATCTACCAGTCGTGCAGGCTGCCCGAGGAGATCGACGCCGCCTTCGCCGCGCTCCGGCAGGACCTCGAGCGCCGCATCGACCGGAGGATGACCGACGCCCGCTCGCTCTTGCTCGAACGCTTCGATGGGGAGGTGCGGCGGCGGCTCAAGCTCACCGGCGAACAGGCCCGCGAGGAGCTGGCCGCGCGCAGGCGCTCCGCCCTGGCCTTCACCTCCTCGGTCCTCGGCTCCAGCCACCCGGATCGCGCGGAGATCGAGCGTGCCGCTCGCGCGGTCAAGGCCCGGCCGATGGACACCGTCTCCTACCTCAGGCTGGACGCCTCCACCCTTCCCGCTCGGCTCGCATCACTGGCGGGAACCGAGGGCTGGTGGTTCGCCTATCGGCTTGCACTGGGCGGGCTTTCCCCCGAGGAGCGGCTGGTGCATCTGGTGCTGGCCCGCGAGGGCAGCGGCTTCCGCGCCATCCCCCTCGCGGATTCCGAGGCCTTCCCGCGCCTTACCGCCCGCGAGGAGACGAGCGCTGCGCCCCCCGCCGTTTCGGTCGCCACGGCCCACCAGTCGGCGCTCGACGCCGCAACCGAGGGAGTGCTGCGGGAGGCCGAGCGCCGTTCCCTCCTGGAATTGGACGTGTCCCGGGAGCGCGCCGACCGCTACGCAGAGGACTGCCTTCTCGAGCCAAGGGCCCGGGCCGATCGCGCCAGGGTGGCCTGGGAAGCAGCGAGGAGGAACCTCCCGCCGCCCGAGGACGCGCCGGCCCGCGCCAAGTGGCGCGCCCTGCTCGAGCGCCTGGAGCGCGATTACCGCCGTGCGGTGTCGTCCGTGCGGAAGCTCGAGGAGCAGCAATTGCGTGACAAGGACCAGGCCCTCTCCCACTTCCGGACCCGTGCCAAGGTGACCCTCTCTCGCACGCTGGTGGCCTCCGCCTACTTCTGGCTCTCCTGACCGGCGCTCGGGCGCGGCGGCGGTTCGCGCTATCGTCGTGGCCCCATGCCGGAAGTGCCCCACAACCAGCGCGATGCCCCGCAGAGGTACGGGAAGTTCTACCTCCTGCGCCGGCTCGCCGAGGGCGGCATGGCCGAGATCTTCCTCGCCAAGCAGATCGGCCCCGAGGGCTTCGAGCGCAACGTGGTGATCAAGCGGATGCTCCGGGCCCTCACCTCGAACGCCGAGTTCGTCACCATGTTCCTGGACGAGGCCCGGCTGGCGGCGAGGCTGTCGCACCCGAACATCGTGCAGATCCACGAGCTGGGGCTGCAAGACGACTGCTACTTCATCTGCATGGAGTACCTCCCCGGAGAAGACTTCTCCGCGGTGATGCGCGCGCTCAAACGCCGGCGCAACGAGCTGGTGCCGGTCCACATCACCGCGCGGGTGATGCTGGAGGCGGCCCACGGCCTGCAGTTCGCCCACGACTTCGCCGACGACTCCGGGCAGCCGCTCAACGTGGTGCACCGCGACGTCTCCCCCTCCAACGTCTTCTGCACCTACCAGGGCCAGGTGAAGCTCTTGGACTTCGGCATCGCCCGGGCGAGAAACCAGGCCTCGGTCACCGGCGCGGGCACCTTCCGGGGGAAGTTCCTCTACATGGCCCCCGAGCAGGTGCTGGGCGCCCAGATCGACCGGAGAACCGACGTCTTCACCCTCGGAATCTGCCTGTACGAGGCGGTCACCGGAGTGCGCCCCTTCCATCGGGACAACCCGGAAGCCATCCTCAAGGCGGTGGCGGCGTGCGATGCCCCTCCGCCGACCGCTCACCGGCCGGAGCTGCCCCCGGAGCTCGCGTCCATCATCTCCCGGGCGATGGCGCGCGCTCCCCAGGAGCGTTACCCGACCGCCGCCGCCATCGGAGAGGATTTGGAGAAGTTCCTCGCCAAGCAGGGCGAGCCGACCGACCGGGCGGCGCTCGCCGAGTACCTGAAATCGATCTTCGGCGAAGAGCGCGCCACCAGGAAGATGCGCGTCCCCTCCCTGGCCACCCTCTCTCGCAGCGGGGTCGAGCTGCCGGGCTACACCAACCCGGGGGCAGGCACCGTCGAGCCCCCCTCCGACGCCCTGCTCCCTTCGCCCAAGACTCCCACCGCCCAGACGCCGCCTGTCCCAGGAAGGCGAAGCAACCACGCGCGCCACCTCGCGATCGGCGGAGGCGCCCTCGCCGTGGCGCTCCTTGGCCTCGCCATCACCAAGCTGGCCTTCGGGCCGAAGGCGGCGCCCGCCCCTGAGGTCGCCGAAGCCGTCGGTCACACCAAGGCGGACGCCCCCCCCTCGCCGTTGCCTGCGGCAGTTGCCCTGCCCCAAGCCGCGCCAGCCCCCCCGCCCAGCGAGCCGGCAAGTGTGGCGACTGCTCTTCCGGCAGTCCGGGCCGAGCGCCCCAAGCCAGCCCGAACCGGCACCACCAGAAAGAAGCCGCAGAAGCTCGCGGCGGCGCCCGAGCCGGCGGTCCCGCCTCCGCAGCCACCGCCGGCCTCACCTGCGGGCGAGCTCAGCGACGCCGACATCCAACGCATCATCGCGGCCGGACGGCCGGAGATCATGAAGTGCTTCCAGACCTTCAAGGGAGACCTTCGCCGAGCCGAGGGGAAGGTGACGGTGAAGTTCACCATTGTTCGGGCAGGCTCGGTGAAGGGCGCGGCGGTGCGAGGCGAGCTCGGCGGCACCTCGGCCGGCCGGTGCATCGAGGAGCAGATGCAGTCCCTTCGCTTCCCCCCAGGCCGGGAGGACGTGAGCCTCGAGACCGCGTTCTCCTACCGCCTCAAGCGCTGACCAGGCGCGGCGGGGTGCGCGGAAGGCCCGCGTCTCCCGCTCGCCGTTCCTCTCCCGCGGGCAGGTACGTCAGAGGGACACGGTGGGTGTGGCCGTCAGCCCTCTCCCGCGGGCGGGGCCGGCTCGGGGTGGCCGCGGCCGCCCCTCAGCGCCAACGAGAGCGCCGCGTACTCGATGAAGCCGCGGATCCACACCAGGTTCACCTCGAAGCTGGCGCCAAGTGCAGAGCGGGTGGTGGTCTCCACCGCAGCCGCCACCGTCGCGCCGCGGCGCAGGAAGTAGTCGGTGACGCTGCCGTCGTGGTAGCGCACCAGACCCGCCTCGTCGGTGCGGTGCCATTCGTCCACCGCGCACCGCACCGCCACCTTGACGTGGCGCGAGGCCGCCCGCACCAGAGGGAGGTACAGGCTC
The DNA here is from genome assembly GCA_016191815.1 of Myxococcales bacterium. Lineage (GTDB taxonomy): Bacteria > Myxococcota > Myxococcia > Myxococcales > Myxococcaceae > JACPVI01. The sequence continues at coordinate 136,910 of JACPVI010000024.1, forward strand.
TGCTCCCCGAACACATAGGCGTAGGTGGCGGCCCGCTCCATGTAGTTGTCCTGGTGCAGATCGAGCGCGGCCCAGGGCGCCTCTTGAGCCTCCAACTCACTCACCAGCGCGCGCGTCTCCTTGGGGCCCTCGCGGTGCACTCGCCAGCGCAGGTAGGGCTCGCCGTGCGGCAATTCCCCTTTCCAGACGCCGGGCGATACCTCGTATCTCAGGAAGTCGTTGTTGGGCCGCTCGCCGCTCGCGTTGTAGCGAGTCCTCCGCTCGAAGCCGGAGGGGTTGACGCATGGATAGATTCGAAGCCCCACCCCGCGAGTCCGGGCGAAGGCGAGCACCTCTGGAAGAAGGGCAGCGAAGGTGAGCGGCCCGGCCGGCTCCTCGCCGTGAAAGCCGGAGGTGATAGTCACCCAGGGCTCCCCCTCCAGCGTGAGCCTCACCAGCGGGAATGACACTCCGTCCTCGCGCACCGCTCCGTACTCCGACAGCTCGGCGAGCGAGGCGTGCGCGTTCAGGGCGTCCAGGTACTCCGAGTAGTCCACGTCCTGGAGAGTATTGCCTCGCCCGCTCCGCCGCCCGCCGCACTGCGCGGAGAGCCACCACGACAAGTAGGGCCTCCTCGGCGCTGCGCCTACACCGTGCCGGCTAAACCCTCAGTCGGATGGCAGACGGGAGGATGGTCATCGCGCAGGGCAGGCGGCCGGGTTGTTCGCCGTCGATGTCGATCAGCACCTCCTGCTCGCTCTGTGCGGAGAGGCGCTTGCACCGCAGAGTGCGGGTGCCGGGGAAGCGTACGTGCCCGCCGTCGTAGATGGCCTTCGACTTGAAGACGAAATCCGACAGGGAGTAGCCGCTCCAGATGGTGACGTCGAACAGCCCGTCCGAGGTGTCCGCCTCGGGCGCCACCATCATCCCGCCGCCGAAGTACCGCCCGTTGGCGACGGCGAGGGTGGTGACCGACAGCCTCTCCGGCGCCGCTCCGTCGGTGGACACCTTCACCGAGCGATCCGAGTACTTGAGCAGCGCCTTCACGCTCCCCAGCATGAAGGACACCTTCCCACCCAATGCCTTCGAGGAGCGATTCACCTCGGCGTCCACCTGCCCGCTCACCCCGAAGGAGCAGATGTTGGCGAAGTAGCGGTGGCAGCTCGACCCGTCGTGTCCGGTGAACTCGAGCAGCCCCACGTCGAAGGGCGCGGAGCGGTCGCCGGAAAGCCGCTCGATCGCCCCCGACAGCTCGAGGTTCCATCCGAAGGTGCGCCGGAAGTCCCCGCCGGTGCCACGCGGGATGAGGCCCACCGCCGCCTTGGAGTTGATGGGTTTGCCGCTGTCGAAGAAGCCGTTCACCACTTCGTTCAAGGTGCCGTCGCCGCCCACCGCCACCACGCACTCGTAGCCGTCGAAGAGCGATCTTCGGGCCAGCTCCGCCGCGTGCATCGGCTGGGAGGTGAAGCCGTGGCCAAAATCCCCCAGCGCGCTCCTGAGCCGGGCGGAGATCTCCGGCCACTTCCGCCCGGTCTGGCCGTTTCCGCTCTGCGGGTTGACGACGAAGTAGGTGCGCATCGAGTCAGCCTCCCTTCTCACACCATCGGCGCAAAAGGGTCACCAGATCTTCCGCGGGCTTCCCCGCGCGCTCGAACATCCTCCTCGAGGTGGGGCAGGCGGTGACGATCGTCTGCCCCTGTGGCGCCAGCTCGCGGGCCTGGCCGCGCGCGACGTCCGCCGCCACCTGGGGCATGGTCCTCGGCAAAAGTCCCCCGCCGCCCGCGCACCCCGCCTCCTCCTCGTGGTCCGGAGCCTCCAGCACAAAGGCGGCCGCTGCGGCGAGCAGCGCCCGCGGCTGCTCGTACTGTCCGAGCCCGCGGCCGAGGTGGCAGGCATCGTGGTAGGCCACCGCGCCCTCGAGCTTGGGCGCCGCCGGCGCGTGGCCGAGGTGAGAGGCGAGCACGTCGTAGATGGTGCGCACTCTCCCTGGAGGCTCCACGCCGAAGCGCGGGTACACCACCAGCAAGGTGTAGGCGCAGCCCGGGTCGAGGACCACCAGCTCCGGGTAGCCCTCGAGGGCCTGGGCGAAGCGGCGCGCGTGGGCGGCGAATGCCATCCCCTCTCCTGCGGCGTAGAGGGGGTAGCCGCAGCAGCGGGTGGCCAGCTTGCACACTGCCATCGGCGCGGCGAGGCGGGCGGCGACGAAGAGGGCGTCCTCCACCACGCCCGGCCCCTTCAAAAGCGCGGTGCAGCCGGGGAATAGCGCGTACCTCGCCGGCGAGTCCGGGCGGAACCTGGCCACCAGCTCGCCCAGGTCCCGGCCGAAGGGGTTGTGGTGCGAGTGGAAGGTCTCGAGGGTGCTCTTCACCGGCTCCGGCGCGAGCTTTTGCTCCAGGGCGGCGCCGCGGCCGGCGAACAGGGCGTAGCCCACCTCGTTCTCGTGGCGGCAGAAGGTGCGGCAGCGCATGCACCCGGTGCAGGCGTGCAGCGCCGAGGCCCCGTCCCGATCCAGCGGCCGCTTGCCCTCGGTCACCAGGAAGGCCTCGGTCATCTTGCCCCAGGTGCTCAGGCTCTCGCTCTTGGTGGCCTCCGACACCGGGCAGGCGAAGCGGCACACCTTTGGACAGAAGGCGCAGGTGGCGTAGGCCCGCGCGTGGCCGTGCTCGCTCACGGAGGGCCTCCGAAGATGGCGGTGGGGTCGATCTGTTCGGCGAGCGCGGAGAAGAGGAAGGGGTGCGGCCAGTGCGCGCCGGAGCGAAGCACCATCCCCCCTTGCGCGCCGCGGGCGATCACCGAGGCGCCACAGAGCCGGTACAGCTCGAGGGCCCGGCCGGAGTCGATCTCGCCGGCGAGGTCCGCCCACGACAGCTCGCGCTCCTCGCCCGGCTCGGGCGCCGGCAGCTCCCGCCCGGTCGCTCGCCCCCCGCGGGCGAAGGCCCGCTGGGACACGGTGGCCAGGTCGCCCTCGACTCCGTCGGCGGTGCCGATGGCGGTCACCTCCAAAAGCACCCGCTCGTCGCGGCGGTGCGCGCGCGCCCGCTCGAACCAGCAGCCGTCGGCGATGGCGCCACGGAGCGCCGAGAGGAGCGCGGCGGTCCCGGGGTAGCTGAAGGCGGCGGTGCGCGAGGCCTCGGGCTTCACCGCGCAGCGGACCGTGGCCGCGAGGACCAGCCCGAAGCGTCCCTCGCCCCCGAGGAGGAGCGCGGTGAGGTCCGGCCCGGCGGCGCGCCTGGGGCTCGGGTGCGAGTGGTAGACCCGCCCGTCGGGGAGCAGCGCGCTCGCGGCGAGGCAGAGGCCCTCCAGTCGGCCGCCCGGAATGGCCCGCAGACCGGCGTGGGGGCCCTCGAGGAACGCACCCAGCTCGAGCGCCATTGCACCCGGAGAGAGCGGCCCCAGGGTGAGCCCGCGCGGCGAAAGGGAGCGCTCGAGCTCGGAGAGGGGAACACCGGCCTCGGCCCGCGCCACCGCGCTCTTCTCGTCGATCGGCCCTACCGAGCGCATCCGGCTCCGCGAGATGGAGACGCCGTGGCTCAGCCGGCCGCCCGCCTCCCTGAGCAGCCGGAGCGCGCCCACCAGCTCGTGCTCCACCATGGGAGAGAGTATGAGATCCCCTCCTGACTCGACGCAGCGGTCGCCGAGGAGGTCCCTGAGCCCCTTCTTCACGTGCTCGTTCACAGGCCGAGCTTCCCTGGGTTCATCACCCCGTCGGGATCCAGGACGCGCTTGAGCGCCGAGAGCAGCCTCCGCCCGTCGTTCAGCTCCGCGAGCAGGCCCTCGGTCTTGAGCAGCCCGACGCCGTGGTGGTGGCTCACCGTGGCGCCGGCGCTCGCCGCCGCGGTCTGGGCGGCGCGCCAAAGCTCCCGGTAGCGGCGCTCGAGCCCATCCGCGTCGGGTGCGGAGGCGGCGAAGGAGAAGTACAGCGAGCAGCCCTCCAGGTAGGCGTGCGAGAAGTGGCACATCACGAAAGCCAACCGCGCCACCGCGGCCCTCACCCGCTCGTAGACGTCGAGCACCTTGTCCCAGGTGGCGGCGACCTCCATGGTGTCGGCGAAGGCGCCGGAATCGATCACCTTCGACATCTTGTACGAGACGTCGTAGCGCTTCTCGTACCAGTGGCGGCCAGGCTCCTCGCCCAGATCCTCACCTTGCAGCTTCCGGCAGATCGCCAAAGCCTGCGCATCCTCCCTCGCTGCACGGCGGGCCTCGCCCTCGAAGAGGAGCACGAGGAGGCAGTTCCGCATCAGGTCCGCCGCCCGGTTCAGCGCCCACGGGTGTCCGAGCGCCAGCGGCGCCACCTGCCGCGCCACCGCCGGGTACAGCTCGGCGCCGATCCCGGCCTTCAGAGACGGCGGCGTCCGCCGGTGACTCGGCTTCTCACGGCCGACCAGGGCGGTGTCGAAAGGATCGTACAGGCGCACCACCGCGGGGCGGAGCCCTCCACGGTAGACCTGCCGGATGGCCTCCACGCCGTCCGCGACCGAGCGGAACTTGATCCCCCGGAAGGTCCGGCCCTCCGGCGCCGGGTGCACCCGCAGCCTGGCGCGGGTGATCACGCCCAGGGTTCCCTCCGAGCCGATGAGAAGCTGCGAGAGGTCGGGCCCCACGAAGGGCCGCTCCGGGGTCTCCACGATCTCCGCCCGCCCGGTGACCGCCCGGAGCGAGAGGACCATGTCCTCGATCTTTCCGTACTTGTTCGACATCTGGCCGGCGCCGCGGGCGGCGAGCCAGCCTCCGACGGTCGACATGTACATCGAGGAGGGGAAGTGCCCCAGAGTGTAGCCCTTCGTGGCGAGCTTGCGTTCGAGCACCTCTCCCATCGTCCCGGCGCCGGCGTCCACGCACCGGCGCTCGGCGTCCAAAGGGCCAATCTCGTCCAGGCGCTTGAGGTCGATCGCGATGCCTCCCCGGGTCGCCCAGGTGCCGCCGCACACGCCCGAACCGGCCCCAAAAGGAATGAGCGCCACCTTCCGCTCCCGCGCGCGGCTGACGATCTCCAGCACCTCCTCCTCGTTGGCCGGCCAGGCCACCGCGTCCGGCGGCGGCGGGATTCGCCCTTGCCGGATCCAGATGAGCGCCCGCGGCCACATGTCGCGCGAGTAGGAGAGCCGGTCCTGGTCCGAGGTCGAGGTGCGCACCGACGATTGGGCCAGCTCCTTCGCCAGGGAAGCCGCCTCGATTCGCGGCGGAGGAAGCGCTGCGGCATCGACCGGCTGGCCCCAGGGCTCGGCGCTCTGGCTCACGTCAGGCATCGCCGGTGGGTTGGACGTGCACCGGCCTCACGCCTTGGACGGTGCGGCGGTCGTGCGGATGTGCAGGTCGCGGAGCTGCTTCTCGTCGACCTCGCCGGGCGCGCCGGTCATCAGATCCAGCCCCTTCTGGGTCTTGGGGAAGGGGATCACCTCGCGGATCGACTCGGCGCCGGTGAGGAGCATCACCAGCCGGTCCATCCCCAGCGCGATGCCCCCGTGGGGAGGAGCGCCGAAGCGAAGCGCGTCGAGCAGGAAGCCAAACTTGTTTCTGGCCTCCTCCTCGCCGATGCCCAGCGCCTTGAACACCTCGGATTGGACCTTCGGATCGTGGAGGCGGATGGAGCCGCCGCCGATCTCGAAGCCGTTGAGCACCACGTCGTAGCGGTGGCACTTCACCCGGCCCGGATCCGAGCTCAAGTAGGGGACGTCCGCGTCATGGGGGCGGGTGAAGGCGTGGTGGGCGGCCACCCAGGTCTTGCTCTCCTCGTCGCGCTCGAAGAGCGGCGGGTCCACCACCCAGAGGAACTTCCAGACGCCGCCCGAGCCAACCCCGGGGATGAGCTTGAGCTTCTTGGCTACGTGCACTCGCAGGTTGGCCATCACCGTCTGGACGGTGGCCTCCGGGCCGAACTGGAAGAGGATGAGGTCCCCCGCCTTGACCCCGCAGCGCTGGTTGATGCCGGCGCGAAGCTCGGAGCTCATGGTCTTGGCGAGGGGCGACTGGGTCCATTCCCCGCCCTCGCCGACTTTCGCCCGGGCGAGCCCTTTGGCGCCCATGCCGCGGACGTACTCCTCGAGCTTGTCGGTCTCGGCGCGGGAGAGCGCCTTGTCCGCAGGCAGCACCATCGCCTTGACGATGCCGCCCTGGGCCACCGCGTCGCCCATCATCCCGGCGCCGCCGTGCTGCTTCACGAGGTCGGTCAGCTCGACGTGCTCGAGCCCGAAGCGCAGGTCCGGTTTGTCGTTGCCGTACTTGGCCATCGACTCGTAGAAGTCCATCCGCGGGAAGGGCGTGGGCAGGCCCACCCCCAGCAGCTCTTTCCACATGCGGCAGAGCAGGCCCTCCACCACCGCGAAGACGTCGTCCTGCGCGACGAAGCTCATCTCCACGTCGATCTGGGTGAACTCGGGCTGGCGGTCGAGCCTCAAATCCTCGTCGCGGAAGCACTTCACGATCTGGAAGTACCGGTCGTACCCCGCCACCATGAAGAGCTGCTTGTAGAGCTGGGGGCTCTCGGCCAGGGCGTAGAACTTCCCCGGGTTGAGCCGCGAGGGCACCAGAAAGTTCCGCGCCCCGCCCGGGGTGTACTTGCCCATGAAGGGCGTCTCCAGCTCGAGAAAGCCCTGCTCCACCAGGTGGCTCCGGGTGATGGCGTTCATCTTCGAGCGGGTGATGAGCGTCTTCTGCAGGGGCGCCCTTCGGAGATCCAGGTACCGGTAGGCGAGGCGCTTGTCCTCGGCGGTGTCGATCCGCTCCTCGATGAGGAACGGCGGCGTCTCCGAGCGGTTGAAGACCGCGAGCTCCGAGGCCTTGACCTCGATCTCCCCGGTCTTCAAGTTGGGGTTCACGTTCCTCCCGCGCGAGACCACCTTGCCCCGGATTCCGACGCAGTACTCGTAGCGGAGCGAGCCGGCGAGCTGGTGCGCCGCGGGCGCGGAGTCGGGCTCGAAGACCACCTGGGTCAGCCCCTCGCGGTCGCGCAGGTCGATGAACACCGCGCCGCCGTGGTCGCGGTAGTTGTGCACCCAGCCAAAGAGGACCACGGTCTTGCCCACGTCCTTGCCCGTGAGCTCGCCGCAGGAGTGTGTTCGCTTGACCTCGGTGATGAAGTTGACGCCCATTGGCTCTCCCGTGCGCGGGTCGGACCCTAGTGTGGCCCGGCGCGGTGCGTCAACGCGCGCGAAGTCGCTGGTCCCGGCTGGATGCCGGCCCGTGCAGAGGCCTGCCGAGTGGCGGTCCTCCGGGCATCGGACGGTCGGAGCGAGGCTCGGCGCCTCGCGTGCGCAGCGGGCCCTCTGGCGGGCTCCAAGGCGAGGCCGCTCCCATCTTCCACCCGCCGGGCGGATGCCACGGCGGAAAGGAAGGCAACCATGAAGTCGATCGGTACGGGCGCGGTGCTCGGACTTTCGCTGGCGTTGTCCTCGTGGGCGGCTCCGCCCACCCGTGATGCGCTCAACGACGGAGATCGCGAGGGCGTCGAGCGCGCGGGGGCCAGGTCCGACGGCGTCGGCGCCTTCGAGCAGACCAACCAGACGCCGCCGCCTTCGATCCCTCGCCTGTTCGTCAGGGATCCGTCGCGCGAGCGGGTGATCGGCGGGAGGGTGGTCGAGGTGCGGAGGAAGCAGGTGTTCCTCAAGACTGCCGAGGGCCCCATCGTCCCGCTCGACACCAGGGAGCTGAGCTTCCGGCGGCGCATCCGCGAGGGCGAGGAGGTGCGCGCCAGCTTCCAGGTCGAGGAGGGGACGGTCAACATGGCAACGGCCATCTGGAAGGAGCGCTAGACGGTGCCTCTCCCGCGTGGCGGGAGAGGGTAAGGTGAGGGGCGCCGGCCCCCCGGTCAGGCGCTATGCTGGCGCGCAACTCGCCGGGGGAGAGGGTGTTTGAGCTCCCGAGGCCGGCGGTGTCCGCCAGGGACCGATGACGCGCGCGAGCGACTTCCGGAGTCGGATGTGGGCCCTGGCAGTCGCCGCGCTGGCCGGGACCGTCGCGAACGCCGGGGCGGTCTCTCTGGAGACCACCCTGGGCAGGGGCTACCTCGCGGCGAGCCTCAGCGGGGAGCTGGAGCTTCGGGCTGAGGAGACGTACCTCACGCTGACCTACGGTTTCTCCAAGCCGCCGAGGATCGAAGCCGGCACCGAAGCGACGAGCGTCGAACCACTCTCGCCGGTGGCGCAGCACCAGTTTGGTGCGGGGATCGACCACGCCCTGTCCCGAAGCTGGTACCTGACCGGGATGCTCTCGGCCAGTCCCCGCGCGGTGGACCGGATTCCGTTCCGACTTGCCGAGCTTGGCGTGACTGACCCCCGACTTCCGGCCGACGCCACGCTGCTGCTCATTGCGTCCCGCCAGAGCCTGGGGGCCACCGCTGGAGTCGCGTACGACTCCGCCGGGCTTTCGGATCTCGAATACAGCGCGGATCTTTCCGCCACCGCCACACGCCACTGGCTGGGGCGCGGCGTCGTCTTCCCCGGCCGCTTGCCATGGTCGAGCGTCGAGGCGCTCGATGTGCTCCGCCCATCGGTTGGCGCATTGCTCCTCTGGAAGCTGGACACCGAGCTCTCCATCCGGGGCTCCTTCTTCTGGTACTCGAAGGATCCGGTCATCGCCGGCCGGTTCACAGAGGGGTGTTTCGCCGAGCAGTCATCTGCCGACGCAACCCAGGGGAGTGCTTGCTCGAACGCTGCCCTGTTGCTCAGTCAGGCGATGGCGGCCAACCATCTCCTCGAAGGTCGCTTCTCCCAGGCGGACGCGGTGAGCGGCTTCGCCTCCGCCCCGGTGCTGGTGGAGCTGCGCGCCTCGGTGACGCACCGATTCAGCTCGCTGGTGAAGGGGCAGCTCTCTTTCACCTTCGATCGCTACGTCCCGGGGCAAGGATACGGGCAGGTGCTCTCCACGAAGTGGACGCTGAAGCCCAGCGAAGCCTGGCGCATCTGGGCGGCGCTGGCGCTGCAGCGAGACGAGCCGCTGGATGATCCGAGGAGTCGGACTCCAAGCGACCCCAAGCCGATGTCCTCCGGCCTGCTCACGGTGGGAGCCGAGCTGTCGTTCTAAACCCGTCGGGCAGCCCAGCCTGGCGCGTCCCGTAGTAAAACAGGTCCATGCGTCGTTCCCTCCTGGCACTCTCTCTCCTCGCCGCGACCGCCGCTTGCGGGCCCTCGAGGAAGCCGCCCGTGGACGTGATGGGCCTCGTCCTGGGCAAAAACGGGGCATACGAGACACGGCAAATCACCCTCAACTCGGTGAGCGACATCCTCTCGCTCAAGGGCTCAGTGGCGACGCTGGTGGGCGGGGCGCGCATCGTGATCGACTCGAGCGATCCGCTCTTGCAGATAAACGGCGGCAACCTCACCGACCAGCAACTGCTCGACGTTTTCGTCAAAGGCAAGGGCATGGATCCGAGGGCCAGCTACATCGACAAGAACGGCCTGCTCTGGCCCGCCGACTTCCACACCTGGAACATGGTGACCACCGTCTACAACTTCGAGAAGTCCTTCGAGTACTTCCAGGGGACCTATGACGGCAAGCCCTCGGGGGACCTGCTCGGCTCGACGGTCTACTACTTCCCCTCTTTCACCATGACCGAGGTGAGCCAGAATCCGCTCACCGACAACGCCCTCTACTTCCCGCCCATCCAGGGCTTCGCGGTGCTCCCGTTCGAACAACTCCAGAAGGTACCGCTCTCCATAAACCTGGGAGTGATCGGCCACGAGTTCTCGCACCGCGTCTTCAACCGGAAGGTGTACGACGGCAAGTCTGTCCCCGAGCCGCTGATCAGATGGGTGGGAGTGAGCGCCTCCACCCCGGGCGTCAACCTGCTCAAGTCGATCGACGAGGGTCTGGCCGACTTCCACGCCTGGGGCGTCACTTGCCTGGGCGAATACGGATGCAACTCCCGCTTCCTCGCGCACTCGGTGAACGACGAGGTGACCGACGAGCGCGACCTCGCCAAGCCGGACAAGTGCATGACCGCCGGGTACCGCAACGCGATGACCACGCTCCCGGTGGGCTCCTTCACCGGC
>JACPVI010000032.1 GCA_016191815.1 Myxococcales bacterium
GCTGGAACCGACCCCTGCGACGACCTTGCATGCGTGCTGGTTCTGGCAAATGGCGGAGCATCTCCCTCCGCACCCCACGGTGCAGTCGTGGGCGCTCGGCCCACAACCAATCGTGGCGCGCTCGCCCGCGTCGACGAAGCAGTCGTCCCCGCTCTGGCAGCTCACCGAGGAGTCGTCTCCGGCGAGCACCGTGCAGTCGTTGGCGTTCGAGCAGGTGGCCGAGCAGCCGTCCCCGCACTGAAACGTGCAGTTCCACGCGCTCGCGGCACAGCTCACGCTGGACTGATGGCCCGCGTCGACCAAGCAGCTATTGCCGTTCAGGCAGCGGACTCCCGAGTCGTGCCCGGCGGAAACCATGCAGTTATTGCCGTTGGAGCAGGTTGCGGAACAGAAATCTCCGCACCGCAGGGAGCAGTTGTTCACCTGCGCGGAACAGGAGAGCGAGGCGGCCCCGCCCGCGGTCGCAGTGCAGTTAGAGGTGTTCTCGCAAGAGAGAGCGCAGCCTCCGCCACAGTCCAGCGCGCAAGAGTCGGACCCCGCGCAGCTGCAGCCCGCATCGGTGCAGGAGCAGCTCCCCGCGTCACACACCTGCGCGACGGCCGGAAAGCCAAGCGCGCACCCTATCGACGCGAGGCGGAGACAGACTTCCACCGGCCAGGACTTGGGACGACCGAACCGCCGAGAGCCCCTCACGCCTTCCCCAGCGAGCTACCGTGAGCGAAGCCAGCCAACCGACGCCTCCCGCCGACGAGGTGGAACGCAGCGAATCTAGTCGACCCGCTCCAGCGCCTTCCAGCGCGCAGCGCGGGCGCTCGCTCGCCGCCCCCAAAACGTGGTTTCTTCTCCTTCGCGCTCCTTGGCCACCTGCCCCACCTGCCGTTTGGAAGTTCCAGCAGACGCGGCGAGCTGCCCAAGGGACGGGACCGCGCTCGTCCCCGAGAGGCCGCCCTCGGTGGTGCGCTACACCCCGCTGGAGGAGCAAGACGCGGCCGGCCTCGAGCAGGCCGCCACCGAGGAGCACCTGGCGCTGCTCGAGCCCACGCAGAAGACGGACGTCCTCTTGGGCGCGAGGCTGGGCGAGTACCAGGTGGTGGAACGGGTCGGCGGCGGCGGAATGGGCATCGTCTACCGCGGCGTGCAGCCGGTGATCGGCAAGGAGGTGGCGATCAAGGTCCTCCGCCCGGAGATTGCCGCGGATCCGGAGCAGGTGAGGCGGCTGCTCGAGGAGGCGCGGGCGATCAACGCCATCCGCAGCCGGTCCATCGTGGACGTGTTCGGCTTCGGCCAGCTCTCCAGCGGCCAGCACTACATCGCCATGGAGTACCTGCGCGGACGGCCGCTGGACTCGGTCATCCACGAGCGGGCCCCGCTCCCCGCGCACGAGGTGCTGCAACTGCTCGACGAAGTCTTGGCCGGGCTCTCCGCCGCGCACGGCGCCGGAGTCATCCACCGGGACCTCAAGCCCAGCAACATCTTCCTCGTCACCGGCTCCGACACAGAGCGCTACGTGAAGCTGCTCGACTTCGGTCTGGCCAAGCGCCCGGCGGCGTCCGACGACACCCTCCCTCAGACGCGGACCGGGGCGGTGGTAGGGACCCCGGAGTACATGGCTCCGGAGCAGGCCATGGGAAAGCCCATCAGCCCTCGGACGGACTTGTACGCCCTCGGAGTGGTCGCCTTCGAGATGCTGACCGGGCAGCTCCCCTTCCAGGACGACTCGGCGCTGAAGGTGATGATGAAGCACGTGAGCGAGGCGCCACCTGCTCCTTCGTCGCTGGTGCGCGATTTGCCCGAGGGGCTCTCCGCCCTGGTGCTCCAGTTGCTCTCCAAGGCGCCCGAGGACCGACCGCCTTCCGCCGAGGGGACGCGGCTGCTGGTCTCCCGCCTTCGCCGGCAGCTTTCTCAGGCCGAGACCCGCATCTCCGCTGAGAAGCCGGCTCCACCCACCGGGCCGGCCTCCATGGAGCCGCGGGCGGCGCAGTCGCCTGGTACAGCGTCCGATCCGAGCAGCCATCTGCGGCGCGCCCACCGGACGGCCGTCACCGCCGCCGTCCTGCTCGGGGCGAGTGCCGCGGGCGGCGTGGCCGCCTGGTACAAGGTTCGATCCGAGGAGCCGAAGCCTCCGGGAACGGTGACCTCGACTGCTCCCACCGGCGCACCGGCGCTTCCTGGTGAGCCAAAGCTTTCAGCCAGCCCTCCCCCGATCGCCGCCACCGCACCGGAGGAGTCAAGCGGCAGCGCCGGGCGGCCCAGCGCCAATTCCCCGCGCCGCGAGGCCGCCGAAGCCCGCGCGTCCGCCCACGCGGCCAGACGACAAGTCCTTCGCCGGATCCAGTCGCTGAACGGCAAACTCAGGACCGCGGCCCTGGACGGAAAGGCGGATCCGCTCGCCACTGCCCTGCTCCAGAAGCTCCGCGACGACGCTCGGTCCGCCCAGGACCTGGACTCGGTGCAGCTCGTCTCCCGCCGGCTCGACGAGTGGGAGCGCCAGTTCCTCGGCAAGCGCTGACCCGCGAAAGGTCAGTCTGGAGGTAGATTCGCCTGGTGCGAAAGCAGGGAAGTCTTCGCTTCTTTGGCAAGGCCGCGCTGGCCATCTCGGCGGCCATTGGCGCGCTGGTCTTCACCCGTTGCGACTGCGCGCCGATTCATCCAGGAGCGCTCTTCGCCTGTGAGCCGGACGGAAGCTGCCCCTCGGGAAGGGAGTGCCGGCAGGCCGACTGGGTGTGCACAGCCCCCGAAGATGAGGCCGACGCAGGGCCAAACGACGCCGGTGGAGCCGATGCCTGCGTGCCGGTGAGCTGCGCCGGGCTCGGGAAGAGCTGCGGGCAGCTCTCGGACGGGTGCGGGGGGCTGCTCGACTGCGGCAGTTGCTCGCTTCCACTGGTGTGCGGGGCCACAGAGCAGAACGTCTGCGGCTGCCCGAGCGGCGGCGGCCCCAGCGGGAGCGAGACGACTTGCGGCGACCGGCTGGACAACGACTGCGACGGAGTCGCCGATTGCGACGATGCGGACTGCGAGCAGCGCGCTTGCGACGACAGGAACGCCTGCACCTCCCAGGACGCCTGCCGGAGCGGGACTTGCCTCGGAGCCGAATCGGTCAGCTGCCGGGATGGCGGCGGCCCGTGCCGCGCGCTCGCCGGCGCCTGCAGCCCGGACTCGGGCCTGTGCGTCTACCCGCCGCTCGACGCCGGAGCTGGCTGCCCCGACGACGGCATCTTCTGCACTGACGACAGATGCGACGGGCTCGGCTCCTGCGTGCACCCTCCAAAGGATGGAGGAACCCCGTGCGACGATGGCAATCCGTGTACCGCCGCGGATCGCTGCAGCGCCTCGGCCTGCGTGGGAGGGCCGACCAAGCCCTGCAACTCTCCGCCGGGCGGGGGTTGCTTCTTGGTGCAGGGAGCATGCAACCCGGCGGATGCGGGCTGCCTCTATCTCCCGGCGGACGCCGGCACCCCGTGCCCGAGCGACGGCAACCCCTGTACCGACGACCGCTGCAACGGCACCGGGGCTTGCCAGCACCCGCCGAGGTCCGGGCCGTGCAACGACGACAACGCCTGCACCACCGGCGACTACTGCGATGCGGGCGCCTGCACTTTCACCGGAATGCGCTCCTGCGCGCAGCCTGCGCCGTCCTCTTGCTGGGCCTCGAGCGCGTGCATCCCCGCCGATGGAGGGTGCCAACTAATCCCCAAGTCCATGGGAATGCCCTGCCCCGACGATGGCAACCAGTGCACCCTCGATGAGTGCGATGGGGACGGCGGCTGCCAGCACCCCGACGCCCCCAACGGCCTGTTCTGCAACGACGGGCTGGCCTGCACCACCAACGACGAGTGCCTGAACGGAGCCTGCACCGGCACCAGCACCTGCCTCAGCCCGCCCCAGAGCGACTGCTACCAGCTTCCGGGCACCTGTGACATCAGCGGCTGCCTCTACTACCCCAGCTCCTCCAGCACCCTCTGCACCAGCGACAATGAGCCCTGCACCACCGACAGGTGCAATGGCTCGGGGAATTGCCAGCACACCCCGGTACCCAACGGCACCTCCTGTCTAGTCCAGGGCCAGATGTGCGGCTTCATCAGCAAGATCTGCAAGGTCTGCCAGTCGGGCGTGTGCACGGTGAACTCGCCCTACTTCGATTCGAGCTGCAGCCCGAGCTGTCAGGGCGTCGATCTCTACTGCTCCGGCACCTACCGCTGCTGCGACGGAGGCAGCGGCTGCCTCGGGGAGCCCGTCTACGACTGCCTCGCCTGCTGCCAGAGCTGCTGAATCCTGGAGCGACGACATGCCCACCGCCATGCTCCTCTCCGTCCTTCTCGCCGGGTCCGCCTCTCCCACCGCGGTGGTGCTCGTCACCCGACGAGTGTCAGTGAGCGCCGCCGAGGGCGCCTCGCTCGCCGACCAACTCGGGGAGTCGCTTCGCCTGGGCGGCCTCGCCTTCGTCCTCTCCTCGGCCGAGGCGGCTGCCCGGCTCGAGTCGAAGGGAAACTTCCCCCCCGGCTGCGACAAGAATCCCTCTTGTCTCGCCCACGCCGGCGAGTCGCTGGAAGCTTCTGTGGCGGTGGGGGTGGAGCTGGCGCGGCTGGGAGATCAGCTCGCGGTGCACCTCCAGGCGGTCCGCACCCGGGACGCCTCGCTCCTCGAGGAAGTCACCTTCGTCAGCGCGGAGGCCAAGGCGGGGGAGAAGCTTCATCAGCAAGGGCGAATCCTCGCCGGCAAGCTCCGCTCGGCGCTTGCGCCGCCGGACGCTCCCACCGCCGTCCGCTTGGAGCCGGGCCCCGAAGAGCCCCCTGCCTTGCCTCGGGCGCCCGGACGCCCGCCGTCGGCCGCCGTCTACGGGACGGGGGCCGCGGCGATCGCCCTGAGCTTGGCCGCGGGAGCCCTGGCCCTGAGCGGCAACGCCTCCAGGGGGAGGCTGCAAGGGGCGCTGGACGTCTCCGCCACACCACCCCGCTATTCCATCTCCGAGTCCGAGGCGCTGGCGCTGCAGCGGGCCGCCCAGCGCGACTACACCCTCGCCGCTGCTTGCGGATTGGCGAGCGCCGCGCTCGCCATCACCGCCGGCTTCCTCGCCGCCTCTCCTCCCTCCGAGCGTCCTTGAGCGTCGCCAGTCACACCTCGGCGAGCCCCGAAGCCTGCGAAAGCCGTGAATCTTGGCCAGCAAGCGCCCGACTCGCCGGCGGCGCCGTAGAGCACCGGGAAGGCGCGACGACATGGCTCGATTTCGGCCCCCGCGGCGTCCTGCGGCCGGGCATTCTCGCTACTTGAAGTGGCTCGCTCCGGCCGATGGGTGAGCGTGCAATCATCCAGGTTGGTCGAACGGACAGCCAGCGTGCCGACGAGCTCGCTGCAGCGAGGTGTGCGTGCTAGTTCAGGGCCGTGGCGATCACTTTCCTGAAAGTTCGGGTATCCAACCCGGCACGGCCGAAGAAGGCCAAGACCTTCGAGTTCCTGGTCGATTCCGGCGCCGTCTACTCGGTGCTCCCGGAGGCCGCGCTCAAAGCGCTGGGAATCAAGCCCACTTCCACCGAGGAGTTCATCCTGGCCAACGGCGAGGGGATCCGAGCACAGGTGGGCAACGCGCTCTTCGAGTACGGGGGGAAGGTCCGGGCCGCACCGGTGGTCTTTGGCTCCAAAGGGGTCTTCCTGCTGGGCGCGACGACGCTCGAGGCCCTGGGGATGGTGCTGGATCCGATTCGGCGGCAGCTCAAACCCCTGCCGATGGTGCTGATGGAGGCACGAGCAGCCGGACGAATCAAGACGCGGCGGTGATCTCCACTTGTCTCGCAGCTTGATGACCGACGCTCCGGGCGAACCCCCCTCAGTTCGGCGCCGATTCGAGTCGGCGACGGGCGAGCTTCGCGACGCTCCTGACACAGCCATCCGGGTCGTTTTGAAGTGCACGGAGTGGCTCCGCGGCCCGCAATTCCCCGAGCGCCCCGAGCGCGAAGGCCGTCTTCCCGCGCACCTCGGCCCACTGGTCCTGCAGCGCCTCGACGAGAGCCTCGTAGGCACGGGGACCGAGCTGCGCCAGCGCGTCGATAGCCCAAGCCCGCACCTTCCCCGGTCCATTGCGCAGCGCCCCGCGGAGGCGACCCACGGCCACGTCGGGCGGCACCTTCCGCCAGGTCGCGTCTGCCGCCGGGGCCGGCCCTCCGCAATCCCAGAAGCGGTTGCGGCAAGAGGGGCATTCCATGGCTAGCCCGGTTCCAACCTCTCCGGTCCAGCCTGCTTGCTCGCTGCACGCCGGGCACTCGCTCCAAAAGGTGAAGTCAAGGGCCCCCGGGTCGCCCAGCCGCATTGAAGTCGGGGTGAAGCTCAGCCTTTCCTCGAGCAGCGCTTCTGCTTGTGGGCCGCAAAGCTCACGCAGTGCGCCGATAGCAGCCTCCCGCACGCCTTCGCTCTGGTCGTCCAGGACGGATAGGAGCTGGGGGACATTGACCTCATCGCGGCTCTTGCCCAGGGCGCCCGTGACGAGCGTGCGGACCCAATCGTCGCTGTCGCGCAGCGCAGCCAGCAGTGCCCGCGCCGCGGGCGCGGATCCCAGGTGACGCAAGGCCCAGGCCGCATGCCGGCGAATCAATGTCTCCGAAGAGCCGAGCAGCTCCGCCAAGTGGGGCACTGCCCGAGGGTCTCCGGAAAGCCCTAGCTGGTCGATGGCCGTCAACCTTTCGGGCCCGGTGGCCTCGCGGGTCAAGGTCAGCACTTCTTCAAAGGTCGGTGGCGCCATCCGGCCGCAGGCTATCAGCGCAACCGGCCTCAGCGGGTCACGGATGGAACGCTCAGGCCAAGATGACTATCCTGGCCCGTGATGAGCGCGTTCGAGTCTGTGGTGGCCGACGCCCCGCCGATGCCCGAGGAGCAGCGGATCGTCTTGCACGGCGTCGAGTGGAAACAGTTCGAGCAATGGCTGCGTATGCGCGGAGACGACAGCAGCGTCCGCCTGGCCTACCGCGATGGAGATCTCGAGCTGATGGCGCCTTCCTACGGACACGAGGCCGAGAAGCGGGACATCGAGCGCTTGCTCGAGACCTGGTCGGACGTCACCGGCGTCGAGCTGAGCGGGTGCGGCTCCTGGACGGTGAAGGCCCGCGCCGCCGGGCGGGGGATCGAGCCGGACACCTGCTTTCTGGTGGGCCGCCGGGAAGAGCGCGCCCCGGACATCGCGATCGAGGTCATCCACACGCGACCGCTTCTGAACAAGCTCGACATCTACAGCGCCCTCGGGGTCCGCGAGGTGTGGTGCTGGACCCGCGCACGCCGCTTTGAGCTTTTCGGCCTGCGCCGGTCCGGCTACGTGCGTCTCAGGCGCAGCAAGCTCCTCGCCGATCTCGACCTCGAGTTGCTGGCCAAGTACGTCGGGACGGCGAATCCATCCCGCGCCGTCGCCGCCTATCGGGCCGAGCTCAAACGCCGCCGTTCCTGACCCGCAAGGGCTTGCCGGCGGGACGCCCGGCCAGGCCGCTACTCGCTTTGGTGCACCTTGCCGTCGTCGCGCGGATTCCAGGTCAAGTACCCGCGCTCGAAAGGCTGCGTGGCCCACGCCGGAGGCCATGCCCGAGACTTCGACCGGCGACCCCCTCACATTGTCGCGGTGGGCGTTGGCGTTGCTGCACACCGCGCATTCCTTTCGGGTTTCGATCTGCGGCTGCAGGCGCTGGAGCCGCAACCACGGCTCGAGCGTCTGATTCCATTCGGAGTCGCATGTCACGCTGCGGCGCGGGGTGAGCCGCCGAGATGCCTCCAACGACGCCGAGCTACTCGCTCTCCAGGTGATCGACGCCGCCGGCCGCCGCCCCGAAGCCGCTATTCCATCTCCGAGTCCGAGGCGCTGGCGCTGCAGCGGGCCGCCCGGCGCGACTTCAGCGCGCAGTCAGCTTTGTCGAAGCGCCGCGAGGGCGCCGCAGCAGCGCCTGGGCAAGCTCCTCGGGCTGAACACTCATCCCATGAAGGATACGACCGCTGCCGACCGCGGGGCCACTCAATCGCCGTGACCGACGGGTCACTACTGCTCGTAGCAGGAGCAGCTGCGCGCCGGCCCAAGAGCCTTTCGACGTCGGAGGATGGGCTGGGTCATCGCGGCGGGGACGTTCCCGTTCGGGATGACGTGCTCGGGCGGCGAGGGCTCCAGCGCCTTCACCTTCGCAGTCGCGTCCGCCGCGTCCTTCGCGGCGATCAGACCGTACGCGCCGTCCTCGTACCAAGGGACGTCCAGCCAGTACTCGACGTAGCCCGCCCCGGGGATGGCGACATTCGGCAGCGGCCCTCCCGGCGCCCGAGCAGAGGCAGCCCTCGGCGGCCGGCACCACGGGCGAGCGGGCGCGGCGCGCGTACTTCTCCTGGGCTAGGTTGCTCGGCATGAAGCTGGGAGTGAGCGGCCGGATCATCTCCGCCTTCGCCGCGGTCATCGTGGCCTTCGCCGCCGCCATCGCGCTCTCCGCCGGGGCCCAGGCGGGGGTGCTCTCCGCGCTGGATCAGGTGCAGCGCGACGAGGAGTGGGCGAGGACCTGGCTTCGCCTGGCGAGCGCGGTGCGCGAGCAGTACATCCACCAGGCGCACACCATCGTCCGCGGAGACCGCACTCACCTCGAGCATTACTTCTTGGCCAGCGACGCCGCGCGGGCCGAGCTCTCCAAGGCCAGGGCGTCCGCCCCTTTGGAGGACCTGCCCCATCTGGAGCGCATCTTTGAGGCGGCGGTGCAGCTCGACCTCGTCTTCCGCCACCAGATAGTCCCCGGCATCGAAGCCCAGGACTGGGCCAAGGTGCGCGCCGAGCACGAGCGCGCCGAGGCCGCGGTGGAGGAAATCGTCTCCCGAGTTTCCCTCCTGGAGGCCGCCTCCACGGATCGGGTGGAGCGGGCCCGCGCCGCCGCCGCCGCCAAGGTGAGATTCGCCCGGGGCCTCACCCTGGGGCTGTTCGCGGTGGCGGTCGGCCTGGCCGCGCTGGTGGGAGCGTTCGTGGTGCGCTCGGTGGTGCGGCCGCTGCGGCGATTGGGCGAGGGCGCCCGGCGAGTGGGAGAAGGAGACCTCACCACCCGCATTGGCCTTGGGACCAAGGACGAGCTGGGGGAGCTGTCCGCCCGCTTCGACGAGATGGCGGCCCGCCTCAAGGAGGACCGGGAGAGACTGCTCGCCGCCGAGAAGCTCGCCTCGCTGGGCCGCCTCGCCGCCGGCGTGGCCCACGAGCTGAACAACCCGCTCACCGTGGTGCTGGGCTACGCGCGGCTGCTCCAGAAGTCCGCCCCCGCACAGCTGGCCCGAGACCTGAGAGTGATCGGCGAAGAGGTGACGCGCTGCCAGCAGATTGTCTCCGAGCTGTTGTCCCTCGCCCGCGAGGGGCAACACCAGCGCTGCGAGCCCATCGACTTGGGCTCCCTCGCTGGCGAAGTGGTCCGCCGGCAGGAGAGCGGCGCACTCGAGGGCGCGGCCGCGCGAGTGGAGGTGGCCCTTCCGGCGCTTCCGATGCGAGGAGACCCGGACCGGCTCACCCAGGTGGTGGCCAACCTGCTCCGGAACGCGCAGCAGGCCGCCGGCGAGAAGGGCCACGTCCGGCTGAGCGGGCGAGCGGCGCACGGAAGCGTCGAGCTGTGCGTGGAGGACGACGGCCCCGGCCTCCCCCCCGAGGCGCGCTCGCGCCTGTTCGAGCCCTTCTTCACCACCAAGCCCCAAGGCGTCGGGCTGGGGCTGGCCGTCTCGCTGGCCATCGCCCAGGGGCACCTGGGCACCATCGAGGCGGACAACCTCCCCCAGGGCGGCGCCCGCTTCATCTTGAGGCTCCCCGCGGGAGGTCCGAGGTGAAGGGCGGCCGCATCCTGGTAGTGGACGACAAGGAGGCCATCCTCGGGCTGTGGAGGAGGATTCTCGAGCCCGACCACCTGGTAGCCACCGCTCTGGACGGCGAGCGCGCCATCGCGCTCTTGCCCCATGGCGCCTTCGACGTGGTGGTGACCGACCTCAAGATGCCTGGGGTGGACGGATTGCAGGTCTTGGCCGCTGCCTCCAAGCTCTCCCCCGGCACCGAGGTGGTGGTGGTGACCGCCTACGCCACCGTGGAGCGGGCGGTGGAGGCGATGCGCGGGGGCGCCTTCGACTTCCTCACCAAGCCGTTCGAGCCGGATCAGGCCCGGCTGCGGGTGGAGCGGGCGCTGGAGCGCCGGAGGCTGCGCCACACCGCGAGCGAGCTGGAGCAGAAGTACCTCGCTTCTTCCGGCTTCGGGCAGATGCAAGGGACGAGCGCCGCCGCCCGCAGGGTGTTCGGGCTCTTGGCCAAGGCCGCCGCCACCGAGCTGACGGTACTGCTCCAGGGGGAGAGCGGCACCGGCAAGGAGGTGGCCGCCCGCTCGCTGCATGCCGCCTCGGCGCGGAAGGAGGGCCCCTTCGTGGCGGTCAACTGCGGCGCCATTCCGAGCGAGCTCCTCGAGTCCGAGCTGTTCGGCCACGCGAAGGGCTCGTTCAGCGGCGCCGCCTCGGACCGGGTGGGGCTGTTCGAGGCCGCCTCTGGAGGCACGCTGTTCCTCGATGAGGTGTCGGAGCTGCCGCTGCCGATGCAGGTGAAGCTGAACCGGGCGCTCCAGGAGAGAGAAGTGCGCCGGGTGGGCGAGACCGAGAGCCGGCGCATCGACGTGAGGGTGGTGGCCGCGAGCAACGTGGACTTGCGGGAGCGGATTGGAGAGGGGCGCTTCCGCGAGGACTTGTTCTACCGGCTGAACGTCTTCCCCATCCGGCTTCCGCCCCTGCGCGACCGGCGCGAGGACCTCCCGGCGCTGGCCGCGGCCACCCTGGAGCGCTTTCGCCGACGCGAGGGGAAGGGCCCGCGCGCTGTCGCCGCCGAGGCGATGGAGGCCTTGGTGGCCTACGGTTGGCCGGGAAACGTGCGCGAGCTGGAAAACGTGCTCCAGCGGGCCGCCGCGCTCTGCGAGGGGAGCGAAATCCGCCTGGGAGACCTCCCTCCCGAGTTGGCTCGGGAAGCCAGGGAGCACCCGCTCCCCTCGGCGATGACGTTCCGCGACGCCCTCAAGCAGGCGCAGGACCAGGCGGCGCGGCGCTACCTCCACAGCCTGATGGAGGCGCACCGCGGCTCGGTGACTCGGGCGGCCGAATCGGCCGGAATGGCGCGGGAGACGCTCCACCGGCAGCTCAAGCGCTACGGACTGGAGCCGGCGCGTTTCCGAGGCTCGGGAGAGCCGGAGAGCTGAGGGAGGCAAGAGCTCGCCCCTCGAGCCCGGCCGGACCTTCCCCTCCTGGAGTGGAATTGAGCACGCTCTCCGGGCGAGCGCCAGCCTCCGGCGCCCCGCCACCCGACAGGGTGGCCGAATCTAGTTGGTGCTCAAAATTATCCGTGCTGATCTCCCCGCATGTCCCGGGCGGTCCGCTTCGGAGTGGCCCTCGTCCTCGGGCTGGCGCTGTTGACCTACGGCGCCTCGGTCTGGGTGCAGCGGCGCACCCGCGAATGGTTCGACAAGGACTTGAGCTCCAGGGCCGAGGCCGCGGTGACCGCGACGCGCCGGATCCTCGCCTCCAGGTGGGACCGCCCCGACGAGCTTGGGGAGCTATTGGCCGACCTCGCCCATGACGAGCGGGTGCTGGCGGCGGCCGCCTGCACCAAGGAGGCGACGCCCTTGGCCAGCTCCTCGGAGATGCCGGCGCAGTTCTCCTGCCAGCAGCTAGGCCCCAGGCTGCGCCCATCGGCCGACGCGCCTCCCTCCGCCTGGGCCGCCTACAAGGAGTCGGCGGCGCTGCCGGACGGGGCGGTGCACGTGAGCGCGATCCCGGTGGTGGACGCAGAGAGGGCCCTGGGCTTCGTGGTGCTGTTGCACGACTTGAGCTTCGTGGAGCGGAGGGAGGCGGAGGCACAGAAGTTCCTCCTCTTGGCCTTCGCCTTCCTCGCGGCCGCCGCCTCGGCGCTCACCGTGGTGGCCGCCCGGCTCTCCTGGAGGAGCTGGAGCGATGAGCTGAGGCGCTTTCTCAAGGGCGGCAAGGAGCGCCCGGAGTTTCAACCCATCCTGAGGGACGTGAGAGAGCTGGTGGAGCGCATCGTGGAGGAGAAGGAGACCGACCGCGAGGGCGGAGCCTGGAATCCCGCAAGGCTCAAGCAGGCGCTCGTCCGCCACCTGCACGGGGAGAAGGTGGTGATCTTGGCCAACCGCGAGCCCTACATCCACGAGCGCGCGGCCTCGGGAGAGGTGCAAGTGCTCCACCCGGCGAGCGGCCTGGTCACCGCCCTGGAGCCGGTGATGCGCGCCTGCTCCGGGGTGTGGATCGCCCACGGCAGCGGGAACGCCGACCGGCAGTCCGCCGACGGGCAAGGAAGGCTCAAGGTGCCGCCGGGCGAGGAGTCCTACCTGCTGAGGCGGGTGTGGCTCTCTCCCGAGGAGGAGCGCGGCTACTACTACGGCTTCTCCAACGAGGGGCTCTGGCCCCTCTGCCACATCGCCCACGCCCGGCCGGTGTTCCGCAGCGCGGACTTTCGCCACTACGAGGCGGTGAACCAGAAGTTCGCCGAGGCGGTGTGCGAGGAAGTGGACTCGGAGGATCCGATCGTCCTGGTGCAGGACTACCACTTCGCCCTCGCGCCGCGGATGATCCGCGAGCGGCTGCCGCGCTCCACCGTCCTCATGTTCTGGCACATCCCCTGGCCGAACTCGGAGCGCTTCGGCATCTGCCCCTGGCGGGACGATCTCTTGGAGGGGATGCTGGGCGCCTCCATCCTCGGGTTCCACACCCAGTTCCACTGCAACAACTTCATCGAGACGGTGGACTGCTACCTGGAGTCGCGGATCGACCGGGAGCAGAGCGCGGTGGTGCAGCAGGGGAGGAGCACCCTCATCCGGCCCTACCCCATCTCGGTGGAGTGGCCGATCCGCTGGCTCTCCGACGCTCCTCCCGCCGCGGACTGCCGGGCCGCCTTGCTGGAGGAGCTTAGGCTCCCGCCCGACGCGCTGCTCGGGGTGGGAGTCGATCGGCTGGACTACACCAAGGGAGTCGAGGAGCGGCTCCTCGCGGTGGAGCGGCTGTTGGAGCGCTTCCCGAGCTTCCGCGGGAAGTTCACCTTCGTCCAGCTCGCCGCCCCCAGCCGGACGGCCATCCCGAGGTATCAGCAACTCAACGAGGCGGTGGAGTCCTTGGCGGAGCGAATCAACCAGCGCTTCGGCCAGGGCGGCTACCGGCCGGTCATCCTGAAAAGGGCGCACCACGAGCCGCCGGCGGTGTTCCGGTACTACCGGGCCGCGGACCTCTGCTACGTGAGCAGCCTGCACGACGGGATGAACCTGGTGGCGAAGGAATTCGTGGCCGCCCGTGACGACGAGCGCGGAGTGCTGGTGCTGAGCCAGTTCACCGGGGCGGCGCGGGAGATGACCGAGGCCTTGATCGTCAACCCCTATGACTTGGACGAGGCGAGCGCGGCGCTGAAGACCGCCCTGGAGATGTCCTTGGCCGAGCAGCGCGAGCGGATGCGCTCGATGCGGACCTTCGTCGCCGAGTTCAACGTGTACCGTTGGGCGGGGCGGATGCTGGCCGACGCCGCCCGCCTGCGCAGGCGCGACCGGCTCACCGGCCGCCTCTCCGACCACCTCTCGGCCGCGGCGGTGGGCGGATGAGATACCTGCTCTCCAAGAACAACCTCCGCGCCCTCGGCCCGCTCGCCGCCGGGCGCGTGCTTTTGGGCTTCGACTTCGACGGCACCCTCGCCCCCATCGTTTCCCAGCCGGAGCGCGCCGCGATGGGCGAGTCGACCCGGGAGCTGTTGGGCCAGCTCGCCCGAAGAAGGCCCTGCGTGCTCATCTCCGGCCGCGCCCAGGCCGACGCGCTCAAGCGGGTGCGCGGGATAGGCTTCGCCGAGGTGGTGGGAAACCACGGCATCGAGCCGTGGATGGCGAGCGACCGCTTCCTCGAGGAAATTCAAGGCTGGCGCGCTTCGCTGGAGGCTTCCCTGCGCAGGCTTCCGGGGGTGGAGCTGGAGGACAAGCTCTTCTCGCTCGCCCTGCACTACCGGCGTTGCCGAAACAAAGAGGCGGCGCGAGAGGCCATCGAGCGGGCCGCCCATTCGCTCGCGGGCGCCCGGCTGGTGCCGGGGAAGATGGTGGTGAACGTGCTGCCGAACGGTGCGCCCACCAAGGGCGAGGCGCTGGCGCAGGCGCGGTCGCGGCTCCGGGCCGAGACGGCGCTCTACGTGGGCGACGACGAGACCGACGAAGACGTCTTCGCGCTGGGCGGGCCGGGGCTGATCGGCGTCCGGGTGGGAGCCCACCGCGACTCGCGCGCCGGGTTCTTCATCCGCAGCCAGGCAGAGATTGACGACCTGCTGGAGGCGCTGCTGGCGGTCACTCCACCACCAGCTCTCCCTTCAACATCTTCATCCCGCAGCTGAAGGCGTACTTGCCGGCCTTCTCCGGGCGGACCTCCACCACCGTCTCGCCCAGCGGCGCCAGCTCGGCCCTGATTCCCAGCTCCGGGATGAGCACCTCGCGGGAGCACTCGCCGGAGTCCTTCCGGAAGAAGCGCAGCTTGGTGGACACCCCCTTCGGGAGGCGAATCGAGGATGGCGAGTAGCCTCCCTGCACTTCGATGAGCACCTCCGGCGCCCCGCCCTTGCCCTGGGTGCGGGTGGGCGGCTCGGCGGAGCTGTCCAAGGGGTCCACCACGAAGGTCATGAAGTAGTCCTCGATCCCCGCGCCCGGAACTCCGTACTTGGTGCCCAGCTCTCCCAGCTCCAGGCGTGCGGTCACCTCGGCTGGCTCGGCGGGGAGGGGCTTCACCTTCCCGACGAGGTAGCGTCCGGAGGTCTCCGGCTGGAGCTTGGCAATGACCAGCTCGCCCTTGCCGGCGCGGACCTCGGTCTCCCCCTTCACCCCGCGCACGTCGACCGGCCTGCGGAAGTCGTCGCTCAGGTACACCCGCACCTCGCCCGCCCTGAGCGCCAGCACCTCGATGTGGAGGTCTCCCGCCATCCCCACCGCCCCGCCGAAGATGGAGGCGTGGTCGTGCGAGGGAAACACCTCCCGCACCTCGAAGAACTGCGAGCCGCCCTGGGTCCGCTTGTGGCCGCGGACCATCAGGTCCGAGCCCACGTGCGGCAACAGGAGGTCCTTCACCGATTGCCCGGGAGGCGCCAGGGCCACGTGAATGGAGCCGCTGCCCTTCTCCACGAGGGCGATCGCCGCCCCGCCGTTGATGCAGCGGATGGCGCACTGGCGGTGGTCGTGGCTCTTGTCCTCTCCCCGCAGGAGGCAGGTGGAGTCGGTGACGTGCACCAACAGCTCGTCCAGCCCGGGCTCCCGGCTCTTCCGCGCCGCCTGGTGATGTTGCAGCTGCGCGCTCGACCCGGAGAAGCGCACCAGCTCGGTCTTGCCTTCCCGCTTGAGGATCACCACCACCGTGCCGCGCTCGCTTCCCCCTGGCACCTTGACGAAGAAGCGGTTGCCCTCCGCGGCGAAGGGCAGCTCCGGGAGGTCTTGGAGGGCCACCCTTAGGCTGGCGGTGGTCCCCACCGCGGGCAGCTCGGCACCGTTGGGCGCGCGCAGGTAGAGCGAGAGAGCGCCGTCTTCGCCGTCGACCAGCTCCGCGGCCCCGAAGCTGGTCCGCTCCACCTGGCCTCCGTGCCGCGGCTCGGGGAGGGCGGAGAGCGTGGCTCCCGCGTCTTCGGGCACCGCGCGCTTCTCGTCCCGGGTACACGCCCCGGCGAAGAGGAGCGCGGTGGTGGCGAGGGCAAGCTCAAGCGGCAGCGGTCTCACGGGGTGCCTCCTGGGAGGGCAAGTCGAATGGGTCGCGGCGGTGCTTTTCGAGCATCGCCGCCAGCGCGGGGCCGCCGAACTTGTAGAAGACGGCGGGGGTGACCGCGATGTCCAAAAGGGTGGAGCTGGCCAGCCCGCCGAGGATGACCACCGCCACCGGGTAGAGGATTTCCTTCCCCGGCTGCCCGGCGGCCATCGCCAGCGGAATGAGCGCCAGCATCGCGGTGAAGGCGGTCATCAGCACCGGCACCAGCCGCTCGAGCGAGCCGCGGATGATCATTCGCTCGCCGAACACCTCCCCCTCCTCGCGCACCAGGTGGATGTAGTGGGAAATCATCATGATGGTGTTGCGCGAGGCGATCCCGCAGAGGGTGATGAAGCCGATCAGCGTCGCCATCGAGAGCACGCCGCCGCTCAGCATCACCGCCGCCACGCTGCCGATCAGCGCCAGGGGGATGTTGATCAGCACCTGGGCCACGATGCGCATCGAGCCGAAGTGCGCGTAGAGCACGGCGATCATCAAGGCCAGCGCCACGATGGAGAGCAGCCCGATGGTCCGGCTCGCCTCCTCCTGGCTCTGGAACTGGCCCCCGTAGGCCAGGTGGTACTCCGGGCCGAGCTTCACCTGGGCGGCCACCCGCTCCTTGATGTCGCGCACCACCGAGGCCAGGTCCCTCCCTGCCACGTTGGCCGAGACCACGATGCGCCGCTCCGCGTTCTCCCGGTTGATGAGGTTGGGTCCGGAGCCTTCCACTACCAGGGCCAGCTGCTCGAGCGGCACCTTGCCCTGGGCGCCGTCCACGAAGGCGCGGCGGAGGGCCTCCGGGTCGGCCCGGGCCTCCTCGTGGTAGCGGACCACCAGCTCGATGGTGCGCTGGCCTTCCACCACCTGCCCCACCACCTTCCCGCCGAAGGCGGTCTCCAGGGCCTCCGCCAGCGCGCCCGGCGCCACTCCGAAGCGCTTGGCCTGCTCCGGGTTGATCCGCACCTGGACCTGGGGAATCAGCACCTGCTTCTCCACCAGGACGTCCACCGCCCCCGGCACCGCGCGGACCACCCGTTCAATCTCCTCCGCCTTGGCCCTCAGCTCGGGAAGCTCCGGGCCGAAGACCTTGATCGCCACCTGCGCCCGCACCCCGGAGAGGAGGTGGTCGATCCGATGAGAGATGGGCTGGCCGATGCTCACCACCACTCCGGGCACGGTGGAGAGCCGGGCCCGGAGGTCTCCCAGGATTTCCGAGCGCGAGCGCCCCGAGTGCCGGAGGTCGACGTCGATCTCGGTGTAGTGGACTCCCTCGGCGTGCTCGTCGGCCTCGGCGCGGCCGGCGCGGCGCCCGGTGGAGACGACCTCGGGGACCTTTTGGAGCAGCCGCTCGGCCAAGGTCCCCAGCCGGTTGGACTCGGAGAGCGAAGTCCCCGGGGGGGCGAGCACGTTGACGGTCACCGTCCCCTCGTTGAACTCGGGGAGGAACTCCCGGCCCATCAAGGGCACGGTGAGGAGCGCGGAGAGCACCAGCATCGCCGCGATGCCGATCACCGCCTTGGAGTGCCGCAGGGAGACGCGCAAGAGCCGCTCGTCCCACTTCTTGAGCCAGCGCACCAAAGGCCCATCCCCGCGCTCGAGGAGCTTCGCCTTGCCCAACAAGAGCGAGCAGAGCACCGGGGTGACGGTGATGGACACCAGCAGCGAGGCGAGGACGGAGACGATGTAGGCCACCCCCAGCGGGACGAACAGCCGCCCCTCGATGCCGGAGAGGGCGAAGAGCGGCAGGAACACCAGCACCACGATGATGGTGGCGAAGACGATCGAGCTTCGCACCTCGATCGAGGCGTTGAAGACGACCCGGAGCTGGGAGAGCCGGCTCTCCTTGGGGAGCTTGGCGTTCTCCCGGAGCCGCCGGAAGACGTTCTCCACGTCCACGATGGCGTCGTCCACCAGCTCGCCGATCGCCACCGCCAGGCCGCCCAAGGTCATGGTGTTGATGGAGAAGCCGAACGCCTTCATCACCACCGCGGTGATGACG
Organism: Myxococcales bacterium; assembly: GCA_016191815.1. GTDB lineage: Bacteria > Myxococcota > Myxococcia > Myxococcales > Myxococcaceae > JACPVI01. The sequence goes on from JACPVI010000032.1 coordinate 17,756, forward strand.
AAGGAGAGCGGAATGGCGGTGAGGGTGATGGCGGTGGTGCGGAAGTTGAGGAGGAAGAGGAAGAGGACGATCACCACCAGCAACGCCCCGTCGCGCAGCGCCTCCTCCACGTTCCCGATGGCGGCCTCGATGAAGCTGGCCTGCTTGAAAAGGACGGTGGTCCGGACGTCCTCCGGGAGGGCGTTTTTCAGCTCCGAAAGCTCTGCCTCCAGCCTGCGGGTGAGGGTGACGGTGTTTTCCCCGGGCTGCTTCTGCACCGAGAGGATGACCGCCGGCGCCGCGTTCACCCCGGCGTCCCCGCGCTTCACCTTCGGCCCCTCCCGGACCTCGGCCACCTCGCGCAGGGTGACCGGCAGCCCTTCCCGCACCGCCACCACCGTCTCGGCGATCTCCTCCACCCGGGCGGTGCGCGCCAGGTTCCGCACCAGGTACTCCTGGCTCTTCCGGTCCAAGAATCCGCCGGTGGAATTCATCTGCGAGAGCTGGGCGGCCTTCTCCACCTCCTCCAGGGTCAGCCCGAAGGCGGCCAGCTTGCGCGGATCCACCAGCACCTGGAACTGCCGCACCTCCCCGCCGATGGGGATGACCTGCGCCACCCCCGGCAAGGTGAGGCGGGGCCTCACCACCCAGTCGGCCAGGCTCCGCAGCTCCATCGGAGAGGTGCGACCGTCCTTCGAGGAGAGCCCCACCAGGAGAATCTCTCCCATGATGGAGGTGACCGGCCCCATCATCGGCCGGATGCCATCGGGCAACAGCTCGGAGACGGCCTGCAGCCGCTCGGCCACCTGCTGCCGGGCGAGGTAGATGTCCGCGCCCCAGCCGAACTCCACCCAGAGGATGGAGAGCCCGATGCCGGAGCTGGAGCGGACCCTTTGCACTCCCGCGGTGCCGGCCATCGCCAGCTCCAGGGGGCGGGTGACCAGGGTCTCCACCTCCTCCGGCGAGAGGCCCCCCGCCTCGGTCATCACCGTCACCGTGGGACGGTTCAGGTCCGGCAAGACGTCCACCGGAAGCTCGGAGGTGACCTTGGCCCCGACCACGGTGAGGAGCGCAGCGACCGCCACCACCAGGAGCCGGTTTTTCAGCGCGAAGGAGACGATGGCATTGAACATGGCCGTCCCTCAGCGCGCCGCGGTGCGGATGGAATAGGCGCCCTCGGTGACCACCCGCTCTCCGGGAGAGAGCCCGGCCAACACCTCCACCTGCGCTCCGTCGCGGCGGCCGAGCCTCACCTCGCGGGGCTCGAACCACTCCGGCGCGGTGTGGACGTAGACGAACCTCCGCCCCTCCTGCTCCACCACCGCCGAGTCGGGCACCGAGAGGGACGCCTCCGCCTCGCCCAGCGCCACCGCCAGCTCGCCCAGCATCCCCACCTTGAGCTTGGCGTCCGGGTTCTCCAGCTCGAAGAGGGTGGTGGCGGTCCGGGTGGTCTCGTTCACCGCCTGGCCGGAACGAAACAGCCGCGCCTCGAACAACTCCTTGGGGTAGCCCTCCACCTTGAGAAGCCCGCCGGTGTTCTGCGCCACCAGGGGCAGGTCGCGCTCGTAGATTTCCGCCTGGATCCACAGCCGGGAGAGATCCACCACCCGCACCAGCATCCGCTCGGTGCTCACCTGCTCTCCGGCGGAGATGTGCGCCTCCACCACGACTCCCTCCAGCGGGGAGGCGATGACTTGCCGGCCGAGGCCCCCGGGGGAGCTCTGGTACAGCTCCACCTCGGCGCGGGCGCGGTTTCGCTCCTCCCGGGCCACCTCCAGGGCGACCTCCGCCGCGCGCAGCTCGCGCTCCGAGGCGATGCCGGGCAAGGACTTGAGCCGCGCCAGCTCCTGCTCCGCCTGGACCAAGCGGGCATTGGCCTGGCGCAGCGCCGCCGAGGCGGAGACCGAGCGGGTGGTGAGCTCGCTGCGCTCGGTGGCGCCGAGCGCCTGCTCGATCGCAAAGAGCGCCTGACTCGCCTTGACCCGGTCCCCAATCACCGGGAGCTTGCCGCCGATCGCCACCACCCTCCCCGGCTGGGGCGCGCGCAGCTCGGCGTGTCCGTCGGCCCTGGGGACCACCCGGCCCAAGACTTTGAGGCGAGCCTGGAGCTGCCTGGGCGCCGCCGGCAAGGTGCGCACCCCGAGGAGGAACTGGGCTTCCTTGGGGAAGTGGATGGCCCCCGCCTGGGGGGCGGTGGCGCGCGGCTCCTCGTGGTGCTCTTCCTGATGCTCCTCGCCGCCGTGGGCGCGGGCAGTGCCGGTGAGGCCAGCGAGCAGCACCACCACCGCGGCCGAGCCTCTCCGGGTAGAGAGGTAGACGATGGCGGCGGTGCCGAGCACCGCGATGCCGAGCAGCAGGTGCCAGAGGGTGCGGGGGCGGCCGTGCGCCTCCGCCGCCTCTTTGGCTTCGGGGTGCAGGGCAAACCCGTTCACCGTGAACAGGTCCACCGCGGTGGAGGTGCGCACCTGGGCGATGACGTCCACCGTGGCGTCGGGAGAGACTCTGGCGACGCCTCGGTACAGCCCGGCGGAGGCGCTCTCCTCGAGCTTCACCTTCAAAGGCTCCGAGCCCAGAAGCTCCAGGGTGACCTCCGCCTTCCGCAAAGGCTCGTTGGTGCGAAAGTCTGAGAGGAAGGCGGTGAAGGAGACCCCCTTCCCCTCCGGGGCGCTCTTCACCACCAGCTCGTAGGCGGCGGAGGCCACCTCGAAGGAGCCGCCGCTGGAGGCGCTGAAGGAGAGAGGGGGCGCCTCCTCCTCGTGCTGGTGCTCCTCGCCTCCGTGGGCGAGGGCCAGACAGGGTGCGAGGACGAGGCAGGCGGCGAGGGTTTTCATCGAGGGTTCTCCCCAGCTTCGGCCCGAGCGCGGAGCCGCGAAAGCTCGGCCACCGCCAGCACTCTCTCCAACTCGGCAGAGAGGGCCGTAAAGCGTGCCTTGAGCAGCGCGTCTCGCTTGAGCAAGAGCTCCGCCAAGCTGAGCTGGCCGCGCTCGAAGGCCTGCTGCACCGTCTCCAACGAGCGGTTGATTCGGGGGAGCACCTTGGAGAGCCGCCGCTCGGCCTCGAGCGCGAGCTGCGCCCGCTTCGCCGCCGCGCTGAGCCGGACAGGTGCCAGCTCGCGGGCCGCCTCCGCCTTTCGCTCGGCGGCGGCGCTGGCGGCGCTGGCTCGGGCAATCTCCTCCTTGTTCCGGTTCCACAGGGGCAAGGGAATGGTGAGCCGCATGCCCAACAGGCGGTCCTGGTCCTCGAGGCGGCCGACGGGCGAGTCCAGGCTGGCCCGTTCCTCTCCATAGCCGACCGAGACAGTCACGTCGGGGACCACGGACCTCTTGGCGAGGTCCAGCTCGGCCTTGTGGCCCAAGGCCTCCAATTGCCGGGCGCGCACCTGGGCGAGCGAGCCCACCTCGCCCAAAGCGGCCAGCTCCGAGGACTCCGGCGCGGGGACCGGCCCGGAAAGCTCCAAGTCCTCCGGGAGGTGGGTGCCCATGGCGCTGGCCAGGGCTTCTCGGGCCTCCTCCCGCTCGGAGGCGAAGGCCTGGACCTGCGCCTGCATTTGGGCGGCATCGGCGGCCAAGAGGGAGGCATCCACTTCGGAGACGTCTCCGCGCTCGAGCCTTTTCTCGGCCGCCTCCGCCGCGGCCACCGCCAGCTTCTCGGCGTCGCGGGCGATTCCCAGCCGGCGTTCAGCGACGGAGAGCCGGCCGTAGGCGGAAACCGAGGCTGCCTCTGCATCCGCCCGCGCCTGGGTGAGCCGCGCTGCCGCCGCTTCCTTCCGAAGTCTCGCCGCCTCCCGCCGGGCGCCCCGCTGGCCGGCCATCTCGAAGCTCTGGGAGAGGGACAGCTCGAAGTCGGCCTCCCTCTCCCGGGCGAAGAAGGCGTCCGAGCTGTAGCCGATTTCCACCTCGGGGTTCTCGCGCAACAAGAGCGCCGCCTGCGCGAGGGCGCCCTCCGCCGCGCGCAGCTCGGATTCGGCCTCGGCCACCGCGATGCTCCTGGCCACCGCGGCCCGCTTGGCGTCCTCGATCGAGAGGCTTGCGGCAAGTGCCGGCTTCGTCAGCGCGAGGAAGAGGAGCGCCAATCTGGCGGCCATCACGGCGCGACCCTTAGCACGCTCCGCGCCAAAGACGCGCCCTTCTTGCATCGCAGCCTTGCGCGCCAAGGGGTGCGCGCGTTGTGACTTCCGGCATCACACCCGTCTTTCGCAGGTCACACCATTGCTCAGGCGCGATGTCTTCCCTGGGGTTGAACATGTAGTCACTCGTGACTATTAGGGCCACCGATCCTGGCCGAGGGAGGGCCTTCCCTGCTGGGCTTGAAGACCTGCCCCTAGGCTGGGAGGAAGGTGACCTGCTCGCCGCTGGTCCGGTAGGCGTCCCGCCCGCGGGTGAGAATGGTGTCCTCGACCAGCTTGCCCTCTTGGTCCTTCTTCAACCTCACCTCGGAGCCGTCGCGGGGGTCGTTGGCGAAGTACACATCGTCGGTCCCTTGCCGCTCCTTCCGAGTGAGGCAGAGCCAGTGGTCGGTGCCCGAATTGCCGCCGCTCGCGCCCTTCTTGTAGTCCACTCCGATCACCACCGGCCGCCCGGCGAGAAGCTCGGCGTCGACGGACTGAATGTTCCAGACGGTGCTCTTCTGTACCAGGAAAGGCGAGGCGGTGACCTCTCCGGCCTTGCCCCAGACGATGGCGTTGCCCGAGTAGCCGCCAGCGGAGTCGAGGTGCGCATCGAGCCGCGAAGGGGTGATGGTTTCGCCTGAAAGCTTGGAGAGCGCCATCGCCACCGAGGTGAGGGCGCATCCGCTCCGGGCGAGGCTGCGCCCAGCATTTCCCATCGAGACATTGGCCCACTCCGCATCCGCCTGGGCGTAGCGCGGAGCTCCGTCCTTCGACACCGGGAAGGGGCGGCCATCCTCGCGGAAGAAGCCTGAGGCGGGAACGAGCTGGGTCCTGGAGAGCCGCTTCGGGTCCATCGCCGCGAGTGAGCCGGCGGCGAGCGCCGGACTGTTGGCGGCTCCGCCAGCCGAGCGGACCCGCGGCGGCTCGGGCTCTCCCCGCCAGGGCTCGGTGCGGGGCTGGCTTGCCCGCGCGGGCCGGGGAGCGGGCGGCACCCGGATAGTAGCGCCTGCGCGGATGAGGTCCGGATCCGAAACCTCCGGGTTCAGCTCGATCAGCTTGCCCAGGATGTTCCTCCAGCCTCCGGGCACTCCCTGGCGGGAGAGGCGCATCGCGATCTTGGAAAGCGAATCTCCGGGCTTCACGGTGTAGCTGGCGTGAGGCCGGGTCGGCTCCTCGGGCTGGAAAACGGTCGATTCTGTCGAAGGGGCGACAGCTCGCATTGGGCTCTCCTGTTTCGGGTGGGCTCACTGCAGCAGACGGGCCAGCGCTATCCCCCGGAAACTCCGCGGACCGGGGCGTCGGAGCAGTGCCGGCGACGGACGGCAGTCCGCGCCCGGGTACGCGTAGGCCCCGCCTCCCTTCGTGCACATCTTCCTCCGCGCGGCCCCGGCGAATGAATCGGCCCCGGCCCGGCTGGACTTGCCTATGGCGTGCGCGCTCCTCCTGCTCACCCTGGGGGCCACCGAGGCTCCGCTGGAGCTTAAGGCCCTGCTCCGGGAGGTTTCCGCCCGCTCTCCGCGGGTGTTGGTCCAGCGCGCCGAGCTGGACGCGGCCCGGGCCAAAGTCGCCGCCGCCGGCGCCTGGGAGGACGCCCTGGGCTCGGTGATGGTGGAGGAGCTGCCGCTCCGAAAAGGCGCGGAGGAGCTGATGCCGATGGTCACCTATCGGCTCTCCCAGCCGCTCAACCTCTTCGGCCGAAGGAAGTGGGCCAAGGAGGCCGCGGGGGCGAGCGCCTCCGCTTCCGAGGCGAGCCTCCGGCGAGCCGAATGGGACGCCCGCGCCCAGGCGGTGTCGGCCTTCTACGAGCTGTGGATGAGCCGAGAGATGCAATCCATCCTCGAGCGGCAGCTCGCCACCCTCGAGCGGATGCGCGACTCGGCCAAGGGCCGCTATGCCGCCGGGCTGGGGATGGCCCACCACGAGCTGTTGCGGGCGGAGGCGGAGCTGGCCTCGATGCGGGCGGAGCGCGACTCGCTGCTGGCCGAGCGCCCCGCCGTCGAGTCGATGCTCAACGTGCTCCGCGGCCGGCCTTCCGAGGAGGCGGTGGGCGCGCCCAGGCTCCCGCCGAGAAGCCCACTCCCGGAGCTGGAGGCGGTGCTGGAGTCCTCGTCTCGCCGCCCGGAGCTGCGCGCGATGCGGGCGGTGCTCCAGGAGGCCAAGGCCAAGGTGCAGCTCGCCAGGCGGATGGTCCTGCCGATGCCGATGGTGAGCGCCTTCTACGAGCAGCGGCTGGGGATGGCGCCGGACTCATTCGGCGGGGAGCTGATGGTGACGCTGCCGCTGTGGTGGTTCGACCGCCAGGCCAACGAGCTGGCGATGGCGGAGGCGATGGCCCACCGCGCGGAGAGGGACGTGGAGGCGATGGCCGCGATGACTCAGGCGGAGCTTCGGATGGCGTTCGGGCGCGCGAGGGCGAGCGAGCTGGCGCTGGAGGCGCTGGAGCGCTTCGCCCTGGTGCGGATCCGCGAGACGGTGGCCTCCTCCGAGGCGGAGTACCTCTCCGGTGGCGGCGAGTTTCTGAGGCTCCTCGAGTCCGTCCAGGCGCTCCAGCAGCTGGAAGGCCGGCGGCTGGAGGCGGTGGCGCGCCGCGAGGTGACGCGCTTCGAGCTGGAGCGGCTGCTCGGAGGCCTGGAGGCAGACGGATGAGGCGCCTGCTCCTCCTCGCCATTCTCCTCGGCTCCCCGGCGCTGGCGCAGCACGAGGGCCACCCCGCTCCGGCCAAAGAGGTGCCGCCGCGCGCGAGGAGGGCGCCTGTGGAGCGGGAGGCCGGGCTGCCCGAGGGCTACGCGGAAGTTCGACTTCCCCTCGAGCGCCGCCAGCTGATCGGCGTCCGGACCGCCAATGTGGAGCGGGCCACCCTCTCCGGAGAGGTGCGCGCCACCGGCATCGTGCAGGTCGACGAGACGCGCGAGCGGCACGTCCACTCCAAGCTCGAAGGCTGGGTGGAGGAGCTGTACGTGAACGCGGTCGGCCAAGAAGTCGCCGCGGGCGACCCGCTCTACTCGCTGTACTCCCCGGAGCTGTACGCGGCCCAGCAGGAGTACCTGCGATCGCGAAAGGCCCTCCCCTCGGTGGCGGTGGTGGCCCGAAAGCGCTTGGAGCTGTGGGACGTACCGGATGATCAGGTCCGCCTCTTCGAGAAGCGCGGGCCGCAGAAGGCGGTCGTCTTCCGCTCGCCCACCTCCGGCACCGTCATCCAAAAAGAGGTGCTGGCGGGGCACTTCGTGGGCACACAGGTGCCGCTGTACGTGATCGCCGACCTCTCCCGGGTGTGGGTGGTGGCGGACGTCTACGAGTACGAGGTGAATCGGCTCTACCAAGGAGGCGCGGCGCGGGTGCAGGTGCAGGGGCTGCGCTCGGCGGTGGCGATGCGGCTCGACTACGTCTACCCCACCGTCGACCCGGTCAGCCGCACGGTCAAGGTCCGGCTGGTCGCAGACAACCCCCGGGGCCGGCTGCGCCCGGGGACCTTCGCCACGGTGTGGCTGCCCACCCAGCCCACCAGCGCGCTGTGGGTGCCGAGAGAAGCGGTCATCGACACCGGCACCAGGCAGCTCGTCTACCTCGCCCTCGAGGGCGGCAGGTTCCGGCCGCGGCTGATCAAGCTTGGCCGGCTCTCCGGCGAGAGGTGGGAGGTGCTCTCCGGTCTCTCCGAGGGCCAGCAAGTCATCGTCAGCGCCCAGTTCCTCATCGACAGCGAGAGCCGCCTCCGCGGGCTGGAGGGGCCTTCACCCCACGAGGGGCACTGATGTTCGAGCAGGCGGTGGATTGGTGCGCGCGGCGGCGGGGGCTGATGCTGGCCTGCGCGCTCGCGCTGTCGGCGGCCGGGGCGCTCTCCCTCCGCAACAGCCCGCTGGACGCCATCCCCGACCTCACCGACACCCAGGTCATCGTCTTCACCGAATGGATGGGCCGCTCGCCCTCCTTGGTGGAGGACCAGATTTCCTACCCGCTGGTGACGCAATTCGTCTCCGCGCCCAAGGTGCAGGCGGTGCGCGGCTTCTCCATGTTCGGGATGAGCTTCATCTACGTCATCTTCGAGGAGGGCACCGACCTCTACTGGGCCCGCAGCCGGGTCCTGGAGTACCTCTCGAAGGTCTCCGGGCGGCTGCCGCCGGGGGTTTCGCCCTCCTTGGGGCCGGACGCCACCGGGCTGGGCTGGGTGTTCCAGTACACCCTGGTGGACCGAAGCGGCAGGCACGACCTCCAGCAGCTCCGCGCCTTCCAGGACTTTCACCTCCGCTACGCCTTGGCCGAGGTGCCCGGAGTGGCCGAGGTGGCCTCGGTGGGCGGCTACGAGCGGCAGTACCAGGTGGTGGTGGACCCGGTGAAGCTGGCCGCCTTCGGGGTGGGCCTGCCCCAGGTGGTGGAGGCGGTGCGGATGAGCAACGCCGACGTGGGCGGCCGCGTCATCGAGTGGGCGGGGCGCGAGCACGTCTTCCGCGGGCTGGGCTACCTCCGCTCCCGGGAGGACCTGGAGGAGGTGGTGGTCTCGGTCACCAAAGACGGTACGCCGGTGCGGGTGCGCGAGGTGGGGAAGGTGGAGGTGGGCGCCAACCTCCGCCGCGGGCTTTTGGAGTGGAACGGTGAGGGCGAGGCGGTGGGCGGCATCGTGGTGATGCGCTCGGGGGAGAACGCGCTCGAGGTCATCGGAAGGGTGAAGGAGCGGCTGCGGGAGCTTCGACCCTCGATGCCGGAGGGAGTGGAGGTACAGGTCGCCTACGACCGCTCGGAGCTGATCGACCGCGCCATCGGCACCCTGCGCGAGGCCCTGGCGGAGGAGATGGCCATCGTCCTGCTCTTCATCGGCATCTTCCTGCTCCACTTCCGGAGCGCGCTGGTGGCGATCGTCACCCTGCCGCTGGCGCTCCTCGCCTCGTTCATCGGCAGCTACGCCGCCGGGGTGACGGTGAACATCATGTCCCTGGGCGGGCTGATCATCGCCATCGGCGACATGGTGGACGCCACGGTGGTGATGGTGGAGAACGCCCACCGCAAGCTCGAAGCCAATCCTTCGGCGCCTAGGGAGGAGGTGGTCATCGCCGCTTCCAAGGAGCTGGCGAGGCCGATCTTCGGCTCCCTCTTGATCATCGCGGTGAGCTTCCTTCCGGTGTTCGCGCTGGAGGCCCAGGAGGGCAGGCTGTTCAGGCCGCTGGCCTTCGCCAAGACGTTCGCCATGGTGGCGGCGGCGGTGCTCTCGGTGACGGTGGGGCCGGCGCTGATGGTCCTCTTCCTCCGCGGCCGGATCCGCAAGGAGGCCCAAAACCCCATCAACCGCGCCGCGGTGGCGGCCTACCGCCCGGCCCTGCGACTGTGCCTCCGGCACCGGAAGGGGGCGCTGGCGCTCGCGGCGGTGCTGGTGCTCTCCACCGCCTGGCCGTTCCTGAAGGTCGGCTCGGAGTTCATGCCCCCGCTCGACGAGGGCACGCTGCTCTTCATGCCGGTGACGCTCCCCAACATCTCCATCGAAGAGGCGAAGCAGGTGCTCCAGCTCCAGGACCGCATCCTCAAGAGCTTCCCCGAGGTGGAGACGGTCTTGGGAAAAGCGGGAAGAGCGGAGACCGCCACCGACCCAGCCCCGCTGTCGATGTTCGAGACGGTGATTGTCCTCGCCCCGGAGAGGAAGTGGCGCCCGGGGATGACGCGCGAGCGGCTGGAGGAGGAGCTGGACCGGGCGCTCTCGCTGCCCGGGATGCAGAACGCCCTCACCATGCCGATCAAGGCCCGGGTGGACATGCTCACCACCGGCATCCGCACCCCGGTGGGCATCAAGGTGTACGGGGACGACCTGGCGAAGATAGAAGAGGTGGGGCTAAAGCTCGAGGAGCGGCTGCGGAAGGTGCCCGGCACCAGGAGCGTCTTCGCCGACCGGGAGACTTCCGGGGCCTACATCGACTTCCTCCCCGACCGGAGGGCGATCGCCCGCTACGGGCTCAGGCTGATGGACGTGTTCTCGCAGGTGGAGACCGCCATCGGGGGGATGGTGATCGACCAAACCGTGGAGGGCCGCGAGCGCTTCACCGTCAACGTGCGCTACCCGAGGGAGCTGAGGACCGAGCTGTCCTCGCTGGAGCGGGTGCTGGTGCCGGCGCCGGCGAGCGGGGAAGGGCGGATGGACGGAGAGCAGCCGGGGCCCTTGGCCCGCCAGGTGCCGCTCGCCCAGCTCGGCCGCTTCGAGGTGCGCAGTGGCCCGCCGATGATCAAGGACGAGAGCGGCTCCCTGGTGGGCTTCGTCTTCGTGGACACCAGCGACGAGGACCTGGGCGGCTACGTCCGCCGCGCCAAGGAGGCGGTGGGAGACTTGCGACTTCCTCCTGGCTATCGGCTGCGGTGGACCGGGCAGTACGAGTTCCTCGAGCGCGTCCAGGCGCGAATGCAGCTCTTGGTGCCGGTGGCGCTGCTCTTGGTGCTGTCGCTGCTCTACTTCCAGTTCCGCAAGCTGTGGCTGATGCTCCTGGTGCTGGTCTCGGTGCCCTTCGCGCTGGTGGGGAGCTTCTGGCTCTTGCACGCGCTCTCCTTCAACACCAGCGTGGCGGTGTGGGTGGGGATGATCGCCCTGCTCGGGGTCGCGGCGGAGACCGCCTCGGTGATGGTGGTGTACCTGGAGGAGGCCTACCAGCGCTGGAGCCGGGAGGGGCGGCTGCGCGAGGTGGGCGACCTGGTGGGGTGCGCGCTGGAGGGCGCGGCCTTGAGGGTGCGGCCGCTGCTGATGACGGTGGGGATGAACCTGGTGGGCCTGATGCCGGTGATGCTGGCCCGGGGCGCGGGGGCGGACGTGGCCAAGCGGATCGCCACCCCGATGGTGGGGGGAATCGTCTCGCTCACCCTGCTCACCCTGCTCTTGGTCCCCACCCTCTACGTCTCGGTGCGCTCGCGCCAGCTCGAAAAAACCGCCTAGAGCACCGAACAGGTTACCCGGCCGTCGCGAGGGCGCCGAGACCGAAGCGAGGCTGGCGCCCGAGGAGGGAGCAGCGGAGGCGGGCTGGTGGGCCCGTCGAGCAGCGGACCGACGAGGCCGCCGGCCGCAGCGAGA
>JACPVI010000030.1 GCA_016191815.1 Myxococcales bacterium
CCTCTGCCAGTCGAACGGCCAGATGAGCCTGTGCCAAATCTGCGACGACACCCAGCTCGTGAGCTGCACCACCGCGTGCGGCTCCCCAGGAACGCAGGGCTGCACCATTGGCTGCGAGCTGACTGGTCGATGCACGGGAGCTGAGGTGTGCAACGGCTGCGACGACGACGGCGATGGCGTCGCGGATGAAGGCCTGTTCCGGTGCGGAAGCGGGCCGTTTCAGCAACTGGACTGCGTTGGGGCGGTTGACATCGACTACAAGTTCTCTTCCTCCGACCGGGAAAACGGATTTGACCGAGACCCGAACAACCACGATCAGTATGCAAACAACATCGACTTTCACTGGACCATCGTCACCAACAGATTCATCCGCACCCTCGTGCTGGAGTTCCAGAGGTTTCAGACAGTAGAAGGCGATCGCCTACTCATCGTGGGCCCAGGCGGCTTTTCTGAGAGAATTGAGGGGGTCCCCCCTATGGTGCCGCTCGGGAGTCACCGTTACCCCTTGAACGGGGAGGGGCAACGTTCGCCCCTTGGACTGCGATTCTCGACCGACGGAAACAAGACGAGCAGTGGCTTCGGGATTCAACGAGCCGCGCTGTCCTGCGGTGCAGCGGGTCCCCTCGTCGCCCCGCGCGTGCCGCCAATGGAGCGAGTCGAGGGGTTTCTCTTGGGCACGGGAGACACCGTGTTCCTCGAACTCGACGGTTCCTTCGCCTACACCTACCTCGTCCTCGACGGTTTTCCCGAAGACGCCGACTTCGACATGTACGTCCGCCGTGGCGCACTTCCCGAGAGGGACCGGTTCGATTATCGCTCCGTCAACGAGACCAGCGCCACCAACGCGAACGACGAAGCCCTTCGCGTCAGTGACAACACCTCCGGCCAACGGCTCCTCGTAGCCATCACCTCCGAGAAGGGCGCCGGCTGGTTCCACTTCTCCTATTCGCGCGCGCTGCCTCGTGAGGTCCGGCGACTGACGGCGGGGACGAACGTCTTCGTCTCCCCAGCACAGCTCGAGGCGATGCGCAGCGCGCTTGAGGAAGCTCAGCGAATCTACTTCACAGCATCCGAAGGACAACTGGTCATCGAACGCATCGACTTGCACCACAGCGGACCGGGCGCGAACGCCTGCAAGTGCGGCGGAACTGCTTGCGACATCTGTTTCGTGGACAGGGCTGGTGACCGCTCGGACGCGCTGAAGATTGGCCTGCCTCCGTGCAACTTGGCTGGCGCCCCTCCCGGAAACGGGGTTCGCCTCTCTATCGGCAATTGGTTTGATCCGGGCACTATCGCGCACGAGTTGGGACATTGCCCTGGGGGCTTCAAGGACGAGTACGCGTGGTTTGGACACGTGGTCAATGGCGAGGAATGCCACCCAGGGGTTTTCGACGGCTTCTGCGCGAGCTCGATGCACGGCGGCCTCGACCGGTTCACGCTGGCGACCGGCTACTGCACGGGCCTCAACCATGGCCAAGACCTCATCGTGGCGGGGGACCAGGCCAACCATGTTTGCAAGCTTCCCCCGTGCGGGAACGTTCGGGCGTGCTTCGAGCTTTGCGCCTTTTGCACGCCAGCGGACTCGCAGTTCGCGCAGCTCGAAAGCGCCGGCCGGCTCGTCGATACCGTTACCCTCACTCCGGACCACCGCACACTCAGAGACTTCACTGGCTTCGGCGACCTCGTCAGGGCGGTGCTTCAATGAACCGCGCTCTTCTGCTGGCTGCGCCCTTGCCCATCGCGTTGCTATTCGGAGGCTGCGACCGATTCGCGTCGGGCCTCGACAGCGCGCAGCTGCCATCTGCGTCATCGCCGGCTCGGGCGTTGCCGCCGTTCTATTTCGAGCTCCCCGAAGGGAAGAGTTCGGTGTCAGCGACGCCGGAGCTCCGGCTGACGGTGCTGGCTCACCCCGGGCCCAACGCGCGTGTACTCAGCGCGGTGTCAGCTCTTGTGGCTGATGTGAAACTGCGTCGGCCGCCTGGCTGCGACACCGTCCCAATCGACATTGCACCGCGGTTCGAAGCCACGAGCACATCCCTCGAATACACTCCGCCGGGAGTCGCCGTGACGCCTCGAGCGCCCCTCACAGCGGGCTGGTACGAGCTGTCCACGGGCGCGGGCTTTGCGAAAAAGGTCACCACGGGCTTCTTCCCGAAGCCGCGAGGCGACGGCTCCTTTGCCCTTCGTTTCCACGTGGGGCCGCGCCTGCGCCTCACCATGCTCGAGTTTTGCCCACGGCACGATTTCGTCTCCGACCGCGTGGAGCTGACCTTTAGCGAGCCCGCCAAGCTCGCCCCGGACGTCTCGCTGGCGGATGCCGTGAGAATCGCCGATGCCTCCGGAAACTTCCTCCACTGTACCGAGGTGGTCACCGCCACCAACGGCATTTCGGTCGTGAAGGGGGCGGCGATGCACAGCTGGGCGCTCGACTGCGGCGCGCTGCCGGCGAGGGCGTCCGTGTTCATCGGTGGCATCGTCGGAAGCTCGAACATGCCCTTGGCGCCGGCGTTCGGCGCCAGCTCCGACAAGGTATTCGACGTCGCGACAATGCCGTTCGCCGACGCATGCCGGTACTGGCGACCTGGGCCTGCCTTGGACGTGCGTGCCGAACCTTCGTGCCTTTGGCCGCCCAACCACCAGTTCGTTCCCTTTGAGTTGGGCACTAGCCTCAAGGCCACACTGGCGGACTCGTGCGCATCGGCCGCCAGATTCCGAATCGTCGGCATCACCTCGAGCGAGGCAAGCGATGCGCTCGGAGACGGGACCACCTCCCCAGACATCCTCAGCGGCGGCGAGCGCTTCTGTCTCCGTGCCGAGCGCTCCGGCAAGGGCATGGAGCGTACCTACGACGTGACAGTCGAGGCGCAACTTGCGACAGACGAGATAACCCAGGCCAGCGTGTCGGTGCGCGTGCCGCACGACCAGCAGGGCCACAACTGTCCGGCCATCGCGCCAGGCGGCTTCGTCTCCGAGGAGGATTCGCGTTGCTCGTCGCCGGCACAGCCTTCAGGCGCAGGCGGGGGGTTCGCAGGCGCTGGAAGCCGCCGCCTGGGCTGTAGCAGCATCGGGGGCCACGGCCTCCTGCTCGTTTCGGTGCTCGTCATTCTCCGGAGGAGACGACTCGCCGGCTGCCACCGGGCCTCGGGCGCCCGAGTATTCGCCGTGCTGCTTTCGGCGGCCTGCGGAAAAAACCCGTACCGGGCCGATGCAGGAAGCTGCGAGGGCGGCTGCTCGCCAGCGCCACAACGGTACGTGGGAGCATGGTTCGAACCGAAGGACCTAACGTCAGCCCGGCGCGGCGACGCAGGCATCGACCTCGTGTTGCTCGCAGATAAGTTTCAAATCGGCAAGCTCGGTGCCATCGACCGCGCGGCCACGGACGGGATGACGCTCAAGCGCCTCTCGGACTGCAGCTCAATGGGGTTCGAGACGGAGTTGTGGGTTGCGCCTGATCTGGATACCGAAGCTCCCGGTGGCGAAACCGTTGGGTCGAGGCTGCGTGTCCGACCGACGCAGATTCTCGACGCGGGCTGGTATGAGCTGCATACAGGCTCGGTTGCCCACCTCTTGTTCACACCAGGGTCCATGCCAGTCGAGCCCGACGGAACCTACCGGACTCGCATTGGCATCGGGCAGGATCTCCTACTTCGAACTGTCGAATTCTGCTTCGCACATGACCAGGTGCCTGACCGTGTCGATCTGTCTTTCAGCGAGCCCGCGAAGCTCGCGCCCGGGCTGCTCGTCGGTGATGCTATCCGCGCCACGGCCATCGACGGTGGTGTTCTGCCGTGCAAGGAGGTTGTGCTGGGAACCAATGGTCAATCACTTCAAAAGGGAGCCGCGGGCCAGACATGGAATCTCGACTGTGGCCGCCTTCCAGAAGGTCTCACCTTGCTGTTTCAGGGCGTGGTGAGCACCACCGGCCAACCGTTGAGAACTCCAGACGGCGGATCCTTCGAGCACTCCTACCCAAGCCTCAAGAGCCTGCCGGCAGCCGACGGCTGCTTCGTCGGCGTAACCGACGTGGAGAGCATCATCGGCCGGTGCCCATGACCCAGCTCCGAGGAGATTCGTCGGAGCCTCGTCTTCCCCCGCGCAGAACCACCGCAACTACCAGAAGACGTGCTTGCGCTCGCGCAGCCCCGCCTCCAGCAGGTTTTGGATGGCGCCCTTCACCACCCGCACCTTCTTGTCCAGCTCGGCGTCCTCGTCGTCGGCCCTCCCGGTGAAGAAGAGCGGGTCGCCGAAGTAGATGCGGTACTTGGAGGGGAGCGGGAACGGCAGGCCGGTGGCGGTGAGGGGGAAGGACGGGAAGCCGAGCAGGCGGGCGACGGGCTTGATGTCCAGAAGGGCGGGTGCCTGCTCCTCGGCGCCCACCACCGCGATGGGGACGATGGGAGTGTTGGTCTCCAGGGCGAGGCGCATGAAGCCCAGGCCGAACTCCTGGAGCTGGTAACGCTGGGGCCAGAGCTTGGAGATGCCCCGGATGCCCTCGGGGAAGACCAAGATGGCCTCGCCGGAGGCGAGCAGGCGGCGGCAGTTCTCCGGGGTGCCGACGATCTGCCCCACCCTGGCCATGAAGGTGGAGATGTAGGGCAGCGAGGGCATCCACTTCTCCACCATGCTGCGGATGGCGCGCGGAGGAGTGGCCTCGATCAGCATGGAGACGCCGATCATCGCCGCGTCGCAGGGAATCTGGCCGGAGTGGTTGGCCACCAGGAGCACCCTGCCCTGGGGGACCTTCTCGATGCAGCTCACTTCGACCCGGAAGTAGCGCTTGTACATCCAGACCAGCGGCGCCACCGCGGCGAGCGCGTAGTCCAGGTTGAACCCGAAGGGATCGACCCCGTACTCGTTCTCGGTGCGTCGGAGGATGGCCAGCTTGTCCTCCAGGCCGCCGCCCACCAGCGAGGCGGTCCAGCCCTTGAGGCCCTGCTTCAGCCGGTCGGAGAGGCTCTCGAGCATGGTCGCCTTCTACACCAGACTCAGCGCTCGATCCCAAGCGCGAGCCCCTCGAGTCCCGAGTAGTCGCGCAGGTTGCCGGTGAGCAGCCGGGCCCCGCGTTCCATCGCCGCGCAGGCGATGGCGACGTCCGCCGCGCGCTTCCGCGGGCTGCCGAGGCCCCGGAACAGCTCGGCCGCGCGCTCGGCCAGGTCCTCGGTAAAGGGAATGATGCCATCGGCCTCGAGATGGGCGCGGGCGCGAGCGAGCTGCTCCGGCGTGCGCGGCCCGCGGCAGAATTCGTACCACGCGATGGAGCTCATCTCCATCTCGCACCTCGTATCCGACAGCCGCACCAGCATGGCCCGCTCGCGGCCGCTCGACAGCAGCGCCTTCACCAGGAAGTCGGTGTCGAGGTGGTAGCGAGTCA
Source organism: Myxococcales bacterium (assembly GCA_016191815.1). Classification (GTDB taxonomy): domain Bacteria; phylum Myxococcota; class Myxococcia; order Myxococcales; family Myxococcaceae; genus JACPVI01. Next base: position 5,372 of record JACPVI010000030.1, read on the forward strand.
CCACGCGTCGCGCTCGGCGGCGATGCGCGCGAGCTCGGCATCGAGCAACCGCCGATGGCCCCTGAAGGCCGCGAGGAGGAAGGGCAGGTTCGCCTTGCGCTTTCGGCGCTTGCGCTCCGCCGCCGCCTCGATCTCTTGGGCCTCGACCTTGAGCAGCGCCCGCCGGATGGCCTCCGAGGGAGTGACGCCCCATCGCGCGGCCAGCTCTTTCGCCGCCCGGCGTTCGCCGCCGCCGAGAATGATGGTGGTCCGCCGGGCAGCCATATGATGTGCATGGTAGCCAGCCCCGCCCCCGCGGGCAACCACGGCCAGGCCCGCCGCCCGATCCACCTCATCGCTCCCTGTGCCTGAGCGTCCGCACGCCTTGAAACCAGCTCGGCTTCGAGCTATCGCCCGCGGCCATGGGCTATGTCTTCAAGCTAGGGCCGCAGCAAACCGCCCAAGGCTCCTTCAGCACTCTCATTCACCTCGGCGACGGACGCCTGGACGCCGCCGCCAACGCCGACGACCTGGAGGCCCTGCGGGAGCTGCGGTCTCGCTCCGGCGCCACGCTCACCTGCGAGCGAAAGCTCGGGCCCGCCGCGGCCACGCTCGGCCTCGCAACCGGACCCTTCCCGCCTGAGGCGCTGGCGCTGCGGGCGGGGCTTGCAGTGGGCCTCTCGCACGGGCCCTTGCTCGCCGGCGTGAAGGACCCTGGGCTGCTGCTCGAGCTCATCGATGCCGCCGGGGCATTCGAGCGCGCGGAACCTTGGGAACACTTCCTCCCGGACGAGACGCTGGACATCGAGGTGAAAGACGCGCTCACCCGTTCCTTCGAGGCCTGCGTGATGGGCCAGGGCGGAGAGACGTTCGGGCTGGCGATGTACTTCGAGCACGGGAGCATCGAGCGGCTCAGGGCCACCCCCGATCCGGAGGACGCCCGGGCGCTGGAGTGCATGTCGTTGCTCATCGAGCCCGAGCCCGAATACGTCGCCGAGGCCGTCGAGGCCCTGGGCCACCGCAAGTTCGCTCCTTCCCTGATGCGGCTGAAGCGGGGGGACCTCAGGCCCTGCACGATGGGCGAGGTGGCCGAGCTGATCGCCGCGCTCCGGGCGGTGACCGACCTCGCGCGCGGAGCCTCCGTGGGCCGTGGAACGACGCGCCAGGTCAAACCTCTCGCGTCTGCGTCGGCGCGGAGGAGAACCCACCCCTTCGAGCGGAGTCCCGAGCCCGCGGAGGCAAAGGGCTTGGACGACTACGCTCAGGTCGGCAGGAACGAGCCCTGCCCATGCGGGAGCGGCAAGAAGTTCAAGAAATGCCACCTGGAGCGCTGGACCGAGGCGCCCGCGCCGCCCCGAGTCGAGCCCGCGCACGAGCGAGAGAGGCGTCTGGCCAGCGACATCCTCGAATTCGGTCGCCGGCGCTTCGGCGCGCACCGGGTCGGCGAGCTCCTCGCCCAGCCCTTTGGCGACCGCACCCTGCCCCCTCAGCTCGCTCCGGTGCTGGCGGCCTACGAGACGCCCATCGACGGCCGGCCGCTCGCAGCCCACTTCCTCGCCGAGCGTGGTGAGGGGATGCCGGCTTTGGACCGGAGGTGGGTCGAGGCTCAGCTCGCGACGCCGCTTTGCTTGTGGGAGGTGCTACGCGTGGAAAAGGAGCGCGGCCTGGAGCTGGTCGACTTGCTCGCCGGGCGTCGCGTCTTCGTCGAGGAGGTGCGTGGCTCCAGGGCGCTTTCGCCGAGGATGGCTCTGCTCGGGCGAGTGATGGAGTTCGATGGCGTGGCCCGCCTGTACGGGATTCATGACCAGCCGCTCGTCGCGAAGGAGGTCCGGCCGGTGTTCCTCTCGCTCCGCGAGCCGGCCGGGCGCTGGCACGACGAGCGGAGCCGCACGCCGCACCTGCTGTCGAGCTGGGACGCCGCGGTGAGCGAGATGGCGCTCAAGGCCGCCTCGCCGATGAAGCTCACCAACACCGATGGCGAAACGGTCGTCTTCGTGGAGGAGCGCTTCAAGCTGCGGCGGGGCGCCAAGGATGCGGTCGTCTCCAGGTTGATGGGAATCGAAGGCACCCTCCTCGAGGAGGACACCGCCAAGGAGTGCGCCGTCACCTTCACCAAGCCCGGCAACGCCGTGCACCGTTCCTGGAAGCAGACCTGCATCGGCAGCGCGCGCGTCACCCGGAGCAAGCTCACCCTGAGCGCGAACTCCCGGGAGCGCGCCGACCGCCTCCGCGACCTGGTCGCGCGAGAGCTGGCGGCGCTCGTCACTCACGCGGGCCGGGAGGAGAAGCCGCCCCCGGAACGTCGCGGCGGAGAGAATCTCGCCATCGATGCCCAGCCCCTCGCCGGCCCGCCGGACCCGGAGGCGCTCGTTCGGCAACACCTGCGCGGCTGGCTCGACGAGCCGCTTCCCGCCCTAAATGGGCTCAGCCCCCGAAAAGCCGCGGGCTCACCGGCCGAGCGGGAGAGCTTGCACTGGCTGCTCAAGGAGCTCGAGGGCGTCGATCCGGAGCGCGCCGCCGATGGCGCCCATCTTCGCCGCCTGGTCGGGCTCGATGAGCTGGGCCAGCCCCTCAAGGACCACGAGCTGGACCTCGCGCTGGGCTCGGGAAAGAAGATCTCCGAGAGCCTCCTCGACTTCGCCTTGCCGCTCCTCCAGCAGCTTCCCCCCGGGGACGAGACGGCAGTGCGGAGCGCGCTGCAGACGGCGGCGCTTGCCTGGAACGCGGCGATCGAAGAGGCGGTCAGCGGGAGCAAGGCCATCTTCGGGGAGGCGCGCCGCCAGCTGTCCCGGCTGAGCGACCCGCGAGCCCTCGAAGTATTCGAGGGACTTGTGGCCCGGAAGCGGGAGTTGTTTGGCGGCGACCTCCGGCTCATCGGCGACTTCTCGCTGAGCCGCGAGGCGGGGAAAGTGAACGTCCGTGCCGAAGGCCGGCTACCGGCGGCTATCGCCGAGAGGGCCCGAGCCGCCGGACTGGTGAAGTGACGCCGCCGCCCAAGCCGCTCGGCCGGCGAGGCAAGCAGAAACCGCCTTGTCGAGCAATCGCGTCGCGTTGCACAGCAGCGCCTGCTCGCCACCTCGCTGGGCCACCCGTGGGAGGCAGGTGACCTACTGAGATCAGCGCCCCAGACGAAGCCTCTGGTCGAGCCGTCGCCACAGCGGCCCGACCTCCAGCTCGAATCCAGGGAGCAGTGGCGTGGAGTATGCGCCTCCCGCCCCGAGCGGGACCTCGGACCAACCGCGGGGCCCTGGGCGTAGGAAGCGGGCCCAGCGCTCGATGGGCTCGAATACCCAGTACTCGTCCGAGCCCTGCTCGAAGTAGCGACGGGCCTTCAGGCCCAGATCTCGCTCGATGGTAGAAGGCGACAGCACCTCGATCGCGATGTCCGGAGCGCCTTCGCCCCACCCCGCCGGGTCAATCGGGCCGTCCTTCCGCTCGTCCACGGTCACGGCTATATCTGGGCGGTAGTCCCGGGCGCCAGGGGGCATGAAGAACGAGTGCTCGGAGATGACGAAGCAGCGATCGGGGTATCGCTCCTCGTAGCCAAGCAAGAGGTAGAGCAACAGGTCCCGCAAGGCGTCGTGCGCTGCGCGACCGGTGGGGCTCACGATCAGCCTCCCCTCCTCGTACTCCAGACGGAACCCGGGCGGATCCTCGATCTTCAAGTAGTCGTCCCAACTCACGGTCGGGGCATAGTCCGACGGGCGCGGCTCCCGGTCCATCACCGAATCCAATTGGATCACAGATTCAAGTTTACCACTGGGCACCCGGCGCGGTGCAGCCCCCGACCCTGCGCCTCGATCCTTTGGCGGCCGTCGCTGCGCTCGGGCTCCCGCAGGACGATCAGCACGGCGCCAAGGAGCGCGCCCCCCTGCTCGGTGCAGGTGAGGAGGATCGAAGGCGATTTCTGCCAAGGCCCGACCGGGGCCGCGGCGATCTTCGGTGTACCTCGCGGCCCGATCCGATCTTTTGGGCCTTCGGCTCGTGCCGCTGGCCAACCGTCACGCGGCGCAGGTGGAGATCGGCGACCTCGCCTGCTGGAACCGTCGCCGAGGGCTACCACGTTCGTGGCGGCCAGCCGCTTCACTTTTTCAGCGAGCCGGTGTGCGGGCCCTCCCGGAGGCGCGTCGAGCGTTAAGCAACCTCTGGCCCGAGGACGCCTCGCAGCCAATCCGGGTGATGAGGCTGCGCTGCTCAATTACCTGGCCCTGTGCGAACGGACCGGCCGGACGGCGGAGGCAAAGGCCGCCTACTCTCAATTCGTCGATGCCGCCGAAGGGGGCGACCAATCTGCACGCCTGGGGCTCGCTCGATGGCTGCTGGAGCACCATCATGCCGACGAGGCCCTGGCGCAACTGTCGGGTGGATGACTGTCAGACCATCGTGATAGGGGCAACGCATTCAGTTTCCAGGAGGGCACTTGAGCGGAGCAGAGCAGGTTGCAAACCAGCCTCGAGGCCAGCGAGGGAGGAAACCACGCCTCCTGCCGGTGAACGAGCGGCTGGAGCTGTTCCATCCTCGGGGGCAATCTGTACGAGGCTTGTTGCGGGCGCGCGCGGCGTTCGGGACGCCAAGCTGGCGAGCCTCCAGGACAAGCGGATGGTCGCCTTCGACGCCCTGTGGAGGAGCTTGCTCGACGTGAACGCCGCCGTGAATTACGCGGAGCGCAACGACCCTGGCCTGGCGAAGCTTTTCGGCCCGCTGCGAGAGGCCCTCGCCCGCACCGCCGCCTGTGGCGCCGCCATACCCAGGCTAGCCTTGGGGTTGGAACGATCATTGAGCGTTGCTAGCATTCTCGACAGCATGCCCACGATCACGATCCGAAACCTTTCCCCCCGAACGGTCGGCGCGCTGAAGAAGCGCGCCAAGCGACACGGCCACTCCATGGAGCAGGAGGTCCGCGACCTGCTCGAAGAGCAAGCGGAAGATCGCCTCGCCGTGCTGGATGAGATCGATCAGTTGGTCGCCAAGCAGAAACGCTTGGTGAGCGCCCGGCGAATCGCGTCATGGATCCGCCAGGGCCGAGAAGAGCGCAGCGCGAAGGCTCTCGGCGTCGGCGCACGCCGGGGTCGCTGATGAGGGTGGTCATCGACACCAACGTCATTGCCTATCGGCTGATTCGAAACCCCGAGTTCTTCGAAGAGGTCCGCGAATTCTGGAGGTGCGTCACGGAAGCGCTCGCACCCCAGTCCTGGGAAGCCGAGCTCGGAAACGCACTCTGGGTTTCCGCACGCACGGGGATCGTTGCGCCGGAAGTCGTCACGCAGCTGCTCGACCGCACCGGGCGACTCGCGATCCGCTCCGTGCCGGTCCGGACGCTCTGGGGTGGCGCGACCAAGCGAGCGCTGCGAGTCGGACTCACATTCTACGACGCCCTCTTCGTCGAGCTCGCAGAACGCCGGGGCCTTCCGTTGGCGACGTTTGATCAGGCCATTCTGCGCGCTTGCCCGGAGATTGCCGCGCGCCCGCGCGTGCTGATGGGCTGACGCAGCCCGGTGCCCGTCGGGGCCGTTCATCCTCGGGCCCGGCTAGCTGCCCAGACGCGCGCTCGCCTCGGCCAGGGTGACCAGCTCGAAGTCTTCCTTCAGCCAGTCGATCAGCTCGCCCAGCCGCTCCACCTTCGCCGCGCGGAGAATCGAAAGCTCCCGCTGCCTCGCCAGAAGCTCCGCCGGGATGCCGTCGTCCGCGTCCAATACGTCGATCCCGTGCAGCTCCAGGTTCAAGAAGCGCTCCCGCCGAAGCCCGACGACCATCGCCCGCACCACCGCCCGCGGCGCCATCACCACCAAGGTCCCCAACAGCGGCAGCCTCGCCACCCGGCTCACCGTGATCGGCAGCTCGATGAGCGGCGCGGATCCTCTCCGGTACGGGTCCTCCAGGTCCGGGCGGTACGGCTCCCTCGGGGCCCAAAGCACCCCCGGCCGATCCAGGATCGCCCCCGAGCGCCTCCCCAGCGCTCTCATCACTCCCATCACCGACGCCTTCGCCAAGTAGTACGGCGCCGCCGGGAACACCGAGGAGTCGTACCGATACCCCCGCGCCACCACCGCCCGCATCAGCGCCGCCGACAGCGCGTACCCCGGCGCTCGAAACCCCACCGGCCCCTCCCCCATCGCCGAGCCGATCGCCTCCTCCGCCCGAGCCAGGTCCGCGGCAATCGCCTGCTCGCTCCCGCGCGACAAGGCGTAATCGTGCGCGTAGCTGTGGCTCGCAACTTCCGCCCCCGCCGCTCTCGCCTCCACGAGCGCCGGCCGCGCCTCGACGTCCTCCAAGTCCTCCCCCACCGCGAAGTAGGTCGGCCTCACCCCGCGCCGCGAGAACAGCTCGGTCAGCCGCTCCACCGCCCTGCGGTACACCACGAGCCGCCCCTCGCGCCCCGCGAGCCCCTCCGGCAGGCCGTGGATCCGGCAGTAGCAGCCCAACGAGTCCAGGTCGACCGTGACCGAGGCCAGCCCGCCCACCTCAGTCGCCCCGCACCCGGATGACCCACACCAGCTTGCCCACGTTCTTCAGCACGTTCGGCACCCGCCGGAACAGATGGATCGACGGCCGCCGCTTCTCGTGGAGCTGGATGGGTATCTCCACCACGGGGATTCCATCTCTCCACGCCCGCACCACCAGCTCGCTCGCGAACACGTCCATGTCCACCACGCACCGGTCCACCACCGGCAACAGCTTCTCCCTCCGGAAGGCCTTGAGCCCGTGGGTGTCGGTGCCCCGAAACCCCAAGGTGACCCGCAAGAGCCGGTTGTGGGCCCTGGTCGCCAGCCGGCGGATCAGCGGCCGCTCGTCGCTCGCTCCCTTGGCCGCCTTGGAGCCGACCACCAGGTCCGCCTCCCCCCTCTCGAGCAGAGGCAGCGCCCGGTCGTAGAAGACCAGGTCGCAGAGGTCGATCTCGTCGCACACCAAAAGCTCGCCGCGGGCCTCCAGGATGCCCCGCTTGAGCGCCGCCCCATAGTTCGGCTCCTCGCTGTGAAACCAGCGCAGCCGCGGGTCCCTCGCGCACAGCTCCTCGAGGATCTGCGGCGTGGAGTCCGTCGAGCCGTTCTCCGCGAAGACGATCTCGAAGTCGATCCCCCGGCGCGAGAGCTCCTGGGCGAGCTCCTCCCCAGCCGAGGCGACGATGGAGGCCTCGTTGTAGACCGGGATGACGACCGACAGGTGCGGCGAGGACATGGTTGCGCTCGGCGCGGGCCGACCTACCACGGCCCGGACCACGCGTCGACAAGCCGGCCGCCACTCGCGCTTCCAACCCCGCCGAACCGCGGCGATTCTGCCTGCGCGCGTTCCTTCATCTCCGTGGTCGCGTCTGTTAACCTCCGCCTCGCTCTCGCGCCTCAATCCGGCACCCGAAACCGAAGGCCCCGGGACTCAAATGAAAGTCACCTGCCCGTCCTGCCGGACGAACTACAACATCGACGACAAGCGCATCCCCGCGGGCGGCGCGAAGCTCAAGTGCGCCAAGTGCCAGACGACCTTCCCCATCAAGCCGGCCTCCGCCGAGTCGGTGCCCCTGCCGGGGATCTCGGCGCCCGAACCAGTCCGGCCAAGCTGGGACCACGAATCTACCCGGGTGATGACCAGCTTCCCCACCTCGGTTGGCGGCGATGGCCTCACCACCCCGGGGACGGTGCCCCTGCCGGGAGGTGGCTCCCCCGCCATTCCGCTGCCCGGCATCACCCCCCAAAAGCCACGGCAACCCAAGCCTGCTGACGAGCCGACCCGCTTGATGGACGGCCCACCTCAGGACCCGAGCGAGACGATGACCATGCCCGGCATCCCGCGGGCGCCGGCCGCCATCCCGCTTCCGGGCTCGAGCCCAAGGGCTCCACAGCGCACCAAGGCCCCCGACGAGCCGACTCGGCTGATGGACAGTCCGCCTCCAAGCAGCGACACGATGACCATTCCCGGCGTGCCAAGGGCACCGGCCACCGCGATTCCGTTGCCCGGAATCTCTCCGCAAGCGCCGCGGCGCATCAAGGCCCCCGAGGAGCCGACCCGCTTGATGGATGGCCTCCCCGAAGGCAGCGAGGCGTTGACCATGCCGGGGACCCAACCGCCGCCGGTCCCCCTTCCCGGCATTCCCCGCGCGCCTTCCACTGCGGTTCCGCTCCCGGGGAGCACCTCTCAGGCGCAAAAGCAAGCTCGGCCGGCCGGCGAGCCCACCCGGCTGATGGACGTCCACCCTGCTCCGAGCGGCGAGTCGATGACCATGCCCCGCGCGCCTCTTTCGCCCGCGACCGCCATCCCGCTCCCGGGGATCACCCCGCAGGAGCCGCAAGCCCCGCGCTGGGACCAGGAGTCCACCCGGGTGCTTGCCGATGCTCCGCCGGAAGGAGTGGACCTGAGCGTGAGCGACCCGGTGCCGCTCCCGGGCTCGGCGCCCGCCTCTCCCACTCTCAGAATGCGGCCGCCTCCTCCTGTGGCCCCCGTTCCGGACAACCCATTCGACGACATCGACGTCGGGCAAGAGACGGAGCTCGGCCTCGGCGCTCCTTCGACCGAGTTGACGGACGTCCCGCTCCCGGGCGCCGCCGCCGGCGCTGACCCGTTCGCGCGCTACTCCGCCACCGCCCCGATGGCCATCGATGACTCGGACGAGGCGGAGACGCGGGTGCGGACCCTGCCGCTCCCCTCGGAGGCCTTCCAGCCCGGGACCCCGTCGCTCCCGGCGCCGGAGGAGGACCTGGGGTTCGCCGACGCCGATCTGATCGACTCCCGCGGGCCGCCCGACGCGGCGAGCCCCTCCGAGGAGGCAGACTTCTCCGCGCTCGGAGCGGCCGGTTCACCGTCGCTCACCGCCTCCGGCCTGGGCGCCCCGCCAGCGCCGACCCACCCAGCGCGCGGCTTCCACATGGAGGACATGCTCGCCCCGGTCAGGGAGCCTCCCGCCGACTTCAGCTTCGACGATTTGCCCTCCCCCGCCCTAGCGCCCCCGCCGCCGCAGGCGCAGATGCCTGATCCGTTCGAGGCCGGCGACTTGCCCTCGCCGGCCGGCGCGCGCCCGCGCTCGAGGGCGCCTCCCCCTCCGGGCGAAGAGGATTTCTCCCTCGACGACCTCCCCGCGCCGGCGGCGGCCTCCCAGGACTCCTTCGAGGTGAGCTTCGACAACCTGCCGAGCCCAGCGCCAGAAGGAAACCTGCCCTCGCCCGCGGCCGCGCCACAGCTCGACGACTTCGGCCTGGATTTCAGCGAGCCTGCGTCCCCCCCGGGCGCCCCGCCCCCACCCGAGCCGCGGCCGGCGGTGGATCCATCCGCCAGCTTCGGCGACGTGGACTTCGGCGCTCCGGAGGCGCCCCCCAGGCCGGTGGATGCGCTGGAGTTCGATCCCTCCGCCCCGAATGCGCCGCCTCCCCAGGACGACCTGGAGGCCGACCTCTCCGCCCCCATCCCGCCTCCGAGCCCAACCCAGACCGCCGACGGCCTGGAGATGCTGAATTTCATCGACGAGGCGGCGAAGGACGCGAAGGTCCCCGAGCGGCCGAAGGTCTCCCGCTACCACATCCGCCGACGCTCCGGGAAGGTGTTCGGCCCCTTCGACGAAGGGGTGGTGGTGAAGATGATCGAGGACGGGCAACTGCTCGGCAACGAGGACATCTCCACCGACGCCGAGGAGTGGTCTCCCATCGGCACCGTCTCGTCCTTCGCGAAGGCGATCGAGAAGATGGTGGAGTCGCCACCGCAGGCCCCTCCGCCAAGCCCCACCGTCGAGGCTCCAGCCGAGGCCCCCACCAAGTCGATGGACCGGCTCAAGCAGCTCTACGAGGGCCGGATGGCGGCGGTGGCGGTGGTGGACGGCTCGAAGACCGGCTTCCAGCTCAAGAAGCGCCTCCCCTTGTTGATCGCCGGCGCGGTGCTCCTCTTGCTGGCGGCGGTCGGCGGGGCGCTGGGCGCCACGCCCTACGGCGCTTTCGGGGTGAAGGTGCTCTTCCCCGCCAAGGTGGCCAAGGGCAGCCCGGAGATGGCCCATCTGGAGCGGGCGCAAAAAGCGCTGCTCTCCGACACCTTCAAAGGCTACGTGGAGGCGCGGGACGCCGCCGCCGCGGTGCTCAAGGCCAGGGAGTATCCGCAAGCCCGGGCGGTGTGGTGCCAGGCGGTGTTCTACCTCCAGCGGCGCTACGCCGCGGCCAGCCCTCGGGACGTCCAGCTCGCCAAGGACAAGCTCGCCGACATCCAGTTGCTCGGCAAGAAGCACCCCGACGTGGTGAAGGCGGTGGCCGGGGGCGAGCTGGCGGCGAACCAGCCGGCCGCCGCGCTGGCGCTGCTCGACGACGCGCTGGCGCGCACCGAGAACCAGGCGGACCTCGAGCTGTCCTTCCTCCGCGCCGAGGCGTATGCCACCAAGGGCCAGGCCAAGCTCGCCGCCGACGCGCTGCGGAGGGCGCTGGAGAAGCGGAAGGACTCCGCCAAGGCGCTGCACGCGCTCGGCAACCTACACCAGGCCAACAAGGACGCCGACCAGGCCGCCAAGTACTACGAGGAGGCGCTCAAGGCGGACCCCAACCACGCGGTCTCGGCGGTGGAGCTGGCGGCGATCGAGCTGCTCATCCGCAAGGACGTCGCCAAGGGCCTCGCCGCACTCGAGCAGGCGCTGACCAAGGAGCACCGCGAGCTGTTGGGTCCCGCCGAGCTGGCCCGAGGGCTGGGCCTCAAGGCCATGGCGATGCAGCTGCAGTTCAAGCTGGACGAGGCGGTGGCGCTGTACGAGGAGGCGCTGGGGCAGGACCCCGGCTCCACCTTCGCCAAGGCGGGACTGGCGAAGGTGCATCTGTCGCGCAAGGAGTTCAAGAAGGCGGTGGCCCTGCTCAAGGAGGCCACCGAGAAGGAGCCGGGCAACCTGGAATACACCGACGGCTACCTCTCGGCGCTGATCGGCGCGGGGATGATGGACGACGCGCTCAAGCAGGTGCAGTCGGCCTCCGGCCGCTTCCCGGGCGACGCCCGCATCGCCTACCTCGGAGCGAGGGTGGATGACGCTTTGGACCACGCGAAGGAGGCGGAGAGCAACTACATCCGCGCGGCCAACGCCGATCCGGAGCTGTACGAGGCCAACCTCTTCCTGGCGAGGTTGTACCTGCGGTTCAAGCGCTACGCCGATGCGAGGGCGCAGCTGGAGCAAGCGGCGAAGAAGGCTCCGGACATCGCCTCGGTGCGGGTGGGCGTGGCGGAGCTGGCGCTCGCCGAGGGAGAGCTGGAGAAGGCGGAGGCGGAGTTCCGCCGCGCGGTGGAGCTGGACCCCAGCCTGGCCGAGGCCCAGCTCGGGCTCTCCAAGGCGGCGCTGGCCCGGGGCGAACCGGAGAAGGCCCGCGAGTGGGTGGAGCGGGCGCTCGAGCTGGACGGGTCGGTGAAGGACGGCCGGCTCGAGAAGGGGCTGGTGCTCTGGAAGCTCGGCCAGCTCGACCAGGCCACCGTCGAGCTGGAGGCCGCCAAGGCGCAGGATCCGCGCTCCGCCAAGGTGCTGATCACGCTCGGGGCGGTGAAGGTCGAGAACGGCGACCTTCCGGGAGCGGAGGCCAGCCTGCTCGCCGCGCTCAGCCGGGAGCCCTCGAACGCGGAGGCCCACTACTACCTCGCCCGGGTGAAGGCGAAGCGGGCCGAGTACACCCAGGCGGTGGAGTACATGAAGACCGCGCTGGAGCACGCGCAGGACAACGCCGAGTACCACTACCAGCTCGGGCTCATCTATCGGGACGCGCGGAAGATCGGCGAGGCGGTGGAGTCGTGGCGCACCGCGGTGGAGCTGGTGCCGCATTACGCCGACGCGCTGGAGGCGTTGGGCCGGGCGGACCTCGACCGGGGCAACTTCGAGGGCGCCATCGACTACTTCCAGCGGGCGCTCGCCGCGCAGCCCTCGCGTACCCACACCGAGGCCTTGATGGGCGAGTGCCACTTCATGGCCAACCGGTGGAACGACGCCATCTCCCGCTACCTCAAGGCGCTGCAGGCCGACCCCTCGCTCACCTGGGTCTACTTCAAGGTGGCGAGGGCCTACACCGAGAAGGGCCAGCACAGCCAGGCGGTGGCCTGGTACCGCAAGGCCACCACCATCGAGCCGGACAACCCCACCCCCTGGGTACACCTCGGCTACGCCTACAAGGAGCGCGGCCTCAAGCGCGAGGCGATCGGCGCCTTCAAGACCTACCTCGCCAAGAAGCCGGAGACGGAAGACAAGAAGGAAATCGAGGACGAGATTTACGACCTCGAGCACTACTAGTCTTCCCCCATGCTCGACCTGAGGGAAGTCACCAAGAATTTCGACTCGGTGGTGCAAAGGCTCCTCTCGCGGGGCGGCGGGCTGGAGCTCGGCCCCTTCCTTGCGCTGGCCAAGGAGCGGAAGGAGCTGCACGTCTCGGTGGAGTCGCTCTCCCACCGGCGCAACACCGCCAACGAGGAGATCAAGCGCAAGGCCAAGAGCGACCCTTCGGCCATCGACGGGCTGCGCGGCGAGATGCGTGCGCTCTCGCAGGAGATCAAGGAGAAGGAGACCCGGCTCAAGGCGGTGGAGGAGGAGCTGGAGCGGATCCTGCTCGTGGTGCCGAACGTGCCGGACCCCTCCGTGCCGGTGGGCGCCTCGGCGGAGGAGAACCGGGTCGAGCGGGTGTGGGGCGAGAAGCCAGCCTTGCCGTTTGTGGCCCGGCAGCACTTCGAGGTTGGTGAGCGGCTGGGGATGCTGGACTTCGAGCGGGCGGCCAAGGTGTCGGGCTCGCGCTTCGCCTTCTACAAGGGCCCGCTGGCGCAGCTGGAGCGGGCGCTGGTGGCGTTCATGGTCGACCAGCACGTGGCCAAGGGCTACCAGGAGCTGTTGCCGCCCTACCTGGTCAACCGGCAGTCGATGATGGGCACCGGCCAGCTGCCGAAGTTCGAGGCCGACGCCTTCAAGACTGCGGGCCCGGACGAGTACTTCCTCATCCCCACCGCGGAGGTGCCGGTCACCAACTACCACGCCGACGAGATCATCGAGGCCAAGCTGCCGCTCAAGTACTGCGCCTTCTCGCCGTGCTTCCGGGCGGAGGCAGGGGCGGCGGGGAAGGACACCCGGGGGCTCATCCGGATGCACCAGTTCCACAAGGTGGAGCTGGTGAAGTTTGCGGCGCCGGAGACGAGCATGGGGGAGCTGGAGAGCCTGACGCGCGACGCGGCGGCAATCCTGGAGGCTTTGGGGCTGCACTTCCGGGTGGTGTCCCTGTGCACGGGCGATCTGGGCTTCGGTGCGTGCAAGACGTACGACCTCGAGGTATGGCTGCCCGGCCAGCAGGCGTTCAGGGAGATAAGCTCCTGCTCGAACTTCGGCGACTTCCAGGCGCGCCGGGCGAAGATCAGATTCCGCCGGGAGAAGGGGGAAAAGCCGCAGTTGGTACACACGCTCAACGGCTCGGCCCTGGCGGTGGGGCGGACGGTGGTGGCGATCTTGGAGTCCTACCAGCGGGAGGACGGCACGGTGGGCATTCCCAAGGCCCTCTTGCCGTACATGGGAGGAATGACCGAGCTTCGCCCGCTGTAGCCGGAAGTCGCTGGCAAAAATTCGCCGAATCGTGCTAGCTGGGGCGAGGAGTGGCCGGGGTCGCTGGTGGCGCGTCGGTCGATGGAGGAGTGGCCGAGCGGCTTAAGGCAGCGGTCTTGAAAACCGCCGAGGGTGAGAGCCCTCCGTAGGTTCGAATCCTACCTCCTCCGCAGTTCTTTGACAGGTTTCAACGATGGAGAGATGGCCGAGCGGCTGAAGGCGCAGGTTTGCTAAACCTGTATACCTCTAAAGGGTATCGGGGGTTCGAATCCCCCTCTCTCCGCCACGCTTTGCAACCTTGGGGGAAAGCGCCCTTAGCTCAGCTGGATAGAGCGTCGGACTACGAATCCGAAGGCCAGAGGTTCAAATCCTCTAGGGCGCGCTGATTCCCCATGGGCGAGAGGCCGGAAGAAGAGCTCTTCATGGAGCGGGCGCTGGGTTTGGCGCGTGAGGCCGCCCGGCTGGGAGAAGTGCCGGTGGGGGCGGTCGCGGTGAAGGGAGGGGTGGTGGTGGGCGAGGGCTACAACCGGCGCGAGGTGGATCGAGATCCATTCGCGCACGCCGAGCTTTTGGCGCTGTCGGCGGCGGCGAAGTCTTTGGGGGCCTGGCGGCTTTCGGGAGTGACGCTGTATTCGACCCTGGAGCCGTGCGCGATGTGCGCGGGGGCGATGGTGCAGGGGAGGCTGACGCGGCTAGTGTTCGGCGCGGCTGATCCGAAGGCCGGGGCGGCGGGCAGCTTGTACAACCTGCTGGAGGATCCGCGGCACAACCACCGGGTGGAGCTGACCGGAGGGGTTTTGGCCGAGGCGAGCGGCGCGTTGCTCAAGGAGTTCTTCCGGGCTTTGCGGTCGCCGGAAGTGACAACTGAATAGCGGGAGAGCTGGCCGAGTGGTCGAAGGCACCTGACTCGAAATCAGGCGTACCGGGAACGGTACCGCAGGTTCGAATCCTGCGCTCTCCGCATGGAGTGGCACCCCAAGGAGAGGTGGCCGAGTGGTCTAAGGCGCACGCCTGGAGAGCGTGTATACCTCAAAAGGGTATCGTGGGTTCGAATCCCACCCTCTCCGCAGCAACTTGCGGTGAGCCGGGGTGAGAAGAGTTATGGCCGGGACAACGCGGGGACGTGAATCCCGCCAGGTCCGGAAGGAAGCAACGGTAGCGCACCTTCGCGTGTGTCCCGGCCGTCAACAACAGTCGAGGGTCGACAGTCGAGCGTCGAGCGCAGGGGTCGAGCGGCGGTCCAGCGTCGACCGGCCGCTCGTCGGGGTTGGAGCGGTCGAGGCGGCTCGGCGCTCGGGTTTCAGCGGCGGACCAACACCATCGCACGACCGATTCGGTCGGTCACCTCGAAGCCTGCCGCCTGCAGCTCCCCGAGCGCGCGGCCGTCGTAGGTCACCGCTCGGTTGAAGCGCGCGTCCGCCATCGCCAGCCGGAACGCATAGTCGTGCGCAAAGTCGCACGTGTGCCAGGGGATGTTCTTCCCGATGTAGAAGCTGCCTCCAGCACCCCAGACGCCGTCGCCCACGATCAGCAGGCCGCTGGCGTCGTCCCCACGCCCCGCTTTCACGATCGCCCGGAACTGATCCGGACGCTGCACGTCCAGCTCCGTCTCCCGCAAGTACGGACCGGCCGAGGCGAAGAGCGCCACCGCCGTGAAGGCACCCCTGAGGTCAGGACGGCGGACGCGCCCCAATAGCGCCAACAGGCCAGGCGCTCCGGCTACCGCCAGCAACACCAGCGCTGGGTAGAGGAAACGGTGCTCCTTGTGGGGCGTAAAGCTGATCGCCACGATGTACGCCGCGGCGCAGAACAGCGGCAGGGAGAGGCGTGGGCGGCTCCATGCGGCGAACACCAAGCCGGGCCAGACCCAGAGCGGCGCCCACTCGAGCAAAGACCTCAGGTAGAAGCTCCATTTTTCCTTCCCGAACTGCATCGCGGCCCTGCCGGAGAGCACGTTGAAGTCCGCATAGGCGACGAAGGAGTGAAACGGCTTTCCCCAGGTGGCCCAGTCGAGCGCGCCAAGGCCAATCGCGACGGCGAGGCCTCCGAGGGCGGCGTACAGCAGCGGGCGGAAGCGGCGAGCCAGAAGCAGCCAGAGGATCGCCGCGGCGACGACCGGAGCGCTGCCGTAGCGGGCGACCACCGAGAGGCCCAGCATCGCGCCGCCGAGGAGATGCCAGCGGCGCGGTCCGCCTTCGCGGTCGAGCGCGCAGAGCCCGATCACCAGGAAGGCCGCGGAGAAGGACTCGCCCATCGTCCGCCCGGCGAAGGTGATGACGGGCGCGTAGAGGCCGACCAGGAGGATCGCCCACCGGCCGAGGGGCTGCCCGAGGCGGCGGCCGCTCCAGGAGCCGACGGAGGCGAGCATCGCCGCGTGGAGGAGGTACTGCGGCAGCTCGAGAACGGCGCGGTAGGCGATGGGATGAGTGATTCCGAGCGCGGCGCAGGCCCGGAGGAGCCAGGAGAAGAAGATCGGGATGGCCCAGTTGCGGAGGCCGGCCTGCCACTCCCAGGCGAGGGTGCCGTAGCCGAAGGCGCGGTGGTAGGCGGGCTCGAGCGCTTGGTAGACCTCGTCGGGGTGAATGCGGCCGAGCTGGGCGACCGCCACGATGGCTGGGAGGGCGGCGAGGGCGAAGACGAGTCGAGAGTCGAGGGCCGAGTGTCGAGGGTGGCCGTCGAGCGCCGTCCAGCGCTCCGGCGGAGGGGCGGATGGTGCCGGCGGATCGGTGGAGCCGGTGGTGAGCACGTCGAGTGTCAGAGGGGGGCGTTAGGGTGACGCGGAGGAAAGTTGGGGAGGTGACGGGTGCAGAGGTTCACGGAGTTGCGGGTGTGGGGAGAGGCGCACGCGTTGGTACAGGACGCGTACAAGCTGTCATTGGGGCTGCCGAAGGACGAGCGGTATGGCATCACGTCGCAGCTCAGGCGGGCGGCGGTTTCGGTTCCTTCGAACATAGCGGAGGGGACGAAGCGGGCGTCGGCGCGCGAGTATGCCCGTTTCCTGAACGTGGCGGAGGCGTCGCTGGTCGAGGCGGAGTACCTCCTGATGCTCGCTCGGGACCTGGGCCTGCTGCCGGCGACCGAAGTGAGTCCCTTCTTCCCTCGGATCGACCGAGTCGCGCGGATGCTTCATGCGCTGAGAAAGAGCGTCCTGGCGGCGGCCGAGGGTGAGCGGCAAGACCAGGGAGCGCCGGAGGCTGGAGCCACTCTCGACGCCGGATGCTCGACGGAAGAGCGGAGGGCGCCGAGTTGAACGAGGCGGTCGGGTGCATGGACGAAGGTGGGGGCATCCGCTAGGGTCGCGGCTGATCAGCGCTAGACGGCCGCTCGACGGCCGCTCGACACTCAACCCTCGACCCTCGACTCGCATGTCCTACATAGTGCTCGCGCGCAAGTGGCGCCCCCAGAAGTTCACCGACATCACCGGCCAGGAGCACGTGGTCCGGACGATCGAGAACGCGATC
Source organism: Myxococcales bacterium (assembly GCA_016191815.1). Classification (GTDB taxonomy): domain Bacteria; phylum Myxococcota; class Myxococcia; order Myxococcales; family Myxococcaceae; genus JACPVI01. Next base: position 22,313 of record JACPVI010000030.1, read on the forward strand.
AAGCTGGGCCGGGTGGCCCACGCCTACCTCTTCTGCGGCCCGCGCGGAGTGGGGAAGACCTCCGCCGCCCGCCTGCTCGCCAAGGCCCTCAACTGCGAGAAGGGCCCCACCGCCGACCCCTGCGGAGCCTGCCAGCCCTGCACCGAGATCGCCGCCGGCACCTCGGTGGACGTGGCGGAGATCGACGGCGCCTCCAACAACGGCGTCGAGAACGTGCGCGAGCTCCGCGAGAACGCCAAGTACCTCCCCCAGCGCGACCGCCACCGGATCTACATCATCGACGAGGTGCACATGCTCTCCGGCGCGGCCTTCAACGCGCTGCTCAAGACCCTCGAAGAGCCGCCCGGGCACGTGAAGTTCATCTTCGCCACCACCGAGCCCCACAAGCTGCCCGACACCATCCTCTCGCGCTGCCAGCGGCACAACTTCCGCCGGATCCCGGTGAGCCAGATGCTCGCCCGCCTCAAGGAGATCTGCGCCGCCGAGCAACTGGAGATCTCCGACCGCTCCTTCTCGCTTCTGATCCGGCAGTCCGAAGGGGGCATGCGCGACGCCCTCTCCCTGCTCGATCAGATCCTCTCCGCCTGCGGGAAGGCCCCTTCCGACGAGGCGGTGGCCGAGGCCCTGGGCGCGGTGGACCGCACCGTGGTGCAGTCCTTCACCGAGGCGCTGGTCCGCCGCGACGCCAAATCGCTCCTCGCCCAGGTGGAGCAGGCCTTCGACCGCGGCCTCGAGCTCAGACGCCTGGCCGAGGAGATCGCCTATCAGCTCCGCCACGTCTTCGTCGCCCATGCGCTCGGCGAAGCGCCCTCCGAGCTGGCCGAGAGCGAGCGGCAAGCGGTCGCCGCCCTCGCCAAGCAGGCCGACCCTTCGCAGCTCGCGCGCCTGTTCGACGTGGTGCACGGGGCCGTCTGGGAGGTGTCCCGCGCCGCCCAGCCCCGGCTGGCGCTGGAGATGGCCCTCCTCAAGGCCGTTCAGCTCGCCCCGGCTGCCTCCATCCCCGACTTGGTGGCGCGGGTGGAGCGCCTGGCGAGCGGCCTTGGCGGAGCGCCAGGAGGTCGCTCCTCCCAGCCCAGCTTTCGAGCCTGAAGCCCGCGACCACCCCGACCTGCCTCCTCGCGAAATCTGGCGCGCCGCGGTGGAGGCGGTGCGCGAGGCCTCCCCGCGGCACGCCAAGTCGCTCGCCTTCGGAAGGCTGATCGCTCTCCGCCCGGGGGAGGTGGCCCTCTCCTTCCCGAAGGACGCGGCCTTTCACCGCGCCACCGTCACCGCGAGCGGCCGTGCCCTGCTCGAGAAAACCCTCTCGGAGCACTTCGGCCAACCGACCCGCATCGTCGAGGAGGAGGGCGAAGCAGAGCCCAGCCTGGCCGAGGAGGAGGCGCGCGACCGAAAAGCCCGCGAGCGCCAGGCGGAGGCCGAGGTGCGCGCCCACCCCGCGGTGCGCTCGGCGCTGCGGATCCTCGGCGGGGAGATCGAGTACGTCCAGGTGCTCGAGGAGAAGGCCCCCGAGGAGGAGCCGGACGAGCGAAGCTGACCCACCGCCTCCCGGCGCTGATAGGGTAGCGGCCACACGGAGCGCGCCATGCCAGGCATCGACCTCAACTACTTCATTCGCCAGGCCAACAAGCTCACCGAGAAGATCGAGCAGCGAAAGAAGGAGCTCGCCGAGGAGACGGTGGAGGGCAAGTCGGGCGAGGGCCTGGTGACGGTGCAGGCCACCGGCACCCAGGAGATCCGCTCCATCAAGATCGACCCCAAGGCGATCGACCCGGCCGACCCGGCGATGCTGGAGGACCTGGTGGTGGCCGCGGTGAACGCCGCGCTGGCCAACAGCCGCGAGCACATGCAGAAGGAGATCGCGAAGATCTCCGGCGGCATCAAGATTCCTGGCTTGACGTGATTCCCGCTCCACTAGGCCGCCTGGTCGCGCAGCTCGCCAAGCTCCCCGGCATCGGGGAGAAGACCGCCCAGAGGCTGGCCTTCCACATCCTCCGCTCGCCCAGGGAGTACGCCCAGGAGCTTTCCCAGGCCTTGCTCGAGACGGTGGAGCGGGTGCGGCTGTGCACGCGCTGCTTCGCGCTCTCCGACGACGAGCTGTGCGGCTTCTGCCGCGACCAGCGCCGCGACGATGGGGTCCTCTGCGTGGTGGAGGGAATCGCGGACCTGATGGCGATCGAGCGGACTCGGGAGTTCCGCGGCCGCTATCACGTGCTCCACGGCGTCCTCTCGCCGCTGGACGGAGTGGGGCCGGATCAGCTCCGCATCAAGGAGCTGCTCTCCCGGCTGGGGGATGGGAAGGTGGAGGAGGTGATCCTCGCCACCAACCCCGACGTGGAGGGCGAGGCCACCGCGCTATACCTCACCCGGCTGCTCAAGCCCTTCGGGCTCACGGTGAGCCGCATCGCCCAGGGCGTCCCGATCGGCGGAGATCTGGAATTCGCCGACCAGGCCACGCTCGCCCGCGCCCTCTCGGCCCGCCGGGAGCTCTAGGAGCTGGATTCGAGCCAAGCCGAGTCCGTGCAGAGACTGGCTACCGCTTCACCTCGTATTTGAGCGGCAGCGTGAGCCAGACCTCCTTGTCCCGGTGCGGCGGGAAACGCAGCGCCTTCACCCTGCCCTCGAGGCACTTGCCCACCTCGCCGCCCACTTCGGCCTTCGCCACCGTCACCCGGCCCGAGGCGACGATGCTGAAGGTGACGTTCACTGCCCCGCGGTCCGAGGCCAGCTCGTCGCGATACCGCTCGAAGCAGCGCATGATGTCGGCGCTGTTGCGCTGGACCACCTTCTGGATCGCCGCCGCGGTCAGCACCACCGGCGGGCGCGGCACCCTCCCGGCATCAGCCTCTGCCCGCGCGGGCTCCCCCGCGTCCTGTAACTCCGACGCAAGCGCGGGCCCGGCCGCGCCTGCGTCCTCCTGCGCCGCCGCGACCTGCTCCTCCCCGGGCTGCCCTCCCGCGGGAGAGGGCCGGAGAAAGGCGAGAGAGGCCCCGAGGCCCAGCGCCGCCACCACCGCCACCGCCCCGCCCAGCGCGGCGAAGAGCGCCCCTCTGGGCCGCACCAAAGGGCCGGTCTTCGTCGCCGCGCCCACCGAAATGGTGGCAGGGCCGGCCCCCCTGGCGTCCGCCACCGCCGCGCCGGCGTCGGTCTTCGGCGCGTAGGGGTTGGAGAACCCCGGCACGTCCACTCCGCTCGCCGCCAGCTTCGCCAAGGAGGGGATGCGAGTCTTGTGGTTGAAGCGCTCCTCGCCGAAGAGCGTGCGCAGGTACACCCGCACCGAGGCGTCCTGCGACCCGGCGGCGAGGAAGCGCTCGATGTCCGCCGCCATCTGGCCGGCGGTGGCGTAGCGGTCCTCCACCCGGGGGGCCATCGCCTTCAGGATGATCGCCTCCAGCTCGGGGGACAGGTCGCTGCGCACCGCGCGCGGCCGCGGGAAATCGCACTTGAGCACCGCGTTGAGGATGGCCAGGTCGTTGTCGTGCGCGAACGGCCGCACGTTCGTCAGCCCTTCGAAGAGGCTCACCCCGAGGGAGAAGATGTCCGCCCGCCGGTCCACCGGATCGCCCTCCGCCTGCTCGGGCGACATGTACATGTACTTGCCCTTCACCACTCCGGCGGTGGTGCGGGTGACCCGGGACTCGGCCTTGGCGATGCCGAAGTCCAGAAGCTTCACCTGGCCCTCGTAGGTCACGTAGATGTTCGAGGGCGAGATGTCCCGGTGCACCACGTTGAGAGGCTTGCCCTGCTCGTCGGTGAACTCGTGGGCGAAATGCAACCCGTGGGCAGCGCCGGCGATCACGCTGAGCGTCACCCCGACCGGCAGGTACTCGCGCCTGCGCGCGGCGGTGCGGAGCACGGTGGAGAAGTCCTCTCCCGCCAGGTACTCCATGCAGATGTAGTAGCAGCCGTCGGCCAGGCCGAGGTCGTTGATCTGGATGATGTTCTGGTGGGCCAGCCGCGCCGCCAGCCGGGCCTCGTCGAGGAACATGCCCACGAAGTCCGGCACGTTCGAGAGGTGCTGGAGCATCCGCTTGATCACCACGTTGCGCTCGAAGCCCTCCGCGCCGACCTGCTTGGCGAGGAAGATCTCCGCCATTCCTCCTTCGGCGATCTTCCGCACCAGGAAGTACTTGCCGTAGGGCCGCACCGCGGGCAGCTCTTCTTCGGCGCTGGACCGGAGGCGAGGAGCAGAGCCCACCGCAGGCGCGGAGGCCGGCTTGGGGCCCGCGCGAGGGTCGGAGGAGGCCATCACTTCCCTCGCCGCAGGGAACGGACCGTGAACACCTCGGGCCCAAAGCTGGGCGACATGCGGAAGACGACCACCGGCGGCCGTCCGAACGGGGCGGCGGTCGAGTCGAAGCGCGCCTTCTCGTCGAGCGGCACCGCGCGGCCGTTGACGAAGACCCTGGCGCCCACCGGCGCCACCCCGGACACCGGCACTGTCCCTCCCCTCACCCACTCGCCATTCTTGGGCGAGCGGATGATCAGGTTCGGCACCGCGTTGTCGTAGGTGATCTCCAGCTTGTTCATCTTGCCGCCGCGCAGCTCCTCGCCCTTGCTCGACAGGGGCGTCACCGACCACACGTACCGGCCCTCGGCCAAAACCCCCGCCTCGAGCGGCGCCCGAGGCTCCCTCACCTCTCGTTCGGCCATCGGGCGGTCCAGGGCATCCTCGCGGTAGACCAAGAGCCGATACCGGGCCGCCTCCGCCTCGGGCTTGAAGGTGAAAGTGACCGCCGGAGGCTTGTCCTGGAAGAAGATGGTGGTCTTGTCGCTGCCGTCGGCCACCTCGTTCCGGAGCCGGGACAGCTCGCGGGAGGCCGGCTCCGCGGAGAAGGTGGCGCTTCCCTTGTCCACCTCGCGGCCGGACGCCGCCTCGAACACCCTCCAGTGGAGCGCGCCATGGGGCGGCAACGAGACGTTCACCCAGCGCTTGTGCACCACCCCGGCGAGGAGCAGCTCCGAGAAGGAGGAGTCGGAGGCCACCTCCACCCGGTAGTCTCCCTCTCCACCTTCCCAGGTGAGGGCGCCCCTCCCGACATTCGCGTGGAACACCTTGAGGCCGACCCGGGAGGGGAGTGCGATCTCCTCGCGCGAGACCGCCTTGGCCTCGCCCGGGGAGCCGCTCTTCGGGACATGCGCGAACCGCCCCGCCGCGAGCTTCTTCTGCGCCTCGCCTCGGAGGAGGAGGAAGTCGCCGGTCACCGCGGTCACCTCGAAGCCGTCGGCGGTCTTCACCACGACGAGCTGGCCGCCGAGGTCGCTCACCAGCTCGAAGTCTCCGACCGCGAGGCGGCTCCGCTTGCCAGGGGAGAGCGCCGCGGAAAGCTCGCCCTTGCTCAAGGCCAGGCTCGCCTGCTCCACCCCGTCCTTCTTCCCGCTCCTGTCGAAGACGATCTCCGTCCCGCGGGCGAAGGTGAGGCGCGAGCGGGAGCCGTCGAGCGCCAAAACCGACCTGCCCGCCAAAACCCGCAGCGCGTCGCCCTCGCCGAGCGGCTGGCCCTTCTTGCCCAAAGGCCGCCAGGCCTTGGAGTCCTTGCGCCGCACCTCGGCCCGCCCGCTGGCGTAGACGGTGACGCTCAGTGGCTCGAGCGTGAGCTGCCGTCCCTCCTGCCGGCTCAGCTCGGCGGCGCCGGAGGTGGCGGCCACCATCTCGCCCGCGGCGGCGGAGATCGCCTGGCCGTTGCGCGAGAGGAATTCGACCTCGCCCACCCGCACCTGCACCTTCGCCTGGTCCTTGCCGACCTCGATGGACACCTCGCTCTGGCCCTTTCCCACTCGGGTGAGGCCGAAGGGGGTCTCGATGGTGAGGGCGACCGGCGCCTCCTCCGAGGCTCCGCTCGCGTCGGCGGGGACCCTCGAGAGGAGCAGGCCTCGCTCGACCTTGAGCACCAGGCCGGTGGCGTCGGTGGCGATGGCGAAGCGGGCGTCCGGCCCCAGCTCCACCAGCCGGCCGCCGGGAAAGCGCACCTGGGCTTCGCCGTCGGCGCCGGTCTCGAGCGAGTCGTCGACGTAGAGGTAGCCGAGCAAAGCCGGCCCCTTCGACCCACCGCGCTCGAGGAGCACCACTCCCAGGGCTTGCTCGAGATGAGCGGCGGGCTGGCGCGGAGGGAGGGCGTCCGCACCGGCGCCGCCCTCGGGGCAGCCGCAGAGCACGAGCCAAAGCCCGAGAGCACCGAAGAGGTTGCCCGGCCGTAGCGAGGGCGCCGAGACCGAAGCGAGGCGGGCGCCCGAGGAGGGAGCGCCGCAGGCGTGCTGTTTGGCCCGTCGAGGAGCGCACCGACGAGGCCGCCCCTGGGCTGCGCGTGTCTCTCGGACATGCGCCCTGCACCGAGAGGATCGGCGGCCGCAAAAGGCCGGGCAACCTGTTCGGTGCTCTGGGCAGCTGAGCGCGACCGGCTCGGTGAACGGGCTGTTCCTCTGTGGCTCCATCAGGCGACCATCAGGTCCGGCGCCGCGCGGATTCGAGATCCCTCGCGCCGAGTCGGCTTCGCCCCTCTCGTCGCCGAGCGCTTGGCACCGAGCAACGGCCACCTCACTTGGGATGCAGGTCCACGTTGAAGATGGCCTGGTCCCCGTCCTTGACCGTCACCGTCTTCGACTGGGGGAGGTACCCCGACGCGGAGATGCTCACGGTGTAGGTGCCGCCCCGCACCTTGAAGGTGAACTCGCCCTTGGCGTTGGCCCGCGTGCGGATCCTCACTTGAGGTATCTCCAGCTCGGCGTCGATGGGCGCGCCTCCCCTGGTGCTGCGGACCAGCCCGGCGAGCGTGGCGAGCGGCTTCTCCTCCACCCTGAGGAGGGGGACGGACACCGGCGAGTCCTTTCCCGCCACCACCGAGGCGACCTCGCTCGCGGGCCGGTAGCCCTGCAAGCTCACCTGGATCGGTGTGGGGCCGGGGGGTAGCTCGATGAGCGACACCCTGCCCGCCTCGGAGGCGACGTACTCCGAGCCTCCCACCGTCACCGTCGCACCGGGGAGCGGAGCCGACGACGCCTTGTCCACCACCGAAATGACCAGGCCGCCCACCTTGGGCGGCTCCTTCCTGGCGAGAAGCTCCAAAGAGCCGTCGGCACCCGCCACCACCATGGCCCGCCCCTCGGCGGGAAGATGGCCGCCCGCCACTGCCCGCGCCGAAAGGCCTCCCGGGGCCAGGTCCAAAAGCAACACCTTCCCCTGGGCGTCGGCGGTCAGCGAGCGCTCCTTCCCTTCGTGCTGCAAGGTGACTTGGGCGCCTCCGAGCGGCTGGCGGGTGTCGGCATCGAGCACCGCGAGCAGCATTCCCCCCACCCGTGGCGGCGGAGGCGGAGGCGGCGCGCTCAGCCACAGCACTTGGATGGCGGGCAAGACCCGCGAGATCGCCTGCGCCGACTCGGTGCCGTCGGGGAGTGTCACCCGGTCCGAGACGTACTGGTAGTCGACCACCAGCCCGTAGCCGAGCTGGCCGGAGCGGCCAAGCTGCAACGACACCGCCGCGCCGACCGCGAAGCCGCCCGCGCGCGCCGAGGACGCGCCGGGAGCGCTCACCGCGAGCGGGATCGGGAATTCGCCCCCCGCCTCCACGGTGAGCGGGCCGAGATCCATCAGCGCTCTGCTCGCCAGGAGCACCGCGTGTCTTTGGGCGGGAGCGAAGGCCGGCTCCACGGTGGCGCCGAACAGGGGAAGCTCCGCGAAGCCGTAGCCCACCAGAGCCTCCAGCCTCAGTGGCCCCAGGCCGACTCGCCCCGCCGCCCCGAGGTTCGCACGGAGCAGGCTTCCTCCCGTCACCCGCGCCGAGGAGTTGAACAGCCCGAAGCCTTCGCGCTGGAGCGAGAGGGCGAATCCGAAGTGGCCGGCGCCGAAGTACCAGGCCGACACCGACGGGACGTTGGGCGTGATGCCCGAGTAGCTGAGGCCGGGGCCAATGTCGCTCTGGAAGCCCGAGCGCAGCGCCACCCCCGGGCCCAAGCGCGCGCCCGCCAGCTCGCCCACTGTCGGGGCAGAGGAGGCGCGCTCAGGTTGGGCGAGGGAGGCCTGCGCGAAGAGCAGGGCGGCGACGGCCAGCGGGGCCGCGCCGCGGTTCGGTTGGCCTGGTCGCAAAGCGCGAACGATTATAGAGAGTTGCCCCCGGTGCGCCCAACAAACTTTCCCCTCTCGGGCGTTGACGCTTGTTGCCGCTCCAGCCTCCGTCTGCTAGAGATCTCGCATTTCCAAATCTCTTCCTAACCCTCGGAAATCTCTTTGGAAAGCCCGCTGGGGCTCTGGTAGGACGGTCGACCGCAGAGGGGAGTGTCTACGCCCATGGCCACGCAGTTGGTGATGTACGAGGAGGAATTCACCAAGATCAATGCGGTCTGCGATCGGCTGACGAAGGACGCGAACGCGAAGGTGGTCTTCCTGGTCGACAAGAACGGCCAGCTCATCTCGGCGGCAGGGCAGACCCAGCACATCGACACCACCTCGCTGGCCTCGCTCACTGCGGGAAACGTGGCGGCGATGGGAGGGCTGGCGAAGCTCATCGGCGAGAACGAGTTCCCCAACCAGTTCCACGAGGGCGCGCGGGACTCGCTCTACATGACCATCGTGGGGAGCCGGGTGGTGCTGGTGGTGATCTTCGACAACCGCACCTCCCTGGGCCTGGTGCGCCTGAGGATCAAGAAAGCCTCTGACGAGCTGGGGAAGATCTTCGATGCGCTGGTGCGGAAGACCAACACCCCCGGAGGCGGCTCGCCGTTCGCCGAGATCTCCGACGAAGACATCGACAACCTTTTCAGCGAGTGATCCGGGAAGCCATGTCCTTCATCAACTACTCGTCCCGAGAGATCAACTGCAAGATCGTCTACTACGGGCCCGGGCTGTGCGGGAAGACCACCAACCTCCAGTACATCTACAACAAGACCAACCCGGAGACGAAGGGCAAGCTCATCTCGCTCTCCACCGAGACGGACCGGACGCTGTTCTTCGACTTCTTGCCCCTCTCGCTGGGTGAGATCCGCGGGTTCAAGACTCGCTTTCACCTCTACACCGTGCCCGGACAGGTCTTCTACGACGCCTCGCGCAAACTCATCCTCAAGGGAGTGGACGGAGTGGTCTTCGTCGCCGACTCGCAGGTCGAGCGGATGGAGGCCAACATGGAGTCTTTGGAGAACCTGAAGGTGAACCTGGCGGAGCAGGGCTACGACCTGAACAAGATCCCCTTCGTGGTCCAGTACAACAAGCGGGACTTGCCGAACGCCGTCTCGGTGGACGAGATGCGGAAAGTGCTCAACCACCGCAGCGTTCCCGAATACCAGGCGGTGGCTCCCACCGGGGTAGGAGTGTTCGATACGCTGAAGGCCGTCGCCAAGCTGGTGCTCACCGAGTTGAAGAAAGGGGGGTAGGCGCCGCCGGCCGGGCGCGCGGAACCGCCATGAGAATTGCTCCCACTCGCATTGGAAGGCTGTTCGCGCTCGCGGCGCTCTTCTCCACCGCGGCGCTCTCGCAGACCCCCGCGGCCCCGGAAGCCCCCGCGGCCCCCGCCGCGGCCGCGCCGGCCGCCACCGAAACCAAGATCGAGCCTCCCAAAGAAGAGGCCAGGCCCGCCCAGCCGAGTCCGGTGACCGCCGACGAGGCCTTCAACACCCGGGTGAAGACGCTGGAGGAGCAGGTGGTGGACCTCAAAGAGAAGATCTACCGCACCAAGGCGAGGCTCCTCTTGCTCCAGGAGACGGTGCTGGGGGGCGACATCTCCTCGGGCGCGCGGGCGGTGCTCTTCCACAGGAACGAGATGGGCTCCTCGTTCGTGCTCGAGTCGGTGGCCTACGCCTTGGACGGGGCGCCGATCTTCACCAAGGTCGACGTGGCCGGCGACCTGGACAAGCGCGAGGAGCTGGAGATCTTCAACGGCCGCATCGTCCCCGGGCAGCACCAGATCGCCGTCCGGATGGTGTACCGCGGGCACGGCTTCGGGGTGTTCAGCTACCTCGACGGCTACCGCTTCAAGCTGCAGAACAGCGTCACGTTCAACGCCGATGCCGGCAAGGTGACCACCGTGAAGGTGGTTGGATTCGAGAAGGGCGGGTTGACCACCGACATGAAGGACCGGCCGTCGATCCGCTTCGACGTCGAGGTGTCCAAGGACGGCTCGATGAAGAGGTCTCCGGCGCAGGGAGAGGCGCCGGCCGCCGACGCCGCGGCGCAGCCGAAGTAGGCTCCCGTTCGCATGCGCGCGCCTGCGGCGATTCGGCGTTCGGCCCGATGGGCCGTGGGGGTGTGGGCCCTCGCGGCGGCGCTCGTCTCCCCTGCGGCGCTCTCGCAGGACCGGAGGGGGAAGGCCAGCATCGCGGAGCTGTCCACCCAGGTCGATCAGGTGGAGGCGCAGGTCAAGAACGCCGAGGACAACCTCCAGGTGGTGGAGGTGCAGTACACCGAGCGGCCGGAGCCTTCGGAGGACGAGTCTAGGGAGCGGCGCTTCTCCGACGGGGAGATCCAGTACCTCTTGCGGGACTACCCCGGCGCCTCGGTGCTCTTCTACGACCTGGTGGCGGACAAGCGCTTCCGCAGCCACCCGCGCTACGGCGACGCGCTGTTCTACCTGGCCGACTCGCTCTACCAGCAGAAGAACTACGTCGGCGCGAAGGTGTACCTGCGCGAGCTGCTCGCGCTCCGGGCCGGGCACTACCGGGAAGCGCTGGCGCGCTTTTTGGAGATCGCCGGGCGGCTGAACGAGTTCGCCGGCATCGACGAGTTCATCCATCAGGCGCGCGGGCTCTCGGGCGGGCAGCTTCCGCCGGAGATCGCCTACGTCTACGGCAAGTGGCTCTTCAAGCGCACCGACCTCCCGCTGCAAGAGAGGGTGAAGCGGGCCAAGGCGGCCCTCGAGCCCTTGGCCTCATACGACACGCCCTTTCGGCTGCAGTCCGCCTACTTCATCGCGGTGGGCCAGGTGCGGCTCAAGGACTACCCGGCGGCGATCGCCCAGTTCAAGAAGATCTCCTCCAGCTACGGGCGGGGCGAGAAGGACCTCAAGATCAAGGAGCTGGCCAACCTCTCTTTGGGGCGGCTGTACTACGAGACCGGGCAGTACGACGCCGCGCTGGACCGCTACCAGGAGATTCCCCGGGAGAGCGAGCTGTTCCCTGACTCGCTCTACGAGGTTGCCTGGACCCAGGTGAAGAAGGGCGAGCACGAGCGGGCGAAGAACGCCACCGACATCCTGCTCCTGGTGGCCCCGGATTCCACCCTCGCGCCGGAGGCGCAGCTGCTCCAGGGGCACCTCTTGCTCAAGCTCAAGCGCTACGACGAGGCGAGCGAGACCTACAACTCGGTGATCAACAAGTTCGGGCCCGACCACGACGAGATGGACGCGCTGCTCAAGGTGCAGGATCCGATCAAGTACTTCGACGACCTGCTCGCGAAGAACGACCGGAACCTCGACGTGACTCAGCTGTTGCCGCAGACGGCGCGCAAATGGGCCACCACCCAGAGGGAGGTGGCCGAGGCCTACCAGCTGATGAACGACCTGGACCTCGGCCGGCGGGGCGTGGAGGAGTCGGAGGACATCGCCCAGCGCATCCTGCGCGCCCTGGAGGAGCGCGGGATGGAGACCTTCCCCGCCATCCAGGAGGGTTACACCCGCGCCGACGCGATCGACTCCGCGCTCACCCAGGCGGACGGGGCGCTGGTGCGCATCGAGGGATACCTGGTGTCGGACGAGCTGACCGAGCAGGAGAAGGCCGAGCTGGAGAAGGTGCGCCAGGAGAGCGCCGAGCTCAGGCAGAAGTTCGAGACCCTCCCCACCACCGAGCGCGAGGTGGAGGCCAGGCGGCAGAGGATGCGCGACCGCGCCGACGAGGTCGACCGGTCGGCGTTCAAGCTGGGCTACGAGGTCCAGAGCATGTTCGCGATCATCACCGCCCTGGAGAAGTGGCTGGAGGACACCAAGACCGAGCGCAAGAGCAGCCCGGAGGACGAGAAGGCCTTCTACGAGAAGGTGAAGCACGAGATCGACGTGCTCACCGCGCTCACCAAGGACCTGGACGCGGTCCGGCAGAGCATCGCCGAGGTGAAGGCCTCCGCCGACGCGGTGCTGGAGGGCGAGAGCCTGATCCGCAAGCAGCTCACCGAGGCGCAGAAGCGGCAGCACCAGCTCCTCTTGGCGGCGGAGGCGAAGCTGGGGCCGGAGGCCGGCAAGGTGATGGCCAAGGCCCACGCGGTGCGCGATCGCGGCGAGCGGCTGAGGGAGCGGGTGGTGCGCGCCAAGGCCAAGCTCAGGGAGCAGCTCTCCCGCAAGGGCCGGCAGATCCGCGACACCGTGGGGGCCGAGCAGGCGAGGCTGTCGGACTACAGCAAGGAGGTCACCTCGGTCTCGGACGACGCCCGGAACCTGGTGGGCCGCATCACCGTCGATAGCTTCCAAAGAGTGCGCCAGCAGCTCTACGAGCTGGTGCTCAAGGCGGACGTGGGAGTGGTGGACGTGGCCTTCACCAGGAAGCAGGACAAGACGGCGCAGATCCAGAAGCTCTCCGCGGAGAAAGACCGCGAGCTGCGCTCCTTGGACAACGAGTTCAAGGAAGTGCTCAAGGACGTGGATTGATGCGGCCGCTCGCCCTCGCCCTCCTCGCTCCGCTCTTGGCCCTGGCCCAGCCGAAGGGGCCGGTCAAGCCGAAGGAGCCGGTCAAGCCGGAGGCGCCCGCCAAGGAGGCGCCCCCCAAGGAAGAGGCCGGCAAAGGGGAGGCCCCGGCGAAGGCCGAGGGCGCCAAGCACGACGTGGTGCCCGAGAAGCGGCAGCAGACCCGCTACTTCGAGGGCATGGGCCGGACCCCGGAGGAGGTGCGGCAGCTGGAGGAGATCACCCGCGCCCTGGAGGCCTACGAGGCGGAGTCGAGGGATTTCCGCCGCGAGGTGCAGCTGCTCATCGAGAAGAAGTACGAGGAGAAGCGGAACACCCTGGCCAACAGCTACGAGCGGGCGATCCGGGACCTCGAGGTGATCGAGCGCAAGGAGCGGCTGGACGCCATCGCCCAGTTCGAGGAGTTCCTGCTCCGTTACCCGAACGACCCCAAGTACACCCCGGACGTGATGTTCCGGCTGGCCGAGCTGTACTACGAGCGCGCGAGCGACGACCACATCGTGGCGATGCGCGAGTACGAGGAGCGCATCAAGACGCTCGACCCGGAGAAGGCGGGCAGCATGCCGCCGGAGCCGGTGGTGGACTTCTCGAAGTCCATCGCCCTCTACCGCAAGCTGATCGGCGGCTTCCCCACCTACAAGTTCAACGACGCCGCCCACTACCTGCTCGGCTACTGCCTCGAGAAGCAGAACGAGTTCGAGAAGGGCCGCGAGGCCTACCAGCAACTCATCGCCAAGTACCCGAAGTCGAAGTTCACCGTCGAGGCCTGGGTGCGCATCGGCGAGTACTACTTCGACGCCTACACCGAGGCCGACTCGCTCTCCAAGGCCGCCGCCGCTTACGAGGCCGCCATCCAGGATCCCGCCCACGCGCTCTACGACAAGGCCCTCTACAAGCTGGGGTGGACCTACTACCGGATGGACCGCTTCGACGACGCGGTGGACCGCTTCCTCGCGCTCACCGACTTCTACGAGGCGAGGGCCAAGGAGAAGGGCGAGGAGGTGGGCGGCGACCTGCGCAACGAGGCTTTGCAGTACACCGCGATCAGCTTCGCCGACGAGAAGTGGGGCTCCCTGGTGAAGGCGCAGGAGAAGTTCACCAAGCTGGGCGGCCGCCCCTACGAGCCGGAGATCTACCGCCGGATGGCGAACGTCTACTTCGACCAGACCAAGCACGCTGACGCGATCGAGGCCTACCGGCTGGTGCTCCAGAAGGATCCGTTGGCGAAGGACGCGCCGCAGATCCAGCAGCGCATCGTCCAGGCGTACGAGCGCGACCGGCGGCTGGAAGAGGCCTTCGCCGAGTCCTCCAAGCTGGCCAACATGTTCGGCCCGGGCACGCCCTGGCACGAGAAGCACAAGCGCGACCCGGACGTCCTCTCCGCCGCGCAGGAGCTGGCCGAGAAGAGCCTCTACTCCTCGGCCATCTACCACCACCAGCAGGCGCTGGTTTACAAGCAGGAGTCCAAGTTCGAGCAGGCCCGGGCCGCCTTCGAGGTGGCCGCCAAGGCCTACGACGCCTACCTCGCGCGCTTCCCCCGGAGCAAGAACGCCTACGAGATGCAGTTCTACCTGGCGGAGTGCCTCTACAACTCCTTCCAGTTCGCGCCGGCCGGCAAGCACTACGCCGCGGTGCGGGACTCGCCGCAGGACAACAAGTACCTCCCCGACGCCGCCTACTCCACGGTGCTGGCCTGGCAGAAACAGGTCGAGCTGGAGGTGAAGGCCCAGACCATCCCCAAGCTGGAGCCGATCCTCTCCAAGGACCGCAAGGAGGGAGAAGCGGTAAAGCCCATCCCCCTGGCGGAGAGCGAGAAGTCCCTGGTCGCGGCGTCCGACGCGTTCGTCTCCAAGATCCCCAAGGACGACAAGGCCGCCGGCATCGCCTACAAGGCGGGCGAGCTGTTCTACGCGCACAACGACTTCCCCGAGGCCCGCCGCCGCTTCGAGGAGCTGGTGAAGACCTACCCCACCGCGGAGGTCGCCAAGTACGCCACCAACCTCATCGTGGAGAGCCTCCTCACCGAGAAGAACTGGGCGGAGGTGGAACAGGTCGCCGGGCGACTGGCCGCCAACAAAGAGGTCATCGATCCCAAGAGCGAGCTCTACAAGGACCTGGTCAAGTTCAAGCTGGCCGGCCGCTTCAAGCTCGCCGACGAGCTGATGGCCAAGGGCGACTACGACAACGCGGCCAAGAAGTACATCGAGCTGGTCGACGAGGAGCCCAAGCACGAGTTCGCCGACAAGGCCCTGAACAACGCCGCGGTCTGTTACGAGAACGTCCGCCGGTTCGAGTCGGCCCTCAAGCTCTACGAGCGCATCTTCCGCGAGTACCCGAGCTCGAAGCTGGCCGACTCCGCCCTGTTCCGGGTGGCGGTCAACGCCGAGAACAGCTACGACTTCGACAAGGCGGTCGACAACTACCAGAAGCTGGTCAAGGACTACCCCGCCTCGAAGGACCGCGAGGCCGCCCTCTTCAACGCCGGCCGGCTGCTCGAGGGCCTGCAGCGCTACGAGGAGGCCGCGGCCGCCTTCCTGCGCTACGCCGACCTCTTCCAAAACGCGGAGGACGCCCCGAAGAACCAGTACCGGGCCGCCCTCATCTACGAGAAGCAGTCCGCCTGGGAGCGGGAGATCCGCGCCCTCACCGAGTTCGTCGACAAGTTCTCCTCCAAGCCACCGCAGCGCGAGCTGATCATCGACGGCCGGAAGCGGGTGGGCGACGCCTTCCAGAAGCTCGCCAAGGAGTCCGACGCCAAGAAGTCCTACAAGAAGGCGATCGAAGACTTCGACCGCTTCGGCCTCAAGCCGGCCGAGCACCAGCTCGCCGCCGCCGCCGCCGCCGAGGCCTGCTTCCTCCTCGCCGAGTACGAGTTCAAGGACTTCGACAAGCTCAAGATCGGCGGCACCAAGAAGGCCCTGGAGAAAAGCTTCACCGCCAAGCGGAACGCGGTGAAGAAGGTCAAGGACGCCTACGCCCAGTGCTTCAAGTACAAGAACCTCGAGTGGACCCTGGCCGCGCTCTACCGCCAGGGCCACGCGCTCGAGCGCTTCGCCCAGACCATCCTCGAGACGCCCACCCCGCCGGAGATCAAGCGCTACGGCGAGGAGGCGGAGATCCTCTACAAGGACACCCTCGCCCAGCAGACGGTGGCGCTCGAGGACAAGGCCGTCGAGAGCTACGCCCTCACCCTGGCCGAGGCCCGGAAGAACCGCATCACCAACGAGTGGACCAAGCGGACCCTCGAGGCCCTGAACCGCTACCGGCCCAAGGAGTACCCGGTGCTCAAGGAGCCGATGCGCTGGCTGACCGGCGACGCGGTCTACCCCGAAGGCCTGGTGGAGAGCGCGGAAGGCCCGACCAAGGAGTCCTTCCAGCCGCAGAAGCTTAAGGGGGACGAGAAGTGAGGCGCGCGCTCCTCATCGCTTGCGCGCTGGCCGCGGGCTGCGCCACCGCGCCCAAGAAACCCGACGAGAAAGAAAAGGCCGCCGAGACCCCCGAAGTCCCCTACACCCCGCGCTCGCGGCCGGCCGAGCCCGCCAAGGCGCCGGCTCCGGCCGGCGGCGCCACCAAGCCCGCCTCCGGCGGCGTCACCGTGGTGAAGACCGTCCCCGCGCCCGGCTCCGAGGTGACCGCCGCTCCGGCCGAGACTCCTCCTCCTCCCAAGCCGAAGGTCGACGCCGCTACCGAGGCCACCTTCCGCAAGGCAGTGGAGGCCGCGAGGACAGGCGACGCCTCGGACGCGGAGAAGGAGCTCAAGCGGCTGCTCGAGAAGAACCCGAAGCTCGAGTACGCCTGGACCAACCTGGGAGTGGTGTACGAGCGCCAGGGGATGCTCGACCGCGCCGAGAGCGCCTACCGCCAGGCCCTGGAGGTGAGCGCCGAGCAGGAGCTGGCTTGGGACTACCTCACCCGCCTCAAGTGCCGCCGCGGCAAGGGCCGCGACGTCGAGGCCGACTTGCGGGAGGAAATCCAGCAGCGCCCCGCCTCCTTGGGCCTTCGCACCGCGCTGGTCTACGCCCTCACCTTCCAGGGCAAGTACGAAGCCGCAGGGGTGGAGGCCAAGAAGGTGCTCAAGGCCGACGAGCGGAACGTGCGGGCGATGCAGCTTCTGGCGCAGATCTACTTTCGCGAGGGGAAGAACGAGCTGGCCAAGATGGTCCTGGAGAACGCGCGGGCCATCAACCCCAACGACGCCGCCACCCACAATGCGCTCGGGCTGGTGCTGCTCTCGCTCAAGTCGCGGCTGGCGGCCCTGGAGAGCTTCAAGAGCGCCGCCGCGCTGCGCCCGGACTACGCCGAGGCGAAGAACAACTTCGGAGCCATGCTCAACGACGCCCTGGACTACGAGACCGCAGCGCGGGAGCTGGAGGCCGCGGTCGCCGCCGCACCCGACTACGCCGCCGCCAGGCTCAACCTGGGCAACGCCTACCGGGGCAAGCAGGACTTCGGCAAGGCGCTCTCCCAGTACAAGGAGGTGGAGCGGCTGAGGCCGGAGCTGGCGGACACCTACTTCAACCTCGCGGTGCTTCACCTGGACTCCGAGCTTCCGGGGATGGACGGCATCGAGAGGCTGAAGACCTCGATCGCCTACTTCGACCAGTACCGGCAGCGGGGAGGCAGGGACGAGCGCGTCGAGCAGTACCTCAAGGACGCCCATAAGGGCATCGAGAAGGAGGAGCGCCGCCGCGAGCGCGAGAAGCGCGACGCCCTCAAGCGGGCGGAAAAAGAAGCCGAGGAGAAGAAGAAGGCCGAGGAGGCCCAGGCCCGCGCCGCCGAGGAGGAGATGAGGCGCGCCCTGGCCGAGGAGGCCGCCAGGAAGAAGGCCGAGGAAGAGGCCAAGAAGAAGGCGGCGGTCAAGCCGGCCTCTCGCCTCTCCGAAGAGGACGAGGCCCCTGCCCCACTCAAGCCCGCCTCGGGTAAGCTCGGCGAGGACGAGAAGTGAGGCGACCGCTCATGCGCCCCTGGATTCTGGTGCTGGCTCTGCTCTCCGCGGCGGCGGCAGGCGCCCAGAGCACCACCAAGAAGAAGAAGGTGATCCGCCTCGACGCGATCACCGTCGAGGGGCGCATCCAGAAGCCCCAGGCCTTCTACATCCTCCAGCGGTCCAACCTGAACTTCGAGGAGCTGAACCGGGAGGAATCCTTCGTCCCCAAGGTGGAGAAGGGCATCGAGAAGGAGCCCTTTTAGCCGTTTTGCGCTAAAACCTCCGCCGCCGGCCGGGAACCCCACGGCGGCACCCGCGGTCTAAAGGTCCGGGCCCCGAAGGCCCCAGGAAAATGGCCCCCACCCCCTCCCAGAAGATCCTCCGCGTCGGGCTCATCCAGGGGGGGAAGATCATCGAAGAGCGCCACCTCAAGAAGCGCGACACGGTGACCATCGGGCAGGACTCGAGGAATACCTTCGTGGTCCCCGCCTCGGACCTCCCCTCCTCCTTCCCTGTCCTCGAGTACCGGAACAACCAGTACTCACTGGTCTTCACCGAGCAGATGGACGGGAGGGTCAGGCTGGGCGGGAGCGCAGAGGTCGACTTCGCCAGCCTGCGGTCGCAGAACCTGGCCCGGAAGCGGGGCAGCCTCTACGTCCTGCCGCTCAGCGACAACGCCAAGGGGAAGATCTCCCTGGGCGAGGTGACCCTGCTCTTCCAGTTCGTCACCCCGCCCCCTGAGCCTCCCAAGCCCGAGCTGCCCCCGGTGGCCAAGGGCAGCTTCTGGCAGTCGGTGGACCAGGTCTTCTTCGTGGTGCTCTCGGCCTCGCTGGCCATCCACTTCTCCGGCGCCACCTGGATCGCCTGCCAGCCCGTCCCGGAGGAGCGGGAATTGGCCCTCGATGAGCTTCCCGACCGCTTCGCCAAGCTGGTGATGCCGGTGAAGGTCGAGCCGCCCCCGCAGCCGGAGGTGGCCGCGGGCGGCGAGGAGGCAAAGACCGAGGAGAAGAAGACCGAGCCCAAGAAGGGCGACAACCGGCCTGCCGGCGGGGCAGACCCGGCGGCCAAGCGCGCGGCGATGGAGCGGGCGGTGGCCTCCAAGGGCTTGCTCAAGCTCCTCGGCTCGGTGGGCGGTGGCAGTGGCGGGGCCTTCGAGGACGTGCTCGGCTCGGGCACCGGCTCGGGCGACGTCGCCAACGCGCTGGATGGAGCGGGCGGGGTAGGAGTGGCGACCTCCGACGCCCTGGGTGGCGGAGGCGGGCCGAAGGGCGCCGGCGCGGGCTCGGCGGTGGGGATCGGCGATCTGGGGACCTCCGGCGGCGGCAACGTCGCCTACGGCCCCAAGGGCGACGTGAAGATCTCCGGCCGGGTCCAGGATGCCGCCCCCGAGGTGGACAGCACCGACGTGGACCGAGACGCCCTGGCCCGCTACGTGCGCGCGCGAAAGTCGGCCATCCAGAACTGCTACGAGCGCGAGCTCAAGCGCAACCCCAGCCTCAAGGGCAAGGTGGTGGTGCGCTTCAGCATCACCCCGCAGGGGCGGGCCAGCGACATCGAGATCGAGGAGAACACCCTGGGGAACGAGGCGGTGTCGAGCTGCATCCGCACCGTCATCCGCACCTGGGTCTTCCCCTTCAAGCCGGACAGCGACGTGGCGGTGGCCTACCCGTTCCTCTTCTCTCCGGCGAGCTGAGGCGCAGCCCGAGGCGCGCCCTCCGACGCCCTATGTCCCACGTAACATCCGTGGCATAACTGTCCCCGAAATGAAGCCCCGACGATTGTCGGAAGTCAGGGCGCTGATCTCCCAGGCCGATTTCCAGGACTGGTGGGCCCAGCTCGTCCAGACCCGCCAGGACGAGAACAACGCCCTGGAGCGGTACGACGAGCTGCTCTCCCAGGTGACGCTCACCGAGTTCCGCGCCGAGCTGACCCAGAAGAACGCCATCGACACCCTGTACAGGGCCGGGGAGTGCGAGGACTCCGCGGCTCAAAAGCTCTTCGAAGCCACCGAGCTGGAGAACCGCTCGTTCCGCGCCCTCGCCGACTTCGAGGAGCAGCGCTACAAGGTCTCCGAGCTGTGGTACCGCCTGGGGGCGGCCGACAAGGACCTCGACGAGAAACGGGAGCAGCACGACAAGCTCAAGTCCAAGAAGACCGAGGCCGAGCTGAAGCTGGCCGAACGGGTGTTCCGTGCCGCCTCCGACGAGTACGAGCGCGAGACGGGGAGGAAGAACCGCCTGTGGGACGAGGTGGAGCGGATCTGGGCCAACAGCGCCGAGGTGAGCCTCTTGGTGGCCGAGCAGCGCGTCCGCGGGAGGAAGATTCGCAAGCAGGCGGAGGCTCTCTTCGCCTCCGCCGACGAGAAGAAGCTGAGGGCCCGCGAGCTGAGGGCCGAGGCCGAGACCGCCTCCGCCACGGTCGATGGTGCCCACGCGAAGATCAAGCAACTTTTCGAGCAGGCCCGGGTGAGCTTCGGCTGCGCCCCGGGCGACGACTTCCTCTACTTCCGGCAGAAGGAGAGTCAGAAGCTGGCGTTCGCGGTGGCGCTGGTCGAGGATGCCGAGAACTACAACGTAGAGGTGAAGCCGCTGTCGATCTACACCGTGGAGCGGCAGCGGGGTGCCTCCTTCCTCGAGCCGGCGAGGGCCGAGGCTTCTGCCGCGGAGGAAGGGGACCGGCGCTTCGAGGAGTACTTCTTGAAGGGCAGAAAAGGCGAGGCCAGGTCCTCGGAATCCGCGGGCTAGAGGGACGAGGGAGATGGACAAGCTGGGTGTTCTTTCGTCGTCGCCGCTGTTCGAGATGCTCTCGAACCAGGAGCTGGAGTACGTGGCCGAGCTGTCCAGGCCGCGCCGGTTCGCCGCCGGGCAAGTCATCTTCGAGGAAGGTGAGCTGGGCGACAGCCTCTACGTGATCGCCGGTGGCGAGGTGGAGGTCATGCGCCGCGATGCGTCAGGCGAGCAGAAGACGATCGCGGTGCTGGGGGCGCCGGAGTTCTTCGGGGAGATGAGCCTGATCGACAAGGAGTACCGGTCGGCCACGGTCCGCGCGCGCTCGGACGCGGAGCTCTTGCACCTCACCGCGGAGAACCTCACCACCTTCCGCAAGCAGCACCGCGACGGCTTCACCTTCGTGGTGATCAACATCGCCCGGGTGATTTCCTCACGGCTTCGAGAGGCAAATACCCGACTGGCGGCGCGCCTTTAGCGCGGATGAATTCCTGCCTCGCCGGCCGGCACCAAGCGCTTGGGCGTGGCCGTCGATACGTTGACAGTTGGAAACCCCAAACCTAGAGTCGACAGACCCTTAGGAGAGGCGTCCAACCCGGGGCAGGCCCGGAGCGAATCCGATGAGGACTCAACTTCTGATCGCGGCGATGATCGCTGGGACGGCGATGGCGCAGACCGATCCTGCGGGGGCTGGGGCGGCACCTCCGGCCGAGGTTGTGCCCGCGGCGGGTGCGCCCGCGCCGGCGCCGAGGGGAGAGGTTCCGGACCCGGAGAAGATTCGCGAGAGCGCCGACGCCCTGGCCAAGATGCGCCAGCAGCTCAAGGACGTGCTGGCCAAGCTGGAGGAGGCGCGGGCGACCAAGGACGTGGTGAAGCTCAACTGCGTGAACGAGAAGCTCACGCAAATCAAGGGCTTGCTTCGGATTTCCGAGCAGGCCGACGTGGCGTTGCAGGAGGCGGTAGCCAAGCGGGAGGGCAGCACCGCCCAGCATGAGTACACGAAGGTGACGATCGCCAGGCAGAAGGTGGATCAACTCAGGGCGGAGGCGGAGGAGTGCATCGGCCAGCTGGCCTTCCGGACGGACGAGAATCTCCAGGTGGTGGTGGAGGAGCCGGAGGATTTGCCCTCGGGAGATCCGAGCCGGCCCCCTCCGGTCTTGGAGATCGTGCTGCGACCGCCGCCGGCCAGCCCAATGTAAGTGACGGAGAGCGGACGAGTCAGATGACCTCGAGCGCGAGGGGGTCGCGTCGCCGGGCGCGAACGAACGGTTCAGGATGAGGCGGGTCGCCAAAGCTGCGGCGGTCGCGGGGCTGGTCTGGGCGCTCTGGCCCGGCTCGAGCCTCGCCCAGGCCAACGGTTTCAAGGTCGGCGAAGGAAGGGTGCACCCGTACTTCGACCTGATTCAGCGGTTCGACAGCGCGGCTTGGTACAACCGATTCAGTGGCGCCACCACCGCTGAGTTGATCACGCACTTCCGTCCCGGCTTGCGACTCGAGCTGCAAAGTCCGGCAACGAACCTACAGTTCGGAGGCCACGCCGAATACCTTCTCTATAGCGGGCTATTGACCCCCGGCTCGGTGGGCTCCTCCCGCCCTCAGGCTGAGTTCAACCTGGACGCGGCATTCAACAAGCGCGGCGCGGTGGAATTCCAAGTCGGCAGCCGTTACGCCTTCGGGGACCGGAGCACCAATCCGATGGTCAATGTGGGATCGCAGTCCCACTTCTTTGATGCGAAGGCCGCTTTGCCGGTCCATCCAGGCGGCGGAGCGCTGGAAGTGACGCCGTCGGCGGCATTCACCATCGAGAAGTTCATAGACTCGAGCAACCAGCTGAACGACTACGAGAACGTGGGCTTCGGGCTGGACGGAAGGTGGCGGTTCCTGCCGAAGACCGCGGTGCTGCTGGGCGCCACGTACGACCTCCGGGGTGCGACTCAGCTCTTGCGCGCCTCGGGCGGGCTCGCCGGCCTGGTTTCCCCCAAGGTTTCCACCGTGCTCAAGGCCGGCTACGGCCACAACTTCACCGGGCCCGGCGCGACCGTCATCGGTCACGTCGAGGTCGGCTACCTGATGAGCGAGACCTCGACGGTCAAGCTGGGATACGTGCGCACGCTCAACCCCCTCGCCCGCACCGGCGTCTTCGGCGACGACCGGGTCTACCTCGAGGGAAGGGCGCTCTTCGGCGGCCGGCTGGCGCTGCACGGGTCGGGGGCGTTTGACTGGGTCACCTACTACGGCAACGCGCGAACCGATCAACTGGTGTCGCTCAACCTAGGGCCGGAGTACCAGTTCAAGCCCTGGCTGATCGGCGGGCTGACCTATATCCTCACCCTTCGCAACGCACCCTCCGGCGGGCAGGGCGGGAGCTACGCGAGAAACGAAGGCCTTGTTCGGATCACGGTCACCTATTGAGCCTCTGAGGGCAGCGGCGATCGGGCTGCTGCTGGTGACCGGCTGTCGCGCCCCCAGGCCCACCGACGCGGGGACCACCATCTCGATGGACGAGGCCCTGCGGATGTCGCAGGGCAGCGCGGGCGGGGCGAGCACGCTCGGGCCGACGGACTTGATCGAAGTCCGGGTCTTCCAGGAGACCGACCTCTCCAATGCGTTCCGGGTGAGCCCGGAGGGGACCATCGACTATCCCCTGTGCGGAAAGGTGAAGCTGACCGGGATGACCTCGAGCCAAGCGGCGGACGCCCTCACCGCCTGCCTCAAGAACGGCTTTCTCAAGAATCCGCAGGTGTCAGTGCTGATCCGCGAGTACAGCTCCAAGCGGATCTACGTCTTCGGCGAGGTGCAGAAACCCGGCACTTTCCCCTTCGACGAGACGATGTCCATCATCCAGGCGGTCACCCTGGCGGGAGGCTTCACCAAGCAGGCCGCCAAGAACAGCATCAGCGTCACCCGCCTGGTCGAAGGCCAGGAGAAGAAGATCCGCGTGCCGGTCGAAGACATCGGGCTGGGACGAGAGAAGAACTTCCTCCTCCAGCCCGGCGACATCGTGTTCGTGCCTGAGAGCTTTTTCTAGTCGAGAGTCGAGAGTCGAGGGTCGAGAGTCGAGCGTGACCCGTCGAGCGCCCGTCCAGCGGCTGGGCGCCGGTCGTGGGCCCCGCGTCGGGGGCAGTCCCCTACTGACAGAAGAAGTTCACGCAGGGGCCTCCATCGCAGTGCGACGGCGAGAGGCACTCCACGCAGCGGCCCAGGCTCGGCGCACAGAGCGGCGTCCCACCCGCACAGCCTCCGCCGTCAGGCACACAGACAGGCGTGCACGGGACCGCCGGCGGACAGTAGCAGACCCCCGCCGCAGAGCAGGCGGGACGTGCGCTCGGACAGTCGGCGCTCGAGAGACACTCCACGCACAGCTTGGTGCCGCCGAAGTTCTTGCACCGATGCGACGGCAGGCAGTCGGTGTCCGAGGCGCAGGTGCAGTCCACCGCCCCCGAAGGCGTCGCTTGGCAAGCCTCGCCAGCCACACAGGTGAAGCTGCAGTAGCCGCAGTTTCCCTGGGCTGCCGTCACCGCACAGCCCGCCCCGCAACAGAAGGACTGGCCGCTGCCACAGGCCGCCCCCAGGCAGTCCGGGTCCGCGCAGTCCACCGCCCCGTCACAGTCGTTGTCCGCTCCGTCCGCACACGTCAGCTCCCGCGCTTGCCCAGACGGGCACGAACACACTCCGGCGTCCGAACAACGGAGGCCAGCCGCGCCACAGAGCGATCCGGCCGGACAAGAGACCGCATCGGAACAGTCCGCCTGCCCATCGCAGTCCTCGTCGCCGGGGAGATCGCATCGCTCCGCGACCAACGGACAGACGCAGGCCCCGCCGGCACACCGCCGCCCGGTCACGCTGCATGCGAGCCCACCGCAGTCTGCGTCCACGCAGTCCGTTTGCCCGTCGCAGTCGTTGTCCAACCCGTCGCCACACGATGTCTCCGCCGCTTGGCCCAGCGGACAGGAACACGAAGCCCCTACACACCGCTTCTGCCCGGCCGTGCTGCACACCGTCCCCGGCGGACACCGCTGCGAATCCTGGCAGTCCACCAGCCCGTCGCAGTTGTCGTCTACGCCGTTGGCACAAGGCTCGACCGCCCCGGTGGGACAGGAGCAGACCCCGGCATCGCAGGTCCGCCCGAAGGGCCCACAGGCCTTCTGCGCACAAGCAAGGTCCGCGCAGTCCGCGGCGCCGTTGCAGTCGTCGTCCGCGCCATTCTTGCAGTCCGCTTCCGCCGAGAGCTGACAGACGCAGGCGCCGCCCTGGCAGGCTCCCCCCGACGGGCTGCACGCGCGCCCACCACAGTCGGCGTCCGCACAGTCCACCTGCCCGTCGCAGTCGTTGTCCGCCTTGTCGGCACAGCTCACTTCGCTCGGCTGGCCCATCGCGCAGATGCACGCGGCTCCCTGGCAAACCTTGCTCGGCCCACAGGCCTGGCCGGCACAGCTCGAATCGAGGCAGTCCGCTTTCCCGTCGCAGTCGTCGTCCGTGCCGTTCGCGCAGGAGGCCCCGGATTCCACCGCCACCGCCGAACCGTTGCACTCGCAGGAGCCAGAGCTGCCGCACACCGCTCCGAAGTCGTTGCACGCCACTCCCAAACACAGCGTGTCCGCGCAGTCGATCTTCCCATCGCCGTTGTCGTCCACCCGGTTCTTGCAGCTCTCTCCCCGGCACGCCGAGGCCCAACAGGCCCCGCCCCCGTCCGAGGTGACACACGGCTTTCGCTCGCAGCTCGGATCGTCGCAGTCGGAGAGGCCATCGCAGTCGTCGTCGGCGCCGTCCGCGCAGCTCGCCTCGGCGACAGGGGCCGGCGACCCCGTCGCACCGCAACAGAGCAAGCCGGCGTCGAACGGCTTCCCTCCACAGGCTGGGTCCGCGCAGTCGGCGGCCTGGTTGCAGTCGTTGTCCAGCGAGTCGCCACACCGCTCCGGGCCGACCGCCACTCCGCCGTCCGGCCCCACCGAGCAGCAAGTGGCGCCGGTGCAGCGGCCCGCGGGACCACAGGACCTTCCTCCGCAATCCGGGTCGGCGCAGTCGGCCAGCCCGTCGCAGTCCCCGTCGCGGCCGTCACCACAGTCGACCTCCATCGCCGCGCCACCAGGGCAGTCGCAGCTCGCGGGCCCCAGGCACCTTCGCCCGAAGGCGTCGCAGAGCTGACCGGCACAGTCGCCGTCCGCGCAGTCGGCGAGCCCGTCGCAGTCCTGGTCGAGGCCATCGTCGCACTTGGGCTCCAGGTCGGGCGCCACGCCGCCGGGGCAGCACCTCCGCCCAGCGACGTCGCGCTGCCCGAGGCACTCGCTCCGCTCGCAGCCCGCCCGGCCGTCGCAGTCCAGGTCCACCGAGGCACAGGGCTCCGCCGCCCCGGGATGCACCTCCGCCTTCAGGTCGTCGCAGTCGTAGGCCGCGCCGCCAGGAAGCCGCGCCACGTGGCCGTCGCGATCCTCGTCCTGGCCCTCCAACACCAGGGTCACATTTGGCACCCTCCCCCCGCCGCCGAACGCCGTAAGCTCGGTAGCAGACCGAAGCACCAGCAGCCCCGCGCAATCCCCCTTCCGGCCTTCGGCCTGGAGCCGCACCCGCTCGCCCCACTCGAGACGGCGCAGCACTGCCACCACCAGGACTCGCACCTCTCCGGGCACCACGTTGACCGGCAACTTTGCGGAGGCGGGGCTCCCGGTCCGCTCGTCAGAGGCCGCCACCCGCACGCAGTCCACCGCGCTGCGGACCTCCACCGTCACCCGGATTGCGGACTCCTCGAGCGGCGGCGTCCGGCATGCAGCCGCGGCCGCCGCCCACAGAAGCACCGCGACCCTTCGAAGCCCCACTCCCGCGAGTGTAGCTCAACGTAGCTTCGCGCCCTCGCCCTTCGGCGATGCCGGCTTCGCGCCCTTCCAGCCGATCTCCAGAAGGAACTCGGTGCACTCCCGCAAGAGCGCCTCCGCCAGCGGTCCGTTGGCCGCCAGCACGTCTCCGTTCGAAAGCTCGAGCGGCCGGCCGTCGATCCGCGTCACCCGGCCGCCGGCCTCCGACACCAGCAGCGCCCCGGCGGCGATGTCCCACGGCCTGAGCCCAAACTCGAAGAAGCCGTCGAAGCGGCCGCAGGCCACGTACGCCAGGTCCAGCGCGGCGCTCCCCATTCGCCGAACTCCCTGGGCGCGGCGGATGAAGCGGTTGAACAGGCCGAGCGGCGCCTCCGGCCGCTCGTGGATGTCATAGGGAAAACCAGTCGAGAGGAGCGCGCCCTCCAGCGAGCCCACCTGGCTCGCTCGCATCGGCGAGCCGTTCAGCGTCGCGCCCAGTCCCTTCCCCGCCGCGAACAGCTCGCCCCGGACCGGGTCCAGGATGGCTCCCGCCAACAGGCCCTCGGGACCCTCCACCGCCACGCTCACGCAGAAGTGCGGCACCCGGTGCGAGTAGTTGGTCGTCCCATCCAGCGGGTCGACGATCCACCGGTGCGTGCGCCCGGCCTCGGTGAGGCCGCTCTCCTCGGCGAGGACCGCGTGGCCGGGGAAGCGCGAGCGGAGCAACTCGAGCACCGCCGCCTCGCTCGCCCGGTCCGCGTCGGTGACCAGGTCGATCCCGCCCTTCAGCTCTACCGTCCTCGCCGCGCCGCGCCGCGCCATCAACACTTCTCCGCCTCGGCGGGCGGCCTCGATGGCCACCTCCAAGAGTTGCGAGACGTTGTTCCCAGCGCTCAATCGGCCTTCTCCGCCAGCAATTGCTCGATCTCCGCCTGGTAGCGGGCGAGGAACTCCTCCGCGAAGCCCTCGTGCACGTGGCGGACGTAGCCCTTGCGATCGACCAGGAACGAGGTCGGCATCACGTTCACCTTGAGCTGCCCCGAGACCGCCAGGTCCGTGTCCAAGAGCACCGGGAGCGACAGCTTGGTCTCCTCGAGGAACTTGGGGACTTGGCGGAGGTCGTTGTCCACGTTCACCGCGTAGACGCGAAAGCCTCTGGGGCCATACTGCTTGAGCAGTTGCTCGGAGGTAGGGAGCGCGTCGCGGCAGGGCTCGCACCAGCTGGCCCACACGTCGAGCAGCACCACCTGCCCGCGGTCCGAGGCAATCGAGTGCCGCTCGCCCCCCGGGTAGAAAGGCAGCGAGAAGGCGAGCGGGCCCTGGGCCGACGGGAGCGGGCCCGACAGGGGCGGCAGGGGATCGCGCCGCACGCAGGAGCCCGCGAAGGCGAGCACCGCGGCGGCGAGCGCCAACGCCATCTCGTTTGAGCGCATCTGACTCCTTCAAGGCCCGGCCGGGAGCTGGGCGAGCAGCTTGTCGATGAAAGCACCGAACGAGCCGTTGCTCATCACCAAGATGACGTCGCCCGGAGCGGCGCCAGCGGCGACCTGGCGGACGAGCGCATCGACGTCCTTCTCCCCCGCGGCGTCGATCCCCTGCCCGGCCAGCGCCGCCGCCAGCCGGCCGACGTCCAGCTCCTCTCCTACGGGGACCTTGTCGTGCTTCTCGGGAACCCGGAGCCGGACCAGGGCGGCGCCAGCAAAGGAGCGGGCGTACTCCTCCTGGTGGATGTTGCGGCGGCTGGTGTTGGAGCGGGGCTCGAACACCGCCCACAGGCGACGCGAGGGGAAACGCTGGCGCACCGCGAGGATCGTCTCGCGCACCGCGGTGGGATGGTGGGCGAAGTCGTCGATCACCACCACTCCCCCAATCTCGGCGCGGGTCTCCTGCCGGCGCTTGACACCGAGGAAGCTCTCGAAGCCCCGGCAAATCTCCTCGTGGGCAAGGCCGAGGGCGCGCGCGGCGGCGTACACTCCGAGGGCGTTCTCCACGTTGTGCGCGCCGGTCATCGGGAGCAAGACCTCACCGCGAGGCTCTCCCCGCTCCAAGACCTCGAAGCGGGCGCCCTCCTCTCCGAAGCGGAGCTTTCGCGGCGTGAAGTCGGCCGAGGCGCCGTCCACGCCGGCGTAGGTGACCACGCGGGCGTCCGAAGACTCGGCCAGCCGCCGCGCGTTCGGGTACTGGTTGCTCACCGCGATGGTCCCGCCGGAAGGCACCAGACGAACCAGCCGCTCGAAGGCCGATTCGTAATGGGGGAGGTCCCGGTAGATGTCGGCGTGGTCGAGCTCCACGCTGGTGAGAATGAGCGTCCGGGGCTG
Source organism: Myxococcales bacterium (assembly GCA_016191815.1). Taxonomy (GTDB): domain Bacteria; phylum Myxococcota; class Myxococcia; order Myxococcales; family Myxococcaceae; genus JACPVI01. The sequence goes on from JACPVI010000030.1 coordinate 50,660, forward strand.
GTAGTGGAGGAACTTGGGTCCCTTGTCGAAGTAGGCGGTGTCGTACTCGTCGCCTTCGACCACGAAGTGCTCGCCCTTGCCGAGGCGGTAGTTGCCCTCGTAGTTCCGGGTGACGCCGCCGACCAGGAAGCTCGGGTCCCTCCCCGCCACGGCGAGGACGTGGCCCATCAGCGCCGAGGTGGTGGTCTTCCCGTGCGTCCCCGCCACCACCACCGAGTGGCGGGCGCCGAGGAAGAAAGAGCCCAGCGCGGCCGGGAAGCTCATCTGCGGAAGCCGGCGCGCACGCACCTCGGTCGCCTCCGGGTTCACCCGGCGGATGACGTTGCCGATGATCGCCAGGTCGGGCTCGGCCTGGTCGAGGTTCTGCGTGGAGTAGGGAGTGAAGGTGCGAATGCCCCAGGCCTTCAGCATCTCGCTCATCGGCGGGTAGACGTTCTCGTCGCTCCCGGTCACCTGGTAGCCGGCGGCCTTCAGCATGCCGGCGAAGGAGCCCATCCCGGTGCCCGCCACTCCCACCAGGTGAATCCGGCGCACCGAGGAAGGGCGGATCTTCTCGAGGACGTTCCCGTGGTCTTCTTGCATTGCGGGGCGGTGGAGGCCCAGGGCCTCGATGACCGCGTCGTGGAAGCGCGGACGGAACTCGCGGATGAGGAGGTTGGAGCGGCCGAGTTGGGTGCGGTTGGTGCAGAGCGCCACCACCAGGCCGCGGGCGAGGTCCACCCACAGGCTGGTGCCGGTGAAGCCCAGGTGCCCCACCGCCCCGGGGGGGAGCTGCCCGAGGTGCTGTCCGGCCGAGGAGCCGGGGCTGGGAGTGTCGAAGCCCATCGTCCGGGTGCTGCCTGGGGTCCCCTGGTCGCGGCGCAGCGCCCGCTGCCACAGCTCTTTGGGGGCGAGCGCATTTCCGCGCCGGAATCCATCCAGCACCGCCTGACCGAAGAGCGCCACGTCGTCCGCGCTGCCGAACAGTCCGGCGTGGCCCGCGACTCCGTCCATCGCCCAGGCGTTGTCATCGTCCACCTCGCCCTGCCGCGATGGGTGGACGGGGAGCTTCCACATCCCTTCTTGGCCCGGGGCGGCCTCGCGCGGGCGGGAGCTGCCGGTCAGCGCGAAGTCGGCGAGCGGCGGCGGAGTCGCGGAGAGCCGGCGAAAGCGCGCTTGAAGACCGAGCGGTCGGGCGACGGCCTCCTCGAAGAGCGCGTCCAGCGGAAGCGCGGAGGCGTGGGCCAGCGCCTCGCCGAGGACGATGAATCCGATGTCGCTGTAGAGGGCACCGGCTGGGCCTTGGGGCTCGCAGCAGGCGGCGGCCCGGACCACCTCTCGCCGGGCTTCCTCGCGGAGGAGAGCGGGGCAATCCGGCCGGAAGAGCCGTGGGAAGGCGCGCATCGCGCTGGCGAAGAAGGGGACGAAGGCGGGAAGGCGCGCTCGGTGGAAGAGGACGTCCTCCAGGGTCGCCCCCGCGCGGGCCAGCGGGGTGCCGGGGAAGAAGCGCGCGATCGTGTCCTGGGGGCTCACGACTCCCCGCCCCCAGAGGGCGAGGAAGGCGGCAGCGGTGGCCAGGGGCTTGGTGAGGGAGGCGAGATCGAACACCGTCTCCGCGGAGGCGTTGGCGCTTCCCTCGAATGCGAGGCGGCCGTCAAGCAGCACCACCGCACGGCCGCGGGGGAAGACGCCCGAGGCGACGCCTTCGTCCAGCAGGCGCTGCAGGGTTTCGCTCACGCCCTGGGCTCCGAGACGGCGGGCTCCAGATGCTCGAGGGTGCCGGCGGAGGCATCCAGCCGGACTCGGCTGCCGAGCGCGACCGGCAGGTTGACCGCTCCGTGGCCGATGCCAAAGCCAACCGCGCAGGGCAGCTTCGTCTCCTCCGCCAGCGAGCGGAGGACGTCCGCGCATTGGTAGGAAGCGTCCTTCTCCTCGCAGCCGGTGAACTCCCCCAGGGCGATTCCAGCGGCGCGCTCGAAGGCGCCGGCGAGGCGGAGGTGAGTCCACATCCGGTCCAGCCGGTAGGGGCGCTCTCCCACGTCCTCGAGGAGCAGCACGGCTCCCTCGAGCGGCGGGAAGAACGGCGTCCCGACGAGCCGAGAGAGGACGGAGAGGTTTCCTCCCACCAGTGGCCCCTCGGCGATGCCCGGCACCAAGGGGGCGGCGCCGGTGAGAGGCCGCGGCGGCTCGGTGGACTCGAGGAGGTGGAAGAGCCTCTGGGCGACTTCGGCGGGCTGCTTTCCGAGCTGGGTGAGCACCGGGCCGTGGATGCTGGTCCGCCCCGCGGCTTGGAGGGCGAGGTGGAGCGCGGTGAGGTCGGAGAAGCCGACCAGGAGCTTCGGGGGGCCGTCCAGGCGAAGCGCGGGGAGGAGCCTCATCACTCCGTATCCGCCGCGTGCGGCGAAGATGGCTTTCACCGACGGATCCGACAGCGCCTCTGAGAGCTCCGCGAGGCGGCGCGAGTCGTCGCCGGCGAGGTAGCGGTGCTCGGCGAACACGCCCGGGCTGAAGGAGGGCTGGTAGCGTCGGGAGAGGACGGCGAGCCCGGCCTCGAAGCTCTTGCGGTCGAAAGCGCTCGCAGGGGCGACGACGGCGACCTTGTCGGAGGGCCGCAGCGCGGGCGGGGGAACGAAGCGCACGGCGAAGTCATAGCATCGGCGGTCTATGCTCGGGCAGGCGATGGGGCCCACCGAGCCAACCGCTGGGCAGGCCGCTCCGGCAGGCGGGCGGCGGCTGTTCGTGCCCTGGGGGCTGCTGCTCGCGCTTGGCGTCTACGCGACGGCGGTGCTCTGGTACATCCAGCACACCTACTGGAGCTCGCCCGAGTACCAGGCGGCGGTGCACCTCTACCGGGCGCAGGAGATCCTTGGAGTCGATGGGGGTCGGAAGGCCCCGCGGGAGCGGATGCTGGAGGCCTACCAGCACCTCTTGGAGGCGGCCCGGCTGATGCCTCAGGTGAAGGAGTTGCACGAGCTTCTGGAGCGGCTGAACTGGCGGTTCGAGGAGCGGAAGTTGGGGCTGCCCTCGGAGTTGAGGCTCCGGGCGGAGGCGGTGGCGGCGGTGTGGCAGCGGATCCAGCGGGAGCGGCAGCCCATCTTGGTGGTGGGGGTGAGGGACCGGGGATGGGCCCCGGATCAGCTCGCTGAGGGCCCGGGAAGAGCGTTTCGCTGGTCGCTCCTCGGGGTGCTGCTCATCGTGGTGGCGTGGGGGTACGGGCGCTTCAATGAAAAGCGGAGTCGCGAGCGGAAGCGGGAGGAGGAGATTCGGGCGATGGAGCGGGAGGTGGAGGAGCTCGCGGGCCAGCGGGAGAAGCTGCGCGGGAGGGAGGAGAGAAGGAGGCGCTGAGGCGGGCGCGGGCTGCGCTCGTCAGCGCGGGGGCGTGAAGTAGACGAAGACGAAGTATCCCGAGCCGGGGTGGTGGTAGGCGGTCCCGAAGACAAAGGCCACTGGCAGATTCTTCTTGGGCTTGAACTGCACCCGGGCCTGGCCGGACTGGGCATCGAGCGCGGCGAAGATGGCGGCGGCCTCTACCTCCTTCACGTCGGTGCTCTCGAGTGCGCCGAACCTGGCGAGGTAGCTGAGCGTGGTGTTCAGCGCTTCGAGCCCCTGATCGCGCTTGGCTCCCTCGGCGAAGACGAGCTGGACCTTCTTCATCCTTTTCTGCTCGTCGAAGTAGAAGGTGGCCCACTTGGCGGTGGTGCCCCTGGAGAGCGGGTAATCGCGGCACTCGACGCTGCCGTCCTTGGGCACGTCGATGTACGGCCCGCAGTCGCGGATCGCCTTCACCTGCTCGGGCGACATGCCGAACTTGTAGGGACCGAAGCCTGAGTTGAGGGCGAGGGAGGCCACTGCCAAGAGAATCGCGTGCATCGCGACAACGTAGCCGAGGGCGGACTTTTCGGCCTCGGGGATTTCGGCGGCAGCTAGAAGGAGGTGCTGAAACCGGCGTTGACGGCGTAGTGGACGTCGGTCTCGAAGGAGAAGACGCGGCCCCCGGCGCGGACGGTGCTGGACTCGAAGACGGGGATGGAGAAGCCGGCGTCGAGGCTCACGTCGGCGTCCTGGCGGGCGACGAGCAGTGCGGGGCGCAGCTCGAGGCCGAAGCCCTGGTTGCCCTTTCTGGCGAAGACGTAGCGGTGCGGAAGGGACAGCTCGAAGTAATCGCGTGAGTCGGGGCCGAAGGCGGTCTGCCGCCAGCCGATGCTCAAGGCGCCTTCGATGTGCTGGCGCGGCGGAGGACGGAGGCGGAAGTCGGCCTGGAGGTCGTGGAAGCTGGAGAGGGGGGCGGTGTGGAAGGAGCCTCCGACTCCGATGGCGCCGTAGCTGACGGCACCGCGGAGGCCGGCGGTGAAGGCGACGTGGCTGGAGCGAGGGAGGGAGACGCCTCCGGCGATCAGCTCGGCGGTGGCGGTGGGCGCGTGGTGGACGCGGAGCTGCTCATCGTTGGCAGGTTCATCGAGCGCGTAGACGATGAAGGGGAGCGCGGCGGCGGCCACCACCACGACGGCAAGGATGGCCTCGCCGGGGATGTTGCCTCCGTTCAGTGAGCTGCCGCCGGAGGAGGACGGCCGGCTGGCGGGGAGCTGCGGGGCGGGGACGGGGCCGACGTGGAGGCCTCCGCCTCCGAAGTGGGTGGGCGGTTCGCGGCGGGGGCAGTCGGGGTGGTCGGGGGCTTCGTCGCAGTCTGGAGGAGGGGTGGGCGGTGGAGTGGCGGCTTGTGCGAATGCGGCGGCGGGGAGGAGCAGCGCGAGGGCGAGGCGGCGCACGGAAGAGTAGGTTAGCACCGGCCGTACCAGGGCTGCCCGCGGCGGGAATCCGGGGGGATGGGTGGATGTGGCTGCGCGGACATCTGGCGGCGCTGGCGCGAAGTGCGCAAGGAGCTACGCAGCGCGGGTGTAGGCGGCGGCGAAGAAGGCGTCGGTGCCGTGGAGGTGGGGCCAGAGATGAAGGAAGCCGTCTTCGGACAGGGGGAGGCGTTTGATCTCGGGGTGGCGGCGTTCTAGCTCGAAGGCGATGTCTTGGTTCTCTTCGCGGCGGAAGGTGCAGGTGGCGTAGAGGAGGCGCCCGCCGGGGGTGAGGTGTGCGAGTGCGTGCTCGAGGATTTCGAGTTGGAGGCGTTCGAGGGCGGGAAAGGAGTCTGGGTGGATGCGGAAGCGCGCGTCGGGGCCGCGGCGGAGGGCGCCGAGCTCGGAGCAGGGCGCGTCGACGAGGATTCGCTGGGCGGTGAGCGGTGGGGGCGGGCGGAGGTGGATTTGGAGGCAGGTGACTCCGGCGCGGGAGGCGCGGAGGCGGAGGCGGTGGAGTTTGGAGTGATCGGGATCGTAGGCGTGGAGGTGGCCGGAGTTCTGGAGGCGGGCGGCGAGGGCGAGGGTTTTCCCGCCGGCGCCGGCGCAGGCGTCGAGGATGGTCTCGCCGGGTTGGGTTTCGAGGAGTTCGGCGAGGAGTTGGGAGCCTTCGTCTTGGACTTCGAAGAGGCCTTCGCGGAAGGAGGGGAGTCCGTAGATGTTTGGGCGTGGGGAGGTGATGGTGAGGGAGTGGGGAGCGAGGGAGCCTGGGTTGGATTCGACGCCTTCTTCTTGGAGGCGGGCCGCGAGGGAGTGGCGGGTGGTGCGGAGGGAGTTGGAGCGGATTGAGATGGGGCCGGGGAGGTTGAGGGCATCGGCGAGGGAATCGGCTTGGGGGCCGGCTTCGCGGAGGATGGTTTGGGCGAGCCAGTCGGGGAGGGAGTGGCGGGTGGCGAAGTCTTGTGGTTCGCCGGAGGCGGGGGGAATCTCGGAGGTGGGGAGGCGGGCGAGGCGGCGGCGCCAGAGGGAGGTGCCGAAGACGGCTTCGGCGAGGGCGAGGCGTTGAGGTTGGGAGAGGTGGCGGTGGTGGCGGAGGGTGGAGTCGAGGACGCGTTCGGCGGGTTGGCCGGCGAGGGAGTCGGAGATGGCGAGGAGGGCGGCGGGGGTGGAGGGCTCGAGGGCGTCCCATGGGACGGAGCGGAGGCGGAGGAGCGGGTCGGCCTGGATTGTTGACACGTGCTGGGGGCTCCCCTAAGTACCTGCGGCTTTCAGAACGAGTATTCCCCGATAGCTCAGCTGGTAGAGCGGGTGACTGTTAATCACCATGTCCGTGGTTCGAGTCCACGTCGGGGAGCCATTCTTTCCACTCGGCAAACCCGAGGGTAGACGAATCCTTGGCGGCTCCGGTCGTAACTGGCCGGAGCCGCCAAACGATTTCGCGCGACCGGCCGTCGTAGACCACCTCGCCCACCAGCAGCCGAACGAGCTGCTTCCGCTCGGGCTTCTCGAGGTGCGCCCACACCTCCAAGAAGCTTCTCAGAGCGTCACGCATCTGCTGCGGCGTCACGTTCCGGCTGGTCTCGCGCTCGATGTCGCGGTTCACGTCCGCCAGGTGGCGCGTGCCCACCTCGATCTGGGCCTCGACCTCCTGGAGCCGGTCTGCAACGAGCCGGCTGCCGTTTGCGCCGCCGGCGGCGACCGCGTCGACCAGGCGCGCGGCATCGGCGCGAAGCCGGCGCATCTCCCCGCCCAGCCGATCGCGTTGGGCCGTCAGCTCCGGCAGGCGCTGCTCGGCCGTCTCCCGGTAGCGCTCCACCATTCGCGCGAGCACGTCCTCGTTGTCGACCAGGACCCGGAGGCGCTCGATCAGCAACTCCTCGAGCGCCCGGGCGCTCACGCTGCGGATCGGACAGGCGCCTGCCCCTTCGCGGATGGCGCGCCCGCAGCGGTAATAGAGGTAGCGGGTGCCGCTGCGGTTGTAGCCGATGTGGGGGCTCATGGCCCGGTTGCAGGCCGCGCAGCGAACCAGCCCCTGCAACAGGAAGCCGTACACGTCCTTGGCGTGTGAGGACCGGCAGTCCCAGTTGTCCTCCAGCATGTTCTGGGTGCGGGTAAAGGTCGCCAGGTCCACGATGGGCGCGTGCACGCCGTCGTAGGTCTTGTCCTTGTGGCGCACCTTGCCGATGTGGACCGGGTTGCGGAGGAGGTTGGAGAGCGTGACCTTGTCGAAGGGAATGCCGCCACGCTTGCGTCCGGTGGAGCTCACCCACTCCTTGGTCTTGTAGCCCTTGGGCGTGAGCACCTGGATGGTCTTGAGCAGCGACATCTCGCGCAGGTAGGTGGTGAAGATGTCGCGAACCATCTGCGCCTCGCGCTCGTTGACGACGAGCGCTTTCCTCTCGCGGTCGATGTCGTAGCCGAGCACGGCCGGCCCGCCGCACCAGCGGCCGCGCTTCTTCGCTGCGGCGATCTTGTCGCGCGTGCGCTCGCTGATCAGCTCTCGTTCGTACTGGGCGAACGAGAGCAGCAGGTTCAGCATCAGCTTCCCCTGCGAGAGGGCCGTGTTGAAGTCCTGCGTGGCGGACGCGAAGTCGGCCTTGTGCTGCTCGAGGAGGCTCCACACCTCGTAGAACTGCGAGATGCTGCGGCTGATGCGGTCGATCTTGTAGGCGATGATGATGTCGATCTTGCCCGCCTCGATGTCGGCGAGCAGCCGCTTGAAGGAGGGCCGCTCGAGCGTGCCTCCGGAGTAGCCCACGTCCGAGTAGGTCTCCGCGTGGACCCACTTCCGATCCACCGCCGGGTCCGCGGTGCGGATGGCGATGTAGTTCTTGCAGATCTCCTCCTGCGCCTGCAAAGAGTTGTAGTCGAGGGCGGCCTGCTCGTCGGTCGACACGCGCGTGTAGATGGCGCAGCGACGGTTGGGCGCCGGCTGGGCCACACCGTTGGGTGGTTCGGATTGACGCCGCGTCTGGGCAGATCGTCTCATGTGCCGCACCTCCGGAGGCTGCGATGTCGAAGAAGCCACGCAAGAGCAAGGAGCCCATGGGCGTATGGGACCTCCTCGGTCAGACCGACACCGACGAGGCCCAGACGCACCCGCTGCGCCGGCATCCCGAGCTGACGTTGCGGGACGAGGCGAACGCGATCACCGTGCAGGTCTTCCGCAACGGGTTCCTCGAGAACCTGCACGCTGGCCGCTGGTCGCCCGTCCTCTCGGACCCCGCCTTCTCGCGAATCACGAACGAGGAGATGAAGAAGCTGATGATCGAGACCTCGGCGCGGCTGGCCCATTGGCTCTACCTGCGCGAGCTGCTTCTGGACGAGCAACCCGACGCTTACTTCCAGATCGTTTCGACGATCCGCTGGACCTTCACGAAGGAGTGGGAGCGCCGCGCTCGAACATGCGAGTTGCCTGCCGCTCGCCAGGCGCCGTCTCTCCTCTGCTCGAAGTGTCAGGCTGCTCTCCATGATGCGTGGCGCTTCTGCCCTCTCTGTGGCACCGCCGCTGGCCATCCCAGTCCATGAGGGCTCTTGCGGCGCCAACCGGCAAGCTCAGTTCCTGGCCTGAGCTTCTGCCGCTGGCGGGCGCAGCGCCATGGCCCGACGAGCTTCCACATGAGCCCTCTCCGAGCAAAGGCGGGCAGGCGCGGCGTCGCCTCTGAACCCCTCTTACCCGACAGTCGCATGGAGGCCGCCCTCGCCGGCCGACGCTGGCGGAACCACCGAGACGAGGACGCCGCAGGCCTCCAGGCGCTTCGCGAGCTTCCCGACGAGAGTCATGCTGCGAGCGAGGCGCGCCATGTCGGTCACGACCACCATCTCGAACCGCCCGGCCTCGGCGTCGGCGAGAAGCCGCGCCAGCCCGGGCCTGTCCAAGTCGGTGCCGCTCACGCCGATGTCCTCGTAGACGGGCTCCTCGAGCGCAATGGCCTCGCCACCCGGCATCCGCAGAAACGCGACCGCCTCATCGCGCTGCCGCCTCGCAGCGGCTGGGTCGTGGACGGCGGTTCTCACGTAGATGACGCAGCGGGGGCGATCCCGGCCGGCCTTGCTCTCTGGGTTCATCCCTTGTTTGCGCATGGCGCCTCCTCGTCGACATGAGGGCTCGCTTCGCGCGCACCCTCAACTGGTTGTGCTGCCGTGGGCCCAGCGACGTCTTCGCTCGCACGTCGTCTGGGCGTCTTCTCTCGCGTCTGGTCGGCCAGGAAGCGTTCCACGCCGCGCAGCAGGATGTCGGCCACGGTGTTGAGCCGCTCCTCTGGCGTGAAGTCCGCCTCTGGGAACCGCGAACGGGCCACCTCGAACCTCCGCCCGGTAAACGTCTGCGGAGGTGCCGACTGGGGACATCTGGAAGATGACCTGGCGGCGGTCAGCGTGTGGCGATGACTCGAGAAACGTCACGGAAACCGTTGCTTTCCGCTGGTCGCGATCACTCGCGGTCCTTCGTCGTCCGCGGCCGAGGCGTTTCCCGGCTGGCCAGGAGCGCCCACGTTGCCTCGAGCAACGCCGCCACCGCCTGGTCGTGCGGGATGCCAGCGTTCACTGCGGCCTCGCGAACGCGCAGGGCCAGGTCCCGATACGCCGGCGTGGCGCGCGGCTTACCCTCCGCGAGCCCCTCGGCTCGCCCGAAGGCGCGGCCGTGCTCGTAGCCGATGTCGAAGTACGCCGCCTCGCGGTCGTACCGGTACTCGCCGAGGAGTTCCTCGATTCGCATCCAGAGGTGCTGCTCCTCGCCAAGCGCCTCCACGAGGCGGTCCGTTGCGGCGCGGATCTGGCGGCGCAGGGCGCCATGGCCCAGCCGCCGGTCGACGGCCTCGTCGACCGGTGACACGTCGTCGACCTCGTCGCCCATGTCGCGGTAGGAGCGGCCGGGCCGCAACGCAGGCGGAAGCGGCGCCTGCGCGGCGCGCCGCCCCCGATGCGGTGGTTTCCGAGCACCCATCACGCCACCTTCCCGCGCAGGTCCTTCAAGGCCTGGGCGTGCTCGCCGAGGATGTCGCGGACGCGCTGGCGATCGTCGTCCTTCACGGCGCCGACGACGGCGGTGGCGCGCTCGCGGTAGCGGTCCCACGCGCGCCCGAGCGCTTCGACCGGATCGGCGGCGTGGCGCGCGGGCTTCGTGATGCCCCAGAAGTTCCACCCGTTGGCAGTCTTGTTGGAAAGGCCGAGGTCCTTGGCGGCCGCCATTGCCGCGCCCGAGAGCGAGCGGTAGAGCTTGCCCGCGTAACGGATCCCGTCGGCGTCGACCGTGCACTCGCACCTCACGCTGCCGTCACGCGCAAGCTTCTGGAGCACGGTGCCGACCGGCGGGAGCCGCGGGTCGCGCTCGCGCGGCTGCGCCGCCCCCGTGGCGTCCGCGGGCGTGGGTTCGGCCGCCTGGGGCGTCTCGGTGGTCGTCGACGCAGTCGGCGCGCGCAAGCTCCGGCGCGCGGGCTTCGACGCGTCGCTCGGCTTCGCCTTCGTGGTCTTGGTCTTCTTTGCCATGGTCGTTGCTCCTCTCGGCCCGGCACACGCGGTCGCGGTCATCGCGGCGCTCGGCGGGCTCGGCATGACGAGGGCGCTGAACGCGCAACCGCTCAAGGCGTTTCTGCGCCTCTCGGGGCGCTCGACGGTCAGCGCCGACGAGGCGACGTGCTGATGCTCGGCCTCGGCTCGGCCGCGTCTGCGCGGCCGCCGCCGGGCGTGGGGCCCTCGCCACGCCGCTCAAGCAGCGCGA
>JACPVI010000021.1 GCA_016191815.1 Myxococcales bacterium
GGCCGCACCGGCCTCGTCGGTGACGACCAGCACGCCTTTCCCCTCGCGGAGCGCCGTCTCCACCGAGTCGGTGAGCCGGTTGCGGACGTCCGGCTTGAGCACCAGCCGGTCCACCACCACCTCGATGTCGTGCTTGGACTTCTTGTCCAGGGTGATGCGCTCCTCGAGCCCCTTCACCTTCCCGTCGACCCGCGCCCGGGAGAAGCCGCGCTTGCGCGCGTCGATCAGCACGTCCTTGTGCTCGCCCTTGCGGTTGCGCACCAGCGGGGCGAGGAGCATCAGCTTGGTCCCGGGAGCGGACTTGAGGATCTCCTCCACGATCTGCTGCGCCGACTGCTTGCCGACCTTGCGGCCGCAGCTGGGGCAGTGCTGGACGCCGATCGAGGCATAGAGCACGCGCAGGTAGTCGTGGATCTCGGTCACCGTGCCGACGGTCGACCTGGGGTTGTTCGACGCCGCCTTCTGCTCGATGGAGATGGTCGGCGACAGCCCGCGCAGGGTGTCGTACTTGGGCTTCTCCATCTGGCCGAGAAACTGGCGGGCGTAGGCGGAGAGCGACTCCACGTACCGGCGCTGCCCCTCGGCGTAGATGGTGTCGAAGGCCAGCGAGCTTTTCCCCGAGCCCGACACTCCGGTGAAGACCACCAGCCTCTTCTTGGGGACATCGACGCAGATGCCCTTGAGGTTGTGCTCCCTCGCACCGCGCACGGAGATGACGTCGGGCTCGGACATGGACCGCCCTGCAATACCACTGAAAGTTATCGCTCGCCGCATCGGGCGGCTCCCCACCGCCCTTGCACCCCGACCTTCAATAACCGAGCGGCGCGAGTCGGGCAGCAGGTAAGGTGCCCGGCGTGGCGCAGCTCCACAACGACGCGAAGAACCTCAGGTTTCGACTCGAGCTTGTGGACCGGGAGCGGACGGCGGGCGGGCAGGGGAGGGTGCTGGCCAAAGCGGCGGTCGAGCTCTTCGACCGCCGCGTCAAGCAGGAGCTGGAACGGCTGCCTCCATGGGCGGGGCGAGTCCGGTGACGCGCCGCGCCTCGGGCACCGCGATGATCGCCTTCTCCTCGGTGCTCTTCGCGGGAATGGCGGTGCTGGTGCGGACTTTGAGGGGAGAAATCGCCGCCGGCCAGCTGGTGGTGATGCGCATGGCCATCGGCCTTGCCGGGATGGGCCTGTTGCTCGCCGCGCTCCGGCGGAGGCCTGCCATCCCGCGGATGGTCCCGTGGGCAGCGCGAGGTGTGCTCGGCGGGGTGGCGGTGTACTGCTACTTCTTCGCCATCGAGGAGCTCGGGGTAGGGCCGGCCACGCTGCTCAACTACGCCTCGCCCTGCTACGCAGCGCTGTTCGCGGTGCTCTTCTTGCGGGAGCGGCCGAGCGCGCACCTTTGGGGCGGGCTGCTCTTGGCGACCGCGGGCGCCTTCGTGGTCGCCTGGAGCACCGCCGCGCCGGACCGGCCCTTCGCGCTGGGGCTCGGCGCCTGGGCGGGAATGGCCTCGGCGATGCTCGGAGGAGCGGCGATCACCACCATCAAATCCTTGCGGGAGGACACCGACGCGCCGACGGTGTTTCTGTCCTTCAGCATCTTCGGCCTGCTCGTCTCCATCCCGATGGGGCTCGCGGACTGGCGCGCGCTGGAACATGGGGCCCTGCTTCGCGCGCTGGCGGTGGCGGTGCTCGCCCTGCTGGCGCAGCTCCTCTACACGCACGCGATGGCGTTCGTCAGCACCGCGGCGGGCGCGGCCACCACCCAGCTCGTGCCGGTGCTCACCTGGGCGATGGCGGTGTCGCTGCTCGGCGAGGAGCTGGGGCCCGTGACCCTGCTCGGCTCCATCGCCTGCGTGGCCGGGGTGGTGTGGGGCGTGACGCATGGGAGCGCCGGCGACGAGAGCGAGCGGGCCTCGGGTGGTATGAGAGGCTCATGAGCGCCTCGCCTGACGAGCTGCGGCGGATTGCCGAGGAGGCTGCCCGATTGGCCGGGAAGGTGTTGGTGGATCGGCTCAAGGGCGAGCGGACGATCGATCGGAAGCGGGAAATCGATCTGGTGACCGACGCCGACAGGGCGAGCGAAGCGGAGCTGTTGGAGTTCCTCAGGGCGCGGCGTCCGGGCGACGCGGTGCTGGCGGAGGAGAGCGGCGCGTTCGCCGGAGGAGGCCTTCGCTGGCTGGTGGACCCGCTCGACGGCACTGCGAACTACGCGAGAGGCATCCCCATCTACTCGGTGAGCGTCGCGGTCGAGGACGCCGATGGGCTCTTGGCGGGGGCGGTGTTCGACCCTTCGCAGGGCGAGCTGTTCTCGGCGGCGCGCGGCCGGGGAGCCACCCTGAACGGCTCGCCGATCCGCGCCAGCGCGGTGGACAAGCTGGAGCAGGCCGCGCTCTGCATCGGGTTCCCCTACGACTTGAGGTTGAGGCCCGAGCCGACCGTCACGCTGTTCGAGCGGATGGCAGCTCGCTGCGGTGGGATCTTGCGTACCGGCAGCGCGGCCTTGAACCTGGCCTACGTGGCGTGCGGGAGGTTCGACGGCCACTTCCAGCTCGGGGTGAGCGCCTGGGACATCGCCGCCGGAGCGCTCCTGGCGCGGGAGGCTGGCGGCGAAGTGTGTTGCCTGGACGGCGCGCCGCTCGATTTGTCAGCCGGCGATGTGCTCGCGAGCAACCGAGCGTTGTTTCCCGCGCTGTGCGCCGAGTGCGGCGCAGCTCTCGGGGAAGCCGGGTGGGAGCGGCGGGGCTGACCGGTCCCGTCTCGCCGGTAGGACTGGGGTCCGCCGAATCGGACGGGGCGAACTTCAGCCGAGGCGGTCCTCGAGCCGAGTGACCCTGCCCTCGAGAGGTGGTCACGCAACGAGTCGGCCAAGACGCGCATTCTCCGGACCATCGCGCGAAGCACTGCGCCTCTGCGTTTGACCACCCTGCTCCCCGCCGGTACGGTCCGCCGCCCGCCAGGAAGGAACCATGATCAAGCTCGGCTTCAACGGCGCCACCACCATGAAGGCCTCGCTCGAGGAGGACATCCGCAACGCCTCCACGGCCGGCTTCGACGGCCTCGAGCTGTGGGGCGCCAAGCTCGACGTCTATCTCCGCTCGCACCGGCCGGAGGAGCTGGCGCGCGCCCTCTCTTCGTCGAAGCTCTCCCCGCTGTCGATCAACTCGATCGAAGACGCCACCTTCTCGCCGGACCGCGGCGCCGTGCTCGCACGCTGCCGGGAGTGGTCCATGCTGAGCGAGAAGCTCAAGAATCCGGTGATCGTGGTGGTGCCCGGCGTGGCGCCGCAGGGCTGTTCCCCCCGTGAGATCGTCGACCGCTCTGCCCGAGAGCTGCGCGAGCTGTGCGACATCGCCGCGCCGCGCGGGGTGAGACTGGCGTTCGAGATGATCGGCGGCCAGGGCCGCTCGGTCTCCGAGCTTGGCCGAGCCCGCGAGGTGGTGATGGCGGCGGAGAGGAAGAACCTGGGGCTGGTGGTGGACACCTTCCACGCCTTCGTGGGAGGAACCCGCGCCGCGGACCTCAAGGGCCTCGAGCGCTCCTTGCTCGACATCGTCCACCTCAACGACGCCGAGGAAAAGCCGATCGGAGAGCTTCGCGACTCGCACCGGCTGTTCCCCGGCGACGGCGCGCTCCCTCTCGGCGAGCTCTTGGGCGCGCTCTCCGACTACTCCGGCGTGGTGTCGGTGGAGATCTTCCGGCCGGAGTACTGGGAGCGAGATCCCTCCGCGGTCGCCCGCACCGCGATCGAGAAGGCGCGGGCGGTCTTGCGCGAGGCAGGCCTCGCCTAGAGCACCGGTGGCTCGAGCTGAGCTCGGCCGTCGACCGCGCTCGAGCTGACCCGAGCCGAGGCCCGGATACCGCCAGCGACGCCGGCGATCAGACCTGCGCTTCCGCGTGTGGCTGGGCCGGCGCCCAGGGGCGAACCGCGAAGGACGTCACTTGCGGCCTCTCGAGGTCCGCGTAGGCCAAGGCCTCCATCTCGATGGCCTCCTCGTGCGAGCCGGCCCGGAACAGCAGCCGCTTCGCGTCCGCCAGGCACGCCTCCATGATGGCCGGCACCCCGTACAGCCTCCCGAACGGCGGCTCGGCACCTGGCTCGCAGTCGGCGAACAAGCGGGCAAACTCTTCTTCCGGGGCAAGGCGCACGCGCTTGGCGCCAAGCGCCTCGGCCAGCCGGGCCGTGTCCACCAGCTCCGGCGCGGGCAGCACCGCCATCCACCGCTTCCCGTCCGCGTCGACGATCACGGTCTTCGCGACCTGGAAGCCGGTGACGTCCAGCGAGGCGGCGAGCTCCTGAGCGGTCACCACCCGGGCATGCTTTCGCACCTGGTAGCGGGCGCCGTGCGAGTCCAGGTACTCGAGGATCTTCTTGGGGATCATGAGGTCTTCCTCCTCATGCCCAATCTTGCGCACGGCAGGCTCCCTCCGCCCCGCCCGCTCGGCCGCTTCCCGCTACGTTCGCAGCCCCGGCCGCGCGTCATCGATGCCCAGCGAAGCGTTCTGGCCTCCCGGCGAGACGATGCGGGCTTTGAGGGCGAAGTCCTGGCCCAGCTCCAGCTGCAGGCTGGGGGTGCCGACCTGCCCCACCCGCCACTCGGGGCCAACCAGCACCGTGCCGAAGATCTCTCGATCCACCGCGGTGGAGTCCAACGACTCGAAGATCGCCACCGGCACCGGCGCCTGCCACAGCGGCATGCCCTCGAGCACCACCGACTTGGTGCACGGCACCGGCGTGTTCTTGGGAATCACCTCGTAGGTGTTGCCGCCGGGCAGCATCACGCTGACGGGCATGGGCACCACGTCGACCAGACCGCTGATGCCGCGGGCGAGGTTGCGGCCGAGGATCGCGGCGCCGATCGCCACCCCCAGCTACGGGTGGACGTCCTTCTCCGAGGAGAATCGCTTGAAGTGCCCGAACCGGTTGCGGATGGCGGGCATGCGCGTCTGGCCGCCGACGAAGACCAGCTCGTCGACCTGGTCGGCCCGCAGCTTGGCGCGGGCCAAGACGTCCTCGCAGGCGCTGGCGGTGCGCTCGATGAGCTGGAAGCAGGCCTCCTCGAGCTCTTGGCGGGAAAGCTCGTAGTCCAGGTCCACGAAGGCCCCGTCCTTCTGGGCGATGCAGGGCACCCTGATGCGGGTCCGCTCCTGGGTGGAGAGCGCGATCTTCGCCGACTCGGCGGCGAAGGACAGCCGCTGCATCACCGTCTTCGAGCCGCGCAGGTCCACGCCCCTGTCGCGCTCGAATTCCTCGACCAGGTGCTCGGCCAGGCGGTCGTCGAAGTTCCCTCCTCCGAGGAAGGCGTCTCCCCCGGTGGCCAGAACCTTCACCAGCCGGTTCACCACCGACATCAGCGTCGCGTCGAAGGTGCCGCCGCCCAGATCGAAGATGAGGACCGTCTGCTCCGGGTTGCGCAGGTTCGCGTAGTACAGCGCCGCCGCGGTGGGCTCGTTGACGATCGCCCGCACCTCGAGCCCCGCCCTCTGGGCTGCCTGCCGGATCGCGTTGCGCTGGCGGAAGCTCGCGTGGGCGGGCACGGTGAGCACGCACTCCGCGAACGGCTCGCCGGCGGCGCGGCTGGCGGCGGCGACCAGCTGGGCGATCACCAGATGGGCCACCTCGGCGAGCGGCTTGACGTGCCCGTACATGAGGACGGAGCAATAGCCGTCGGGCCCCTCCACCAGGTCGAAGGCGAAGCGGTCCTTGTTCCGGTCGACGTACTCGGACTGGAAGCGCCTCCCCAGGAAGCGCTTGGATCCGAAGACGGTGTGCCTGGGATCCTCGATGATCTGCGTTCGCGCCGGTTGGCCCACCAGCGCCTTCTCGGCAGAGTGGAACCACACCACCGAGGGCAAGAGGAAGCTCTTCTCCGCAACCGGGACCAGCCGGAGCTTGCCGTTGCCGTCAAACCAGGCCCCGGCGGTGTTGGTGGTGCCGAAATCGATTCCCAGAATCGGCTTGCTCATTCGGCGCGACTCTCGCACAGGTCGGCCTAGGTGCCGAGCAGGGATTCCAGCACCCGGGCGACGCCGTCCTCGTCGTTTCCGGGAGCGATCCGGCCGGCCGCCCGCTTGAGCTCGGCATGGCCGTTCTCCATCGCCACTCCGATCCCCGCCATGCGGATCAGATCCAGGTCGTTCAGGTTGTCCCCGAAGGAGACGATCTCCGAGCAGGCGACGCCGAGCGACTCGGCGACGTACCGCGCCGCGTTCCCCTTCGACGCCTCGGCGTGGAGCACCTCGAGGTAGGTCGGCTCGGAGCGGACCAGCGCGGGCGGCGAAAGCGCCCGCCGCTCGAAGGCCGAAAGCAGCGCCGGCCGGAGCGCGTCCATCGTCTCCGGTTCGCCGATCAGCATCAGCTTGACGGGGGCGCGGTCGAGCACCCGGCCAAGGTCGCCCACCGGCACCAGCTCCACGCCGTCCTTGGCCGCCGACTGGCGGGCGCGCTCGTTCCAGGCGGCGATGTAGATGGCGTCTTCCCGGTAGAGGCTCACGTGCACCTCGGCGCGGGCGACTTCCTCCAGCACCACGCGGGCCAACCCCGGGGCCAGGAGCCACTCGCGCAGCACCGCGCCGGCCTCGTCTTGAACTCGGGCACCGTTGTAGAGGACCAGCGGGGCGTTGGCGCCGACCGCCTGGGCGAAGGGGAGCGCCGAGGCGTAGGTCCTCCCGGTGGCGAGGGTGACCAGGGCTCCAAGCCTCCGCGCGAGAGCGAAGGCGGCCCGGGTGCGCTCGGTCACCCGGCGATCGCTGGTCACCAGGGTGCCGTCCACGTCGGCGAAGATGAGCTTGATCGCCATCACCGCCGAGAGCCGTGGACGGTCGAGACGAAGACCCGGCCGCCCACGGCGCGGGCCGAGTCTGCGGAGGCCGGGGTCGCGGAGGCCGCGACCAGCTCGAGCTGAACCGGATTGCCGGACCGGATCTCCCTTGGCTTGACCCTCACTGGTCCTCCGCGAGCGCGTGCACCGCGCGCGGCTCGATGGACACCGAGACCTCCGCGCCTTCCGCCAGTATGCCCCCTACCAGCGGGTTGGCCACCCGCACCGGGAGGACCAGGCCGTTCACCGCCACCTCGTAGCGCGCCTCGTGGCCGAGGTACGACGTGGAACGCACCCGGCCGGGAAGGCTGCCTCCGCCGGCGAGCGAGACCGACTCCGGCCGCACCACCAGGGTGGCTCTGAGCGCGCCTCGGGGGAGGCCCGGATCCGCGATCGCCATGGCTCCGAGCGGGCCGTCGAGCACCAGGCTCCCGGCGCCCCGGTGCCGCACCTCGCAGGGCACGAAGCTCGCCTCGCCGAGGAAGCTGGCCACGAAGCGCGAAGCGGGGCGCGCGTAGACCTCGCGCGGCGCGCCCACCTGGGCGACGCGGCCCTTCTCCATCACCACGATCCGGTCCGAGAGCACCATCGCCTCGTCCTGGTCGTGGGTGACGTAGATCGCGGTGATGGCGTGCTTGCGCAGCACCCGGCGGATCTCCTCCCGCATCGCCACCCGCATCTGAGCATCGAGGTTCGAGAGCGGCTCGTCGAACAGCAGCACCTTCGGCTCGGTCACCAGCGCCCTGAGGAGCGCGACCCGCTGCTGCTGCCCGCCGGAGAGCTGGTGAGGGCTGCGGTCGAGGAGGTCCAGCAGCCCCATCGCCTCGGCCATCGCGTCCACCCGGCCGCGCGCGGCAGACTTCTCGACGCCCTTCTGGAGCAACCCGAAGGCGGCGTTCTCCCGGACCGAGAGGTGGGGAAAGAGCGCGTAGGACTGGAACACCATCGGGGTGTTGCGGCGGTGCGGCGGCTCCCGGGTGACGTCGCGCCCATGGATGGAGATCTCCCCGGCGGTGGGCTCCTCGAATCCCGCGACCATCCGCAGGGTGGTGGTCTTCCCGCAGCCGGAGGGGCCGAGGAGGGTGACCAGCTCGCCCTCGGAGACCTCCAGCGAGACGCCAGCCACCGCACGGACCTTCTTGCCGCGGGGGTCGGTGAACTCCTTCACCAGATTGGACAGGCGCACCGACAAGTCTCACACCTCCGAGAAGCGCCCGGGGAAAGCGCGGCGCAGGGCGAGCCGCATTCCCTCGAACACCGCGAGGACGATCGCCACCAGGATGACCGAGAGCGCCGCGGCGCGCGACAGCTCGCTCGACTCGACGAAGCCGAGGATGGCCACGGTGAGCAGGTTCCAGCTCCCGGAGACGACGAAGATCACCGCGCTCACCGCGGTCATCGCCCGGACGAAGCTGTAGGTGAGCGAGGAGAACAGCGCCGGTGCGAGCAAGGGAAGGGTGACCCGGGCGAAGGTGCGCCAGGGCGGCGCTCCGAGGTTGGCCGCCGCTTCCTCCAGGCTCTTGTCGATCTGCTTGAGGGCGGAGGAGGCCGCCTTCATTCCCACCGGCGCGTTCCGGAAGCCCAGGAGGGCGACGATGATCGCCGCTGTCCCGGTGAGCACCAGCGGCGGGCGGCTGAAGGCCAGCACGTAGCCGATGCCCACCACCGTCCCGGGTACGGCAAAGGTGAGCATCGAGAGCAGCTCCATCGCGCGCCTCCCGGGGAAGCGCTTGCGCTCGATGAGGTAGGCCGCCACCAGCGCGAAGATCGCGGACACCGGAGTGGAGAGCGCGGCGAGCAGCACCGAGTCCCACACGTCCCGCCGGGAGATGGCGAAGGCGCTCTTGAAGTTGGAGAGGGTGAGGGTGCCGTCCACTCCCCAGAGCGTCACCAGCGAGCCGTAGAGCACCAGCCCGTAGAAGAGCACCACGGCGCCGACGATCAGCGCGCTCGAGACACCCACCACCGCCCGGCCCGTGCCCGACACGCTCACCCCACCCAGCCGCGCCGGCTTACCGGTGACGGTGACGAACGAGCGCCGCTCGAGCAGCGCCGCCTGCAGGGCGTAGACGAGCAGCGACGGCACCAGCAGCACCAGCGCCAGCGCCGAGCCGCCTGCCTGATCGTCGTTGCCGGTGATCTGCAAGTAGGCCTGCACCGAGAGGACGTTGAACCTGCCCCCGAGGATGAGCGGGTTTCCGAAGTCGGCCAAGGACTCGATGAAGATGAGGAGCAGCGAGGCGAACAGCCCCGGCGCGGCGAGGGGGAGGGTGACCTTCACGAAGGTGCGAAGGCGGCTGGCTCCGAGCGACATCGCCGCTTCTTCCAGGGAAGGATCGATCGCGGCCAACACCCCGGCGAGGAGGAGGAAGGCGGTGGGGAAGTACGAGAGCGTCTCGACCAGCGCCAGGCCGCCCAGGCCGTAGATGTCGAAGCCGTGGGCGTAGAGGTCCACGCCGCCGCGCTCGAGGAGCAGGTCGCGCACCACGATTCCGTTCCTCCCGAAGAGGAGGATGGCGGAGAGGGCGATCACGAACGGCGGGGCGATGATCGGCAGGGTGGCGAGGCGGCGGAGGGTGCCCCGAAGAGGTGGGTTGGTGCGCGTCACCGCGAACGCCAAGAGGAAGCCGACCGCGGTCCCGCACACCGCGACGATCGAGCCGAGGAGGAGGCTGTTGAGGATCGGCCTCACGAAATGCCATCGGGTGAAGAGGCGGGAGAGGTGCTCGGAGGTGAAGCCGCCGTCGGCGCCGGTGACGCACGCCACGCAGACCCTGAGGAGCGGATAGGCGACGAACAGCGCCAGCACCGCGAACACCACCGCCACCGTGAGTGCCACCCAGGGCTCGCGCCTGAGTGCGTGGATGTCCGAGCGGAGGCTCACCGTCTCGCCTCGTCGGGCCGCGATTTGCCCGCCTCGAAGGGTGCGGATTCTCTCACCAGCTCGAATCTCACCCTCCTGTCCGGTCGCGCCACCTTCCGACCGTCTCTGACCGGGGTTTCGCCGTATTCGGACCGGCTGCTGACCGCCCTCGTCGAGACCGCTCCGGCGCCAGGCTGCCTCGGCGGCTGGGGCCGGCCGGCTATCCTCGCAACTGATGATGAAGCTCCTTGGGGCCAGGCTTCCTCGGCCGCTGGGGCCCGGCCGGCCATCCTCGCTGCTGATGATGAAGCTCCTTGGGGCCAGGCTTCCTCGGCCGCTGGGGCCCGGCCGGAGCTGTCATTTTTCGCTTGACACATTTTCCGAGCGGCGTCGCCCCACAACGCCACCTCTCGCGACAGATGCCTCCTGAATTGCGCAGCAGCCTCCCCACGGCGCGTAAACGCCCGAGGCCGCCTGGGCGCGGCTCTCGGGGCGACTTCGCCGCTCAGCCGCCAACGGCGGGCGCCGGAAAAGCGCGTGGTACCAGGAGGCTCATGACGACCGACCTCTGCCTCCAGAAGCTGGGCGACGAAGAGCTCCTCGACGCCACCCGTACCCTCGTCCGCCGCTCCCTCGCCACCACCGCGGACCTTTTGCTCCACATAGGCGAAGTCGACGCCAGGAAGCTGTACTTGGGCCGCGCCTTCTCTTCGATGTTCGCCTTCTGCGTCGCCGAGCTCGGCTTCTCCGAGGACGTCGCCTACACCCACATCCAGGTGGCCCGGCTCGCCCGCCGCTTCCCCGCCGTCCTCGACGCCCTCCGCTTGGGCCTGGTGCACCTCGCTGGCCTCCGCATCCTCGCGCCACACCTCACCGCGGAAAACTATGCCGCCGTCCTCTCCGAGGCGGCCGGCAAGCCCAAGCGCGACATCGAGGAGCTCGCCGCCCGACTCGCGCCGAAGCCGCCTGTTCCGGACTTCATTCGGAAGCTCCCGCAGCCCTCCATCCCTTCGCCCACGCCGCCACCGGAGGCGGCGCCCGCCGCCGGCGCCCAACTCGCCCCGGGGCGAGTCCCAGCCGCGGCTGCCGCGCACCGCGCCTCGGTGGCGCCGCTGGCCGAGGAGACGTTCAAGGTGCAATTCACCGCGAGCCGGGCGCTCCGCGACAAGCTTCGCGAGGCGCAGGGCCTGCTCCGCCACAGCCTCCCCGACGGCCAGCTCGCCGCCGTCATCGAGCGCGGTGTGGACCTGCTGATTGCCGACGTGAAGAAGCGGCGCTTCGGCCTTGGGCGGACACC
>JACPVI010000025.1 GCA_016191815.1 Myxococcales bacterium
CTCTCGGCCATGCGCATCAGCTGCCCGGCGCCGAGCTGAGGCAGCTCGACGTGGAGCCGCACCACCTTCTCCTCGAGGTGGCTCGGCGTCCGGTTCCACGCCCGGCAGCCACGCGGGAAGGGCGCGGGGCGGACAATCTCCCAAGAAACTCGGCGGGCACCGGATTCCAGGGGCTTGGCGCCTCGGCTCGTCGCTCTCCGCCGAGAACAGCGGTAGCGTCCCGGCCCCGTCTCCTCTTTGCAGGGGAGAGGGCCTACCAATCCCAGGCCTCGGGTCCCCAGATCGCCACCACCGCTCCGTCGAGGTCGCGCGCGAAGCGCGCCATCCTCCGGGCGACGGGAAGGGGCACCACGTCGGCGCGCTCGAGGTCCTCGCGGTTCTCCTCCGGGAGGAGAATGCCTTCGAGCCCCGCGTGGTAGGCGCCCTTGAGCTTGTGCGCGGCGTCGCCGATGCGGCGGAGCTGCACCTGCCGCTGGGAGTCGCATGCCAAGGCGCCGCTGAACGCGATCCTCGCGCCGACCTCCCGGCCGGTGAGGAGCGAGAGGAAGGCGACCGCGATCGGCAGGCCGGCCGACGCTCCCGAGGAAGGCTCGTCGTCTTTGGCGATCTTGAGGGAATAGACGTACCCGTCGGCGCCAGCGGCCAGGTGCGGCCAGCGAGCCCGCGCGAAGTCGATCGCCGTCGCCAGCACCACCCTGGCGATCTCGTGTAGCTCGGCGGTGGCGCTGCCCAGAATGCCGCCCTCCTGGGCCAGGTGCCCGCCGGCCCCAGGCGCCACCTTGCGGCGAAGGGCCAGCATCTCGTGCACCAGCCCCTTGGGCTTCCCCGCGAGCGAAACCACCGCCGCCACCCGCACCCGTCCAAGGTCTTGGCCCGAGGCGGCGCGTTCCAGCTCCGCCGCGCGCTGCTCGTGGGCCCGCGCGCGGTCGGGCCATCGCGCCGCGCGCTCCATCGAGGCCAGCTCTCGCCAGGCCGCGGGCTTTTGGCTCCGCCGCGCTCTCTCGGTCAACTCCCGGTGGGCAAGCTGGGCCGCGGTTTGATCTTGAAGGAGCCGGCCCGCCGCGCCGCAGGCCACCCCGCCTTGCAGCACGCGGAGCAGGCTCCTCCACACCAGCGCGTCCGCGGCACCGGAGCGCCGGAGCGACTCGGCGTAGGCCGCCGCCGACTCCTCGGGGCGGCCCGAGGCGGCCAGGGCGTCTCCCAGGTAGGCGAAGTCCAGTGGCCCCGGGCTGCGGCCCCTGACGAGGCGCTGGAGAAGCCTGCGGCACCGGTCGGTGTCTCCCGACAAGTAGCAAAGGAGCGCCCTCAGCCTGCGGCGCTCCAGGAAGGAGGGCTCGAGGTGGAGATTTCGCATCGCCCGAGGAGCGAGCTGGCCGAGCCGGTGGCGCACCTCGCCGAGCGGCAGGTAGCGAAGAGAGAGCGCGCGGAGGAGATCGTTCTCGGTGGGCTCGTGCATCCGGCGGGAGAACCGCCGATCGAATTCCTGCAGGTAGCTCTCGGCTTGGGCGTGCGCGCCGGTCGCCTCGGAGAGCGCGGCCAGGCGCGGCAGGGCGGACAGCTTGCCGTGGTGCAAGTGGAGGTGCTCGTAGATGTGGAGCGCTTGCTCCAGGGTCTCCGGAGTCGCTGCCCGCTCGCACAGGCGAGCCAAAAATCCGAGCCGGTCGACGTCGGTCTCGAAGCCCCGCTGCCGGCCGAGCTGCACCAGCGTCGCCCGAGCGCCCTGGAGGTCGTCCATCCTCTCCTGGAAGTAGGCCTTCTGGAGGACGGCGAGCTTGAACAATTCGGGGGCGCTCCCGCGGTGCCGGTGGGCCATCGCGTCGCAGGCGGCGAGGGCGCCTTTGAAGTCGCGCTCGCCGAAGAGCGCGAACGCCGTCTCCAGCTCGACCTGCGCTGGGGACTTCCGCGCGTAGAGGTCCTGGCCCACCGGCGCCAGCGGCAGCCGGGCCAGCTCCTCGTCCTGCGCCAGCCGGTGGAGGATGCCGAGCTGGGCCAGCACTCCCTCCCTCGAGGGCGCGAGCAGGCTTATCTGCTGCCACAGGCCGATGGTCTCGGTGAGGCGGCCCTGGGAGTGGCAGATGCGGGCGAGCAAGCTCAGCGCGGAGAGGCTCCTCGGCTCGCGCGCGAGCGCCTTCCGCACGTGCCGCTCGGCCTCCTCCGGCTCTCCCAGGCAGAGGAGGACCCGCGCCAGCGACAGCTCGTCTTCCACCGAGCCGGCCTGGCGGAGCGGCGGAGGGGAGCCGGCGATGCGGGCCAGGGCGCGGCCGGCGCCTTCGAGGTCTCCATTTCGCTCGTAGAGCCGGGCGAGGAGCCTCAGGGCGTGCGGATCGTCGGGCGAGCGGTGCAGCTCCTCCAGCACCAGCTCCAGCGCCCCCTCGAGGTGGGCGTGGGGGCTCTGCTCGAGGCAGCGATCGAGCTCCTCGAGGAGGCAGTGCCTCGAGAGCCTTCCCGCCGCCACTTCCGCCCGCAGTCGAACCAAGCTTGGACGCATGAAGCGGGCGCAAGGTTATCGAGCGGCGCCGATGTCGGTCAAACGACACTCTGACGCCGACGAGGCCGGGGGGTTCGAGCACCGTGGGGGCCGTCGAAAAGAGTTGGGCTTTGCCCGGACGTTCGGTAAGTCGGCCGGCCATGCGCCACTCGCACCTTCTTCCAGTTGCCCTCGTCGTCCTCTCGCCCTTCGCCCCCGCCCTCGGCCAGGTCCGGCCGGGCCCCGCCGACGCGAAGGCCTTCGCCGAGAAGGTCAACGTCGACCTCAAGAAGCTGTGGGTGAAGCAGCAGACGGCGGAGTGGATCAAGAACACCTACATCACCGACGACACCGAGCGGAACGCCGCCTGGGCGAACGAGGACGTGATGGCCTACCTCTCCTCGGCGATCAAGGAGTCGGTGAAGTTCAAGGGCCTCCAGCTCGACGCCGACACCGCCCGGATGCTCTACCTCTTGCGCGTGGCCTCCGCGCTCCCCGCCCCCAGCGACGAGAAGAAGCGCGCCGAGCTGGCCGGCATCGCCGCCAAGCTCGAGGGAATGTACGGCAAGGGCAAGTGGTGCGGGGGGGACTACACCCCGGGGAAAGATCCCGAGCAGGACAAGAAGCGGTGCAAGGACCTGCTCCAGCTCTCCGAGATCCTCTCCAAGAGCACCAAGTACGAGGAGCTGCTCGACGCCTGGGCGGGGTGGCACACCATCTCCCGCGAGATGCGGCCGCTCTACCAGCGGCTGGTGGATCTCACCAACGAGGGCGCCCGCGAGATCGCCTTCGCCCACACCGGCGAGCTGTGGCGCTCCGGCTACGACATGTCGCCCGCCGACTTCGAGAAGGAGACCGACCGGCTCTGGGCCCAGGTGAAGCCGCTCTACGACGAGCTGCACTGCTACGTCCGGGCCCAGCTCTCGAAGAAGTACGGGGCCGACAAGGTGCCCCCCGAGGGGCCGATCCCCGCGCACCTGCTCGGGAACATGTGGGCCCAGGAGTGGAGCTTCACCTACCCGATGATGGAGCCGCACAAGGGCCAGGCCAGCCTCGACGTCACCGCGGCGCTCAAGAGGAAACGCTACGACTCCAAGAAGCTGGTGCGGCTGGGCGAGTCGTTCTTCACCTCGCTGGGGCTCGATCCGCTGCCCCAGAGCTTCTGGGAGCGCTCGATGTTCACCAAGCCCCAGGACCGGGAGGTGGTCTGCCACGCCAGCGCCTGGGACGTGCAGTTCAACGACGACCTCCGGATCAAGATGTGCATCAAGATCGACGAGGAGGACTTGACCACCGTCCACCACGAGCTGGGGCACGACTACTACTTCCACTACTACTTCAAGCTCCCCGTCCTCTATCAGCAGGGCGCCAACGACGGCTTCCACGAGGCGATCGGCGACGCGCTCACCCTCTCCATCACCCCCGAGTACCTGGCCAAGGTCGGCCTGTTCGAGAAAGCCCCCGCGCCCAACGAGAAGCTCCTCATCAACCAGCAGATGAAGGACGCCCTGGACAAGATCGCCTTCCTGCCCTTCGGCCGCCTCATCGACCAGTGGCGGTGGGACGTCTTCTCCGGCAAGGCCGGCCCCGACCGCTACAACGCCCACTGGTGGGAGCTGCGCACCAAGTACCAGGGGATCGCCTCGCCGATCGGCCGCACCGAGCAGGACTTCGACCCCGGCGCCAAGTACCACATCCCGGCCAACGTCCCCTACATGCGCTACTTCCTCGCCCGCATCCTCCAGTTCCAGATGCACCGTGCCTTGTGCAAGGCCGCCGGGCACAGCGGCCCCTTGCACGCCTGCTCGATCTACGGGAACAAGGAGGCCGGCGCGAAGCTCCGGGCGATGCTCGAGCTGGGCGCGAGCAAGCCATGGCCTTTGGCGCTCGAGGCCTTGACCGGACAGCGGGAGATGGACGCCACCGCGCTCACCGAGTACTTCGAGCCGTTGCAGAAGTGGCTCAAGGAACAGAACAAGGGCCGCAAGTGCGGCTGGTGAGGGCGCACCCGCTCGCTTCGCCGTGGACACGCCGTGACCGCGTGCCTACATTTCGCCACGTCCGCGGGCGCCTTCGCGCTCCGCTGACCTGGTCCGGCTGTTCGGGCCTGAGCTGCGAAGGGAAGACAAGAAGCAAATGCCAACCGGTACCGTGAAGTGGTTCAACGACGCAAAGGGTTTTGGCTTCATCACGCAGGATGGCGGCGGAGAGGACGTGTTCTGCCACCACTCCGCCATCACCATGGAAGGCTTCCGCACCCTCACCGAAGGACAGAAGGTCGAGTTCGATGTGACCAAGGGCCCCAAGGGCCTGCAGGCCGCGAACGTACGCCCGGTCAGCTGACCGGCTTTCCAAAGCAACCCCGCGCAAGGTCCGGCCTACCAGGGTCGGACCTTTCGCTTTTCTGGAGGTCGCGATGCGCAGGACGCTCGTTTTCGCCGGGCTGGCCCTTCCGGCCCTCGCGATGGCAGGAGCCAAGCCGATGAAGACCGCCGAGCTGAAGGCCGCGCTGCAAAAGAAGCTCGGCGAGCCCCACAAGGAGCGCATCGAGCGCGGGGTGGACCAGCTGGCCTCATACTGGAGGAAGGAGGACGGCGATCTGGCCGCGTTCGCCCAGGAGCACTTCATCGCCGATCCGAAGCTGCTCGACGACACCTTCGCCCGCTTCGAGGCGAATCTGGAAGCGGTGGACGGGCACTTCCTGGAGGTCGCTCGCGAGCTGCGCGAGGCCTCCGATCTCGAGGTGGGGCCGCTCTTGCCGGTCGACGCGCTCTTCGCCGCGTACGACCCGGCCGCGCACCTCACCGAGGACTTCTTCCGGAGCAAGCTCGCCTTCGTGGCCCTGCTCAACTTCCCGCAGGCCTCGCTCGAGGAGAAGCTCCGCGACGGGAAGTCCTACTCGCGGAGGAAGTGGGCGGAGGTTCGCTTGACTGGCCGTTACTCGCGGAGAGTCCCCGCCGAAGTGCAGCAGCAGGTGGCCGAGGCCTCGGCGGCGGCCGAGCTGTACATCTCCCAGTACAACCTCTGGATGCACCACCTGCTCGACGAGAAGGGCGAGCGGCTCTTCCCCAAGGGCAAGCGGCTGATCACCCACTGGAACCTCCGAGACGAGCTGAAGGCCAACTACGCCGATCCGAAGGGGCTCGCGAAGCAACAGGCGATCGTGAAGGTGATGGAGCGGATCGTCTCCCAGTCCATCCCCGCCGCCGCGATCGACAACCCCCGGCTGGACTGGAACCCGTTCAAAAACGAGGTGCGTCCTTCGCCCCCCGAGGAGGTCGAGGAGAACGCTCCCGCCAAGGAGGCCAGGCCGGACCGCAAGCCCGAGCCGGACACCCGCTACGAGCGCATCCTCGCCAACTACCGCGCCGCCAAGAGGGCCGACCCGTACTCGCCCATCGCCCCCACCGCCATCCGGCGCGCCTTCGATCTCGGCGCCGAGATGTCCGAGGAGCGGGTGAAGCGGGTGCTCACCGAGGTTTTGGAATCGCCGCTGGTGCCGAAGGTCGCCAAAGAGATCGAGCGGCGCCTGGGTCGCAAGCTGGAGCCGCAGGACCTCTGGTACGACGGCTTCGTCCCGCGCTCGAAGATCCCCGAGGAGCAGCTCGACAAGGCCTGCCGGGAGCGGTACCCGACCGCCGAAGCGTTCGCCAAGGACATCCCGCGGATCCTCCGCGACCTCGGCTTCCCCGAGGAGCGCGCCCGGTTCATCGCCGAGCGGATCGTGGTGGACGCCTCGCGGGGCGCCGGCCACGCGATGGAGTCCCGCCGCCGCGGCGACTTCCCGCACCTGCGCACCCGGGTGGAGCGCGAAGGGATGAACTACAAGGGCTACAACATCGCGGTCCACGAGCTGGGCCACAACGTCGAGCAGGTGCTCTCGCTCTACGAGGTGGACCACACCCTGCTCGCCGGGGTGCCCAACACCGCCTTCACCGAGGCTTTGGCGTTCGTCTTCCAGGCGCGCGACCTCGAGCTGCTCGGGCTGTCCAAGCCGGACCCGGAGAACGAGCGGCTGCGCGTGCTCAACGACTTCTGGATGACCTGGGAGATCGCCGGCGTGGCGCTGGTGGACATCGCGGTGTGGCACTGGATGTACGACCACCCCAATGCCTCTCCCAAGGAACTGCGCGAGGCCACCGTCCGCATCTCCCGCGAGGAGTGGAACAAGCACTACGCCCCGGTCCTGGGAGGAGCGGACTCGGTGCTGCTCGGCATCTACTCGCACATGGTGAGCTACCCGCTCTACCTCTTCAACTACCCGCTCGGGCACCTGATCGCCTTCCAGATCGAGGAGCAGGTGAAGAAGGCCGGCAAGCTCGGCCCCGAGTTCGAGCGGATGGCAAGGTACGGCGCGGTGGTGCCCGACTTGTGGATGGAGCACGCCACCCGGGCGCCGGTGGGCGCCGAGCCGCTGCTTCGGGCCACCGCCGCATCGCTCGAGGAGAAGGCCTCCGCCGGAAAGTGAGCGCTACTTTCCCTGGAACGGGTTCGGCGGCGCGGAGGCCCTCACTTCCAACAGCTCGATCTCGAAGACCAAGGTCGAGTTGGGAGGAATCTTCGGCGGCCGTCCCTGCTCTCCGTAGGCCAGCTTCGAGGGGCAGGTGAGCTTGGCCTTGCCTCCGGTCTTCATCTGCTGCACCCCGTCGGTCCAGCATCGGATCACCTGGTTCAGCGGGAACTCCATCGGCTGCCCGCGTCCGTAGGAGCTGTCGAACTCGGTCCCGTCGGTGAGGGTGCCGCGGTAGTGGACCTTCACGGTGTCGGAGGCGGCGGGCTTTTGCCCGGAGCCCGCCGCGAGCTCCTGGTAGACGATTCCCGACGGCAGAGCCTGGGCGCCCTTCTGCTTGGCGGCCTTCTCGAGGACGGCCTTCTCCGCCGCCTCGGCCCGCGTGGTGGCGAAGGCCTGGAGCTTGGGCCGGTACTGCTCCACGTCCAAGAGCGGCTTGGCGCCGGTCACCGCGTCGCTGATCCCCTTCTTCAACAGCCCCAGCTCGCTAATGCTCAGCCCGAGCTGCGCCATCCCCTTTCCGATCACCAAGCCCAGGGCGTAGATGGTCTTCTCGTCCTCCGACTTTGGCGTCTGGGCGGCCGCGCTCGACGCGAGCAGGGCCAACACCACTGCTACGGTTCTCATGTCGTTGCCTTTCGGGTTGCCGATCGCGCTCGCGGCCGGCGCGGATTGGCCTTATAGAGCGGCCCGATGGTTCGTCGCGCGGCTATTTCGCTGGCGCTCCTGAGCCTGTCGGCCTGTGGGCGAAAAGAGCCCTCCTACGACGGCCCGTGCACGCTGGAGCTGGCCGACCGAGGCGAGGTCCGGGTCTTCGTGGTGGGGCATCGGCTCTCCTTGGCCGACGCCGAGAGCTACGAGGCGTTCGAGGCATCATTCCGCCGGCACCTTTCGGTCATCAAGCCGTGCCTGTCGCGCTCGAGGCCGAACTTGCTCCTGTTCCCGGAGGACTCGGGGCTCGTGGCGTGGTTCCTCGGACAGCGGGCGCTGCTCGCCCGAGGCGCCTCGGACAGCGAATCGGCTTTCAATGGCCTCTACGCCCAGAATTTCCGCGCGGCGGATGCCTACCGGCTGCGGTTCCCGGGCATCTCCGCCGCGCGGTCGCTCACCCTCGCCGGGGGAGACGTGGCCTGGCGCGCCATGGAAAGGACTTTCGGGCGCATCGCCCGCGAGCTGGACGCCCACGTCATCACCTCGGCGAACCTGCCCTACGCCGAGCGGACGGCCGATCCGGCGCTGGCGGCGGTTTTCCGAGATCCGGACGCCGAAGGAGACACCTACGTGGCCACCAGCCCCGAGGTGCGGAACGCCGCGCTGCTCTACGGGCCCGACGGGCGGCTTCAAGGTCGCATCGACAAGGTCTACCTCACCGACCCGGAGGAGCAGCTCCTCGACATGAACAACAACCCGCTCGAGGAGTTGGGGGCGTTCGAGCTGCCCTACGGCAAGGTGGGCGCGGCGATCTCCCGCGACGCGTTCTACCCGCCGTTCCTCCAGCGGATGGAGGATCTCGGCGTCGAGCTGGTGGTGCAGCCGGAGGCCTGGAGCGGATGGACCATCGAGCAGCTCCCCGGCGACTGGCTGCCGGACGTCATCTTGAGCTCGGGGTGGGTGCACACCCAGAAGTACCGCGGCTTCCGGTACAGCGCTGCGCCGATGCTCACCGGGAACCTGCTCGACTTCATGTTCGACGGCCAGACCTGGATCTCCCACAAGCTCGAGCCGGGGCAACCCGCGCGCGGTTTCGTGGGCAGCCTCCCCCTCGCGGGCTGGCTCAAGATGGGGCCGTGGGCCTTCGAGGATCCGGCCGTCGCGGATCCCTCCCTGTCGCTCGGAGATCGGCGGGCGCGGCTGCGCCAGCTCGGCAAGCGGATGCGCGCGGGCTCGGGCGCGCCCGAGGAGGGCCGGTACGCTGACACGGTGATCGCTGCGGATCTGGAGTTGTACGGAGACAGTCGCCAGCCGCCCCTCAAGCCGGTCTCCGGGGCCGCGGGGGCGGGCTCGGTCGAGGTCGCCCCGTCCGCGCGAGGGAACCAGACGGGCCCGGACGCCGCGTACGATGCGGCAGGGACGCTCTACGCGGTCTGGAGCGATTCGCGGAGCGGCCTTCCGCGCGTCTTTTCTGCGACCTCCGCCGACGACGGAGCCACCTGGACCTCGGCGAGAGAGGTGGAGGCCGGCCGGCCGGGCCCGCAGCTGCGGCCTTCGGTGGCAGCGGGGAGAACGGGCGAGGTGCTGGTCGCTTGGCAACAGCGCCTCGGAGAGCGCGAGCGCATCGTGGTCGCGGTGTCTACCGACGGGGCGGCGAGCTTCCGCGCGGCGCCGCTGGAGGAGGGCGGCGTCACCGCCTGGCCTCCCAGCGGCGCCGGCACTTCTCAGTGGGAGCCTGACGCGGCGATGGCGCCGGGCGGCGCGGCGGCGATCGCATTCACCGACTTCCGCAGTGGGCTCGCGCCGAGGGTTCGGCTCGCGTGCGCCGGTTCGCTCTCGGCAGGTCTCGGCGCCTCTGGGCCCGTCGACGAGAGCACTGCCGGGCTGCCCAGGGTGCAGCCCTCGCAGGTCCAGCCCACTGTCACATTCACCGCGGGAGGGCTCGCGGTTGCGTGGATCGACTACCGTGAGCGCGACTGGCAGGTCTACGCCTCGGTGGGCAACGGCTGCGGCCAGCTCGGTCCGGCAGAGCGAGTGACCGAGGACAGCGACTTCGAGGTGTTGGCCGCCGATCCGCAGCTCGCGGCGGGAGCTTCGGGCGAGCTGCTGCTTGCCTGGGACGAGATCCGCAACCGCCGAGGGCATACGGACGTCCGGCTGGCGATCCGCGGAACCAACTGGCAGACGGGGCCGCGCTTGCAGTCCGGCGCGGACGAAGGCGCGTTCTCGAGTCGCTTCCGGCCGTCGGCAGCGAGCGTCTCGGGCCGCTACCGGTTGGTCTTCCAGGACACCGCCTACTCGAAGAACGGCCTCGGAGCCGCGGTGATCAAGCCCACGGTGGTAAGCCTCGAGGAGCAGGGCCGCTTCGACGACACCGGCTCCTCGCCCAACCAACTCACCCGTCCGCGGATCGCCGCGAGGCAGGATCACTCGCGCGCAGTGGTGCTGTTCGAAGACGACCGGGCTGGCTGGAGCCGCGTGCGCGCGTCGACCATCCCGTGAGGCCGCTCATTCCCCCGGGACAGTCGGGCACCACCGGGTCCGATCCTGGGCCGGGTGCCGCGCCGCGGCGATTCTGGGCGTACTTTGCCTCGGAATACGAGGCGAACTACGCCCAGAACGTTAGCGAGCTGGGCGATGACGCAGTGGCGCTAGGGCGAGGGGAATCGGTACCTCGCGCCCACGGCGAATCCCACGGCTCCGCGCTTGAAAGGGCTGAGCCAGGGGGCAGAGGCGCCGCGCGTGTCGTAGAACGGGTCGTGCCAGCGCGCCTCGAGTTGCAGCCCGAGGCGGCCGAATTGCACCTCTTCGCCCAGGGCGGGGGCCAGCACCACCCGCTTCTCCCAGAGGCTCCACTGCGCGGTGAGATCCACGTAACTCAGAAACCGCTCGCGCAAGAGCCAGCTCGCGGTGGCGCTCGCGTCCGCGTAGAGCAGGGCGCCATCCGAAAAATGGGTGAAGGCGTAGCCTCGAGCTCCGAGGCTCACGGCGGGCGCGCCTCCCCGCTGCTCCATCGCGAGGAAGCTTCCTCCTAGGTCGAAGCCGGCCAAGCGGTAGGTGGCAAGGGTGGTGAGGTGGGTGTGCGCGGAGAGGTCGGCCTTCTCCGCGATGCCATAGCTCGCGCCGGCGGTGGCCAAGGGCAGCGGGATGGGCGCCCCCATCACGACTGCGGGCCCGGCGAGCGCCGCCTCGACCGCGAGCACGCCTCTGGGCGTCGGCCTCGCGCGCGTGATGAGGCCGCAACCGCTCGTCAGCATCAGGGCAGTGGCCAGCAGCGCGCGCATCGGCCGCGCGACCTTACCCGACTCGTACCCGGCAGTCCCGAATCGGCGGCCGCGCCGCCAGGGCAATCGAGCTCTCGCAACAGCAACCGGGTTCGGGGAGAAGCCGACCGTCCTGACCGCGCCGCCTAGGGGAGGCAGGGAGGCGCCAGTCGCTCTCGGATCGACCACCGCCGGACGGTGGCGATCGATTTCTCTCGCCCGCGCGGCGCCGAACGGCTCTCATCCGCTCCGAATGAGATCGCACCTCGCCGCGGCGCTGCTCGTCCTGATGCCGCCCTCGCCTGCCCCTGCGGAGGTGAGTCTCTCCTCGCTCGTCCACGAGCACACGCTCGAGAACGGCATGAAGTGGCTCATCGTCGAACGGCACCAGGCGCCGGTCTTCACCGGCTTCGTGCGGGTGCGCGCCGGAGGGGCCGACGAGGAGCCCGGCTACACCGGGCTTGCGCACCTGTTCGAGCACATGGCCTTCAAGGGCACGCCGGTGCTCGGCACCAGTGACTTCGAGGCGGAGAAGGTGCTCCTTCGTCGGATCGCCGAGGTGGGCGACCGGCTGGCCGCGCTGGAGCGGGCGGGCAAGGGCGAAGGAGAGGGGGCGAAGGCGGCCCGGGCGCGCCTCCAGGAGCTGTCGGCGGAGCACTCTCGCCTGATCGACGAGAACGCGCTGGCGACCCTATACCAGCTCAACGGCGCGGCCGGCCTCAACGCCACCACCGACAAGGACCTCACCAGCTACTTCGTCAGCCTTCCGAAGAATCGGCTGGAGCTTTGGGCCACCGTCGAGGCCCAGAGGCTGGCCTCCCCGGTCCTGCGCGACTTCTACACCGAGCGCGACGTGGTGATGGAGGAGCGACGGACCAGCATCGACTCCAGCCCGCTCGGCGCCCTCTACGAGGAGCTGCTTCAGATCTCCTTCACCTCCAGCCCCTACCGCTGGCCGACCGTCGGGTACCAGGACGATCTCGCGGCGATGACGCTCTCGCGGGCGCACGAGTTCCACGAGCGCTATTACGTGCCTTCGAACGCGGTGGGCTGCATCGCCGGAGACGTCCGGGTCGCGGAGTTGGTCCCGTTGCTCGAGCGGACCTTCGGCGCCATCCCCGCAGGCCCGGCGGTACCCGGGCCGCTGTTCGCCGAGCCGCCCCAGCGCGCCGCACGGAGATCGAAGGTCACCTTCGACGCCAGCCCGCGCCTCGCGCTCGCCTTCCGGAAGCCGCCCCCGCCTGAGCGGGACGACTACGTCTTCGACGTGCTGCAGGTGCTCCTGGGTGAGGGGCGCACCGGCAGGCTCCACCGGCGCCTGGTGATCAAGGACCGTCTCGCCCAGGGAGTCGGCGTGTTCGGCGGGCCGGGGGCACGGCTGCCCAACCTGTTCATCGTGCTCGTGACGCCGCTCGGAGATGCTCGGATCGACGAGATCGAGCGCGCGGTGTGGGAGGAGCTGGAGCGCTTGAAGAGCGAGCCGGTCGCCTCGCGGGAGCTCGAGAAGGTCAGGAATCGCGTCAGCGCCGACCACGCCCGATCGCTCGAGACGAACGCCGGGCTGGCGAGCGTCCTCTCCTACTCGCAGGCGGTGGTCGGCGATTGGCGTTACGCGGTGGAGCACCCCAAGGTGATCGAGTCGATCACCGCCGAGGACGTCCAGCGGGTCGCCCGGCAGTACTTCACCGCCCAGAACGGCGCTGTGGCCGAGATCGGCCGGCCACGGCCCACCGCACCCAAGCCCAAGCCGCCGCCGCGCGCTGCGGCGCAGACCGGGGGCGCGCCATGAACACGGTGTCATGTCCTCGGCTGGGCGCGGTGCGCTTCGCCGAAGAGCGCCTGCGCCGGAGCCGACCGCATTGCTACTCGCGGCAAGCACCCAGGCGTGCGCGGCGGTCCTTTTGGGGGTGGTGGCTGGCGGCGGCGCTGCTCGCGGCCGGCTGCGCGGCGGTATCGGAGGAACAGCGGCCTGCCAAGGAGGTCGCGACCAAGCGCCACCCGCCGCTCGAGGGTGAACCTCAGAAGCCGCCCCCTGAGCGTGCGGTGGGCTACTTCCCGCTGCCCGCGCCCCTGGCGATCGATCCCCGAAACATCGCCATCCCCGGACTCGACTTCGGCGTGATCAAGCCCGAGCCGGTTCGGCTCGACAACGGGCTTGTGGTGTACCTTTCGGAAGATCACGCAGCGCCACTGATTACCCTCCGCGCGCTGGTGTGGGCAGGCTCGGTGGACGAGCCCGCGGAGAAGCTAGGGGTTGCAGATCTCACCTTCGATCTTCTCGCCACAGGAGGGGCGGGCGGGATCGCCGCCGACGCCCTCGACGAGCTGCTCGAGTACTACGCCGCTGACGCCGCCGGCGGAGCCTCGGACGAGTACTCCACCTTCAGCCTGAACCTCCGCAGCGCCGATCTCGGGCGGCTGTTCCCGGTGTTCGCCGACATGCTCCTGCGGCCAAGGTTCCAGCGGGACAGGTTCGAGATCGCGCTGGGACGCTTCGTGGAGGGCGTCCGCCGGCGGCCGGACAGCCCGGAGGGCCTCGCCTACCGTGCGCTGGAGAAGGCCGTGTTCGGCCCCGACGCGCCATTCGGCCGGGAACACACCGAGAAGACGCTGCGCGCCATCTCACTCGAGGAGGTGCGCGCCTTCCACCGGCGCGCCGTGGTGCCCAAGGCCGTCCTGCTCTTGGCGAGCGGCGATTTCGATCGGAGCGAGCTGATCGATCTCGTCCGCCGGCACTTCGGCGAGTGGAAGGGCGGAGAGCGGCACGCCCGGGACCTCGGCGGCCCCTCGAAACTCGGCCGCAGGGTGCTCTTCGTCCCCAAGGACACCGCGCAGGCGCGGATCCGCATCGGCGGCCACGGCTTCCAGCGGCTCTCCCCGCGCGAGTATTCCATCCGAGTCGCCAACACCGCGATCGGCAGCGCCTTCGTCGGCCGCCTCTACCGCGAGGTGAGGGACGCAAAGGGGCTCGCCTATTCGGCCTACTCCGCCGTCCACCCCGGCCCGACCGGTGGAATGTTCTTCGCGGGAGCGGACACGAGGCCGGGGGCGGCCGCGCAAGCGATCGAGGCCATCCTGCAGGTCCTCGCGGGCGCCGCGGGATCGAATCCCATCAGCAAGGCCGAGGTCTCCAGCGGGGCGGACATGTTCCTCAACTCCTTCGCCTTCCGGTTCGACTCGGCCGAGAAGATCGTCCGCGAGAAGGCGGTGTTCGATCTGTTCGGATACCCGCAGGACTACCTCGACACCTTCCGCGATCGGATCGCCGAGGTCGACGAGAGGGCTGCGCTCGAGGCGATCCGCTCGCTGGTGAGGGAAGAGGAGCTGCAGATCGTCGTGGTCGGGCCCGGCGATCGGATCGGGGACCTGTCGCGCTTCGGGCCGGTCACCACCATCGCCGACGTCGAAGCCTTCCGCTGACGTTTTCTTGACCGATCGATCAGCGCCTCTACCATCTCTACATCGAGCTTCATCGATGCAGCGGGCTGTGGCACGCCGCGGAGGACTGGATGAGCGAGAAGCGCAAGTCGGGTCGGGTCGCCTTGGACATCTACCTCAACAAGTACGTCGCCGGAGTGCCGTACATGGCGCGCACCTCCGACATCAGCCCCGAGGGGCTGAACCTCGCGCACCTGATCGAGCCGCAGGTGCCTGGCAAGAGGGTCGGGCTCCAGTTCCAGCTCCCTGGCTCGGAGGAGATCATCTACGCCGAAGGCGAAATAGTTCGCGAGTGGATCGGCGGCGGCGCCGAGGGCTCGGGGATTCGTTTTACCTTGCTCACCGAGCGGCACCGCCGGCTCATCGACCAGTACATCACCGGGCACGACGCGGACTGATGAAGCGGAGGAAACGCCGGAGCGGCAAGGCAGTCAGGTCCGCGGCCGCCTTGACCGCCACCTCCTCCGCCGGTTGAATGTCGGAGTTCGAAGCGCCGTCCGCCGGCGCTCGGGAGGCCGCGCGATGCGCTCACTCCGACTGCTTCTGGTGCTCCTGCCGTGGTCTGCCCTCGGCCAAGAGGGCAAGGCCCCGAAAAAAGCAGAGAAACCGACCCCGGGCGTCAGCTGGCAGGGCCAGGTGGTCATGGCCACCGGTTCCGGCGCGCCGGACATGAAGGCCGCCAACCCCGCCCAGGCGAGGCTGGGCGCCGAGCGGGCGGCGCAGTTGGACGCGTTCCGAAACCTGCTCGAGCAGGTCAAGGGCGTCCACGTCAGCGCCGGCAAGACCGTGGGCGAGGCGATGGCCAAGGACGAGGTCCGCGGCAAGGTGGAAGGGGTGATCCGCGGCTTCAAGGTGACCGGGAAGCGGTACTTCACGGACAGCGGAGTGGAGCTCGACGTCGAGGTGCCGCTCGCGGCGATCGCCGAGGCGATCGTCCAGCCCGCGCCAGCCGCGGAGGCGATCGGCCTCAAGACCGACGGCGAGCGGAAGAACACCGGCCTGGTGGTCGATGCCCGCGGGCTCAAGGTGGTGCCCGCGCTCGGCCCCAGGCTGATCGACGAGTCCGGCAAGCAGCTCTACGGCCCGGAGACGGTGGCGCCCGACGCGCGCAAGCAGAGCGGAGTGGCGGTGTACGCCTCGAGCCTCGACGAGGCGAAGCGGAGCACCCGCGCCGGCGAGAAGCCGCTGGTGATCAAGGCGGCCAAGGCGGAGGGCAGCGACCTCATCGTCCCCGCCGGCGAGGTGAAACGGGTGCTCGAGGCGAACAGCAGCTACCTGGCCGAGGGCCGGGTGGTGATCGTGATGTGACGGCCGGACCTGCGAGGCGAACCATGAAGGCACTCCCGCGCGTGCTCCCGATGCTGGTCCTGGCCACAGGCGCCTTCGCCGCGGCTCCCCATGAGTTGGTGACCAAGGAGGCCACCGGCGAGGCGGCGATCGTCGACGGGAACGAGGCCCGCGCCGAGCGAGAGGCCACCGACCGAGCGCTCCGAAACGCCGTGGAGCAGGTGGCCGGCGTCTTGGTCTCGGCGGACACGCTCACCCGCAACAGCCAGCTCATCAGCGACCGGATCTTCGCCAAGTCCGCCGGCTACGTCCGGAAGTACGCCGTGCTCTCCAAGCGGAAGGAGGGCGGGGTGATGCTGGTGACGGTCAAGGCGGACGTCGGGGCGGCCGAGCTGGATCAGGACCTGGCCGCGGTCCAGCGGCTGGTGGACGCGCTGGGCCGGAGGCGCCTGGTGATCGTCACCCACGAGAACGCCATCGACGAGAAGGGCATCGCCACCAAGAGCGAGGTGATGGCCACCGTGCTCACCGAAGCCTTCCGCAAGGACGGCTGGACGATCCGCGACGAGAAGTTCGGGGAGAAGCTCCAGCTCGCCGCGGGCGTGGCCCTGGGCGCGCCCCAGGCCAAGGAGATCGGCAAGCAGTCGCAGGCCGACTACATCCTCTACGGCACGGTCAACTTCCGCTACCAGCCGCCCGATCCCAAGTGGGGCCAGGTCGACCCGCAGGGGAGGACGCTCGTCTTCCACGTCACCGGTGAGTACGACCTCGCCTTCTTCGCCACCGACAGCGGCGTGCAGATCGCCAAGGTGGTCGGCAAGTTCAACACCGGAGACATGGGGAAGAAGGGCTCGGCGATCATCTCCTACGAGCGGACCGCTCACGACATCGCGCTCTCGCACGGGGAAAAGGTGATCGCCCAGGTGCGCGGCGCCGTGGTGGAGCACCTGAGGGACGCCGAGGTCAGCGGCACCAAGGTGGTGGTGAGCGTGGTCGGCCTGCCCGACTACGCCGCGGTCCAGGACTTCAAGAAGTCGGTCGCCAAGCTCACCAACGTGAAGGGCGTCACTCCCGGCACCTTCCGCGAGGGGAAGGCCGAGTTCGATCTCACCTACCTCGGCACCACCAGCGACCTCGCCGACGTGCTGGGAACGGCGAAGTTCAAGAAGCAGAAGATCTCGGTCGTCGGCGTCACCACCAACACCGTGCAGGTCGCGGTGGGCAAGTGAGGGCGTTGGTGTCCGCGATCGCGGTGGGACTCATCGCGTGCGCGGCGAAGTCTCCGGTGGTCGAGCGGGCGCGGGAAGCGTTGGAAGACGCCTCGGCGGCGCCCGGAGAGCTGAAGCTCTCGTGCTGGCCCTCCGACGCCATGGTCCTGGTAGACGGACTCCCCCGAGGCCACTGCCGCGACTTTGCCGCGCCGGAGCGGCGGCTCTACGTGGGAGGCGGGGAGCACCTCCTCGAGGTGAAGAAGCCGATGTTTCACCCCTACCGGGGCACCTACGACCCCGGCGGGGCCAAGGCGGCGCTCACGGTCCAGCTGCAGCCCCACGGCGGCGAATTCGGCACGGGCCTCGGGAGGGTGGGGGAGACCGTCACACCCCCGCGAATGCGATGAAGACGAGCAGCCTCGCCGGCCCCTGCGCCATCGCCGCCCTCTCGCTGCTCGCCGTCCCCGCGCAGAGCTGGGCCGCCGTGGGGAAGGTGGCGGTGCTCGACGGCTCGGCCAACAGGACCGCGGGCGGCGGCAAGAGCGAGCCGTTGTCCGTGGGAACTGCGATCGAGCTTCGGGACACCATCGAGGTGAAGCAAGGCACCCTCAAGCTCGAGCTGTCCGACGGCAGCGCCATCGTCCTCTCCGAAGGGAGCGCGCTCCGGATCGACGAGGCCGAGTTCGCCGGCCAGGAGCGCAAGGGCTTCTCCGCTCTCCTCAGCGCGGCCAAACAGGGCCTGGCGAAGCTATGGGCGAAGGTGGCGCAGGCCGGGAGCGGCGCCAAGTTCGAGGTGCGCACCGAGCGCGCGGTGGCGGGGGTGCGCGGCACCGTCTTCCGGGTGGACGCCGACAAGGAGGTGAGGACCTCGCGAGGCTCGCAGTGGGCCACGGTGGTGCGCGTGGCCGAGGGAAAGGTCGGGGTCCGCCCCTCCAAGCAGCTCGCCCAGGCGCCAAAGCCCAAGGGTGGCAAGAAGGACCGGGTGCAGGTGCCGGGGCCCCGCGAGGTGTCGGCGCAGAAGTGGGAGGAGCTGTTCGCCGAGCTGCAGAAGAACCAGCAGATCGCGGTCGGGATCGACCTGTGGGAGCTGACCCAGGTCGATCCGGGCGAGCGCGACGATTTCGATCGCTGGGTCGACCAGCATCCCTGAGCGCCTCCCGCTTCGGCTAAGGTCGCCCGGCCGTGGCGGCCGAGTGGCGAACCATCCCCAACCTCATCACGCTCGGCCGGCTGGCGCTGGTGCCAGTCTTCCTCGCTCTGCAGCTCACCGGGCGCCCGCGCTGGGCGCTCGTCTGCTTCGCCGTGGCAATGGCGTCGGATTTCATCGATGGCCTTTTGGCCAGGGTGCTCCACCAGAGGAGCAGGATCGGCGGGATCCTCGACCCTGCGGCGGACAAGCTGCTCTTGCTCGCGGGCCTGGTCACCCTGATGGCCGAGGGCCGGGTGCCGCTGTGGCTGGTCGCCCTGGTGGCGTTCCGGGACGCGACGATGACGCTGGGAGCGATCGTGGTGCAAAGGAAGAACCTCGAAGTCCCCATCGCGCCCACCCGCATCGGCAAGTACGCCACCTTTGCCCTCAGCTGCCTGATCGTCCTAGCGTTGGTCGGCCTGACCGCGGAGTCGCCGCTGCTCGTGGCGTACACCGCGGTGGTGGGGTTCATCGCCGGTCTGTGCGTGGCGATCAGCACCGTCCAGTATTCGGCGCGATTCGGCTATCTCTTCTTCGCGCCTCCCAGGAGCTCGCCATCGGTCGACGACGAAAAGCCAAGGCCGCGGTAGCCCAGGTCGCTCCGCCTGCGCCACAGACGCCCCCGCCCCTCGCGGTGGCCCCGGAGCCGCCCGCCCCGGAGCTCCCGCTGGTCGAATCGGAGGCCCGCCGAATCGACCTCTACTGGGCGGGAGGGATGGCCGGCGCGGTCGCCGCCCTGTTCCTCGTGCTCTCCCTCTTCAAGGGCGTGGCGGTCCCGGTGCTCTTGGCGCTCGCGCTGGCCTATTCGCTCAACCCGGTGGTGAGCTGGCTCGGCGCGCGAGGCCTTGGGCGCGGCCTCGGCACCGCGGCGGTCTTCGCCGCCATGGCACTGTGCCTGGTGGGGTTTGTGCTGTACCTGATCCCGGTCTTCCGCGCCGAGGCTCAGAAGCTGCCCGAGTTTTTCCGCCGGGCCAGCTCGCAGCTCAACCCCTGGGTGGAGGCACGCTTTGGCGTTCCCCTGCCCGAGCTGTTGCGCGACCGCGCCACGGAGCTGGGCGAGGACGCCGCGGGGCTGCTCGAGAGCGCCGGCCCCAGCCTTGCCAAGGTGCTGGGCGCGTTCGCGGGGAACACCGCCCGCTTCATCGCCACGGTGGTGGGGCTTTTGGTGGTGCCAGTGCTGGGCTTCTTCTTCCTCAAGGACTATCCGCGGCTCGTGGAGCTGGGCAAGGGCCTCGTGCCCAGGCGGGCGGTGGCGTTGGTCGGCAGGCGCTTCTCCGAGGTGGACCTGGTGCTCTCCGCCTTCCTCCGAGGCCAGCTCACCGTGGGGGCGATCCTCTCGGCGATGTACGCGATCGGCCTCTCCATCGCCCGGGTCGACATGGCGATCGTCATCGGCCTGATCGCCGGCTTCGGGAACATGGTGCCGTATCTCGGGACTGCCATCGGGCTCGCCCTGGCGCTCCTCGGGCTGGTGCTCTCCTGGCAAGGGCCCTGGCAGCTCGCGGTGGTCGCGGCGACCTTCGTCATCGCCCAGCTCGCGGAGGGGACCGTGATCACTCCGCGGGTGGTCGGCGAGCGGGTTGGCCTGCCGCCGGTCGCGGTGATCGTCGCGGTGCTCGCGTTCGGAGAGCTGTTCGGGCTCGTGGGCGTGCTCTTGGCCGTTCCGGCAAGCGCCGTGCTCAAGGTGGTGCTCAAGGTGGTGATCGAGCGCTACCGGAAGAGCGCCGTGTATACCGGAGAGGCCGCGCTCAAGTGAGCCTGTCGGGCCTGCTCGCGATCTCGACGCTGTTGGCCCAGGCCTCGGTCGACGGCGGCGCCGCGCGCAAGCCGACCGGCTCCTCGAGGCCGACCGCTCTGGCGCTGCCCGGTTTCCGCCTCCATGTGCTCGCCTCGGAGGACCTCCCCGCGGACCGCCTGAGGGAGCTAGCGCACGAGAGCGCGGTGCTCTGGCTCTCCACGCGATCGAATGCGCTCCGCGACTCGACCTTGGAGGCACTGGCGAGGTTCAAGGAGTCCTACGTGCGGCTGAGGGCGCCCATGCTCGAGGCGCATGCCCTCCAGCTCTCCCGGGCGCCCTTGGCAGGCGCCTGGCTCGAGGTGGGTGATCTCGGCGGCGCCGGCCTCCACCGGCTGGGGCACCGGCGGGTGGCGATCGAGCTGCGAGCCGCGCTCTCGGAGGAGACCGCCGAGCGGGTGGCTCGGTGGCGGCCGACCCACGTCATCTGGGAGGCCGGCGCCGAGGCGAACCTCTCGCAGTGGGCGGTCTTCCGCCAGCTCCCGGGCAAGAAGCTCGCGCGCCTGTCCGGAGCGCAGGCGGCCCTGACGGAAGCGCCGTCTTCCTGCGCCGTCTCCGACGCAGCGCCTGCCCTATGGCTGGACGCGCGCGCGACCTTCGTGGGGCTCTGGCCTTTGCCCTGTGGGCGGGGTGGGAGGGCCCGCATCGCCCACGACGTCGCAGACGACGTGCTCAGGTGGCTCTACAAGCACGATCCGGCCATCGAGCTGGAGGTCGAGGTCAATGACGACGAGCGGGCCTCCAGGGGGGCGAGGTCGCTCATCGACCGGCTGGCGGAGGCGGCTCCAGGCGCACGCTCTCCGAGGCGGTGAGCGGGGAATCCCGCTCCCGGCGGCGGTTGGCGAAGCGCCTTGCCGCCTTGACACCCCGGATCTCGCGCTGTTATCTCGCCCGCGTTCCCGTAGGGTCCTTAGCTCAGTGGTAGAGCACTACCTTGACACGGTAGGGGTCAGTGGTTCGAACCCACTAGGACCCATCAGCTTTCAGTGGCGGGCGGCACGTGCTTCAACCTGCCGCCCGTTGCCTTTCGAGGAGGCCGATGTCCGAGCAGGTGACGGTGACGCTGCCCGACGGCAGCCAGAAGCAGGCGCGCAAGGGGATGCGAGTGGGGGAGTTCGTCCGCGAATTCATCGGCCAGGGGCTGGCCAAGGCCGCCATCCACGCGCGGCTGGACGACCAGGACGTCGACCTCTCCCGCCCAATCGAGAGGGACAGCCGCCTCAAGGTCTACACCACCAAGTCGGCCGAGGCGCTGGAGGTCGCCAACCACGACGCGGCCCACATCGTGGCCGACGCGGTGCAGCGGCTGTTCCCCGGCACCCAGGTCACCATCGGTCCCACCGTGGAGGAAGGCTTCTACTACGACTTCTTCCGCGAGACGCCCTTTACCCCCGAAGATCTCGAGAAGATCGAGGCGCTGGCCAACGAGATCGTCGCCAAGGATCTGCCCTTCGAGCGCCGGGAAGTCTCCGCCGAGGAGGCGACCCGCCTCTTCGAGTCCAAGGGGGAGAAGTTCAAGGTCGAGATCATCCGCGACGTCGTCTCCAAGGGAGCGAAGACGCTCACTCTCTACAAGCACGGGGACTGGACCGACTTCTGCCTCGGCCCGCACGGCCCCTCCACCGGGAAGGTGGGAGTGATCAAGCTGCTCTCCTCGAGCGGCGCCTACTGGCGGGGCGATCACCGGAACCCGATGCTCCAGCGCATCTACGGCATCTCCTTCTTCGACAAGAAGGCGCTCGCCGAGTGGTTGCACCGGCAGGAGGAGGCCAAGAAGCGGGACCACCGCAAGCTCGGCCGGGAGCTGGACCTGTTCCAGTTCCACCCCTGGGCGCCGGGCGCCGCCTTCTGGAGTGCCAAGGGGACCTCGCTCTACCAGACGCTGTCCGCGTACATGCGTCAGCTGTGTCTGGGCAACGGCTACGTGGAGGTGAAGACCCCGCTGCTGTTCAACAAGGGGCTGTGGGAGAAGAGCGGGCACTGGGGAAAGTACAAGGAGAACATGTTCCTCGTGCTGGACAGCGAGACCGGCGAGCACGACTTTTCGCTCAAGCCGATGAATTGCCCGTCTCACCACGTGCTCTACGGCTTCAAGAAACACAGCTATCGGGACCTGCCGGTGCGCTACCAAACCCAGGACGTGCTTCACCGCAACGAGGCCTCCGGGACCTTGGGCGGGCTGACCAGGGTGCGCCAGTTCGCCCAGGACGACGCTCACATCTATTGCACCGAGGCCCAAATACCCGAGGAGGTGCGCCGCTTCGTGCACCTGCTCGACCGGGTCTACAAGGCGGTGGGCCTCCAGTACACTTCCAAGTTCTCCACCCGGCCCGCCAACCGGCTGGGCGACGACGAGCTGTGGGACCGGGCCGAGGCCTCGCTCAAGGCCGCGCTCGACTCCTCGGGGCTGGCCTACGAGACCAAGCCCGGAGAGGGCGCCTTCTACGGGCCGAAGATCGACTTCGATGTCTCCGACAGCATCGGCAGGAAGTGGCAGCTCGGCACCATCCAGCTCGATCATGTGGCCCCGGAGCGGTTCGACCTCTCCTACGTGGGCGAGGACAACGCCGAGCACCGGCCCGTGGTGCTCCATCGGGCAATCTACGGCTCGTTCGAGCGCTTCATCGCCATCCTGATCGAGCACTTCGCCGGCGCCTTCCCCGCCTGGCTTGCCCCGGTCCAAGCGGTGGTGGTGACGGTGGCGGACCGACATCTGGAGTACGGCGCCCGCGTCCGCGAAGAGCTGCGCGCGCGCGGCTTCCGCGCCGAGCTGGACGAGCGCGGGATGACCTTGAACGCGAAGATTCGCGAGGCCCAAGTCCAGAAGCTGCCCTTCACCCTGGTGGTGGGGGACAAGGAGGCGGAGTCAGGCTCGGTGGCTCCCCGGCGCTACGGAGGAGAAGATCTCAAGTCGATGAAGCTGGAGGCCTTCATCGAGCTGTTGTCGAAAGAGGCCGCTTGGCCATGACCGCCGCTTGACTCGGCCCCGGGGCCAGCTATTTTCGCCGTTCTTTTTCGAGGGGTGAATCAAGCCGCACGCAGCTTTTCCAGGAGGAACGACACATCGCACGCGACCAGAGAACCAATCGCCGAATCCGCGCCCGTGAGGTGCGCGTCGTAGGTCCACAGGGCGAGCAGCTAGGCGTCCTGACGATCGAAGCAGCGCTGGCGACGGCCGGCGACCAGGGGCTCGACCTCGTCGAGGTCAACCCGATGGCCAAGCCGCCGGTCTGCAAGATCATGGACTACGGCAAGTTCAAATACGAGGAGAAGAAGCGGGCCTCGGAGGCGAAGAAGAAGCAGGTGGTGGTCAAGCTCAAGGAAGTGAAGCTCCGGCCGAAGACCGAAGAGCACGACTACGAATTCAAGGTCCGGAACGTGAAGCACTTCCTGGAGGAGGGGAACAAGGCCAAGGTGACCATCATGTTCCGCGGCCGGGAGATCACTCATCGGGAGCTGGGCCAGGCCATCCTCGACGACATCGTGCAGGACGTGAAGG
Organism: Myxococcales bacterium; assembly: GCA_016191815.1. Taxonomy (GTDB): domain Bacteria; phylum Myxococcota; class Myxococcia; order Myxococcales; family Myxococcaceae; genus JACPVI01. The sequence goes on from JACPVI010000025.1 coordinate 23,311, forward strand.
AGCTGGGGGTGGTCGAGCAGTCCGCTCGGATGGAAGGCCGGCAGATGTACATGATCCTCGCCCCCCACCCGAGGGTCGCTCAGCGGGCCCGGGAACTGGCGCGGCAGCACGCGATGGCCCACGGCCACCCCGCCAAGCGCGCCGAGGGGCCGAAGCCGGTCGCGGCGGGCCAGCCGACGGCCGCGCCGGCCAAGCCGCAGGCACCGGCGACCGCACCCGCTCCGGTGGCGGCCAGCCCCGTGCCCGGCGGCAACCAGTGAGGGTTGACAGGGACCGCGCCGGCGGGTTAGGTGCCCGGCCCCTCGCCGGGAAGGAAGAAGAGCGATGCCCAAGTTGAAGACGAAGAGCGGCGCCAAGAAGCGCCTGGTGGTCCGCAAGTCCGGGAAGGTGAAGCACGCCCGCGCCTTCGGCAAGCACATGTTCACCTTCGCCAAGGACCCGTCGCGGAAGCGGCGCAACCGGGGGATGGATCACCTCAAGGGACCGGATGCCAAGAAAGTCACCCTCGAGCTGTTGCCCTACGGGACGAGGTAGCGGCGGGAGTTTCGGAGCAGGAGCGAGCAATGCGCGTCAAGAAGGGTTTCAAGGCGAGGCGCCGGCGCAACCGGATACTCAAGTTGGCCAAGGGATTCCGCGGCCGGCGGAAGAACTGCTACAGGCGGGCCAATCAGGCGGTCGAGCGGGCGCTCGATTTCGCGACCCGCGACCGCGCCCGGAAGAAGCGGGAGTTCCGGGCTCTGTGGATCACCCGCATCAACGCCGCCGCGCGCGCGGTGGGGCTGTCCTACTCACGGCTCGTGGCCGGCCTGGCCAAGGCGCGGATCTCGCTCGACCGGAAGATCCTGGCCGAGCTGGCCGTGTCCGATCCGCAGGGCTTTGCCGCGGTCGCCAACATCGTGAAGGCGGCCTAGCCAGACTCCAAAGCTTCTGAAGCCGGGGCTGCCTCACGGTGGGGCGGCCCCGTTTTCGTTTGCGGAATTGCAACCGATGAAAGATCGACTCGAGGCTCTCGCGAAGCACGCCCGTGAGGAGATAACCGCCGCCCAAGATGCAGAGCGGGTGGAGGCTCTCCGGGTGAAGTACCTGGGGAGGAAGGGGGAGCTGTCGGCGGCGCTCGGGGGCATGGGGAAGCTTTCCCCCGACGAGCGGCGCGCCCTGGGGGAGGTGGCCAACCGGGTCAAGGCGGAGGTCGAGCAGTTGCTCGCCGCCGCGGTGGCGCGGGTGGAGGACACCCGGCTGGAGGCGGAGCTCCGCGGGCCTAAGGTGGACGTGACCTTGCCAGGGAGGGCCCAGGTGCTCGGCAAGCGGCACCCGGTGTCCCGGACGCTGGAGGACATCGTCCGGGTGTTCTCGCGGATGGGGTTCGACGTCGCCTCGGGCCCGGAGCTGGAGCTGGACTACTTCAACTTCGAGGCCCTGAACATCCCGAAGGACCATCCGGCGCGCGACATGCAGGACACCTTCTACGTCGACGCCTCTTGGCTGGCCGCGCCTCCGCCGAGTCCGGTGCTCTTGCGCACCCATACCTCGCCGGTGCAGATCCGCACCATGTTGGGGCGACGGCCGCCGGTGCGGATCGTTGCCCCGGGGCGGGTGTACCGCCGCGACTCGGACCTCACCCACACGCCGATGTTCCACCAGGTGGAGGGATTGTGGGTGGACAAGGGCGTCACCTTCGCCGAGCTGAAGGGCACGCTGGACGCCTTCGTGCGGGCCTTCTTCGGCGAGCAGACCCGAACCCGTTTCAGGCCCTCGTTCTTCCCCTTCACCGAGCCGTCCGCCGAGGTGGACATCAGCTGCGTCATCTGCAGGGGCAAGGGTTGCCGGGTGTGCAAGGGGGGAGGGTGGCTCGAGGTTTTGGGCGCCGGCATGGTGCACCCGAACGTCTTCACCGCGGTCGGCTACGACCCGGCCGAAGTCACCGGCTACGCGTTCGGCCTCGGCGTGGAGCGGATCGCCATGCTCCGGTTCCGGATCGACGATCTGAGGCTGATGTTCGAAAACGACGTGAGGATGATCGAACAACTATGAGGGTTTCACTGAGTTGGCTGGCCGAGTACGCGTCGCTCCCGGGATCACCCGAGGCGCTGGCCCACAAGCTCACCATGGCCGGCCTGGAGGTCGAAGGCATCGAGCGCCTGGGAGAGGAGCTCGCCGGCGTCGTCGTCGCGGAGGTCAAGGAGTCGGCCCGGCACCCCAACGCCGACCGGCTCACCGTCAACCGCGTGGACGCCGGCGCGGGGCCCGTGCAGATCGTCTGCGGCGCCTCCAATTTCAAGGTCGGTGACAAGGTCTCCCTCGCCAACCCGGGGACAAAGCTGCCGTCCGGAGCGGAGATCAAGGTCGCCAGCGTCCGGGGCGTCGAGAGCTTCGGCATGCTCTGCTCGGCGAAGGAGCTGGGGTTGTCCGACGACGCCTCGGGGCTGCTCATCCTCGACGCGGCCGCGAAACCCGGCACGCCCTTGGCCCGCGCCCTCGGCCTCGATGACGTCATCCTGGAAATCAACGTCACTCCCAATCGTCCCGACGCCCTCTGCCACCTCGGCATCGCGCGGGAGGTCGCCGTCCTCACCGGCCAGGCTCTCCGGCCCCCGGCGATTCGCCCCGCGGAGGGAGGCGGCCGCGCGGCCGACCGGGTCAGGATCCGGATCGACGACGCGGCAAGGTGCCCCCGCTACGTTGGACGGGTGATCGAAGGGGTCTCGGTGAAGCCGGGTCCCGCATGGATGGCCGCCAGGCTCCAAGCCTGCGGAGTGCGGTCGATCAACAACGTCGTCGACGTCACCAACTACGTGTTGCTCGAGTACGGGCAGCCGCTCCATGCGTTCGACCTCGACCGGGTCGCCGGCGCGGAGATCGTCGTCCGCACCGCGCGGCCCGGAGAGCGGCTCACCACCCTCGATGGCAAGGAACGCGCGCTCGATGCGGATGACCTCCTCGTCTGCGACCGCGACCACGGCCAAGTCCTCGCCGGGGTGATGGGCGGCGCCGACTCGGAGGTGAGCAGCTCCACCCGGCGGATACTCCTCGAGTGCGCTCACTTCCTTCCCGCCACCGTCCGGAGATCTTCCAAGCGGCACGGACTGCACACCGAGTCCTCCCACCGGTTCGAGCGCGGTACGGACGTGAACGCGATCCCCGAGGTGATTGACCGGGCTGCCGCCCTGATCGCCGAGACAGGCAAGGGCACCGTCCTGGAGGGGCGTGTCGACGCCTATCCAACACCCGTCGCCTCGCGGAGGGTGAGCCTGCGCCACGGGCGAGCGGGAGCCGTGCTGGGCGCGCCGGTTCCTGCAGAGGAGAGCAGGCGCATCCTGATCGCCCTCGGGTTCACCCCCGAGCTGGAGTCCCCCGACGCCACGAGCTGGGCAGTCCCGACCCGGCGGGTGGACGTGGAGCGCGAGGAGGACCTGATCGAGGAGATCGCCCGGATCCGGGGCTACGACGCGATTCCCTCTTCCATGCCCAGCGGCGCCGCCGATCTCAAAGCCGAGCCCGTCGAACGGGAGTGCGAACGAAGGATTCGCGCCGCGCTCGCCGGATCCGGTTTCGATGAGGTGGTGAACTATTCGTTCGTCGCCCCCGCGGAGCTCGCCGCGTTCGCCGAGCGCCCCGAGGCGATCGCCCTGCAAAACCCGCTGTCGGTCGAGCAGTCGGTGATGCGCACCACCCTGTACGCCGGGCTGCTCAGAAACGTCTCGCGGAACCTGAGGCATCAGTCCGAGCTCTTGAGGCTGTACGAGATCGGGCGCGTGTACCTCCGGGATCCCGAGGGAGGCGCCGGCTTGCGCCCGGTCGCCATGGAGGTGCTGGAAGTCGCCGGAGCCTTGTACGGCCGGCGGGCCCGCCGGAGTTGGACCGCCAAGGACGAAGCGGCGGACTTCTTTGACGCCAAGGGCGCAGTGGAGGCCGTCCTCTCCGCGCTGAATGTGCGCGCCACCTTCGCCGTGGCGGACTCGCCCGCGTATCACCCCCGCGCCGCCGCGGAGGTGAGATGCGAGTCGGGCGGGCGGCTCGGCTCGCTCGGAGAGCTACACCCCAGAGTCGCCAAGCGGCTCGACGTGCCGGCGGGGATCTACCTCTTCCAGCTCGAGGTCGAAGCGCTCGTCCGAGCGGCGGAGCCGGTGCCCGCCTATCGCCCGATCGGGCGTTTCCCGGCGGTGCTCAGAGACATCGCGGTGGTGGTCCCGCTCGAGCTTCGGAACGAGGAGGTGAAGAGCGTCATCCTCGAGGTGGGCGCGCCGCTGGTCGAGGACGCGGTTGTGTTTGACGTCTACAGCGGAAAGCCGCTGCCCGAGGGCAGGAAGAATCTCGCCTACGCCTTGCGCTACCGGGCGGCCGACCGGACGCTTACTGACTCGGAAGTGAGTGACGCTCACCAAAGGATCATCCAGGAGGTCAATCGGCGGCTCGGAGCTCATCTGCGCGGCGCCGGATGAGTGGCGAGAGACGCTGCAATTCCTTAATGAAGTCGGCATGTTGACAGGTCAAGGTGGGCCTGCAATGGTGGCCTCGTTTCGCGGGGGCAATCTGGCCATGACGAAGGCAGACATCATCGAGGGCGTCTACGAGAAGGTCGGCTTCTCCAAGAAGGAATCGGCGGAGATCGTGGAGTTGGTCTTCGACACCTTGAAGGAGACGCTGGAGCGCGGGGACAGGATCAAGATCTCCGGGTTCGGCAACTTCCAGGTCCGGAACAAGAAGGCCCGGGTGGGGAGGAATCCGCAGACGGGGAAGGAGATCGAGATCTCGGCGCGGCGGGTGCTGACGTTCAGGCCCAGCCAGGTGTTGAAGGCGGCGCTGAACAACGGATTGGTGGACGGGCCGGACGAAGACGCGGAGGAAGTGGAGGGAGGCGGATCGCCGGCCGGAGGGCAGACCGGCAATCCGTAGCAGGGAGCGGCGGGTCAGCTTGACGCTGTCCGCGCGCGCGGGCATAAGTGGAGAGGCTTTTTCCGGGGCGTAGCGCAGCCTGGTAGCGCACTTGCTTGGGGTGCAAGTGGTCGCTGGTTCAAATCCAGTCGCCCCGACCATTGGAAGCCCGCGGTTTCGGTGGAGAATGCACCGGGGCCGCGGGCTTTCGCTTTTGGGGGCGGCGCTCAAAAGTGCAGGTTGGCCGTCAGCTCCCCGGTGACCGCGAAGCTGCTCACTCCGGACGAGCCCGCCGAGAGGTTGACGTAGCGCAGGCCAGCGGCGCCTCCGAGGCCGAAATTGGAGGTGAAGAGGTGCTCCGCGCCTCCCTTCCCCACCAGCCCGAAAACCGCCGGCATCGACGAGGAGCTCTGCCCCACCGAGTAGAGCATGTAGGCCACCTCTCCCTGGACGAAGGGAGCCAGCCCACCCGCGCGCAAGGGCGCCAGGTACCGGCGATACTTGGGCGCCACCGTGATCAGCAGCAGGCTCTGGCTCGCGCTCCCCGAGCTCGTGCCGAACTGGAACCCCGAGAGCCCAAGGCTCAGCAGATTCCTCCCAAACCGGAACCCGATGCTCAAGGGCGTGGCCAGAGTGAGATTGAACGCGCTGTTCGCCGACGACTGGGAAAACATCACCGGCGCCAGAGGCGCGTCCAGCGGAACGCCGAAGCCGAGGTAGAGACCGTCGCTGGCCAACGCCGGCGCCGGAAGCGCCGCAGCACCTTCGGGCACCTCCTCTGCTCGAGCAGCCGTTGCCCCCGCGCACACCACCGCGATCGCCGCCGCAAACCGAATTCTCAAGTCTTTCCCTCCTGCGCGGGCTCCGCTTGGCTCGCGACGGAGCAATGGCGCGGATGCTACGCCACTTGCCGCTCAGGAGGCTCGAAAGGCGCAGCGCGCCCCGTCAGTTCATGATCGATGTGCACTGCCCCTGCACGCAGGTGAGCGAGAGGCACTGCGCGTTCGTCGAGCAGGGCGATCCGTCAGGGTAGCCGCCCTCGTTGATGCAGAACCCGCCGGAGCAGGTCAAGGACAGGCAGTCTGCGTTGGCGCTGCAAGCGGCCCCGCCGGGCAGCCCCGCGCCACCGCCGCCGGCGCCTTCGTTCATGCAGGTGCCTCCCACGCAGGTGAGCGAGAGGCACTGCGCGTTGGTGCTGCACGCAGAGCCACCCGGCAGCGCGGACCCGCCTCCGCCCCCCTCGGAGAGGCAGGTGCCCCCCACGCAGGTGAGCGAGAGGCACTGCGCATTGGTGGTGCACGCCGACCCGCCCGGGAGCCGAGTGCCTCCCGACCCGCCCTCGTTCAGGCAGGTGCCGCCCACGCAGCTCAGGGAGGCGCATTGCGAGTTCAAGCTGCAGGCCGAGCCCCCCGGCAGCCGCGTCCCCGAGTCGTTCGTGCACGCCCCGTTCACGCAAGTGAGCGAGAGGCATTGCGCGTTGGTGCTGCAGCCTGCCCCGCCCGGCAACGCCGCGCCGCCCCCGCCGCTTTCGTTCAGACACGTCCCGTTGACGCAGGTAAGCGAGAGGCAGTGAGAGTTGAGGCTGCACTTCGAGCCTCCCGGAAGTCGGGTTCCGCCGCTGCCGCCCTCCTCGAGGCACTTGCCCGCCACGCACGAGACCGAGGCGCACTCCGCGTTGGTGGTGCACGCCGAACCTCCCGGGAGGCGAAGGCCGCCGCCCCCGCCCGCTTCGTTCATGCACGTCCCGGCCACGCAGGTGAGCGAGCCGCACTGCAGATTCGAAGTGCACGCCGAGCCGCCCGGGAGCCGCCCACCAGGCGCCTTCCACTCCGGCGGGCACGGCCCCGGCTTCACGTAGATGGTGTCGGTCGTCTTCGACGGAGAGGCGTGGATGTGATCGATGAACGCCCGGCCCGAGCCGGAAGGCTCGAAGAGCCCCGAGCGGATCCACGCCTCGTAGACCACCCGGAAGTCCCAGTTGGGGGCATCGGGGGTGGGGGTGTAGCGCGCGTCCGTCGGCGGCGAGTCCACCACGTACTTCGAGTACCCGCGCTCGTTCAGGTTCCGGTCCATCGAGGTGCTGGTGGCGATCACGTCGGAAGCGCTGCCCGAGACCATCGCCCCGTCCCCGCCGCTGATGCCCAGTGACCGGAAACCGCCACCGCTCGCGCTGATGTAGTCGATCTTGATGTCCAACTTCGGCTGCGTCGGGCTTTTGGCATCGGCGAAGAAGACCTGCGCGTGATCGCTCCGCTCCAGCATCTCGAAGGTGTGCCCTCGCTTCGACGGCCAGCCGATCGCGTTCGCCCCGTAGGTGTTGTCCACGAAGCCTGGGTTGAGCGAGAGCCGCGTCCTCAGCGCCTGCTGATCCTTGAACAGCTCGAGCACGTACTCCACCGCCGCAGCGGGCGTGCTCCCGCTGTTCGGCCCGTAGAAACACTCCAGCGTCCCGCCTTTGAAGGGCTTGGTGTCGCCGGCCCCCGGAAAGCCCGGGAAAGGCGACTCGGAACCGCTGCCGGGCCCGCCTCCACCGAGGCCGTCGATCTGACCGATGCAGCCGGCCGAAACCACCCCAGCGAGAACTGCCACACGGATGCCACCGATCGTCCGCACGTGTCACCTCGGGCGTTGGGACGTTGCACGATTCCCCTGGTGCCCGCGCGACATGCATCAGCGATGCCCGATTGGCGCTGTGGGCGGAACGGCCGGAGCTACGCGGAGTTGGAGGCCCATCGCCAGCCCTCGTCCAAGTGCCGCGGTGCGCCTGCTCATCCCACTTGTCGGCGATTCGGACACTCCCGCGTGGCGCAGTGGCCCAAGATTCGGCAACTTCGAACGCGAGGATGGGGTATCTCGCTTGCAAAGTTCGGCGTGTTTGCCTCGAAAGGTGGCCCATGGCGACGGAGACTTCGTTCCACCGCGCGGCGGCGATCGGGCTGATCACCGTGATGATCGGTCTGAGTCTGTCCCTCTCGTGCAGGCCGCCGAATCCCGGGGAGGAAACCGACGGAGGGGTGGACTCCGGGGTGGACGGCGGAGAGGCGGACGCCGGGGCCGGCGGCGGAGGGGGCGGCGGCGGGGCCGGCGGGGGAGGCGGAGTGGATGCCGGCGCCGCATGCAACGCGACCAACCAGACCGGCTGTTCCGGCGCCACTTCCAAGTGCGGGCTGGTGGGGAACAACTTCGGGTGCCAGGCACCCGGGACGGCCGCGGAGGGAGCCGCGTGCACCGCCGACGCCTCCGGCGACTCCTGTCAGGCCGGGCTCTTCTGCATGAACGCAAAGTGCCACCGCTTCTGCGATCCCTCCAAGGGGACCGCGGCATGTCCGTCGGGGAGCGCATGCTCCCTGCAGATCACCTGGAACGGCGGACCTCCCGCGGGAGAGATCTTCAACGCCTGTGTTCTGGTTGGGAACGAGTGCGATCCGCTCCGGCAGGACTGCGCCAACGCGTCCATGGGGTGCTTCGTCACGAACAGCGGGAACAAGTGCCTCACGCCCGGCAATGTCGCCGACGGAGCGGCCTGCAGTGCGGCCAACGACTGCAAGAAGGGCAGCACCTGCTTCGATGTCGGGACCGGCTTCAAGTGCTACCAGATGTGCACTCCCAACGTGGACGGCGGCACTGGGGACGCCGGTCCGACGGTGAGCTGCGCCGCCGGCAGCTGCGCCGCGGTGCAGGGTGGCTTCGGCGTCTGTCGATGAAGCTCGTGCACCCCGGGGTGCGGGCGGCTTCGGAGCGTGCTCGATGTGGACACCGGCGAGAAACTTGGAGCGATCGAGCTGCCGCTGCCCCAGTGAGCGGTGGCAGCTCGACGCACGCCACACTGACCCTGTTCCGCAGTGCGGGAGAGAGGCGCCTCAGCTCTTGTAGACGCCCATCACGTCGCGGAGGAGCTTCAGCGCCTCGTCCTTCGGCCGCTGGAAGGCGTTTCGGCCCATGATCGAGCCGAAGCCGCCGCCGTCGCGGATGCCCTTGATCTCCTCCATGAGCGAGGAGCTCTCCTTCGCCTCGCCTCCGGAGAAGATCACGATGCGCTTGCCGTTGAAGGCGCTCTGCACCACGTGGCGCACCCGGTCGGTCAGGGTCTTGATCGGGATGTTGTACTTCTCGAAGACCTTCTTCGCCTCGGCCTGCTCGACGAATTCCTTCGGCGGCTTCACCTTCACCACCTGCGCACCGAGCTGGCAGGCGATCTGCGCGCCGTAGGCGATCACGTCGATGGCGGTCTCACCCTCCTTGGAGATGCCGGCGCCCCGCGGGTACGCCCACACCACGGTGGGCAACCCGTACGAGCGGGCCTCGAGGATCAGCTCGCGCAGCGACTCGTACATGGTATTCCGCGCACCCGAGGCCGGGTAGATGGTGTACCCGATGGCGGTGCAGCCCAGCCGCGCGGCGTCCTGCACCGACGCGGTGACGGCGGAGCAGGGGTCCGCCATCTTGGATAGCGAGTCCGAGCTGTTAAGCTTGAGGATCAGCGGCACCTGGCCGGCGAATTTCGCCGCGCCGGCCTCGAGGAAGCCCAGCGGCGCCGCGTAGGCGTTGCACCCGGCGTCGATGGCGAGCTGGAAGTGGTAGTCGGGATCGTACCCGGGAGGGTTGGGCGCGAAGGACCGCGCCGGGCCGTGCTCGAAGCCCTGGTCGACCGGCAGGATCACCATCTTTCCAGTGCCGGCGAGGGTGCCGTGGTTCAGCATCCGCGCCAGGTTGGTGAGGACGCCGGGGTTCTCGGACACGTACCAAGAGAGGATCTGCGTGACTCGTTCGGAATAGGCCATGGTCGCCTCGGTGGATTGGAGAGCGGGCGCGGGTATACCCGCTCGGCGGCCCTCCGGGCAAAGACGTTTCTCAGGGCGATGTTCGGGCGGCTACTTCTTCGGGAGAGCCCTACTTCTTGCCTTCCACCACCTTGAGCGGCCAGGTGCCCATCACCTGTCCGCCGATTCGGACGAGCACCTGGAAGTCGCCGCCGGAGCGCATGGGGGTGGGATCCCACTCGACGGTGTAGTCGACCTCGTCCTGCTTGGTGCCGCGGAAGTTCACTTCGCCGGTGGCGGTCATGGCGGTGTCGCCGCGCGGGTCGAGCACCGCCAGCTCGATCGAGCTGTTCAGGCGCTGGGGGCACTTGACGCGCACCACGGTGGTGAAGCGCTCGGAGGTGGGCGGGTTTCCGGTGAGGGCGATCGACTCCAGCGCCCCGCCCATCGGGGTGGCCCCGGAGGCGGAGCGCATGAAGGACCGTCCGTGCTGGAGGCGGACCACCTCGTACTTGGCGTCGATGCTGGTGGTGGTCGGGGTCGGGAGATCTTTCTCCGCCTTGGGCTTCTGCAACCCCTCGCCGGTGGGCAGCGCACCGAAGGTGGGAAGGTTGAGGTCCATGTTCAGCTTCCCCTTGCCCTTGGACTTCTGGGCGAGGGCGGGGCCGGCGAGCGCGAGCGCGAGCGTCGAGGCCGCGAGGAGCGCGCCGATCTTCATGGGGGCGATGATATGCCGGTTCCCGCACGAGCGGGAAACGCCGGGCCGGGCCGAAGAACGAGTGCCGCTGCAGGCCGCGAGCGGCCGGCTCAACCCAGCTGCTTCTCGTAGATCCGGTACGTCTTGTACCGCCGCGCGCCCATCGACTCGACCGCGCGGTTGATGAGGTCGTTGTCCTCGGCGGTCCAGCCCAGCTCCCCGCCGGTGAAGCCGAGCTTCCGCGCCGCGTGCATGGTGTCCAGGTACAACAGCGCGTCCAGGCCGCGGCGGCGGAAGCCGGGCTTGATCCCCAACAGCAGCACCCGCACCCGGTCGATCCCCCGCGCCGCCCAGAGGAGCCTCAAAAGCCCCACTGGCAGCCCGAAGGTAGTGAGCCGGCCGTTCGCCGCGCGGATGGCGACGTTCGAGTCGGGAAGAGTGAGAGAGAACGCCGCCGGCTCTCCCAAAACCTCTGCGATCAGGCACAGCTCGGGGCGGATCTGCACCAGAGGCCTCAGCCGCACCGCGAAGGCGTCGAACTCCTCGTCGCTCAGCGGAACGAAGCCCCAGCTCCGCTCCAGCATCGCGTTGTAGATGCTCTTGATCCGCCGGATCTCCTGCGGGAGCGCTCGCATGTCGATCGGCCGGACGCGCACGCCCTCTTGCTCGCGCACCTTCTCGGCCACGCGCACCACCTTGTCCGGCGGCGCCACCGAGGTGGAAAGCTCCCAGGCCCACAGGTCCTTGCACTTCTCCAGGCCCGCGCCCTTGAGCAGCGCATCGAAGGTGGGCGGGTTGTACGGCATCATCATCGCCGGCGGGTGCTCGAAGCCTTCGACCAGCACGCCGCAGTCGTGGTTGAACGACAGGTTGACCGGGCCGATGAGCTGCTTCATCCCGCCCCGGCGCACCCACTCCGCGGCTGCGTCCACCAGCGCGCAGGCCACCGCCGGGTCGTCCTCCGACTCGAACATGCCGAAGAAGCCGCACTCGGTGTTGTGGAACTGGTTGTAGTGCGAGTCGTTGATGGCGGCGATTCGCCCGGCGACGCGCCCGCCCCGCCGCGCCAGGAACAGCGCCAGCTCCGCGTGCCCGAGGAAGGGATTCTTCGCAGGATCGAGGAAGTCCCTCCGCTCGGCGAGGATCGGCGGGACGAAGTTCGGATCGCCCCGGTACAGCCTTAGCTGCAGCTTTAGGAACTCGTCCCGATCCTTCGGGGTACGGACCGGCTCCACGGAAACCTCGAGCGGCGGCCGGGCGGCCGGAGCCCCGGGATGCGTGGAGACCTGCATCAGAGCAGGCCCTCCTGGCGGTACCACTCCAGGGTGTGCCGGAGCCCTTCCCTGAGGTCCCGGGCAGCGGAGAAGTCGATCTCCTCTTTCGCGCGCGCGGGCGAGCAGGTCCACGCCGGCTGCCGCATCTCGCGGGCCTTGTCCCGGCTGAGGAGCGGCACCTGCTTGGTGAAGCGGCCGGCCAGCTCGCTGCCGAGGCCGACCGCGTAGCCCACCGCCTCCGGGAGCGGGAACACCCGCGCCCTCCTCCCGTTCAGCGCGTGGGAGAGCGCGTCGCAGAACTCCTCCCAGCTATAGGCGTGAGGGTCCGCCACGAAGTAGATGCCCTGGGTCGGATCGTCCTGGGAGATGGTCTTCCCGCGGGTCGAGGCGGCCACCAGCGCCTCGCAGAGATCGTCGACATGGATGAACGAGTACTGCTTGGGACCGAGCCCCGCCTTGAGGAAGACGCCGAGCCTCCCCATGGCGAGGAGCGGCGGCAGGTTGATGCTGTCCCCCGGCCCGTAGACGATCGGCGGCCGGACGATGACCGACGGCACCCGGTCGGCGTACTGGCGGACTGCGATCTCACCGCCGAGCTTGCTCTTGCCGTAGGTGGAGATCGGCGCGGGCGGCTCCTCCTCGCGCCTGGGCCGATCGATGGCTGCGGGGCCGGCGGCGGAGAGGGACGAGCAGTAGACCAGCCTGGGCGGCCGCTCGAGCCGCGCCAGCGCGTGGCAGAGCAGGCGGGTGCCTTCGGCATTCGCCCGGTAGTAGTCCTCGGCGGCGCGTGCCTTCACCACGCCGGCCAAGTGCTGCACGCATTCGACGCCCTTCACCGCCTCGTCGAGGCCGTCGCCGGTGACGAGATCGCCCACCGCGAAGCGCAGGCCGGGGATCTTGTCCAGCTCGGCGCGGTTGGAGCTTCGGCGGACCAGCGCGGTGACGGTGTGCCCTCGCGCCGCGAGCGTCCGGGCCAGGTTCCCGCCCACGAAGCCGGAGGCGCCGGTGATGAGGTAGTGCATGTCCTTCTCCTCCGGCAGCGCGGCCGGCTCGGGTCAAATCGCCCGCTCGTAGATCCGGTATGTCTTGTACTTCCTGCCGCCCATCGACTCGATGGCGCGGTTGACCAGGTGGTTGTCCTCGAGCGTCCAGGAAATCTCCCCGCCGGTGTACCCGAGCTCCCGGGCCGCCTTGAGCGTGTCGAGGTAGAGGATGGCGTCCAGCCCCCGGCGCCGGTAGCCCTCCTTGATGCCCAGGGTGATGAGCCGGAGCCGCTTGATCCGCCGCGCCGCCAACAAAAGCTTCACCAGCCCGATCGGCAGCCCGAAGCGGGTGAGCCTTCCGCCGGCAGCCTTGAGCGCCGGGTTGGCGTCGGGCAGCGTCATCGAGAACGCCACCGGCTCGCCCTTCACCTCGGCCAGGAGCAACAGCTTGGGGACCACGAGCTGCTTGAGCTCGCGCGCCATGTGATCGAACTCGGCGTCGGTCATGGGCACGAAGCCCCAGTTCTTCTCCCAGGCGGAGTTGTAGATCTCCTTCACCCGCCGGACCTCGGACTCGAAGTCCTTCATGTTGACCGCGCGGACCACCACGCCCTCGCGCTGGCGGACCTTCTCCGCGATGCGCGCCACCTTCTCCGGCGGCGCCACCGAGGAGGACAGCTCCCACGCCCAGAGGTCCTTGGCCTTCTTGAAGCCGCAGGCCTCGTAGAGCGCCGGGTAGTAGCGAGGGTTGTAGGCCATCATCACCACCGGCGGAGCGTCGAAGCCCTCGACCAAGACCGAGCACTCGTAGTTGGTGGAGAAGTTCATCGGACCGATCATCCGCCCGAAGCCCTGGGCCCCGCACCAGGTGGCCGCCGCCTCGAACAGGGCCCGCGCCACCCGCACGTCGTCGGCACACTCGAACATCCCGAACGCCCCGAGTCGAGTGCCGTGGAACTCGTTGTAGCGGGGGTCGTTCACCCCGGCGATCCGGCCCACCACCTGGCCGCCCCTGCGCGCGAGGAACAGCGCGGCCTTGCCGAACTGGAACCAGGGGTTCTTCCGCGGATCGAGGAAGTCCTTCCTCTCCATCAAGAGCGGCGGGACGAAGTTGGGGTCGTCGCGGTACAGCTCGTAAGGGAAGAGCACAAAGGCGTCCCGGTCCCGGGGGGACTGCACCGGGGTGACGGTGACGTCGCTCGGTGCGGGCGCCGGCTCGCGCTGGCTCATCTTCGCCGCGGGGACCGCCATGGGCTCAGGCCTCCGGCTGCTTGCCGTTCTTGATAAACAGGTTGGCGCCCTTCTCGAGGAGAAGGCCGGGGATCTCCCCACGCCGCTCCCAGAGTCGGAGCGGGGTCTTGGAGAGCCGCTTCAAGTCCTCGGGCTGGAGATTCGCGGCGCGCCAGGTGAGCGTCTCCACCGCGTCGAAGAGCTTATTGGCCATCTCGCGGGAGGACAGCTTCGTTAGCTGCCCGAGCGAGAAGCCCTGCTCGGCGGCGAGCCCCGCCGAAGTCTTGGCCCACCGCTGGGAGGCCTGGTTGGCGCGCACGAAGGAGCCGGGCCGGGCCACCTTCACCGGCACGTAGGTCGATGGCCGGGCGTGGGGGATGATGCCCATCTTCCGGCCGACCCGCTCGAACGCGTCGAGGACTCGGTCGAGCTGCTCGTCGGTGTGGGTGGCCATGTAGCTGGTGCGGATGAGCGCGTGGCCGGGCTCCACCGCGGGCGGGATGACGGGGTTGGCGAAGACTCCGGTCTCGAAGAGCGCCTTCCAGAACCGGAAGCACTTCACCTGGTCGCCGATCAGCACCGGCACCACCGGGGTGACGCTCACTCCGGTGTCGAAGCCCATCGCCCGAAAGCCGTTGTGCATCTTCTCGGCGATGTCGAGCAGCCGCGAGCGGCGCTGTGGCTCCGACTCGACGATCTCCAGCGCCTCGAGGGCGGAAGCCACCGAGGCGGGGGTGATCGACGCGGAGAAGATGATCGGCCGCGCCTTGTGCTTGATGTAGTTGATGACCTCGAACGGGCCGGCGAGGACGCCTCCCAGCGAGGCGAAGCTCTTCGAGAAGGTGCCCATCACCACGTCGGTCTGGGCCTCGAGCCCGAAGTACTCCGAGGTCCCCCGCCCGTGTGCGCCGAGCACGCCCAGCCCGTGCGCGTCGTCGACCAGCACCCGCGCGCCGTACTTCTGGGCCAGCTCGACGATCTTGGGCAGGTTGCAGAGATCTCCCTCCATCGAGAAGACGCCATCGGAGGCGATCAGCTTGCCCGCGTTCGGCTTGGCCGCGGCGAGCAACGACTCCAGATTCTCCATGTCGTTGTGGCGGTACTTCCGCTCCTCTCCGAACGAGAGCCGGATCCCATCCACCAGCGAGGCGTGGTTGGCCCGGTCGGAGAAGACCACGTCGTGCCGCCCCAGCAGGGCGCTCATCGCGGCCAGGTTCGTCTGGAAGCCGGTGGACACCACCACCGCCGCCTCGCGGTTGAGGAAGCGCGCCAGGCGGGCCTCCAGCTCCTCGTGCAGCTCCAGCGTGCCGTTGAGCAGCCGCGAGCCGGAGCAGGTGGTGCCGAATCTCTTCAGGGCCGAGAGCGCCGCCTCCTTCACCCGGGGATCGCTGGCGAGCCCGAGATAGTTGTTGGAGCCGGCCATCACCACCCTTCGGCCTTCGATCTCCACCTCGGTCGAGCCGTGGATGGCCTGGATGGCCCGGAAGTAAGGGTACAGGCCGGTGGCCTTGGCGATCTTGTAGTCCTTCCACGAGGCGCATTTGTCGAAGATGTCTGCCATACGAAGACCGCTCCGTGGGCCGGGGCTTTCGGGCGTACTGCCGGTAGGTCGGGCGCCTTGTACGGAGGGGGCTGAGCGGGTGTCAAGTGGGCCTGTGGGCGACCGTCCGGCAAATCTTGTGGAAATTCCGGTCGATGCCCGCGCCCGAGCGCTCGATCGAAGACCTGGTCGAAGCGGCCTTGCCCTCGCTGGTGCTCTTGCTCAACACCCGGCCCGACGGCAAGCGCAGCTACGGCTCGGGGCTGCTGCTCGATGACCAGGGCACGGTCCTCACCAACTTGCACGTGGTGGCCAACGCCGAGTCGCTGTCGGCGATGCTCTACCGGGCTGACCGAGTCAGCTACACCCCTGCGGATGGAGGCCTGTGGCGCTTCCTCTTCGAGAACTCGCACGAGATCAAAGGCGCCTTCTTGGTCCGCGCCGATCCGACGCTCGATCTGGCGGTGGTCCGCGTTGACGCCGACACCTCGGCCTTGCCTGCGCGTCGAATCAGTGAAGGGGGCCGGCGAAGGCCAGTCGTGGGTGTGGATCTCGGGCCGCAACCTCGACGGCAGCGTGTACCAGCACTCGGAGCTTTGGGTGAGGGACGGAGCCGCCTGGCGCGCGCATCTCGCCCCCTCGCCGCCCGAGGCTCCGAGGCGAGGCAGGGTGGTGCGACCGAGCCCGGTGCGGCCGGCAGGCGGGAGCGACGTGCGGATCGAATGGAAGAAGACGTCCTGGAAGTATCCGGGAGCGGCCACCTTCCTCGACGAGGCGCGGCGGCTGGTCGCCAGCGTGGAAGACGACGTGACTGGAGCCAGCCAACTGGTTGCGATCGACGTCGACTCTCCGGAACGCACGATCACGCTGGCCACCTTCGACTCTCCGGTCGAGTCAGTGGCCTGCGCCGACGGCCTCCCCGAGAGGTGCGCGGCGATCGTGCCCCTCGAGGCTGGCGGTAACGAGTTGCTGTGGGTGGAAGGGGCGACCCGGCTTCCGGGGCCTTGGAATGGAATAGCCCGGCTATTCCCGAGCTCGGTGTCGCCCGACGGACGCTGGATCGCGGTGCAGGCGGATCAAAGCGGCCGGGACGCCGATCACCTGATGGCGCTCGACCGGCCGAGCGGGCAGATCGTCGCCGTGCATCGGCGCAGCTCAGATCTCGAACCGAGCGGGTGGCGGCTCGGGCGGGACCCTCGGCTGGTGGTGCGCATCGCCGGCGGCCTTGCGGCGCCTCTGTTCAGCTTGGATCCGCGAAGCGGAGTGTCCCAGGCACCACCGGGCCCAGCGTGGAAGAGCTGAGCCCCGGGGGACACTGGGCGTTGGGAATGGATGACTCCAGCGAGCAGCTCTACATCGGCCGAATCGTCCTTCCCGAGTAGCCAAACAGGTTCCACCGCTTCGACGGACCTGCAGGGGGAGGTAGCTGTTGCGCCCGGCGAAGCCGGCGAGATAGCGTCCGCGCCCTCGTCCACCGAATCAAGAGGTTTCGCCTCCAGGGGCGAAGGGTGCGGGGGTCGGCCGTTCGGTGGCCGGGAAGACCCGCCGCGGAGGAGAAGATGAACAGCCAGGAGCTGACCAGCAGGTTCGCCCTAACCCACGACCCCGAGAGCAGCCGCCGGACCATCTGTGGGACGGACGTGATCATCCACTGTCACCATTACAACTCGCGCATCCAGCGGACAATCGAGGGAGCCGCGGGGATCGACGGGAAGAAGATCTTCGTCCGGGCTGCGGAGTCCGTGTTCTCCGGGATGATCCGTCAGGCGATCCGGCCAGGAGACTCCACCGCGGAGAAGTGGGAGATCGCCGCGGCGCTCTACTCCCACCTCGGGTATGGCAAGCTCGACCTCTCCTCGCTCTCCACGGGGCTCGCGCTGGGCACTCAGTCCCACTTCGTGGAGGGATGGAACGCCGGCTTCCCCGAGCGCAAGACGCCGGTGTGCTCGCTGACCTCCGGCTACTTGCAAGCCGCTCACTTGGTGGTGACCGGCGATCCGGTCAGTGTCCGGGAGGAGGAATGCATGGTGGGCGGGGCAAAGGTGTGCCGCTTCGCAGTGAACCGCAGCCGCACCGAGCCTGCCGCCACCTATCAGAGGCGGCCCGTCCCCGGCCCGACCGGGAAGCCGAGCACCCCGGCCCCGTCGAACATCGACCAGAAGAAGATCACCGAGGCCCTGGTCGCGATGCCGATTCACGGGAACAACGACGGGCTCCTCCCGGCCTTCAACGTCTACCTCGCCAATACCCCGATCGACTTCTACAACCTGGCTTGCTTCTCCTTCATCGAGGAGATGGACCGCTTGAAGATTGGCGCGGCGGCCAAGAGCCAGCTGATGGCCGACTCCGAGTACTGCGGCATCAACACCTTCCAGGGGATCATCTCCTCGCCGGAGTGGGCCGGGTTGGTCGGGCCGATGATCAAGGACCAGCAGCGAGACACCATGCACGGCATCGTGGCGGTGAGCAACGCGCTGGGCTGGGGAAACTGGCAGATCGTCGAGCACACTCCTGCCCAGAGCCTGCGGCTGGAGTCTCGAAACGGCTACGAGGCCACCGGCTTCCTCGAGCTCCGCGGGAAGTCCCAGGTGCCGAGCTGCCTGATGCTCACCGGCGCCGCCGCCGGGATCATGGAGTTGGTCTACGGCGAGGGCTCGGAGCGCGAGCGGTTCGGCCAGTTCGCTTCCCGGGAGACCACTTGCCGCTCCTGCGGAGGTGAGGCCTGCGGCTTCGAGGTGACGGAGGCGTCGTGACGCCCTGCCGCCGGCTCACATGACCGCCCAGAGCAGCCCATCGGCGCGGGCGGAGGCATTCGCCGAGCAGGGCTCTCCGCTCTACCTGCTGGGGCTCGACCAGAGCCTGCAGATCCTGTCTGCGGACCGGCGCTTTGCGCAGGCCTTCTCCTTCGATGGGGAGTTGGTCGGCCGCCGGCTAGACGAGCTGTTCAGCCCCTCCGACCGGCTGGGAGTGGCCGATTTCTACGGAGGGCTGACCCGGTACCAATCCGGCTTCCTCGACGTGCTGGTCAGCCTCCGGCTCGGCAGCGCAGACCATCACACCCGCCTCCGCATGCGCTTGGAGGGGCAAAGCTGGTTGGCCTTCATCGAGCCGGTGGGCGGCCCGGGCTGTGCGGTGCACAATCTGCTCCTCAGCCGCGAATGGTGGCGAACGGTGGTGCGGGACGCCACCGACGGGATCGCCGTGGTGGCCCCGGACACACGCATCGTCGAGCACAATCCCCGCTTCCTGGAGCTCTTGCGGCCTCGCTCGACCCATGGCGTCGCCCTGAGCGAGGAGTCCATCGCCGGTAAGCCGCTGTTCGAGCGAGTCGCCGGTTCCTCCTTCGCGCCGGTCGAGGAAGCGATGCGCGCCGCCAAGCCCAGGAGCCGGCGCTTCTCGGGGAGGATCGTCCATGGCAACCTCCACCTTCAAGTCTCGCTGACCCCGATCCTCGTCCCGGCGAGGGGTTTCACCGGCTGCTCTCTGGTGCTGCGCGATCTCACCGCCGAGGAAGAGGTGGCTCAGCTCAGGGCGCGCATCGCCCGCGAGGCGGGAATGTCAGAGGTGGCGACCGGGGTGCTCCACAACGTGGGAAATGCGCTGAACAGCGTGAACGTGTCCTCCCAGGTGCTGGCGGAGATGGCCCGCGCCTCCAAAGCCCAGAGCCTCGGGAAAGCGGCGGCGATGTTCGAGGAGCACCAGGGCGATCTCGGCGCCTTCCTGACCGGAGACCCCAAAGGCCAGCGCCTCCCCGGCTTTCTCAAGAGCCTGGCCGCCCACCTCCAGGGCGAGCGCGAGGCGCTCTTGCAGGAGGTCTCCAAGCTTCAACAGAACGTCGAGCACATCAAGAGCATCATCGCCGCGCAGCAGACCTATTCCCGAAGCTCGCTCTACCTCGAGACGCTGTCGCTGCGGTCGGTGGTCGACACCGCGCTGGCGGTGAACGTGCTCAAGGCGACCCGAAGCGATATCCGGGTGGTGGTGGAATGCGGCGACTTCCCCCAGGTGGAGCTGGATCGCCACCGGGTGCTGCAGATCCTGGTCAACCTCTTGAGCAACGCCCGCCACGCGGTCCAGAGCGCCGAGAAGCCAGTCAAGGAGATCCGGGTCAAGGCGGAGCTGAGCGGCAACCTGGTGCGCGTCTCGGTGGCGGACAACGGGGCGGGCGTGCCTGACGAGGCTCGGCCGCGGATCTTCGAGCATGGCTTCACCACCAAGAAGAGCGGCCACGGCTTCGGGCTCCACTCGAGCGCCATCGCGGCCAGGGAGATGGGCGGGAGCCTCACCTTCCACAGCGACGGCCCCGGGCAGGGCGCCACCTTCATCCTCGAGGTCCCGGTGAGGTGCGGGGCGCGGGCGGCAGAGGAGGGCGGGCCGCGATGAACCACGGCACCGTGCGGCGCATCCTGGTGGTGGACGACAACCACGCCATCCATGACGATTTCCGCAAGATCCTCACCCTCGGCTTCAAGGGAGAGCCATCGCTGGAGGACGCGGAGCGAGAGCTGTTCTCCGACGGCGAGCGGGGCCACGAGCCTCGCGTCACCTTCCAGATCGACTCCGCCTACCAGGGGAAGGACGCGGTGGAGCTGGTGCTCAAGGCCGCGGAAGCCAGCGAGCCGTACGAGATGGCCTTCGTGGACATCCGGATGCCTCCGGGGTGGGACGGGGTGGAGACGGTGGCCCGCATCTGGGAGCGCTACCCGGATCTGGAGGTCGTCGTCTGCACCGCGCTCTCGGACTACTCCTGGGAGCAAATGGTCGGGGTGCTGGGGCACAGCGACCGGCTGCTGATCCTGAAAAAGCCCTTCGACAACATCGAGGTGCGCCAGCTCGCCTACGCCCTCACCGAGAAGTGGCGCCTGCGCACCGATGCGCTCAGGACGGTCGGCGAGCTGCAGGCGATGCTGGGCGAAATCGTCTCCACCCTGCCCAACCGCTCGGAGTTCGAGTCGGCCGGGCCCAGGGTCGGCAACGGGGTGCTGGAGCGGATGCGCTCCGCGCTCCACGCCCTCAACACCCAGCTCGTGCAGCGCGCCCAGGAGAGTGAGCAGCGGGCCCAGCGCGACGGCCTCACCGCGCTGTACAACCGGGCCTACCTGGACCTGCAGCTCACCGTGGAATTCGAACGGGCGCGCAGGACAGGCCAGCCGCTGAGCTTGCTCTTCTGCGACCTGGACCACTTCAAGGAAGTGAACGACACCTTCGGCCACCGGGCTGGGGACGAGGTGCTGGTCGCGGTGGCGAACGTGCTCCGCTCCTCAGTCCGGGAGCCGGACTTGGTGGCCCGCTACGGCGGAGAGGAATTCGTGTGCCTCTTGCCTGGAACTGGCGCGGCGCAGGCCGAGAAGGTGGGCCAGCGCCTGCGGGAGTCGGTCGGCTCTCAGGTCGTCGCAGGGGGCAAGGAGAGAGTGACCGTCTCGCTCGGCTGCGCGACCCTGGAGCCCGGCCGGACGTTCGCGTCGCCGAGGGAGATGCTCGAGGCGGCTGACCGATGCCTCTATGCCGCCAAGCGCGGAGGCCGAAACCGGGTGGTCACTCTCGGTGCGCCATCGCAACAGGAGGGGTGACGGCACGCCCAGCGGTCGCCCGGCTGCCCGGGGAGCGTCCGGGCGAGAGGAACCCGCTCCTGTCGGGGCCAGGGGCCTTCGCGCCCGTCCCGAGCCACGGCCAGGGCCCATGTTGACGGGAGGGCGCCCGGCGCCAACTTGCGGTCGCTCGCTCAATCACCAACTTGAGCGTCGCCATGGCGGGCGCGACCTCAGTGCGAGCCCGGCTGCGGGGTGCAGACGAGGGACTGCCCCTACGTCCGGCCGACGTGGTGATCGTCAGCTTGTGTGCTTTCGCGGTGGCCTTCCTCCTCGCCGCGGGGAGGTGGACCGATGGCTTCGCGAAGTCGGCACTCTGTTTCGGCCTGCTCGGAGTGGGGCCGGTGGTCTTCCGCGCGCTCTCGCGCAGGTTTCCGCGCAACCCGGCCTGGGACTTCGCGGCGACCTTCTGGCTCTTGCCGGTCACCATCCTCGGGCATTCCCACCTGGGGCCGATCGTCGACGCGACGCAGCCGGAGCTGATGGACCGCTACCTCGCCCAGGCGGACCTGCACCTCTTCGGGCTCCATCCCTCCGTGGCGGCAGAGGCCATAGCGCCTGCCTGGCTCGTCGAGGCCCTGATGGCCAGCTACTACACCTACTTCCTCCTGCCGGTGTTGCTCGGGGTTTCGCTGTACGCACGGGGCGATCGCCGCGTGCTCGACGAATACGTGCTGGCGCTCTCTCTCCTCTACGGGGCGAACTTCCTGCTCTACGCGCTGGTGCCGGCGGTCGGGCCGAGGTTCTTCCTGGCGGGCGAGTTCGCCGGCCCGCTCCAGGGTGTGTACCTCACCCCCTGGCTGGACTCGCTGATGCGCCAGCCGCTCTTCATGCGGGACTGCTTTCCGTCTGGGCACACGGCGGTGGCGCTCCTGGTGCTCACCTACGCGTTCCGCCACGCGCGGAGGCTGTTCGTCCTGCTGCTTCCCCTTGGCACCGGCTTGGTGCTGGCGACGGTGGTGTGCCGGTTCCACTACGCGGTGGACCTGCTGGCGGCGATCCCTCTGGTAGCCGCCTGCCTGAGCGTGGCGGCCATGATGCGGCCCCGGCTCGAGCAGGCACGACTGGCCCGCACCCGGCCGGAGCCAACCCGCGCCTAACCTTCTGCAATGGGCGAGCTCGTCACGCCCGAGTACAGCCCGCCCGCCCGCGGTGGCACCAGGCAGCTTGGCAGAGGTTGCGGCTCGTTCGCCGGGCCTGCATCAATCCCCGCACCCTTCCCCGGGGCAGGCCGCCGGAAAGTCCTCGCCCGCGAGCGAGCCGACTTGACGCCGCGCAGGCCTGGTGCGTAGGGTGCGCGCCTCCCGTCGATCCATGGTGGACCGGCGAGCGGGCGTCCGCAGGTCCCCGCGCGGGCGCACTGCC
This sequence comes from Myxococcales bacterium, assembly GCA_016191815.1. GTDB lineage: Bacteria > Myxococcota > Myxococcia > Myxococcales > Myxococcaceae > JACPVI01. The sequence goes on from JACPVI010000025.1 coordinate 45,620, forward strand.
ATTCTCAAACCGGGGCAGCAACGGGCAGTAGAGGAAGAACCACTGACATGCAGCAGAACGTGAATCAGCCGATCGGGATGGAGGCCGAAGAAGACTTCGCAGCGCTTTTCGAGGCGTCACTCAAGGAGCGCGGCGGCGATGGGCTCCTCAAGGAGGGGGAGATCGTCAAGGGCACCATTGTCCAGGTGACCAAGGAGTTCGCCATCGTCGATATCGGCTACAAGTCGGAGGGGCAGATCCCGATCTCGGAGTTCACGAGCGCCCGCGGCGAGATCACCATCAAGGCCGGCGACACGGTCGACGTCTTGCTCGAGTCCCGTGAGAACGACACCGGCATGGTCGTCCTCTCGAAGGAGAAGGCCGACAAGATGCGGATCTGGGACGAGATCAGCGCCGCCTGCGAGCGCGACGAGATCGTCAAGGGCACCATCGTCGGCAGGGTGAAGGGCGGCCTCTCGGTGGACATCGGGGTGAAGGCCTTCCTCCCCGGCTCCCAGGTGGACATAAGGCCGGTGCGCAACCTCGACCAGTACATCGGCAAGGAGTTCGAGTTCAAGGTCATCAAGTTCAACAAGAAGCGCGGCAACATCGTGCTCAGCCGCCGAGTGCTGCTCGAGAAGCAGCGCGAGGAGCTCAAGCGCGAGACCTTGAAGAACCTCAAGGAGGGCGCGGTGCTCAAGGGCGTGGTGAAGAACCTCACCGACTACGGGGCCTTCATCGACCTGGGCGGCATCGACGGGCTCCTCCACATCACCGACATGTCCTGGGGGCGCATCGGCCACCCCTCGGAGATGTTCAACGTGGGCGACGAGGTGCGGGTGGTCGTGCTCAAGTTCGACCCCGGCCAGGAGCGGGTCAGCCTCGGCCTCAAGCAGATCCAGGAGGATCCCTGGCACCGCGCCGACGAGAAGTACCCGGTGGGGACCCGGGTCAAGGGCAAGGTGGTCAGCCTCACCGACTACGGCGCCTTCGTCGAGATCGAGCAGGGCGTGGAGGGCCTGGTCCACGTCTCCGAGATGTCCTGGACCAAGCGGGTCAAGCACCCCTCCAAGGTCTTGGAAGTGGGCAAGGAGGTCGAGGCGGTCGTCTTGGACATCGACCCCAAGGCCAAGCGGATCGCCCTGGGCATGAAGCAGATCGAGCAGAACCCCTGGACTCTGCTCGAGGACAAGTACCCGATCGGCTCGGTGATCAAAGGCCAGGTCCGCAACGTCACCGACTTCGGCGTCTTCGTCGGCGTCGAGGAGGGCGTGGACGGCCTGGTGCACGTCTCGGACATCAGTTGGACCCAGCGAGTCAAGCACCCGGGCGAGATCTACAAGAAGGGCGACGAGGTCGAGGCGGTGGTGCTCAACATCGACGTGGAGAACGAGCGCTTCTCGTTGGGCATCAAGCAGATCTCCCAGGACCCCTGGGAGACGCTCTCCGACCGCATGCCGGTGGGAAGCCGGATCAAGGGGAAGGTCACCAAGGTCACTGACTTCGGCGCCTTCGTGGAGGTGGAACCGGGCATCGAAGGCCTGGTTCACGTCTCGGAGATGAAGGACGAGCGAGTGGAGAACCCCCGCGATGTCGTCAACGAGGGCCAGGAGGTGGAGGTGAAGATCATCGACATCAACTCCACCGACCGCAAGATCGCGCTCTCCATGAAGGCGCTTCTCCACGAGGGAGAAGACGACTACCGCGAGTATCTGCGGCGCCAGGCCGAGGGCTCGAAGGCCCGCCTCGGCGACGTGATGCGAGACAAGCTCAAGAAGTAGCTTCCGCGCGGAGTGACATCAGTCGGAATTCCAACGCAGCCGGTCAGCACTTCAAGTAAAGTGCGGACCTGCTACGGCCCGCACCGCCAGTCAGCGGGGGCCTGGGCGCAGGTGTTCGACCGATGGAACCGAACTGGCAAGCGATCGCCGAGCAAGAGCTTCGGAGGCTAGGCAGGCTCATGTCGGAGGCAGGGGCCTCGCTCGCCCGACTGGCGGAGGTGGTGGGGTTGCTCGATGGCGGCCTGCCGTCCCAGAGGGGCTCGGAGCAGGATCTCGAGACGCTTTCGCAAGCGGCCCTCCGGCTGCTGCTGGCTGAGCCCGACCGCGATTGGCGGCCGGTAGAGCTGTGCCGCGCGCTCGAGGCGGCGGGGATGCAAGACGCCGCTCGTCCGGGGGTGCATGCGCGCCTGCTCGCCCGGCTGAGGGCCAAGAATGCCGTGGTCTACGGCATTCACGGGCGGTTCCGCGCGCGCCCAGGGCTCGCCGGAAGCGACCTCTCCGCCGGCGCGCCCCTGCTTTTGGAGCGGCCGCCGGACCGCGACTGGGACGCGATCACCGAGGCGGCCGTCCGGCTGCTCCGCGCCGAGCCGGGGCGGGTCTGGAGACCGGCGGAGCTTTCCCGGGCGGTGGCCGAGACCGGGGTCGAGGTGATCCAACTCCGTGGGCTGCACTTTGGCCTGTTGCCGCGGCTCCGGGCGCTGGGGGTGATCCAGGATGCGGCTGGTGGGTTCCAGCTCTCCACCCAAGGAAGCCCTCAGAGCTCGCCGGTGGCCGCACGGCCGCCCATCATCCGCCGCCGCGGCGAGACCGAGGCCGGCCCGGGTGAAGAGGTGGGAAAGACGGCGGCTCCCGAAGCTCTGCCGGAATCCTCGGTCGCCGCACCCGAGGCGCCGGCGCCGTCCTTCGCCGCAGACGGGCCGGGCCCCGACCGCGAAGAGGGAAGCGCCTGAAGGTTTACTCTCCCGAGCCGCGGGAGAGGGCCAGGGTGAGGGCGAACCCCTCTGTAGCGCAGGGGTGAGCACTGACTCGTCCCGGGGACACAGTGCGCTTGACCCTTTGGGGGTTTGCCGGGATAAGGCGAGGTCGTTATTCGCCCCTCGAGGAGGATCTCCATGGCTCGCGAAGTCGTGATCGTTGGAGCGGCCCGCACGCCGGTGGGCTCGTTTTTGGGCGCCCTCTCCTCGCTCACCGCTCCCCAGCTCGGAGCCGTCGCGATCAAGGCGGCGCTGGAGCGGTCGGGCGTCTCGCCCGAGAAGGTCGACGAGGTGGTGATGGGGTGCGTGCTCCAGGGGGGGGTCGGTCAGGCACCGGCCCGGCAAGCGGCGGTCTACGCCGGCGTCCCGCACTCGGTCCCGGCGGTCACCTTGAACAAGGTGTGCGGCTCGGGCCTCAAGGCGGTGATCGCCGGCGCGCAGGCGATCGCCCTGGGCGACGCGGAGGTGGTGGTGGCGGGCGGGATGGAGTCGATGAGCAACGCCCCCTACCTCAGCCACTCCCTGCGCGGCGGCGCCCGCATGGGTCACGTCGAGCTCAAGGACGCGATGATCCTCGACGGGCTGTGGGACGTGTACGACCAGATCCACATGGGCAGTTGCGCCGAGGCGTGCGCGACCCAGTTCGGCATCAGCCGCGCCTCGCAGGACGAATACGCGGTGGAGTCCACCCGCCGCGCCATCCGCGCCCAGCAGGAGGGGGCCTTCGCCGCGGAGATCGTCCCGGTGAGCGTGCCGCAGAAGAAGGGCGAGCCTTTGGCGGTGAGCGAGGACGAAGGCCCCAAGCTCGCGAAGCCGGAGAAGATTCCCTCGCTCAAGCCGGCCTTCAAGAAGGACGGGACGGTGACTGCCGGCAACGCCTCGTCGATCAACGACGGCGCGGCAGCGGTGGTGCTGATGAGCGCGGAGCGGGCCAAGGCGGAGGGCCGGACGGTGCTCGGGCGGATCGCCGGCCACGCCGGGACGGCCAGAAAGCCGGTGGAGTTCACCATCGCGCCCGCCGACGCGATCAACCGGCTGATGCAAAGGGTGAAGCTCAGCTCTGCCGAGGTGGACCTCTGGGAGATCAACGAGGCCTTTGCGGTGGTGTCGCTCGCCAACAACCAGCTCCTCAAGCTGGACCGGTCGAAGGTGAACGTCCGCGGCGGGGCGGTGGTGCTCGGCCACCCGATCGGCGCTTCGGGGGCGCGGATCCTGGTGACGCTCCTCTACGCGATGAAGGACCTCGGCAAGCGGCGCGGGGTGGCGTCCTTGTGCATCGGCGGCGGCGAGGGCATCGCGCTGATGGTCGAACGCTGAGGGCGGCGCGGGCCTGTCAGCCTTCCCGGAGGATCCATGAACAAGGTGGTCGCCAGCGCGGACGAGGCGGTCAAGGACATCCAGGACGGAGCGGTGATCATGTCCGGGGGCTTCGGCCTCTGCGGCAACCCGGAGAACCTGATCGCCGCCCTTCATCGAAAGAAGGTGAAGGACCTCACCATCATCTCCAACAACTGCGGCACCACCGAGCTGGGGCTGGGGGTGCTCCTCAAGGCGCTGCAGGTCAAGAAGATGGTGGCCAGCTACGTGGGAGAGAACAAGGAGTTCGAGCGGCAGTTCCTCTCCGGCGAGCTGGAGGTGGAGCTGAACCCCCAGGGCACCCTCGCCGAGCGGATCCGCGCCGGGGGCTGCGGAATCGGAGGCTTCTTCACTCCCACCGGGGTGGGGACGCAGATCGCCCAGGGCAAGGAGGTGCGCCGAATCGGCGGCCGCGAGTACGTGCTCGAGCTGCCGCTCAAGGCCGACTTCGCCCTGGTCCGCGCCCACAAGGGCGATCGCTGGGGAAACCTCGTGTTCCGCAAGGCGGCGCGGAACTTCTCCCCGCTGATGTGCATGGCGGCCGAGGTGACCATCGCCGAGGTGGAGAACCTGGTCGAGGTCGGCCAGCTCGACCCCGACGAGATCCACGTGCCGTCGATCTTCGTAAAGCGAGTGGTCCAGGGACGCGAGTACCAGAGGTGGATCGAAAAGCGCACCGTCCGCAAGCGGGGCTAGGGAGGACCAATGCCACTGACCCGAGAGCAGATCGCCCAGCGGGTGGCCCAGGAGCTGCGCGACGGCTACTACGTCAACCTGGGCATCGGGATGCCCACCCTGGTGGCGAACTACATCCCCGAAAGGATGGACATCTTGCTCCACTCGGAGAACGGCCTGCTCGGGATCGGTCCCTGGCCCTACGAGGGCGAGGAGGATCCCGATCTGATCAACGCCGGCAAGGAGACGGTCACCGAGGCCAAGGGCGCCAGCTACTTCGACTCGGCGCTCTCCTTCGGGATGATCCGCGGCGGCCACGTGGACATGGCGGTGCTGGGCGCGATGGAGGTGAGCGCCCAGGGAGATCTCGCCAACTGGATGATCCCCGGCAAGATGGTGAAGGGGATGGGCGGGGCGATGGACCTCGCCATCGGCGCCAAGCGCGTCTACGCGATGATGGAGCACGCCACCAAGGAGCGGAAGCCGAAGATCCTCAATTCCTGCACGCTGCCCCTCACCGGCAAGAGTTGTGTCCACTTCATCGTCACCGACTACGCCCTCCTCGAGGTGGCGCCTTCCGGCTTGGTGCTCCGCGAGGTTGCACCCGGAGTGACCGCGGAGGAGGTCCAGAGGCTCACCGAGCCGCGCCTCGCGGTGTCGAAAGAGCTGCGGGAGATGAGGTTTTGAAGAAGTTGCTATAGTCCGTCCGCTCAACTGGCGGCCGGGTGAAGGCCGGCCTCGTGGAGGAGCTCATGGGCGAGAGGGTGGACAACTCGAAGCGCCCCCGGCGAGCCGACAGGCTGCAGCACGAGCTGCTCGTCGCCTACCGGACCGTCGACGGGTTCATCACCGACTGGGCGGTGAACATCTCCCGGGGCGGGATCTTCATCAACACGCGGAACCCGCTCTCGGTGGGGACCACGGTGAGGCTGATCATCTCCCTGCCGGACACCGCCTTCCCCTTCGACCTGTGCGGCCGCGTTACGCGGGTCAACGAGGTGGACAACCCGAGCAACCAGGTGCCGGGGATGGGTATCGAGTTCATCGACGTGGACGAGGAGAAGCGCGCCCGCATCGAGCGCTTCGTCGAGCGGCTGCGCAAGGAGCTCCCGGACCACATGGCGCCGGTGAAGAAGTAGCCGCGTCCGCTGCCGCGTTGGGTTGGCATGGCGGAGCCTCTGACCGAGCTTTCCATCGAGCGCCTCTCCCAGCTCGGCGACGGCGTGGCCCACCACGAGGGCCGCACCGTCTTCGTCGAAGGGGCCCTGCCGGGCGAGCGGGTCAGGGCCGAGGTGATTGCGTCGGGGAAGGTGCTCCGCGCCGAGATCCGCGAGCTGCTCGAGCGAAGTCCGCACCGGCGGGAGCCGGCCTGCGCGCACGCTGGGCGCTGCGGGGGCTGTGACTGGCTCCACGCCAGCGAGCACCTGCAGCGGGAGGCGAAGCGCGAGATTGCCGTCTCGGCCCTGGAGCACCTGGGCGGGATCCCTCGAACCGAGCTGGAGGTGGAGGAGCCCGCGGTGTCGAAGCGGCCTTTGGGCTATCGGCGGAGGGCGGTGCTCCACTTCGAGGGGCGGGCGCTCGGGCTCTTCGGCCGCCGCTCGCACGAGCTGGTCCCGTTCGAGAGCTGCCCGGCGCTGGTCAAGAGCCTGGAGCTCTTGCCTGGCCCGCTGGGGGAAAAGCTCCAGGGCGTGGCGAAGGATGCCGAGTCGCTGACGGTGCTGGCGGAGGGATCGCAGGTGGCCTTCTCGCTGGCCCTCAAGGTCGAGGCGCAAATGCGGCACCTGCAAGCGTGCGAGCGGGCGGTGGAAGCGCTCCGGCTCCGAGGGGCGGTGGTAGTGCCACACGACGGGCAGGCGAGGCTCCTGGGAGATCCGGTGCTCAAGGCGGAGAACCCGCTGCGGCCGGAGGTGCCGCTCTACCTCCGGCCCGACCTGTTCGCCCAGGCGAACGCGGAGGCCAACCTCGCCCTCACGACTGCCGCGGCCACCCTGGTTGAGGCGCGGGAGGGGGAGAGAATCCTCGAGCTGTACTCGGGGAACGGGAACCTGACCTTCGCGGTCGCGGGGACTGCAGGCTCGGTCTTGGCGGTGGAATCGTCGGGGCCGGCGGTGTCGTTGGCCCAGCGGAGCGCGCGAGAGGGCGGGGTGGGAAACGTGCGATTCGTGCAGGGGGACGCGGCCCAGGTCTGCCGCGGGCTGGCCGCCGAGGGACAGACGTTCGATGCCCTGCTGCTCGATCCGCCGAGGGTGGGCGCCGCGGGGGTGCAGGAGTGGGCGGCGCGGCTCGGCGTCCGCCGGGTGGTGTACGTGGCGTGCGATCCCGCCTCGCTGGCGCGGGACGCCGCCGAGCTGGTTTCCGCCGGATTCAGGCCGCGGAAGCTTCAGCTCGTCGATCTCTTCCCCCAGACAAGGCACGTGGAGGCGGTGATGTCGCTCGAGCGGGCGGCCGAGCCTTGACCTTCGAAGCCGGCCTGCTCGCCCCGTTTTTTGTAGCATCGAGGCCGTGATGCAGGCGCGGATCGTCGAGTTCGCCGAGGTGCTGAGGCAGAACGGGGTGAGGCTCGGGACCTCCGAGGTGGACGACGCGGTGCGGGCGGCCTGTGAGGTGGGGCTCGCCGAGCGCGCTCGCTTCGCCGCCGCCCTCCGGGCGACGATGTGCAAGCGCGAGGCAGACCTGGAGTCCTTCGATCGAGCCTTCGAGCTCTTCTTCTCCGGCGCTGCGCGGACCTTCGAGGCGCTCGACGAGTCGCTGCTGAAGAGACTCGAGGAGGAGGGCCTGCTCGAGGGCGACGAGCTGGCGATGGTGGTGGCCACGGTCAACCGGCTCTTCAACCAGATGTCCCCGCTTGCCCAAGCGGCGCTCAGAGGCGACCGCGGGCGGCTGGCGAGCCTCTTCCGGGCCGCCACGTTGCAGCTGGACCTCGCGCGCGTGGAGACGCCGCTACAGTCGGGCTTCTTCTCGCGGAGGCTCTTGGGCGCCGCGGGCGGGGAGAGTCTGCGAAGCGACCTTCGCTCGCTCGAAGAGGAGCTGCGCGCGCGCGGGCTTTCGCCGGCCGGATTGGAGATCGTCTCGAAGAGGCTGTCCGAGGCGCTGCGCCGCGTGGAAGAGGCGTCGCGGCGCGAGGTGGAGCGGCAGGTCCGGGCCCGCATCCGCAAGACGGCGGAGGGGCTGGCCGAGAGGCCCTTCCATGCGCTCTCCCGGGCGGAGCTGGAGCAGGCCCAGGCGGCGGTGCGCCGTCTCGCCGAGAAGCTGAAGACGCGGCTGGTGCGCAGGCGGCGCTCGAGGCGGAGAGGGACCCTGCACGTGCGCAGGACGCTCCGGAACAACCTTCCCTGGGGTGGGGTGCCGATGGTGCCGGCGTTTCGCGCCCGCCGCCCGGAGCGGCCGGAGGTGATGGTGCTCTGCGACGTCTCGGATTCGGTGCGGAACGCCTCCCGCATGATGCTCCTGTTCATGCACACGTTGCAGTCGCTCTTCGCCCGGGTCCGCTCATTCGTCTTCGTCTCCGACGTGGGGGAGGTGACGGACCTGCTCAAGGAGCTGGAGGTGGAGCAGGCGATCGACGTAGCGACCACCGGGCGGGCGGTCTCGCTCTACGCGAACTCCAACTACGGGCGGGCGCTGGCGTGCTTCGCGCGCGACTTCCTGCCGTCGGTGAGCCGCCGCACCACCGTGATGGTGATCGGCGACGGGCGGAACAACTACAACGTCCCCAACGCCTGGGTGCTCAAGGAGATCGCCCGGAAGGCGCGCCGGCTGCTGTGGATCTGTCCGGAGGAGCGGAGATCCTGGGGCTTCGGAGACAGCGAGATGCACACCTACGCCAGGGCGTGCCACCAGGTGGTGACGGTGCAGTCCCTGGGCGACTTGGCCCGCGCCGCCGAGCAGCTAGTGCCGGTCTAGGCACCAGGTACTCTCCCCGGGGGGAAAGGGTAGGGTGAGTGAGTACCCTTCCCATGGAGCCGGCCGAACGATGATCACCGTCCTCTTCGCCTGCGTGCACAACGCAGGGCGCTCGCAGATGGCCGCGGCCTTCTTCGAGCGGCTGGCGGACCCAGCGAAGGCGCGATCTCTCTCGGCCGGAACCCGGCCAGGCCAGAGAGTGCATCCGGAGGTGGTCTTGGTGATGCGCGAGGTGGGTATGGAGCTTGTCGGATTGAAGCCGCGGCCACTGACCGGGGAGCTTGCAGCCCAAGCCCAGTGGCTCATCACCATGGGCTGCGGCGAGGCCTGCCCGGTGGTGCCCGGCGCCCGCCGCGAGGACTGGGAGCTGCCCGACCCGAAGGGGCAGCCGCTCGAGCGGGTGCGCTCGATTCGCGACGAGATCCGCGCGCGAGTGGAGCGGCTGGTCAGCGCGAACGGTTGGGGCCGCTGACGCGCCAGACTTGGCCTAAAGAGCCACCCTGGAGCGCGTCAGAAAGGACAGCTTCGATCCGACGAGGAGCCTCACGTCCTGGAGCTCCGACCTTTCAGCCGGGCCCGCCGGTGGGAGGCGCGTCAGGCCTTGCTCACGCGCACGCAGCACTCCTTGTGCAGCGCCTGGCCCCCGATCGGATCCGCCTTCGTCGGGCGCAGGGCCCCGTCGGCGGTGCCCGCCCCGCTCGCCACCTTCCCCATGGCCCAGTGTCCAAAGCCGTGCTGCAACCCGACCACCTCGGGGTGGATCCCCTCGGTGAGCTGCGCCTTCGCCTTCACCTTGCCGTACTTCGACTCCACCCACACCTCGTCGCCGTCCTTGATCCCGAGCTGCCCGGCGGTCTTGCGGTTGATCTGCAGCGGGTTGGCTGGCTTGAGCTCCACCAGCCAGCGGTTGTTCTGGGTGCGGGTGTGGGTGTGCGTGCTCTCCTTCCAGTTGATCAGGTAGAGTGGGTAGTCCTTGTCCGGCTGCCAGTCCCTGGGCGCGTACACCGGCAGATCCGAGCAGGGCTTGCCGGTGGCGTCGTTCTTCCCGGCCAGCACGTTGAGCACGAACTCGACCTTCCCGGTCGGGGTCTGGAAGCCCTTCACCGGCTTGCCATCGAGCATCGTGCCGATCCGCTTGCCGCCTTGGTCCTTGGGCTTGTCGAGGATGTGCTCGACCTCCAATTCGCCCACCTGCGTCTTGACCACCGCGGCTGTAGCCATCTTGTCGGCGGGGATCTCGCTGGCGTACTTGATGTACTTGGTCCCACCCTTGTCGACCCAGGTGGCGCCGGGGAGCTTCTTCATCTGCTCGAGGGTGAGCTTGGGAGCGCCGCTCTTCGACTCGTTCGAGAAGTACTCCTCGTACCAGGCGGTGACGCTCTCCACCCGCTGACCCGACAGAGGGCCGACCCAGAAGAAGTCCTTCCCGTCTTGGTCCTTGAGCCCGAGCCGGCGCCCCAGCTCGACGACGAACTCGTACTCGGCGGGCTGGCCAAAGAGGGGCTTCACCACCGGCTGGCGCAGCCCGAGCACCGGCCAGGTGACCCAGTGGGTGTTCCAGTCGTACCGCTCGAGGTAGGTGGTGCCGGGCACCACGATGTCGGCGAGCTGCGCCGTCTCGGAGAGGAAGATGTCGTTCACCACCAGGAACTCGAGGTTGCCGAGCGCCTTGGCCACGGTCTCCTGCCCGGGCACCGACATGATCGGGTTCTGGAAGACGATCACCGCCATCTTCGCCGGGTACTTGCCCTTGCCCTCGGCGAGCTGGCGGAAAATCTCGCAGTACACGCCCGACTTGTGGAACATCGGGTAGAGCTTGTCGTCTCCGGCGAACCGCGGTGCCTTGGGCTTCTCCACGTGCAGGTGGCCGTGCTTGTTGCCGCCCTTGTTGGGCAAGTGGAGCGTCCCTGGGCGGTCGAACCCGCCGGTGAGCCCGGCCAGGCAGGCGATGGCCGCACCGCCAGGCACCGCGTTGGAGTGCTGGCCTGGGCCAGACCAGACGTCGACCACGGCGGGCTGGGTCGTCGCGAACTCCCGGGCGATGCGCTCGATGGTGGCCGCCGGAACGGTGGTGATCTTCTCGGCCCAGTCAGGAGTCTTGTCCTTCACGAATTCCGAGAAGCGGTCGAACCCGTAGCTCCAGCGGGCGACGAACTCCTTGTCGTACAGCTGGTCGCGGACGATCACGTGGGCCATGGCGAGGGCCATCGCCCCGTCGGTGGCGGGCCGGATCGGCACCCACTCGTCGGCCTTGCGCGCGGTGGCCGAGTTGAAGGGGTCGACCACCACCAGCTTCGCGCCGCGCTCCCGGGCGCGGGTCATGATCCTCGGCAGGTGGGACCACTTGGTCGCGCCGAGCGGGTTCCACCCGAAGAGCAGGATGTACCGGGACTGGATCGCATCCATCAGCGGCCGCTCGTCTCCCATCACCGCCTTGAACGAGGCCTTGCGAGCGGTGTCGCAGAGGTTCGAGTGGTTGGAGTAGTTGGGCGTCCCGAACAGCTCGCAGAAGTCGCCCTGGATGTGGGTGAACGAGTGGTCTTCGGAGAACCACAGCAGGGCCTCGGGCGTGCCCGCATCGCGGAGGGCCTTCATGCGCGAGGAGACTTCCTGGTAGGCCTCCTCCCAGGAGATCTCCTTCCATCCAGGATCTACTCCCAGGCCCTTCTTGGGGTTGGTGCGGCGCACCGGCTTGGCCAGCCGGTCCGGATCGTACAGCGTCATCAGCCCCGCATTCCCCTTGGGGCACAGCACCGCGCCTTCCACCGGGCAATTCTTGAAGAAGTCGTCGGAGATGTTGGAGAAGCCGTTTGGGTTGTGGGAGTTTGGCTTGATCCGCACCACCAGGCCGTCGACGACCTGGCACATGATGCCCGACTGCCCGCCGCACATGTTGCAGCAGGAGGGGATCCACTCGCCGGCCTGGAAGTCGTAGCGCTTGTCGACCTCGGCGGCGAGCGCCTCGGCGGTGCGGGCCCCGAGCAGCCAGGAGAGACCGCCGGCAGCGGCTCCCGCGAGCGCCGATCCAGCGAGGAACTGCCTGCGATTCGTGTCGTTCACAGGTCACCTCCGCTCGAGACGTGTCCGGCCGCGGCGGCAGGACGGCCCTCCGCCTTGGCGTGAATCGGGGGCGGCCCGGCAGCCGCCGTGGAATGGTCTCCCGCCAACTGTTCGGCCTCATCGAGCGGCAAGAGCCGTCGCGCAACGAAGAACAGCCAGGTGCCGATGGCGACCACCCCCAGCCCCACCAGCCATTCGTTGCCGCTGGGGAAGTAGCCGCGGACAAACCGCAGGTGGTGGTAGGCATCCGGCAGGGTTGCGAACTCCGGCTCGATCTGCGCGGGGACGACGATGTTGAGCCGCACGCCGATGATTCCGAAGACCACCAGCAGCCCCGCGATCGCCAGCGGGCCGATGGCGTTGCCGGTCCGCTTCCCGAGCACGACGAGGATCGGCACCACCGCGCCCAAGCCCACCTGGACGAACCAGAAGATCCACCAGAAGGGGCCGAACATGATCTGGTGCCACCCGGCCACGTGGTGGGGGATGCCGCCGTAGAACACCACCAGCATCTCGGAGCCGAGCAGCAGGAGATCGAGCGCGACCACTCCCACCGTGAGCCGGCCGAGCGAACGTACGAGGTCGAGCTTCTGCGCCTTGGGGAGTCGCGAGCTGATGGCGGTGAGGAACGTGAGCAGCGCACCGCCCGAGGCCAGCGCGGACACCAGGAAGACGATCGGGAAGAGGCCCGTGTACCAGGTGGGGCGCGACTTCACGACGGCGAAGATCGCGCCGGTGCCTCCGTGCACGCCGATGGCGATCGGGATGCCGATGATCCCGAGGAGCAGCATCCAGCGGGCGGCCTTGCTGCGCCAGGCCTTCTCCTCCGCCTCGCCGGCGAAGGCGAGCTTCTTGGCCAGTCCCGCAAGGGGGCCGCCGCTGTGGGCGCGCCTGGCCAGCGCCGGCCGGAGCACCAGGTACAGCTCGGCGATGATCACCACCGAGTAGGCAAGGTAGAGGGCCGACTCCCACGCCAGGACCGAGCTGTAGTTCCAGTAGGCGAAGACGTTGAGGAACCGCGCCGGGTGGCCCAGGTCGATCCAGATGAGCAGCATGCCGAGGACCAGGCACCCGAGCGCCTGGAGGAGCGCGAGCGGCCCGGCCGCCTCGAACCGCTTCATCCCGAAGACGTAGATCAGGGTCGAGAGGAGGAAGGAGCCGGCCGACAGCCCGATGAAGTAGATGTACAGCGAGATCCACAGTCCCCAGGGGACGTGCTGGGTCAAGTGGGTGACGATCAGGCCCTCGCTGAACCGGACCGACAAGGCCCAGATCCCAACCGCGGACAGGGCCAAAAGCACCACATGGCCGAGGAGGCGTGACGACCGCCCCTCGTTCGCCGCTTGCAGGGTGTTGGTCATCGTCGGGCTCCTCAAGCGGGCAGGTAGTAGACGGCGGGTTCGTTCCCCAGCTCTTCTTTGAGCCGGTAGGGGCTGCGCTTGGCGAGCAGCGCCTGCATCTTCTCGCCGTGGACGAGGCAGGTCGCCTCCGGGTTCTTCAGATCCCCGAAGTGAATCGCCTTGCCCATGCAGGTGCGCGCGCAGGCGGTGGGCTCACGGTAGTCGCCGTTCTCGTCTTGCAGGTGCAGGCAGAAAGTGCACTTGCGGACGTTGCCGGAGGGGCTCTTGCCCTTGGCCCGGGTGCCGTAGGCGGCGCCGTACTCGCTGGAGGGGATAAGGTTGTAGCCGTTCTTCGCGTCGGCGATGTAGTCGTGGCCGTAGTCGAAGGAGCGCGCGCCGTAGGGGCAGGCCGCGATGCAGTAGCGGCAGCCGATGCACCGCTTGTAGTCCACCGCCACGATGCCGTCGGCCCGGTGGTAGGTGGCGCCGGTGGGGCACACCTTCGAGCACGAGGACTTCTCGCACTGCATGCAGGGACGGAAGAAGGCGGTCCTTCGGACATGCGGGAAGGTTCCGGCCTCCTCCTCGAGGAATACTCCGTACGCCACGCCGGGTGGGGTCTTGTTCTCGTTCTTGCAGGCGATCGTGCAGGCCTTGCAAGCGATGCAGCGCTTGAGGTCGATCACCATGCCCCAGCGGCGGGTCTGGGCGCCTTCCGCCCTTGGGGAGGTGGTCTTGCAGCCCCCGAGCGATGCGACGGCCGCGAGCGCGGCGCCGCCTCCTAGGAGACCGAGCAGCTTGCGCCGATCGGGGGGGGACGACGGCTCGGCATCGGCCTGCGGGGTGGGGGTGTCGTTCTCTTCCCTGGCCATGGGCTCCTCCTAGAACTTGACCTCGGTCTGCAGCATCACGCGCTCCTCCGAGGGCTTGCCGGCATTCGACTGGAAGCGCACCCGCTCGTAGTCGAGGATCGATTGCAAGTGCTTGTTCCAGCGGTAAGAGGCGCCGCCGATCCAGAGGTCGACGTCGTTGTTGGCCACCGCCGAGTCCGGATCGAGGTGGTCCCACCGGGCGATCAGCTCCCACCGCGTGGGGTAGTCGCCGTCCATGAGCGCGCCCAGGTTGAGCATGCCGAACACGGAGTAGCCATTGGCGCTGGCTTCGTTCCCGGCATTCTGGGAGAGGCTGGGGTAGCGGGACTTCATCTTGTCCGCCGGATCGGTGGCCAACAGGTACTCGGCGGCGATGAGGCCCTTGCCTTCCTGCTTGTAGCCGAGTTGCACCATGTACCTACGCTTGTTGTTCATCGGGGCCGGCGCGTCGTCGTAGTAGCCGATGCTGCCGAAGCCGCTGATGAAGAGGCCGGAGAGCGACTTCATCGAGGCGAGCGGGTTCAAGGTGAGCCGGCCGTGGATTTCCTTCCGCTTGCCGATCTCGTTCTTCTTCCAGCCCTCGCCGTTGCCGACGTTGATCTGGAAGTTTCCATAGCCCGAGGGCAGCTTGGCGCTGAACGAACCGCCCAGGTCGGTCGAGGTCATGTAGCCCGTCCGGTCCGGGAAAATCGTTCCCTGGAAGCGGTAGCCCCACACGCCTTCCTCGTACGGCACCCAGGGGAGGTTGACCTGGCCGAGCTTGAGCGAGGTCCCCTCCATCAAGAGGTTCTGGATGTCGATGTAGATGCCCTTGGTGGCGACGTCGAAGTAGTCGGTCCCGCTCTCGCGCAGATCGCCGCCCTCGAGGGTGAGCGAGAAGACGATGTCGTCCGTCAGCTTGGCGTCGGTGGTCAGGTAGATGCGGTCGACGTCGAACTCGTTGTAGTTGGCCCGGTTCGGGTCGATCTCGTACGAGTACCGGAGGTAGGCCTTCCCGGAGAACTTGATCCGGTCGGTCCACGGCGACTCCTTCTTCGGCTCTGGCTTTACCTCCGGCGGCTTCACCTCCGCGGCCTTCACCTCAGGGGCTTTCACCTCCGCGGGTTTGGCCTCTGCAGGCTTCGCCTCGGCAGCCGGAGCGGCCGGCTTTGCCTCTTCGGCGACCTTTGCGGGAGCTTCGGCGGGAGCCGCGGGCGCGGGTTCCGGGGTTCCCTGCGCCCATGCCGCCGGCACCCACAAGGCGGCTGGACCCAACAGCGCGTACGCCACCAGTCGAACCAAGCTCACGTGCGTCCTCCCGGCGAGAAGAAAAGATGAACTAGAGCCATTCTTACGTAAGCAAACATTATGCCCGACCGCAAGCAAAAGCCTGGGCAACACGCCGACGTAGCCAAGTAGTTGCCGTGGAAACTGATCCGCCCCTCGTGGGATTGGAACGATACCCGAGCGGCAAGCCGGCGGGACGCAAAAAACTGCGGGCGACCGCCACCCGCCGAAAAAAATGCGCTTCGCCCCCCACCGGCTCAGGAAGCGTCGGCCTTGGCAAGCCAGCTTTCGATTTCGGCGAGGCGGTCCCTCGCCTGCTCGCCGAGAGCGGCGAAGTCTTCTCGGGCCTTCCGCGCGAGGGCCTGTGCCCGGTCGGGGTCCTTTCTCGCCTCGAAGAGGGCGCGGGCGAGCGCGAAGCGGGTCTCTCCGAGCTGCGCCGCTGCGGTGGCGGAGCGCTCCCGGATCGCCAGCGCGCGCTCGAGCGGCGCGAGCGCAGCCCAGGGCCGCCCGAGGTCCAACTGGCAGCGGCCGATGCCGGTCAGCTCGTGTGCCAGATCCGGGTGATCGGGTCCCTGCGCGCGGCGCTTGATGGCCAAGGCGCGCTCGTAGAGTTCGAGGGCGTCCTTCGGCTTGCCCATCTCCCTTTGGACGCCGCCCAGATTTGTGAGCGACGCGGCGACGCTGGGGTGGTCGGGGCCGACCCGTTTCTCCTTGATGGCCAGGGCGCGATGGTAGCTCTCCAGCGCCTCCTCGAACCTCCTGGAGTCTGCGAGAGCGGAGCCGATGTTGTTCAAGGTGATCGCCACCGATAGGTGCTCGGGGCCGTAGGCCTTCTCCTTGATCGCCAGCGCGCGCCGCATGTGCTCGAGAGCGACTTCGTGCTCGCCCTGCTCCTTGAGCACGTTGCCGATGTTGTTCAAGGTCTCGGCGACGGCGGGGTGCTCGGGAGAAAGCGCGCGCTCCTCGATCCCCTCCGCGCGGCGGTAGTGCGAGAGCGCCTCGTCGTAGCGGCCCTGGGCCTTGAGGGAGATGCCGATGTTGGTGAGCGACTTCGCCACCAGGGGGTGCTCCGCGCCGAGGAGCTTCTCGCGGAGGGCCAGGGCGCGCTGGTGCTGGGCGATCGCCTCGTCGTGCTTTCCTTGCGCCCAGGCGAGCACTCCGAGGTTGTTGAGGAGGTGGGCCTCCAGCTCCTCGTCGCCTCCGGAGCGGTCGATCACCGCCCTGGCGTGCCGCCCCCATTCGCGGGCCTGGTCGTACCGGGCGAGGTAGGCGCCCACGCCCACCAGGTCGATGTAGGCCCTCGCCTCGACGGATTCCTGCCCCGCGGACTTTGCGGCCAGCACCGCCTCGGAGAGCGAGCTCTCGGCCGCGCGCGCCTCGCCGCGTTTGAGCGACGCCATCCCCAGGAGGTAGTGGGCCTCTCCTTCCAGCCCGCGGTCCGGGAGCTGCCGCGCCGAATCCAGCGCGCTCTTCGCCAGCGCCGCCGCGTCGGCGAACTTCCCCGAGTCCAGCCGCGCCTTGGCAGCGGCGAGCGTGCCGCGGATCTCCTCGGCCTTGCCGAGCGCTCTCGGGTCCGGAGCGCGCGGGGCCAAGGGAGGCGTGGCCACGCACGAAGAGAGGTTGCCCAGCGTCAGGGTCGCCGGCACTGCTCGCTCCACGACTTCGGGGTCGGCCCTGGTGAAGAGTTGGGTCAGCGCGCGCACCTCGTCGAGCCGCCGGCCGAGGCAGACGATCCTCCGGCCCAGCGCCTCGTCGGAGGCGATCCGTTCCGTCCCTTGGAGCCGTCCGGCCTCGCACGCCGCCACTCGGAGAGTCACCCACGCGCCGGTGTAGGCGTCGAGCGCGCGCTCCACCTCCGCGAAAGCTTTCCCCGCGTACGGCAGGCCGGTGGCGAGAAACGCCTTCTCTGCCTGGCGCCGGACCTGGGCGTCCCACACTCCGGCGAGCTTGCGGCTCATCTGGGCGCACGAGTCGGTCGCCGCGCTCCGCAGCCCAAGGTAGGTGGACGCCACCGCCGCCGCGGCCAGCACGCTCACGCCGGCGAGGATCCGGCGGCGCTGCAAGGCGCTACTCCTCCTCCCCAAGCCGATGAGCAGCGCATCGATGGTGCGGAAGCGCTCCGCCGGGTTCGCGCGCAGGCCTCGCAGGTTCAGCTCGCGGATCCGCCGGGGGACGCCGCTGTCCTTGGGTTCGGGGCGGACCCGGCCCTCCTGGATCTCGACGGCCAGCGCCGCCGCGGTCTCGCCCGCGAAGGGCCGTTCGCCGTAGAGCGCCTCGTAGAGCGCCACGCAGAAGCTGAACTGGTCGGAGCGCGGGTCGGTCGGCTTGCTCAAGAGCTGCTCGAGCGACATGTACGCCGGCGTCCCTAGCATGGTGCCCGGCTGGGTGATGCGGCGCCGCATGGCGCTGCTGCCGTTGGAGGGAAGGGGGGTCGGCTCCTTGGGAGCGGAGGCGGCGTGGGCGAGCCCGAAGTCCATCACCCGCACCCGGTCGCGCTGGCCGACGACCACGTTCTCCGGCTTGAAGTCTCGGTGGGTGAGGCCGGCCGCGTGGGCGGCCGAAAGCCCCTGGCCCGCCTGGAGGAAGACCTCGAGCACCTGGCGCCAGGAGCGGGGCTTCCTCGCCAACCACTCGCGCAGGGTGAGGCCTTCGGCGAACTCCATGGCCACGAAGACCTGGCCGCCGAGCAGTCCCACGTCGTGCACCGCCACCACGTTCGGGTGGGAAAGCTGGGCCATCGCCTGAGCCTCACGCAAAAGCCTCACCCGGTGCTCATCGGACGCAGACGAGCCGAGCGCGTCCGCGCGCAGCACCTTGAGGGCGATCTTGCGGTCGAGGTCGGGATCGTACGCGGCGTAGACGACCCCCATGCCCCCGGCCCCAATGCGATCGAGGATGACGTAACGCCCGGCGGCGGTGCCGCGCGGAAGAGCCTCCGAGCTCGCGCCGTCCGGGCCGGGATCGGTAGGAACCCGGCGAATCGTCTCCAAGAGGCCCACGTCCGCGGGCTCCGCGTTGGCGACCAGGGCGGGGTCGGTGATCCGCGTCGCCTCCGCCTCGGCGCGGGCCAGCTTGCGCGCGCACTCGCGACAGGAGCGCGCGTGCGAGCGGGCCTCGGCGGTCGCCGCAGCGGAGAGCCGGCCGCGGGCGAGATCGTCCAGCGCCTCGTCACCGGGGCAGGTATTGGGCACGAGGCCGAGTGTACCGCCTCCATAGCGAGGCGGCGGGGAATCGCGGGAGGCGGGGCCGTGCTTGCCGCGCACTCCTCACTCCTCGAAGGACGGTCTCTTCAGCTCAGGCTGCGGCGGCTCGGGCGACACGGCGGACGGACTCGGGGACGGGTCGGCCGGTGGGGCGGGCTCCTTTCGTGCCAGGCGCGACTTCACCCGCTCGCCCCGCGTGGCCTTCTTCGACCGCGGCGCCGGAGGCGGTTCCTTTGCGAGCGGGACAACCTCTGACGGAGAAAGAGCCGTGGCAGCAGCGGAGGAGGCCGGCAGCGGCTGATCGAGCTCCGGTGGCGCGCTGACGGAAGCCGGCGCCGGCGGCTGTGGAGCCGAGACCGCCGGAGGGTTGATTGGCCCGGGGGATTCGAACCGCACCGGCCCGGCAGGAAGCAGTACGTACGCGGAAGCCGCGACTGCGGCCAGCAAGGCGGCGGCGAGCATCACCCACGGGAGATGTCCGCGTCCCCCGACGGATAGCGGCGCCGGTGCCTGGAGATCGGAGTCGCGTCGGGCGAAGTCATTTCGCGACAGCCGTTGCACCACCGCGTCGAAGCGGGCGCTGTCCATCCTCCGCCGCTTCGGTGCGGCGGGACGGGGCTCGGCATCTGCGCTGGGAGTCGGCTCGGGCTCGGCAGGCTCTGCGCACGGCCCGTCGGAGAGGACGTATCCCGGTGGCAGCTCCTCACCGAGCACGAGTGGGCCCGCTCCGCCGCCCGCGGGATGACCATCGGGCACTGCGCGCGCCGCCGCGCCGAGCAGCACGCCCACCACTGGCTGTCCCCAAGCGTCGGCTACGTCGCGGGCGCTCGGGCGCATGAACGGATCGGGGTGGAGCATCCGGGAAAGACTCCCCCGGAGGATCTCGGGGAGGGTTTCGGGGATTGCCGGACGCCACTGGCCGGTGGCGATCGCGTGCAGCGCGCCCAGCACGTTGGAGTCGGGCGGGGGGCTCCCCGAGCACAGGCAGAGCACCACGGCGAGCGAGTAGACGTCGGCAGCGGACGAGGCGGGCAGTCCGCGGGCACACTCGGGCGAGAGGCAAGGAGCTTTGCGCTTGAGCGCGGCCAGCGCCCGCTCCCCGCCGCGACGGTCGGTGAGGCGGTCCACCATGACGAGCGGCGTGTCCCAGAGGATCGACCGCCCGCCCCCGAGCACCAGCACCGAGTCGGTGCCCAGCTCGCCGTGGAAGAAGCGTTCGGCGTGCAAGGTAGCCAGCGCGTCGGAGAGATCGGCGCCGATGGAGCGGAGCTGCGGCACCACCTCGGCCGGGGCGAACGCCGAGAGCAGCTTGCCCTCGGGGAAGTCCATCGCCACGAAGGCCTGATCCCCCACCGTCCCGGTGTCGCGGATCTTCGGCAGGGTGGGGTGGAGCGGCATCTCCTGGAGCGCCTTGGTGGCGCGCTCGCCGTTGGCCGCCAGCGGGACGAAGCGAATGGCCATGCGCCGCCCGGTGCTCCGCTCCTCGGCGCACTCGAGCTTGCCGGCGCCCTCGCACCGCAGGGGCGAGCGGATCCGGTACCGGGTGTCGAGCACCGTGCCGGTTCGCGCCTCCAGGGTGCTGGCCGTTGCCATCGCGCTGCCTCCAGGGGCCAATCTCGCCGCCCGCCAGATGGGACACGCGGGGCAGGGGCCCTGTGCAACGCGTTGACAGTGTGGTGCAAGGTGGCACCACAGGCGTGCCGGATTCCGAGACCGCTACGGCTTCCGCCAGCTCAGGGTCGGTTCGCCCTCCGGCTCGGAAGGCCGACCCTCTTGTTGACGGGCCACTACGGCGTCAAACGGGTCCTGCTCGACTTGCCCGCTGGCTCGAGGGAGCGGCTGCGCGCGCGCAGGTGAAGAGCTGGGCCGCGCCTGTGTAAGGCCGGGCGGTGCCGAGGCTCTTCGACTCCGGACTGCGCAGGCTCGGCCTCCGCTCGGGGTGAACGGACTCGGATGATCCCGACTCGAGCCAAGACTGCTCAGGGGCACCGCTGGCTGCCGCGCCGGACCGGGGACCGCCGGCTCCACGGCGTGATCGGGTGCCGGCGATGCTCGATCGATCTCGGCGTGGGAGCAGAGCGCGCGGAGCAGAGTCTCTCCGTCCAAAAGGCCCTCGCTCGCAGTCGAGTCCAGCACCGAGTGGTGCGAGGCGGCGCCGGCGAGCAAAAGCGCAGCCTCCCCCGCGCTGGGCCGGCGCTCGGGATCAGGCGAGAGGACGCGCTCCATCAAATCGCGCAGTGGCGGCGGGAAGGACGGTGGCACGGCGGGGCGCCACGCTCCGCCCGCGACCCAGTAGAGAAGCTCCAGCGCAGACCGCGCCCTCGGGGGCTCGGCGCCTGCGGCCGCGCAGAGCAGCGCGGCAAGCGCGTAGACGTCGGAGCGCGGAGTGGGATCCTCACCGCGCGCAACCTCCGGGGCGAGAAAGTGGGCGATCTCCGCTAGCTGCGGTGGCAGCTTTCGGCGATCAGCCAGCCGGTTCGCGAGCACCACCGGGACATCCCACAGCCAGGCGGAGCCGGACTCCGCCAGGAGGACCGAATCTGCCGACAGCGCCCCATGCACCACTCCCTCCCGATGCAGCGCGCTGAGAGCCCCGGCGAGCTCGGCGCCGACCGCCGCCACGGCTGCAGGTTCGAGCGGGCAGGACAACTCCGACAAGAGCTTCCCGTGGGGAAACTCGGTCGCGACGAAGCCCTGGCCCGCCGCAACCCATGCGCCCCTCACCGCGGGGAGACCCGCGTGAGAGGGCATCTGGACGTCTACCGGCTCGGCGCTGGACACTCTTCCGCCCTCAATTGGCGCGTTCCACCCCAGTAAGGAATTGTCGTACTTGCGCCCACCATTGTTTCCGGCAGTCCAAGTGGCCGAGTTTCCTGCTGGTTATTCGGGCGCTGGCCTTCCCCGGCGTCTTACCTCCTCAGGGGCAGCATGGCAACGCATGGCGTCGTGGCACCGGTACCGCCCGTCGCAGCGCGGTTGATTTCGCGCGCGCGACGCCCCATAACGCTCGGCTCGATGCGGCGGTTCTTCCTCCACACCTTCGGCTGCCAGATGAACGTGAGCGACAGCCAGCGCATGGCCGAGGTGCTCCGGCGGATGAAGATGGAGCCCACTCCGGTCGCAAAGAACGCGGACCTCATCATCCTCAACACCTGCTCCATCCGGGAGAAGGCCGAGGAGAAGGTGCTCTCGGCTCTCGGGCGATACCGCGAGGTGAAGCTCTCGAGGGGCGCGCGGATCGGGGTGGGCGGCTGCGTCGCGCAGCAGGAGAAGGAGCGGCTGCTCCGCCGGGTGCCCTACGTGGATTTCGTCTTCGGTCCCGATGCCATCTCCAAGCTGCCGGAGATCCTCCGCCGGGTGGAGGCGCGGGAGCGGGTGGTGGAGACGGCATGGATCGACTCCGAGGAGTACGTCTTCCCGCGGGCCGATCCGGAGAGCACCCGCGGGCGGGTGACCGAGTTCGTCACCGTGATGAAGGGCTGCGACAACGTCTGCTCCTTCTGCGTGGTCCCGCACACCCGCGGCCGGGAGGTGAGCCGGCCATGCGGCGAGGTTTTGGCCGAGGTCGCCGGCCTCACCGGCGTGGGAGTGCGGGAGGTGACGCTGATCGGGCAAAACGTCAACTCCTACCGGGGAGGAATCGGCTTCGCCGAGCTGCTCCTCCGCGTCGCCGAGGTGCCGGGGATCGATCGAGTGCGGTTCACCACCAGCCACCCGCACGATCTGTCGGACGCGCTCATCGAGGCGGTCGGCTCGCAGCCGAAGATCGCGCCCCACTTCCACCTGCCGATACAGAGCGGCTCGGACCGGGTGCTCGAGCGCATGCGGCGCGACTACACCGTGGCCGAGTACCTGGAGCGGCTCTCCCGGCTGCGGGCCGCGCGCCCCGGAATCGCCGTGACCACCGACATCATCGCGGGCTTCCCCGGAGAGACCGAGGATGACTTCCAGCTCACGCTCGAGCTCACCGAAGAGGTCCGGTACGAGAATCAGTACTCGTTCGTCTTCTCCTCTCGGCCGAAGACCGCCGCCGCGATGCGTGAGGAGCAGTGGGGCGCCGTGCCGCATGAGCTGAAGCTCGAGAGGCTCGAACGGGTGCAGAAGCTCCAGCGCCGGATCGGCGGCGAGATCATGGCCGCGCAAATCGGCCGCCAGGTGGAGGTCCTGGTTGAAGGCCCCTCCAAGCTCGATCCGTCGAAGCGGTTCGGGCGGACGCCGGAGAACCGGACCGTGAATTTCGAGGGAGACGCGCCCGCCGGAGCGCTCGCCCGGGTGCTGGTGCGGCGGTCGTCCCCGAACGCCCTCTACGGCGAACAAGCGGCGATCTCGAGCGAGCCGCGCGTCCGGGTGGAAGAGCGCCCGGGCGCAGAGCTGTGCGTGGCCTGAGGTGAGGCGCTTCGTCCAGCTGGTGGGGCCAATCCTGGTCTACATGGCGGCGATCTTCGCCCTCTCCGCGCGCGAGGACCTGCCGGGGCTCAGCCTGCCCGGCATCGACAAGGTCGCGCACTTCGCGGAGTACGCCCTGTTGGGCGCGCTGGTCAGCCGCGCCACCCTCGGGTACGGGCTCGAGCGGCTCAGGGCCGTCGCGGTTGCCCTGGGGGTTTGCGCCGCCTACGCGATCAGCGACGAGCTTCACCAGGCCTTCGTTCCCGGCCGGGCGACCGAAGTTCTGGATCTGGTGGCCGACGTGCTGGGCGCCGGAGCCGGCGCGATCGGGTGGTACGCCGCTGGCCGGCGGAGGGCCTCCGCCAGCGGGGGCTCGCCATGACCGTGCGCGCCTTCGAGGGAACCGCGCCTCGAATCCACGAAAGTTGCTTCGTGGAGGATTCGGCGCAGGTGATCGGGGACGTGGAAATCGGCGAGGACTCGTCGGTGTGGTTCAACACGGTGATCCGAGGCGACGTGAACTCCATCCGGATCGGCCGGCGCACCAACATCCAGGACCTCTGCATGGTCCATGTCGAGGCCGGGACGCACCCCACCCGGATCGGCGACGACGTCACGGTCGGCCACCGCGTGGTGCTCCACGGCTGCTCCGTGGGGAACCGAACGCTGATCGGCATCGGCGCCATCCTCTTGAACGGGGTGGTGGTCGGAGACGAGTGCCTGGTCGCCGCGGGGTCTTTGCTCACGCCGGGCACCCAGGTGCCCCCGGGCTCGCTGGTGATGGGAAGCCCGGCCAGGGTGAAGCGCCCGCTCGATGAAAAGGAGCGCGCCGACCTGGTCCGCTCCGCCGCAAACTACCTGAGGTACGCGAAGGTGTACCGCGCGGGTCGCTGAGAGGGCCGCGGCATGAAAACCGCTTTCACGGCTCGGGGGGGCCAAGGGTCAGCCATGGGGATGTCCCGCATGTGCAGAGTCGTCGTCACCGCTCTCGCGGCGCTCAGCTGCGCCACGCCGGCACCAACTCCGCCATCTCCACCTCCGGCGCCCGCCAAGGCGCTCCCAGCGGAGTCCCTTGGACCGAAGAGGCGCGCCGCCGGCGCTCCCGTGGCGCAGTCCGGGCTCGAGGATCTGAAGCTGTTGCTCTCGATCGCCCGCGAACCCCCGCTCTTCGCGGGCGAGAGCCTCGCTCCCCGAATCGCCCGCGTCCCTTTGGCCAAGGGGGACGTGCAGGACATCTACCGCAAGGTGGCTCCGGCGACCGTCCTCGTCCGAAGCGGCCGCGGCTTTGGAACCGGCGTGGTGGTGGACGAGGCGGGCTTCGTGCTCACCAACGAGCACGTCGTCGCCAACGGTCTCGAGGAAGACTTCCGCACCAAGGTTTGGATCGAGCTGGGCACGCTCACCGAACAGGGCGTGATGGAGAAGACCGGGAAGGTCTACGAGGGCTACGTCCACAAGTCCGATCCGCTGCTCGACCTGGCCGTGGTGAAGCTGGCGGCTCCCCCGCCGGGCCTCACCGCGGTGAAGGTTTCGAAGAAGGACCCGATGCCCGGAGAGGCGGTCTCCGCGATCGGCAACGGAGGCATCGGGCTTCTCTGGGCCATCAAGGACGGAGAGATCTCCGCCATCGGGAAGCTCGCCACCCACCTCGCCCAGCTCGCCGCAGCGGAGTGCGAGGTGACCTCGGACCCGGTGGCGGCCGCCGCCTGCGGCCGCGACCGCCAGAACGTCGACTCGATGCGGAAGTCGTACGAGGAGCGGATCCCCGGCTTGGTCGTCCAGTCCAGCTGCCCGCTCTCGCCGGGCGACTCCGGCGGTCCGCTGGTCAATCGGGCCGGAGAGCTGGTGGGCGTCAACGCTTTCGTGCGGAGCCACCTCTCCGCGCCGGTGGCGGCGAGCTTCCACGTCCACGTGGCGGAGGTTCGCTCCTTCCTCGCCGAAGTCCCCGCCGAGCCGGTGCACGAGCTGCCCCAGCCCTGGCGCGATGCCGGCTCGACCGGGACGATGGCCGACGTGGACCTCGACGGGTGGGTGGACCTCCTTTCCCTGGGGTCGCTCAGCCGCTCCGCCTTCTTCTTCGATCTCGATCAGGACAGCTTCGCCGGAAGCGGCGCGGTGCCCGCCGTGGCGGAGGTGGTGAAGGCGAGGAGCTTCGACGCCGAGGTGGTGGTGCTCAGGACGCCCGAGCGGGTCGTCGCCTGGTACGACCTGGACAACGACTCCGAGCTGGACCGAATGGTGGTGGGCGACGAGCGGAGACCAGGGAGAGCGCAGGCGGCGTACTCCTTGCGCGGCGAGGCGCTGGAGAAGCTGGCGTTGCCAAAGGAGGCCCGGCTCATCGACCCCCAGGCGTTCTCCCAGCCGGCGCAAGCCGAGCTGGCCGCTCGTCTAACGCGGGTCGCCGCCCTCTCGCTCCCGCGCTCTGTGGCGCCCTCGGGCCTCGAAGCGCCTGCCACCGCCATCATGGTGCCGGATCCGCTGTGGGGAGGGGGCCGCTCGGGAGTGGGGGTGGACGCAGACCGGAACGGCAAGCTCGACTCGATCTGGGCAATCTCGCCGTTCAGCTCGGCCCTGATCGTCGACGCCGATGAGAGCGTACTCGGAGGCCTGGCGCAGACCGAAGTGAAGCGGGCGCTCGAAGAGCGGGGCGTGGGAGCAAACTTCTCCATCGTGCTTCAAGGCGCCCAGATGTGGTCGTTCGTCGACACTGGCGGCGACGAGAAGTTCGACCTCTTGCTCTACTCCCGGAGTTGGGCGAGCGGCGTGGCCGGCGAGGCCTATCGCCTCGAGAACGGCAAGCCGGCCGCGCCGGCGGTGGAGCACGTCGGACTCAAGCTGGTCCGCCCTGGGCTGATCGGAACCGGGCGTCCGGCGGCGCGGACTCGGAGCGCCGTCCTCCGGCTGTACCCCAGGCACCTGGTCGCGGCCGATGACTCGCCGGCCTCGGCCCTGCCATCGCCTTGGGCGGACGTGGGAACGGACGTGGACTTCGAGGATCCGGGGCTCCCGGGCTTCGAGCGGGCGGTGGTGTCCGTGCTCGGGCGCGGCGCGAGCAGCGTGCTGTTCGACCTCGACCGAGACACCTTCCGGAAGAAGGTGAGCCGCGCCGAGGTGGCCCGCGTCGTCAGCTCCGGGGGACTCAAGGCCGAGTTCGCCTGGATGGGTCGCGGCGGCTCGGAGTGGACCTTCTATGACACGGACCGGGACGGGCGCTTCGACCTCGTCCTGTTCACCTCGAAGCCATCCACCGGGGAGTCAGAGCAAGCCTTCCGCATCGACCGAAATGGACAGCTCACCGCGGATTCCGAGGCGGCGAAGGGCAAGATGCTCAGGGCGAGCCTCTTCAAGAAGGAGCTGGCCAGGAGCTTCCGCGCGCTGGCCCCCGTGTTCTTCCGCCGGACGCAAATTGATGAAGGCTGACGAGATCGCGCTGCCCTCCGAGTGGGAGCTCGCCTTCGTTTCCAAGGGCGCCCCGGTGGAGGGGCTCCGCTTGTCGGCGATGGGCTCGGTCTCCTGGGCTCTCTTTCGCCAGGGGGCCTCCGCGCTCGGGGAAGGCCTCCGCTCTCCATTCGGGAAGCGCCGGCTGGAGCTGTCGGAGTTGCCCACGATCGACGAGGCGTGGGCGCTGTTCATGCTCGCCTGGATGGAGGCGGGCCGGGAACTGCCGGCGGCCTTCGAGGCGATGTGCCGCTACACCGAGGACGTGCGCCAGGGACACTGGCCCGATCGAGTCGCGCCGGAGCAGTCGGTGCAGGCGCTCTATTTGGCCATCGCGCAGGAGCACCTGCTCAGGCGGCCTCCGCAGCGGGAGCGCTTCCTCCACGACGCCTTCGTGCTGTTCCGGACGGTGGCGGGCCGACTCGCCGGCGGAGCCCGGCTGCTCGACGACCCGATCGCCCAGGGGGCGCACTCGCTCCAGCGATACTCGGCGATGCTGGCCTCCGACCGGGCGCTCTATGCCGAGGACCTCCGGAGGGCGCGGCGATTCTGGGCGAAGGTGCCCGCCCAGCACAGCGCGACCGGCGGAGTTAGGCGCCTGCCGCTGCTCGTCCTCGAGCGCCCCGCCGCGACCCAGTTCAAGCTGTGGGCGAGGCGCGACCCGGCGGCGCCGGGAGGGCACGGCTACCCGCTCCTCCTCACCTCTGTCGCGGGAGGCTCGCTGGTGCTTTCCGCGGATCCGGCCAGCAAGGTTCAAGTGGGCTGGCTCGCCCGGCCGCTCACCGAGGCCGAACGGGCCGCGCGGCCTGGCTCGGAAGGGGAGGGGAGCGAGTGGTACGACGGCAAAGATCATTCCGGCACGCTGGCTGCGGCGCCGGTGGGGGGAAGCCGGCTTTCCCTGAGCCGGGCGCTCGAGGTCATACACGGGCCGCTCTCGCTGGAGCGGGCCGGGCCGCCACCGCGCGCGCGGTACGCTCTCGGAGGTGCCGCGCTCTTGGTGGTGGGAGCCGCGGCGGTGCTGGCGCTCACTCGAGGCCCAACAGCGGAATGGCTTCCGCCCGAGCGCGGTGCCAAGGGGGAACCCGTCCCGAAGGCGAAGGTGCTCAACCTGCTCGGCGAGCCCTCCGGGCCAAGGTCCTTCACCCACCACGCGCTGGTGGCCGGGGCCTGCGCGTACAGCGGCGATCGGGAGCTGCGCTTCCCGTGCCGAGACGCCCGGGCGGTTCGCGAGCTGCTGGTCCGCCACTACGGCTATGAGGAGCGGAACGTGATGTACGCGGTGGACCGGCCGGAGCCCGGCGAGCGGACGGACGGCGCTCCCACCGCCGCCAACTTGCGCCTTTTGGTGGAGCGCTTCCGCGAGCGCTTCGGCGAGGACGAGCGGTCGAGCTTCCTCTTCTTCTATTCGGGGCACGGGGGCTACGAGAAGGGCGCGCGCAAGGACTTCGGCGTCTTGCAGCCCACCGGGTACTTCGAGCGGCCGGAGCTGCCGATGTCGGACCGCGGCTGGGACATGCAGGACCTGCTCGACGGCGTCCGGAAAGGTGTGCCGTCGCGCCACGTGCTGGTGGTGCTCGACGCCTGCTACAGCGGTTGGGCGGTCGGCGCCAAGGGCGACTGGGGGCTGCGCACCGAGCTCATGTCGCTTTGGAACGAGCGGGCGGAGGTGGTGGTGACCGCCGGCACCAAGGGCCAGCGCGCCTGGGAGGACGAGGCGGAGCCATCGGCCTGGAGCTGGGGAGGCCACTCGGCCCTGACCGCCTTCCTGCTGGAAGGCTTGACTCCGAGCGGTGGCCGCGCTCCGGCAGACACGTCGGGCGACGGGGTGGTGACCGACGAGGAGCTGGCGCTGTTTCTGAGGAGGAGGGTGCCGGAGTCGGTGCGGGCGGTGAAGCGCGCCGAGCAGCTCCCGCAGATCTTCCGCTTCGACGAGCACCTTCCTCGCTCCGGCCAGTTCCTCTTCGTTCCGAAGGGCTGAGTTCGCGCTAAGGTCTAGGTCATGTCGTTCCGAGCACTCGCCGCCGCAGCTTTCCTCCTCGGTGCGGCTCCCGCCGCGGCCGAGGCGCCCACGGTCGCCATCCTCTACTTCGACTACGACGGGAAGAACGAGGAGATGGCCATGCTCAAGAAGGGCCTGGCCCAGATGCTGATCACCGATCTCGCCGGCGGCTCCGCGTTCCGCATCGTGGAGCGCGCGCGGCTGCAGGAGATCATCGACGAGCTGAACCTGAACCAGACCCGGAAGGTCGATCCGGCGACGGCGAACAAGATCGGCAAGCTCCTCGGCGCCAAGTACATGGTGGTGGGCGGTTACTTCGACGTGATGGGGACGCTGAGGGTGAACGCGCGGGTGATGCGCGTGGAGACGAGCGAGGTGTTGGGCGGAGCCGGGAGCCACGGCAAGCCGGAGGACTTCCTCGAGCTGGAACAAAAAATATCGCACGAGGTGAAGGCGATCCTCCTCAAGGCGGTGAGCGGGGCGGCGACGGACAAGCCTGACTCGAAGAATCCGAAGAAGCTCCCGGCGAAGACCGCGCTGCGCTACGCCAAGGCGCTCGACGCCATGGACCGCAAGGACAAGGAAGGCGCGCGGAAGGAGCTGGAGGCGGTGGTGAAGGAGCAGCCAGACTTCGTGCTCGCGTCCTTGGACCTGGCGGCGCTCGTGAAGTAACGGTTACTTGCAGCGCTCCGCGGCCATCGCCTTCCCCAGTCCAGCCGCCTTGCAGAAGCTCTCCTTGGCGGCGGCCGTCTCCGCTTTGGCCCCCGGCTCGTCACCCCTCGCCGAGGCGGCGCGGGAGAGTGCCTCGTGCGCCATCCCCAGGAAGAAGTGCGAGTCGGCGTCCTTCGCGTCCTTCGCCACCAGCGCCTCGAACATCGGGACCGCCTCGGCGAGCTGGCTCTGCTGGAGCTTCAGCATCGCCAGGTTGAAGCGCGCCTTCCGAAAGGCCGGCGCCAGCTCCAGCGCCTTCGCATAGCGCGCCTCCGCTTCGGCCAGGTCCTTCGCCCTCACCGCCGCGTTCCCCGCCAGGTTCTCCGCCGCGGCAAACCCCTTGCAGGCGCGGGCGCGCGCGAGCTCCTCCTCCGCGGGCTGTCCCGCCAACGACTTGGCCTTGGCCAGGAAGTACCAGTGCTCGGCGGTCCCCGGCGCTCCGGCAGCCTCGAGCTGGCGCAGGATCGCCACCGCCACCTCCGGGTTCGCCGAGTCCGCGCCGGAGAGTCTCCCCGCTGCGTCCGACAGCTTGCCCAAGAGGGCCGGATTGTCCGGGCGGCACGAACCGGGAGGTACCGGCTCGCCGGCCGCTCGATAGACGCCATCGAGCCGCGCCGTCGAGCCCGCGGGATCTCCGCGCATGAAGAGCACATAGGCGCCGCCTCCCGCCGCCGCCAGGACGAACACGGCGGCGATCCCGAGGGCCATTCCTCGCCCGCCCGACTTCTGCGCCAAAGGCCTCGCCACCGCCGATGATCCCGCGTAAGGGGTCGCCCGATCCTTCACCACCGGCGAGGCGCCCTCCGGGGGGACCGGCTGGCCGGCGGGCCCCGAAGTGCTCGGGTACTTCGCCGCGTACCAGGTGAGGATCGCCAGCATCGAGTTGAGCGCGGTGGCGGCCTCCTCCAGGCCGACCCTCACTCCTTCGTCGTGCAAGCTCCCCGCGTGGTCGTGCGAGCTCAGGTTCCCCCAGGCCTGCACCGTCCCCATGTGGGCGAGCACGGTGGTGGGGACGACTCCGGAGTTGGCCGACTGGCGGAACTTGGTGATCAGCTCGTCGAGCATCGCCTTGCCCGGCGTCTGCTTGAGCTCCGTCGCCACCAGCGAGCGGAGCAGCATCTCCAGCACCAAGCGCGCGCTCTGCATCGCCCCCTTGTAGTCGTTGGAACGCGCCCGGCCGACCAGCGCGGCGAGGTCGTCACTGGCGCGGCCGAACTGCGGCGCCAGCTGTTCCACCTTCTTGAGAAGGGCTTCGATCTCCATGCGGCGTGTTTAGACGATCCTCGCCCCGCGAAAAAGCGCCGTCGCTTGCGCAGCACCGGGCCCTTTGGGGTCGTACACTCCGAGCCGTGCCGGTCGCCTTCGCCCTCGCCGCCGCCTGCGCGCTCGCCGGAGCGGGCGGGAACGGCGCATTCCGGATCGCCGTGGTCGCGGGCCACCCCGACAGCGCCGGGAAGCCCTCGCTCCGGTTCGCCGAGAGCGACGCCTCCCGGGTGGCGAGGCTCCTCGCCGAGCTCGGGGGATTCGAGCGGGGGGACGTCTCGCTCTTGCGCAGCCCGTCGGGAAAGGAGATCGAGGAGGCGCTCTCCTCCGCCCAAGCGCGCATCCTCGAGCGCCGCCGCCAAGGGGGGCAGTCACTGCTGTTCTTCTACTTCTCCGGGCATGGAGCGGCGGAAGGACTGGAGCTGGGCGAGGAGCGACTCGCCTACGGCCGGCTCCGGCAGCTTCTCGCCCAGAGCGGGGCCGACCTCAAGGTGGCCGTGGTGGACGCGTGCGGCAGCTCCTCGGTCCTTCGCACCGGCGGCCGGCCGGCCCCCGCCTTCGAGATCTCGGTGGAGGACCGCCTCACCACCACCGGCGAAGTCTTCATCGCCTCCAGCGCCGCCGGGGAGTCGGCCCTGGAGTCCGCCGAGCTGCGCGGGAGCGTCTTCACCTCCCACCTGCTCGCTGGTCTCCGCGGCGCGGCCGACCGGTCGGGCGACGGCCGGGTGTCTCTCGACGAGGCCTACCGCTACGCGTACGAGCGCACCTCCGAGGCGGGCACGCAGCACCCGGGCTTCGGGCTCAGGCTGAGCGGCCACGGCGAGCTGGTGCTCTCGTCGCTCTCCCGCGCTCGCAGCACGCTTTCCCTGCCGGCGTCCGAGCGGCTGTCGGTGGTGGACGCCTCGAGCGGCGAGGTGATCGCCCGGCTGGACGGCTCCGCCGCCCGCTTGCTGGCGCTTCCGCCAGGAAGGTACGAGCTGGCGGCGGTGCAGGCCGGCCAACGCCTGGCCGGCCGAGTGTCCTTGAAGGAGGGCGCCCGGGGCAGCGTCGGCTTCGGGGACCTTCGCCCCGCGCCCCCCGAGCGCGCGCACGCCGCGGCCCCGCCGGGAGTGACTCCCACCTCGCTGGCCGGACCGGAAACCAGCCCCGCCGCGCAGTGGCCGGGGCGCTCGCCTCGCTGCAAGAGGGCCTATTTCCCGAGATCGAAGCGGCGCACCGGAGCCCGCACCGGCGGCGGTGGCCTTCGACGAGGACCCAGGCTATGAAGCGCGGGCAATGAACGCGGTCGCCGCCTTGAAGGCAAGTCCCCTGTTCAAGGGCTTCACCGACACCGGCTTGCAGATCATCGCGGGCATCGCCACCGAGAGAGCATTCCCCAAGGGGGTCCCGATCTTCGTGGAGAACATGATGGCCGATGCGCTCTTCGTGCTGGGGGAGGGCACGGTGCGCCTCACCTCCAAGAGCAAGGCCGGCGAGGAGGTAGCGGTGGGGGAGCTGGGGCCCGGCGACTACCTGGGGGAGCTGTCCCTCATCCAGCAAGGGCAGAGGATGTGCACCGCCACCGCCACCTCGGCGGTGGTGGCCTACGAGATCCGCCACGCCGACTTCCAGAAGCTGCTCGCCACCAAGCCCCAGGCCTGCCTCAAGCTCTTGATGGGGATCGTCTCCCTGTTCGGGCAGAAGGTCGTCGACAACAAGGACGCCTTCAAGGCCATGCTGTCCAACGTCTGATGGTCGGTTGAAACGTCCTACCTCCGGCGCGTGTTACGCTCTCCCTCCGCGATGCGCCTCGTCGCCCTGACCGCCGCTCTGCTCGCCGCCTCCGCCGCCCGGGCCGAGGCCGACTGGTTCGCCAGCCTCTACACCGGAGACGGGATCGAGCTGCGCGCCGACGAGCGGGTCTTCACGCTCTACGCGCTGCTCAACGCGATGGGGTACGACGAGGCGCCGGTTTCGCGCAGCCACCCCATCCCCAAGCGCGTCTTTCACCCGGTGCGGCAACAGGTCCGGCAACGGCTCGCCGCTTCGGATCCCGAGGTGCGCAAGCTGGCCGACACCTTCTTCGATGCGCACCCGCAGCCATTGCAGCGCTACCTCGCCTTTGCGGTGTCCGTCGGTCCCCCGCCGTTCTCCGCTGCACCGCGCTCCAAGGAGCACGCCGACCTCAAGGGCCTGGAGGCGCTCCTCGCGAAGGCCTACTCGGGCTGGAAGCTCGAGGAGCTGCTCGCCTCGGTCCAGGCCGAGTACCGAAGGGGCCTCAAGGGCTACCTCACCGCCCTCGACGGCCCCATGGGACGGGCGCGGAGGCTCTTGCGCGCTCAGGAGGGCGGCCCGGAGTCGACCCTGGTGATGAACCTGCTCGACGCAAAGGACGCGGTCCGCGCGGCGATGGGGGAGGGGGCGGTGGTGATCGTGGTCGGGCCGTCCGAGAAGCCCAACCTGGAGGGCGTCCTCCGCGAGTACGCCGCCGTGCTCTTGGAGCCCCAGCTCGCCAGGCGGGCCCAGTCGGGCTGGGCTGGAGGCGCAGCGCTGCTCAAGGAAGCGCAGCTTCTGGGCGCCCATGAGCAGGGAGTGGGGGAGTACGCCGTCTCGCTGTTCGCGAGGGCGGTGGCGCTGCGCGCGCTCGA
Organism: Myxococcales bacterium; assembly: GCA_016191815.1. GTDB lineage: Bacteria > Myxococcota > Myxococcia > Myxococcales > Myxococcaceae > JACPVI01. The sequence goes on from JACPVI010000025.1 coordinate 78,453, forward strand.
GGCGCCCGAGGCCGCCTACGAGGGTGCCGCCAAGACCGGCTACTTCGGGCTCCGCGAGATCGCCCGAGGGTTCGAAGAGGGAAGGCCGCTCGACTCCTGGGCGATGGATGCACTGGCCAAGGCCGAGACGCGGCGGCCGGCCCCGAGGAAGTAGAAGGCGTGGAACAGCTGCTGCTCAACGTGGTCGGGAACACCAACGGGCTCGTCGCCTACGGGGCGGTGTTCATCATCCTCCTTTTGTGCGGGCTCGGGGTGCCGATGCCCGAGGACATCTCGCTCATCCTCGGCGGGTATCTGGTCCACACTGGCTCGGCGAAGCTGCTCCCGATGATGGTCACCGGCTTCTTGGGAATCCTGGTGGGGGACTCGATCATCTTCTTCGCGGGGCGGCGCGTGGGCACCAAGGTGGGCCGGACCCCGGGCGGCTTCTTCGCGCGCATCGTCACCCCGGAGAAGCGGGCCAAGGTGGAGGGGCTGTTCGCCCGGCACGGGCAGAAGATCGTGATGATCGCCCGCTTCTTGCCGGGGGTCCGAGCGGTGACCTTCTTCACCGCCGGCTCGGCGGGGATGAGCTACCCGCGCTTCATCTTCTTCGACGGGGTGGCGGCCCTGGCCTCCGCGCCCGTCTTCGTCGTCCTGGGCTACCACTTCGGGGGCGAGCTGGAGGCTCTGATCGACGCGGTGAAGCGCGGGCAGGCACGGGTGGTGGTGGCGATCGCCCTTTTGGCGGCGGCCTATTCCGTCTACCGGTTCATCCGCAGGCGGCGCGTGCGCGCCGCGCAGCCGGCCATGGCGACGTTGCCCGCGGGGGAGAACCTGGAGGCCGCACCCACCGCGCCGCGCGGTACCGATCGCGCGGGGATCGCCTCGAGAGCCCGGATCGACGAGCCGGGCCGTTACACCGGGCGCGACCGCGCCGCCGGCATGGGCGCGTTGAAGTGAAGCGCCCCCGGCTCGACGGGTAGCTGCCGACCCCCCTGGCGGTCTTTCGCACCGGGTGAGCAATGGAAAGTGCGACCCTGGCGCGAGTCTTGACATCATGTCGCCAGATGATTAATCATGACGGCATGATTCGGACGCAGATTCAGCTCGAGGACGAACAACTCGAGCAGCTGAAGCGCCGGGCTGAGTCGGAGGGAACGTCCTTGGCCGAGGCGGTTCGGAGGGCCATCGCCCTGTTCCTCCGCGGGGGATCGACCGTGTCGCGAGGGGAACGGAAGCGGATGGCGCTCGAAGCGGCGGGCCGATTCGGCTCGGGCAAGAAGGACGCCTCCACTCAGCATGATGCCTACCTGGCCGAGGCTTTCCGCGGGTGAAGGTGTTCGTCGACACCTCCGCCCTCTACGCCATCCTCGACCGCGATGACGCAAACCACCCTTCGGCCAAGGGGGCGCTAGAGGACCTGCTCGACGCCGACGCGGTGCTGATGACCTCCAACTACGTGCTGGTGGAGACCTTCGCGCTGGTGCAGCGGCGCCTCGGAGTGGAGGCGCTTCGCGTTTTCGCAGAATCGCTGCTCCCGTCGCTCGATGTCCACTGGGTGAGCATCGCCGAGCACGGGGGCGCCCTCTCGAGCGTTCTGACCGCGAACCGGCGCGAGCTGAGCTTCGTGGATTGCGTCAGCTTTCAATTGATGCGCGACCTCGCGCTGCGGACCGCGTTCGCTTTCGACGACCACTTTGCGGAACAGGGCTTCGAGCTCTGTCCCTCTGGAGCTTGACCGCCTCCGGCGAGACGATCGGGCTCAATCGCCAAAGCCCGGAGCCTGGCTCGCCCCGTCAGGCCCGGCCGAACAGCCGCTTGAACCAGCCGAGGAGGCCTCCGCTCTTCGCGGCCGCGGCCACCAAAGGCGCGGGGGCGAGCTGCGGGGCGCTGCCCTTGGCCGGCGCGGGAGCAGCCACCGCCGGGTGCTCCCCCGTCACCATCGTCCCCGAGCTCGCCTGGGCGATGCGCTGCTTCACCGCTTCCGGCGTGTCGCGGGTGGAGAAGCTGCTGCTCACCTCGCGGCCGGTCGACAGCTCGCGCGCGGTGACCTTCAGGATGCACTCGTTGTTCACCTCGAAGGTCACCCCCACGCGGATCGACCCTCTGGGCCCCTTGGGCAGCCCGCTCAGGGTGAGGGTGCCAAGGTACTCGTTGTCTTGGGCCCGCTCGCGGTCGCCCTGGAACAACGACAACTCCAGCTCCGTCTGCCCGTCCCGCGCGGTGGCGATGGTGTAGCTCTTGTTCGCCGGCAGCGAGGTGTTCCGCTCGATGATTGGCTTGAAGCGCCCCCCGGGGAGCCCGACCCCGATTGCCATCGGCAAGACGTCGATCAGGAGCACGCCCTCGAGCTGTCCCAGGGAGTAGGCGAGCAAGGCCGCCCCCAGCGCCACCGCCTCGTCCGGGTGGACGCTCTTCGAGGGGGCCTTGCCGAAGAACTCGGAAACCTTCTGCTGGACCAGCGGCGCCCGGCTCTGGCCTCCGACCAGGATCACCTCGTCGATGTTCGCGGGAGTGAGGCCCTTGGCGGCCAGCACCTCCTTGCACACCGCGATGGTGCGGTCGACCAGGGCGGTGGTCAGCTCCACCAGCTTGTCCCGGGAGAGGGTGATGTCGATGTCGTAGGGCTTGTTGTCGATCATCGTCACGAAGGGCACGTGGACCCGGGTGTCCCTCCGCTCGGAGAGGACGCACTTGGCCCGCTCGGCCGCGTCGGCGATCCGCTGCATCGCCACCCGGTCGCCCTGGAACGGCAGCCCGTTCTTCCGCTCGAACTCCACGAGCAGCCAGCTCACCAGCGCGTTGTCGAAGTCGATGCCGCCGAGGAAGGTGTCCCCGCCGGTGGAGACCACCTCGTAGATGTTGTCGTTCAGCTCCAGTACGGACGCGTCGAAGGTGCCGCCGCCGAGGTCGTACACCAGCACTCGCTGCTGTAACTTTCGGCCGTAGCCGTAGGCCAGCGCCGCCGAGGTCGGCTCGTTCAGGATGCGCTCCACGTACAGCCCGGCGAGCCGGCCGGACTCCCGCACGGCCTGGCGCTGGTGGTCGTTGTAGTAGGCCGGGACGGTGATCACCGCCCGCGACACCTCTTGGCCGATCTGGTTCTGCGCAATCTCCCGCACCTCGCGGAGGACCAGCGCCGAGATCTGCTGCAGCGAGTAGACGCGGTCTCCCAGCTTCACCGCCGCCTCGCCCTTCGGGCCGTCGGCGATCTCGTAGTGGAAGCGGTCCTTGATCTGCTGCACCGTCGGCGAATTGAAGGGGCGCCCGACCAACCGCTTGGCGCCGTACACGGTCAGCCTCGGGTTGGTGAGCATCTGCCCCTTTGCCGGGTGCCCGACCACCAGCTTCCCTCGGGCGTTGAGGGCGATGATGGAGGGGACCGTGTTGTAGCCTTCCCGGCTTAGCAAGACCTCAGGCCGGTTGTTCCTCACGATGGCCGCGCAGGAGTTCGTCGTTCCCAGGTCGATGCCGATGACGGCCCCCTGGCGCTTGGGCTCCTCCTTGGGCTCCTCGAACGGCGGGGCGGTGATCACCGGCGCAGCGCTGCCCACAGATGCGGCCATCGCAGGCGCCTTGGGAGCCGGCCCTGGCGGGTGAGCGGCAGCCGGCGCGGCCTTTGCGGCGGATGCGCCGGCACTCGCGGGAGCAGGGGAGCCAATCCCGCCGGGCTTTTGGAACTCCGCCGGGCCCACACCGGGAGGCACCGGCGGGTCGGCAGACTTGCCGTGTGGCAGGGAGGCCGCCGCGGAGTCGACGAAGCGCTGGCTGGCCTGGTCTAGGAGCAGGAACTTGAGCCCCATGCCGGGCACGCCGGTGCCCTTTTGCCCGGTGACGAACTGCACGACCGCCTGGGCGTGGATGAGGCAGGTCCCATTGGCGAGCCGGAGGTCCAGGTTGACCACCGTGCCTGGGGCCTTGACCATCCGCGAGCGGAGGTAGACACCCCCGCGGGTCAGGTTGGCGCCGTACTTCGCCAGGAACTCCTCCGCACTGGCGAAGGGCAGCCTAGCCGCGAGGCCGACCGCGCCCTGAGGTTTTTCTGCCAATTTCCGTCTCTCGGCCGCTCCGCGGCCCCCGGCAGGGGAAGTTAGCCCCATCCGGCAAAGGTTCAAAACGAACGTCAGATCTTCTATCTATCCGCCATGCTGAATCGGGATCTTCGCCTTGCCCTCACTTTTGACGACGTCCTCTTGCTTCCCGCCGAGAGCCAGGTGCTGCCCGGCCAGGTGGAGCTGTCCACCCGGCTGACCAGGAACCTGGCGCTGAAGATCCCGCTGCTCTCCGCCGCAATGGATACCGTGACCGAGGCGGGCACCGCCATCGCCATGGCGCAGGCGGGCGGCATCGGTGTCGTCCACAAGAACATGCCCGCCGACCGGCAGGCCCTCGAGGTCGCCAAGGTGAAGAAGTACGAGAGCGGCATGGTGCTGGACCCGGTGACCATCGCTCCGGAGGAGCCCCTCTCGGCCGCGATCGAGCTGATGCGGCAGAACAGCATCTCGGGCATCCCGGTGGTGAAAGGGCGGCGGCTGGTGGGAATCATCACCACCCGCGACGTCCGGTTCGAGCGGAACCTGGGCCTCAAGGTCGAGGAGGTGATGACCAAGAAGCTCGTCACCGCCAAGGAGGGCGTCACCCAGGATCAGGCGATCGAGCTCTTGCACGAGAAGCGGATCGAGAAGCTCCTGGTGGTGGACGACGACTTCGAGCTCAAGGGGCTCATCACCATCAAGGACATCGAGAAGCGGCGGGCGCACCCAAACGCGGCGAAGGACTCCAAGGAGCGCCTCATGTGCGCGGCGGCGGTCGGAGTGGGGCCCGACCGGGAACATAGGGTGGACGCGCTCTGCCGGGCCGGGGTGGACGTGATCGTGATCGACACCGCCCATGGCCACTCCAAAGGCGTGATCGAGGCGGTGCGGGACACCCGGCGGAACTGGCCCAAGGGCTTCGAGCTGGTGGCGGGGAACGTGGCCACCGCCGAGGGGACTCGCTCGCTCATCCAGGCCGGAGTGGACGCAGTGAAGGTCGGCATCGGCCCAGGCTCGATCTGCACCACCCGGGTGATCGCCGGGGTGGGGGTCCCGCAGATCACCGCGGTGGACGAGTGCTCCCGCGAGGCCGACCAGCACGGGGTGCCGGTGATCTCCGACGGCGGGGTGAAGTACTCCGGGGACGTGGTGAAGGCGCTGGCCGCCGGGGCGAGCACGGTGATGATCGGCTCTTTGTTCGCCGGCACCGAGGAGGCGCCCGGGGACGTCATCCTCTACCAGGGGCGCTCGTACAAGAGCTACCGCGGCATGGGCTCGCTCGGGGCGATGAAGCGCGGCGCCAAGGACCGCTACTTCCAGGGCGAGGTGGAGGATCCCAAGCTGGTCCCCGAGGGCATCGAGGGCAGAGTGCCGTACAAGGGCGCGCTGGCGATGAACGTGTACCAACTCCTGGGCGGCGTCCGGAGTGGGATGGGCTACGTGGGCTGCTGCACCATCGAGGAGCTACGGAAGAAGGCCCAGTTCGTGCGGATCACCCAGGCGGGGCTCAAGGAGAGCCACGTGCACGACGTGATCATCACCGAGGAGGCGCCGAACTACCGGATGGAGTGAATCCGAGCCGGGGCTCGACTTTGGGCCGCTACTTCCCTCGCCGCTTGCCCTCGTGCCGGACCTCGACCTTCTTCTCCGCGGCGGCCACCCGGCCCATCAGGTGGTCTTTGTCGTCGGGGCTCAGGGCCTCGATCGCCTGGCGCAAGGTGTCGAAGTCCAGCCGGGCGACGGTGACCATGCTGCCGCCCTTGATCTCCTGCACCGTGGGAACGTCCACCAGCTCTCGCACGTAGCGCTCGAACTCTACCCGGACGTCGGCGGTCTGCTGGACGCAGACGTCCTTGGCCGCCACCAGCGCCTGGCTCCCGTCCTGGTAGGCGAGGTCGGGGTTTCTGGCCATCGCCCCCTCGAAGGTCTGGGTGCGGTCCTTGAGGCTCTGGAAGAGGGCGACATAGGCGAGCACCCGGTCGGCTTCGGGCTTGCTGTCGCTGCGGGCCATGGCCAGCTCGCGCTGCACGTCGGCGCAGCTCACCTTGGCCAGCGCTTCGGCGTCGAGCGCCTTGCCGACCGGGCCGGTGCTGGTTTCCCTCTCCAGCCGCTCGTCCGAGGAGATGTCCTTCACGCAGGAGCAGGCGAGGACCGCCACCGGGGCAAGCACGCGAAGCAGGCGGGCGGGGAGAGCGTTTTGCATTGGCGTCCGAAGTCTTGTAGCGCTAGAGGCTGCTGTCAACGCAACAGCCGGGAGGCGGCCGGTGGACGTCCACGCTGAGAAGGTCCTCATCCTCGACTTCGGGAGCCAGTACACCCAGCTCATCGCGCGCCGGGTGAGGGAGCTGGGGGTTTACTGCGAGATCCACCGCCCGGACCTGCCGGCCTCGGAGATTCGCGCCTTCGCCCCCAAGGGGATCATCCTCTCGGGAGGGCCGGCCTCGGTGGAGGCGCCCGCCTCGCCCAGGTGCGATCCCGCGGTGTTCGAGCTGGGGGTGCCAGTCCTGGGCATCTGCTACGGGCTGCAGCTCCTGGCGAAGATGCTGGGCGGGAGGGTGGACCAGAGCGCGCAGCGGGAGTACGGCCCGGCGGAGGTGGAGGTGGTCCGCTCGCGGGGGCCATTCGCCTCGTTCAAGAAGGGCGAGCTGTTGAAGGTGTGGATGAGCCACGGCGACCGGGTGGAATCGCTGCCGGACAACTTCTCCGCGATCGGGAGGACTCCCTCAGCGCCCTACGCGGCGGCGGCGCACGACTTCCGGCCCGTCTTCGGGCTGCAGTTCCACCCGGAGGTGGTGCACACCCCCCAGGGCAAGGAGATGCTGAAGTCCTTCCTCTTCGCCGACTGCAAGCTGTCGGGGAACTGGTCGATGAAGGGCTTCGCCCGCGAGGCGGAGGAGGCCATCAGGAGGCAGGTGGGCGACGGGAAGGTGATCTGCGCGCTCTCCGGCGGGGTGGACAGCTCGGTGGCGGCGCTGCTCATCCACCGGGCCATCGGCGACCGGCTCCAGTGCATCTTCGTGGACAACGGGCTGCTTCGGGACGGCGAGCGGGAGCAAGTGGAGTCGCTCTTCGCCGGGCGCTTCCACGTACCGGTGCGCACCGTCGACGCGCGCGCGCGCTTCCTCGCCAAGCTGGCCCAAGTCGCGGATCCGGAGCGGAAGCGGAAGATCATCGGCGGCGAGTTCATCGCGGTGTTCGAGGAGGCCTCGCGCGAGGTGCAGGACGCCCAGTTCCTCGCCCAGGGCACCCTCTACCCTGACGTGATCGAGTCCATCTCCACCAAGGGGCCTTCGGCCACCATCAAGAGCCACCACAACGTGGGTGGGCTCCCAGAGGTGATGAAGCTGCGGTTGGTGGAGCCCCTGCGCGAGCTGTTCAAGGACGAAGTGCGGGTGCTCGGGCGGGAGCTGGGGCTGCCGGAAGAGCTGGTCGGGCGCCACCCGTTCCCCGGCCCGGGGCTGGCCATCCGGGTGCTGGGAGAGGTCACCGAGGAGCGCTTGGCCACGCTGCGCAAGGCGGACTGGATCGTCCAGGACGAGATCCGCAAGGCCAAGCTCTACCGCGAGCTGTGGCAGGCCTTCGCGGTGCTCCTGCCCATCCAGAGCGTGGGGGTGATGGGGGACGAGCGCACCTACGAGGCCACCGCGGTCTTGCGCGCGGTCACCAGCCTCGACGGGATGACCGCCGACTGGGCGCGGCTGCCCTACGAGGTGCTGGAGCGGATCTCCTCGCGCGTCATCAACGAAGTGCGCGGGATCAACCGGGTGGTCTACGACATCTCCTCGAAGCCGCCCGCCACCATCGAATGGGAATAGTGGAACCCTCTCCCGCGGGCGGAAAAGGATAGGGTGAGGGTGCGCTCCTACGGCGCCCCCGCCTTCGGTCCGGCCGGCGGCCTCAGCTCCTCCAGGACGCGCCGCGCGCCGTAGACCTTCTCCAGCGCCTCGAGGATGGCCTGGCTGTGGACTGCCACGGTGCGGTTCAACGACTCGTCGAAGCCGTAGTCGCCTCCGAGGGAGTGGATGTTCCCGTCGAACACCAGGCCGACCACCTCGGCGTCCTTGTTGACCACCGGCGAGCCGGAATTGCCGCCAATGATGTCGGTGGAGGCGGCGAAGTCGAGCCTCGATTCCGGATTGAGGCGGTCCTTGGCGGACAGCCAGCTTCTCGGCAGGGCGAAGGGCTCGCGGCCGGTGGCGCGCCGGAAGAGGCCGGCGAAGTCGGTGAAGGGCGCGACCTCCCGGCCCTCCTCCGTCCATCCCTTCACCTGGCCGTACGACAGCCGGAGCGTGAAGGTGGCGTCGGGGTAGATGCTGGTCCCGTACACCTCGAACATCGCCCGGGCAAGCTTCTCGCCGCCCAGCTTGAGGGGAGCCTCCACCTCGTCCTCGTACTTCGCCCGCACCGCCCGGGCCTCAGCGTCGATCTCGCGCATCAGCTTGATCATCGGATCGGCCGAGGCCTCGATGGCCTTCTTCCCGCCGTCGAAGAGGGCCTTGCGGACCTTCACCTCCTTGAGGCGGGTGCCCTTCACCAAAAGGCGGGCCAGCTCCGCCGGCGAGCGGTCGCCGAGCACCTTGCGAACGATCGGATCGTCGGGCCCCAGCTCCTCCCGGAGCTTGGTCAGGGAGAAGGTGAGGGTGGCGGCCTCCAGCTCGTCGTAGATGGGCGCGGGGCTGAACAGGCCTTGCTTGAGGGCGGGGAGCTTGGAGTCGGCGTACTCGCGGAGGCGCTCCTCGTTCTTCTTGGACAATTCGTCGGCGGCGCGCACCAGCGTGCGGGCGACGCCCGCCTGTTCGGAGAGGAAGGCGCGGGCGCCCTCGAGCATCTGGTGGCGCACGTAGATCGGCCGGTGCCGCTCCAGGGCGCCGGCGATGGTCGGCCAGGCATCGCCGTATGCCTCCTTGAGCTTGGGGTCCGCCTGCACCTTGGCCTCGAGCGACTTCTCCTCGGCGGCGCGGTGTTCGATCAGCGTGCGGCCGAGCAGGGCCCGGTGGCGGCCCTTGAGCGCCTTGAGGGAGTTCTCCACGCCGAACAGCCAGGTGTTGGCGATCCGCTTGTGCTCGGCGCTCTTGGTCTGGAACTGGGTGAGGTAGCCCCGCATCTCCGCGAGCCAGAGCAGCGCCCGGGGAAGCCTGAGGTCCCGCTCGAACTCGAGCTGGGCCACCGTGAGGAGCCGGCTGGTCCCTCCCGGGTGGCCGGAGACGAAGACCAGCTCCTCTCCCTTTGGGCCGGCCTCGGAGAAGCGGAAGAAATGCCCGGCCTGGAGCGGTTTGCCGCCTTCGTAGACGCGCAGGAAGGCGACATCCAGGTCCCAGCGCGGGAACATGAAGTTGTCGGGGTCGCCGCCGAAGAAGGCGATCGCCAGCTCGGGAGCGAACACCAGCCGGACGTCCTGGTAGCGGCGGTACTTGTACAGGTCGTACTTGCCGCCACGGTAGAGCGTCACCACGTCGCAGCGGACCGCGTCGGAGGTGGCGCACTCCTTCTCGACCTTGGACATCTCGGACTTCTGGGCGTCGTTGAAGGCCTTGCCGCTCAGCCCTTTGGTGGCGGCCGTGATTCGCGCGGTGACGTCGGTGATCTCCACCAGTTGGTTGACCTCCACCTCCGGGCAGCGCACCTCTTCCTTCGGCTCGCGCGCGTGGAGGCCCGCCGACACCAGGTCCCTCTTCGGCGTGGAGAGCTGCTCGATGCACGAGTGCGCGCAGTGGTGGTTGGTCATCACCAGCCCGCGCGCCGACACCAAGCTGGCGGAGCAGCCGCCGGCCAGGCGCACCGAGGAGAGGCGCACGTGGTCCAGCCACTGCTTGTCCGGTGCGAAGCCGTACTTCTGCTTCACCCTGGCCGCGGGGAAGTCGTTCAAGGTCCACATGCCCTCTTCGGCCAACGCGGCGGACGTAAGGGCCAAGGCTGCCAGCGTGACAACGCGCTTCATCTTGCCTCCAGGGCGCTGGCGGGTTGTGTCGCGCGCGGAGGGCCGGCGTCAAGTGCGCCGGTGCGCAAACGGCGAGACAGCGATAACCTCCCCGTCCCCGGGGGAGAGAGAATTGAGCAGACCGACCTGGATGTGCCCGAGCCTTTGCGCGGTGGCCCTCTTCGGCGCCGCGGCGCGAGCGGAGGACGCCGGCAACCCGCTCGAGTGCCGGCCGGAGAAAGTGATCGAGGTCGCCGGCGAGACGGTGTGGCGCCACAAGGGCCAGGAGGCGCTGTTCTTCCGCAACGGCCTGGCGATCGCCGCCGCCGGAGCGCCCAGCGCCTACCACCCGGAGGACAAGGGGCTGGACGCGTTGGCCAACGCCGGCAAGCCGGGGGCCTGGCTCCGGGTGGCGACCGTGGGAGGCAAACCCGACGGAAAGCCGCTGGTCCAAGGCCCGAAGGATCCCGCGCCTGGCTTCTACGTCTCGGTGACGGCGTTGCAAGACGAGTCGCGCCAGCGGAAGGACCCGCGGCGTTACGTCAACTCGGACCAGGTGGAGTACGTGGCGCTGCCTCCGGAGCTGTTGGAGGCCGGCTCCAAATCGGGCGTCAAGCTGGGCGACCTGGCGGCGATCCTGAACGTGGTGAACGGGAAGCTCGCCTTCGGCGTCGTGGCGGACCAGAGCGAAAATGGCGTGATCGGCGCCGGCTCCATCGCGCTGGCGCGGACCTTGGGCATTCCCGCCGAGCCGAGGACGGGCGGCGCCAAGGCGAACGTGGCGTACTTGGTGTTTCCCAAGTCGGGGAACGGCAAGCCGCGAAAGGCGACGACCGTTCAGAAACACGGCGAGAGGCTTTTGGGCGAGTTCGGAGGCCTGCCACTCTTCACCGCCTGCGCCACGAAGGCGCGATGAGGCGTCAACGTCCGATAACATGCATTATGTAAACTAAGGCGCCGCCCTCCCGTCATGCCCAGCCACGAGATCGAGCTCGAGGCGATCGAGGCGCTGGCCAAGCGCGGCGCCCGGCTCTCCACCTACGTGGCGGCGCCGATCATCGCCACCGGAGTCCTGGCGAGCTTTGGGCTCTATTTCGTCCTCCGGGAGCTGCAATTCGGGATGTGGGGCATGCACGTCCCCTACGTGACGGCGATCGCCGCGCTGGCGGTGACCATCGCTCCGGCGATCGCCATTGCCCGGGTGATGGCGCGGGCGGTCGTCCGCGGCAAGCGCCCGGGCTGGATCGACGAGCTGGTCCGGCGCCACGGCATCGCCCGGGCGACGCTGGAAGAAGCTTTCACCGACTGGCAACACTGAGCCATGCGGCGCCAGTTCCGGCCAATTCATCTGCTGCTCCTGGCGTTGGCTGGCTGTCCTCAACGGCTCCCTCCGCCGCCCGACGCCGGCCAGACGGATGCCGGGCCGATCGACGCCGGCATCGCAGAGCCGCCCCGCGTTCCCCTGGAGATCCGCGTCCACGCCTCGCTCCCGGATGGCGGCGCCGCGCCGCTCGATTTCGGCCAGCACAAGCGCCCTCTGGTGGAGCCGGTTCGGTCCCTGCAACTCACCGCCAACCTCCCGCTCCGCAACTACCGGGTTCGGCTGTTCGACGAGGCCGAACGCGCCGTGGTGTCCGACGACCGGGCCGAGGACCTGCCCGACTCGCTCCGGTACGAAATCTCCCTTCCCGAACCGCTGAGGAGCGGCCAACGCTACGCCATCGTCCTCGATGCCCAGACCGGTGGCGCCTTCACCGATGCGCGCGGCGACGCGCACGCCGACGTTCGCCTGGAGATCCAGGTCTCCGGCGAACGGGAGAAGGCCTCGAAGAAGAAGCCGGCGAAGAAGCCAAAGAAGAAGCGCCGCTAGACGGCCTGGAGGGCGCCCTTCCGGACGCGCCGGAGGACGCCCAAGTCTCTCCGCGTTGGCCCGAGCGAAAGGATGAGCTTGCTCACGTCGTACAGCACGTCGCCTCGGGTGAACACCGGCAGCGCGGGGACGCGGCAGGCCAGCTCCTCCACCGCGCGGTTGTAGGCGAGCTCGAGCAGAGCCCGGAGATTGATCGAATCGTAGAGGTTGTACTCGACCAAAAAGCGCAGGGCCTCGATGTCGCCCAGTTGCTTGTAGGCCCTCCACAAGAGCACCGCGTCCCAGCCGTTGACCCCCTTGAGGTGTGGCGGCCGAGACAGCCCGACCTTCTCCTCCACCCGCTTGAGCCCGCCGGGCAGCCGCACCTTCCGGCAGAGGAAACGCAGATCCACGTGCGCCGCCGGCGCCGGGAAGCGCGCGAACCTCCGCTGCAGCACCGGGATGTCGTAGCAGCCTCCGTTGAACGTGACCCACAGGGGCCGCTCGGCGAGCGCGGCGGGAAGCTCGCGCAGGTTTCTGCCCTCGATGAAGACCCGGAGGCCTGCCTCATCGAACAGGCTCACCACCGTCGGCTCCTGGGAGCCGGGGCCGCCGTCCGCCTCGATGTCGAAGAAGACCGCCTCGGAGGCGAACGCCGGATAGAGCCTCCAGTGCTCGCGCTGGGGGATCAACGCTGCCAGCCGCCGGAGGTCGCGCTCGGCCAGGGCCTCTCGCGCCTCCGCGATGCGTGCTCTGGCGGCGTCATCCTGCTTCGCCGACAGCACCGCTCCCGAGCCCACCGGGGGGAAGTCGTCCCAGGTCTCGATCCCGCGGGCCCAGAGATCCTTCTCGCGCCACGGCCCGACTCCGGGGATGTGCTGAAACGTGCGGACGATCACTCCCGCGCACGATACGCCCGTTCAGAGGCGCCCGGAAGCCAGCGCCTCCACCAGGGGCCGGTCGGCCTCGCAGAAGTCCCGCGACCGCATCTCCTCGGCGGCGAGGAACGCGAGCGCGTGCGCGCCCAGGCACTGCGGCTCCCCCGACGCGATGCGCGCCTCGTAGAGCACCAGCTCCACGGAGAGATCCGGATACTGGTGCACTTTGGAGGTCAGCGCGCGGCCCACCTCCAGCTCGACGCCCAGCTCCTCGCGGCACTCGCGCATGAGGGCCTGCTCGTCGCTCTCTGCTTCCTCCACCTTCCCGCCCGGGAATTCCCACTGGAGCGGCCGGCTCCCGCCCGGTAGCCGCTGCTGCACAAGGTAGCGGCCGGGCTGGGAAAGATGCGGGATGAGCGCTGCCACCACCCTCACCCGCCTGCTCAACCGCCGCTCCCCACCAGCCTCATCGCGTACAGGTAGCCAAGGTTCGAGAGGACGTACAGCCTGGGCGCCGCCTTGGCCGGCGTGGCGGTGACGCCCTTCCCCGGGTCGAACGCGGTCTGGGCACGGCCGGTGGATGGGTCGACGAACAAGAGGGCGCCTCCCACCGGCACCACCAACATCCCCCGCGCGAAGGCGGGCAATCTCGCCGCACGTCCGTGCAGGTCGAGCGACCAGAGCGCTCGGCCGTCCCGCGAGTGCAGCGCGGCGAGCTGGGAGTCGCCCATCGCGTAGAGCACTTCGCCGCGGATCGCCAGGCCGGTCACGCCCACCTTGGGGCTATGCCAGTCGATCTCTCCCGTCTCCGGCGAGAGCGCGTAGACCCCCTGTTGGTACGAGGCAACGTACACCCTCCCGGCCTCGTCGAGCACCGGGGTGGAGTCCACGTCGAGGAACTGTTTGGCGCTGCCCCCGAGCGCACGCTCCCACTTCATCGCGCCGTCCGCCACTTCCAGGGCCACGAGGTAGCCGTCGGAGAAGCCCACGAAGGCCACTCCCGAGTCCACCTTGGGCGCGGCCGCGCCGCGGATGGTGAAGCCGCTGGGCGCGTCCCTTCGGTACTGCCACGACCACTTTCCGCTCGCCGCGTCGACTGCGTAGAGGGTGTCGGTGTTGGAGGCCACCAGCAGCTTCCCCGAAGCGAACACCGGGGTGGTCCCCAGCTCCTCTCCCGAGGCGTAGCGCCACAGCTGGTCGCCGGTGGCCGCCTTCAAGGCGTAGAGAGCTCCGTCCCCGCCCGGCACGTAGACGACGCCTTCGCGCACCAGCGGCCCAGCGCTGAAGCCCCCGGAGGTCTTGAACTCCCACTCCACCCTGCCATCCAGGGGCGAGAGGGCGCGCACGACGCCGTCCCGGGTGGCGACCACCACCCGCTGGGTGTCCGGATCGATCGCGGGAGCGGCGGGCTCGCGGGGCGCGTACTCCCAAAGCCTGGGCGCTACGAGGGGCACCCACCAGTCCACCGCGTAGATCGCCGGAGGGCTGGTATCGCGGCCCGGGGTGGTGGGGTCGTTCGACAGCGGAATCCAGCGGCAACCGGCCACCGCGGCGAACGCCGCCAGCGCCAGCAGGCGAGTGCGATGCCGCATCATGACGCCCGTCCGCCTGAACGTAGACGTGCACGTGGACGTGGACGTAGACGTGAACGTGGACGGCGACGTGAACGGCGACGAGGCCGTGGGCGATCGTTTCGACAGTTCTCGACCACGTTCACCTCGCCGTCGCCGTCAAGGTCCACGGACTTTTCTCCGACCATGATGCACTGCCAGCGCCTTCACTGCCCCGCGTCGGCGGGCTTCGCCGGGGGCGGCACGTTGACGCCCTCGGCCGCGAGCAGCGCCATCCGCTCGGTGGCCAGCCTCGCCGCCGCGGAGTTGGGCGCGGTAGCGGGAATCTCGGAGAGCTGCTTGGCCGCCTCTTCCTTCTTCCCTTGCAGGATCAACACCCGCGCGCGGTGGTAGAGCCCCATTCCGTTCATGAACTCGCCGGTCGCCTCGCGCGAGAGCTGGTCGTAGGCGGCCAGCGCTTGGTCCAGCTCGCCCTTCGCTTCGAGGACGTAGCCCTTCCCCTCTACTGCGGTCGCGCGGAGCGGCTCTCCCGCCGGCGCGCCCTTGAGGAAGTCCTCGAAGGCAGCCAGCGCCTGATCGTGGCGGCCGAGGCGGAACAGGGCATGGCCGAGCGGGAGCGCGGCGGCCGCCGAAGACTTCCCGCTCGCGTGCTTCTGGCGGAACTCGCCGAGGGCCTTCGCCACCGCCTCGTCTTTCTCCAGCTCGCTCTTGTAGGGCGCCTTCCCGCCGGCGGTGGTTTGCCCCGAGGCCTCGACCGGGAGGGACATCGCCGCCAGGGCGCCGCCCAGCTCCTGGGCGGCTCGCTCCTCGCCGCGGACGGCCAGGTAGTTCGCCAGCGCCACTCCGCCAAAGCCGAGCAGCGCGAGCACCCCCGCCGCCACCACCGTTCGCCGGCGCTCGATCACCCAGGCGCCGACCTGCGAGCCGGCCTTCTGGAAAGCGTCCGGCTGCTTGAGCTCCTTCCGGGTCAGTTTTTCGGACACGCTCATCCTCGCCCTGCAAAAAGGCGGCGAAATGTAAGGAGCGCCCGCGAGGAGTGTCAATCGAAGTGTGCGGCGAGCGCACAGGCACGGTACGGTGCCCGGCGTGCGACCGCTCTTCGTGGGCCTGACGCTCCTCGCGGCGCCCCTTCTGGCGCGTGGCGAACCTCCGCCGCGGCAGTCACTGGTCGGCGCGCAGGCAGGCGTGGCGCAGCCCAGCGTGGACGGTGCCCAACTCGGTCCGGCGGTCGGCGTCAGCTCCGAGCTGTCGATCGTTCGCCAGCTCGCCTTTCGGCTGTCACTCGAGCAGTCCGTCCACCGCGTGGAGCAGACGCTCGGGCCGAGGCAGCTTGGGCGCTCGTCGCTCGCGGCGGCGCTGCTGTACCGATTCGACGTGGATGCCGCGGTCCCTTATGCCGGGCTCTCCCTCGGCGCCATTCTGCTCAGTCCGGACGACGGCACCGCGAGCGTAAGTCTCGCCGGGAGCCTTGCCCTGGGGCTGCTCGTGCCCCTGGGTGAACGCTGGTTCGGCGGCGCCGAGGCCAGCTACGGCATCGCCCTCGCGACCGGAGGTTTCCCCGACTCCCGGGCGTTCCTCATCCGGATCGGCTGGCGGAGCGGCGAGTTTTGATCGTCGCTTGGGCCTCTTTCGCCCGCGGAGAGGGAACGCTCAGCGCCGCCTCCGGGCGATCATTTGCCCGACCTTGGCTTCCCGGCGGGCCTTTCCCGGGCGCTCGCGGAACAACAGCCGGATCGGCACCTTCAGCTCGAAGGCGTCCCGGAGCTGGTGCTCGAGGTATCGCTTGTACTGCTGGGGGACTTGCTGGGGGAGGTTGCAGACGAAGGCGAAAGTAGGCGGAGAGGCGCCCACCTGCGCGGCGTAGTAGAGGCGGATCCGCCTCCCCTTGGCGAACGGCGCCGGGTGCTCCTCGCTCACGTGCTCGAGCAGCCGGTTCAGCCTCGGGGTCGGGGCGCGAAAGGCGGTCTGGTCGTTCAGGCGCGCCGCCAGCTCGAGCAGCTTCTGCACCCTTTGGCCTTCGAGCGCCGAGATGAAAACCACCGGGGCCCAGGCGACGAAGGGAAGCCGGCGCTTGAGGCCGGCGCGGAAGTCTTCCTCCCGCACCCGGTCGCGGACGAGGTCCCACTTGTTCACCACCAGGACGAGCGCCCGCCCCTTCTCCTCCGCGAGAGAGGCGATGCGCGCGTCCTGGTCCACCGCCGGCTCGGTGGCGTCGAGGACCAGGGCCGCCACGTCGCTCCGCTCGATGGCCTTGAGCGCACGGAGCACCGCGTACTGCTCCAACCGGTGGGCGATGGTCGATTTCCGCCTGATGCCGGCGGTGTCGGTGAGCACGAAACGGCGGCCCTCGAAGGAAAGCTCGGCGTCGATGGCGTCGCGGGTGGTGCCTGCCACCGCGCTGGTGATGAGGCGCTGCTCCCCGAGGAGCGCGTTCACCAGCGTGCTCTTGCCCACGTTGGGCCGGCCCACCACCGCGAGCCTTATCGCCTCGCCTCGCTCCTCTTCCTCTTCCGCGGGCGGGAGCGCCCCCAAAAGCCCGTCCACCAGCTCGGTCAACCCCCGGCCGTGCTCCGCGGAGACGTCGAACAACTCCCCCAGCCCGAGCCGGTAGAAGTCGGCCACCGCGGCGTCGCGGACCTTCTCGGTGTCGACCTTGTTGACCGCGAGGAACACCCGCTTCCCGCCGCGGCGGAGAAAGTCGGCCACCTCCTGGTCCGTGGCAGTGAGGCCGGCCCGCCCGTCCACGACGAATAGGATCAGGTCAGCCTCCTCGACCGCGGCCTGCGCCTGCTCGCGGACCTCTCGCTGGAGCACCTCGCGCTCGGCGGGGATGAAGCCGCCGGTGTCCACCAAGGTAAAAGTGCGGCCGCCCCACTCGGCGTCGGCGTAGTTGCGGTCGCGGGTGACGCCGGGCACGTTCTCCACCAGCGCCAGCCGCCGCCCCGCCAGCCGATTGAACAGGGTCGACTTGCCCACGTTGGGCCGGCCGACGATCGCCACCACCGGCTTCATCGGTAGCCCAGCTTTCTCAGCGCCTCGGGCCGCTCGCTCCAACCCGGCTCCACCCGCACCCGCAAGGAGAGGTACACGTGCGCGCCGAGCAGCCGCTCGATGGACTTCCGGGCATCGGTGCCGATCCGCTTGAGCATCTGCCCCTTCTTGCCGATCACGATCGCCTTCTGGCTCTCCCGCTCCACGAAGATCGAGGCCTCGATCCGCACCAGTCCCGAGAGCCGATCGGGTGGCGTGTCCGGCGGGCGGGCGCGCTCCGACTCGTCGAACACGTCCACCACCACCGCCGCCGAGTAGGGGATCTCCTCGCGGCAGTGCGCGAGCACCTGCTCGCGGACATACTCCGCCACCAGCTGCCGCTCGGCCTGGTCGGTGAGCATGTCCTCGGCGAACATCGGCTCCGCCTCCGGCAGATGCTGGAGCACCGAGCCGAGCAGCTCCTCCACCCCCTCGCCGCTCCGAGCGGAGATCGGCACCACCTCCGCGAAGGGGAACTCGGAGCGGTACAGCTCGATCAGCGGCAGGAGCAGCCGCCTTTCGATCTGGTCGATCTTGTTGATGACCAGGAAGGTGGGCTTGCCGAGCTGATGGAGCCTTTCCAGGATGAAGCGGTTCCCCAAGGTGACGGCCGGGCGGCCGGGCGGCCGTCCTCTCGGCGCCTTTCGCTCGGAGGTGCCGAGGGCGTCCGCCGCCTCGATCATGAACACCAGGAGATCCACCTCCGCTGCCGCCTGGAGCGCCACCTCCAGCATGTAGCGGTTGAGCTGGCCGCGCGCGCGGTGGATGCCCGGGGTGTCCAGGAAGGCCACCTGGCCCTGCTGCCTGGTGACTACCCCGAGGATCCGGTTCCGGGTGGTCTGCGGCTTGGGCGAGACGATCGCCAGCTTCTCACCGGTGAGCCGGTTGAGCAGCGTGCTCTTGCCGACGTTCGGCCGGCCGATCAGTGCGGCGAACCCGCTGCGTCGCTGAGCACCGGCCACGCCGCGCCTCCGTTCAGAAGCCTAGTCTCGGCCGACCCCAATCGAGGCCCGCGCCCCGGCCAGGCCGGGCCTAGGACGAACGAGCTTCAGAGGGCAGTGCTGATCGTCAGCTTGCTGATCAGCACGTCCTTCACCGGCCGGTCGCTCGGCCCTTTGGGGATGGTGTTGGCGATCCGGTCCACCTGCTCCTGGCCCTTCACCACCTCGCCGAAGATGGTGTGGCGGTTGTTGAGCCACGGCGTCGGAGTGACCGTGATGAAGAACTGCGAGCCGTTGGTGTTGGGCCCGGAGTTCGCCATCGCCAAGAGCCCCGGCTTGTCGAAGGCCCGGCCGCTCTGGAGCTCGTCCTCGAACTTGTAGCCGGGGCCGCCGGTGCCCTTGCCCAACGGATCTCCGCCCTGGACCATGAAGTCCTTGATGCAGCGGTGGAAGATGGTGCCGTCGTAGAGCGGCACGCCCTGCCTCTTCTCTCCGGTGGCCGGGTGCTGCCAGGCCTTCTCGCCGGTGGCCAGGCCGACGAAGTTCTCCACCGTCTTCGGCGCGTCCTTGGCAAACAGCCGCACCTGGATCTTCCCTTCGGTGGTGTCGAAGGTCGCGTACAGATCATGCCCTGCCCGGGCCTCTTCCATCATTCCCATTGCTCGCCTCGCGGATCGGGGTTGGACGTCAGCCTGCCTTGTCGCTCAGCTCGACCTTGCGGATCACCACCTCGGAGAGCGGGCGGTCCCGCCCGTCGCGCTGAACGCGGGAGATCTTCTCCACCACCTCGTACCCCTTCACCACCTCGCCGAAGATGGTGTGGCGGCCGTTGAGATGGGGGGCGGCCCCCACGGTGATGAAGAACTGCGAGCCGTTGGTGTTGGGCCCGGAGTTCGCCATCGCCAGGATGCCTGGCCGGTCGAAGCGCCGCTCCGGGTTGATCTCGTCTTCGAACTTGTAGCCGGGGCCGCCGGTGCCGGTCCCCAAGGGATCGCCGCCCTGGATCATGAACTCGGGGATCACCCGGTGGAAGCTCACCCCGTCGTAGAGCGGGCGCTTGGAGATCTCCCCTGTCCGCGGGTGGGTCCACTCCCGCTCCCCCGCGGCCAGTCCCACGAAGTTCTGCACCGTCTTCGGGGCTTCCTTGGCGAACAGGCGGACCACCACGTCCCCCTGGCTGGTCTTCAGGGTGGCGAACAGCTCCTTCCCCTCCCCCGCCTTGCGCGTCCACTCGCCGCCGCCCTTCGAACAGCCCAGGCAGAGGAGCAAGCAAGCGCCGATTCCGGACAAGGCCTTCATGGGCGGCGGAACTTACTTGCCGCGCCGCTTAGGTCAAACGGGAAGTTGCCCGGGTGAAGGGCGCTCAACTCCCCTTGCGCTCCTCGTACAGCCGCTCGAGCGTCTGGCGGGCAGCGGCCTGCTCCGCCTCCTTCTTGCTCCGCCCACAGGCGCGGGCGTAGAGCTCGGAGCCGATGGTGACCTCGACCTCGAACACCTTCTCGTGGTCGGGACCGGTCTCGGAGACGACGCGGTACCTGGGCGAGGTCCGCAGGTCGTTCTGCACCGCCTCTTGGAGGCGGGTCTTGTAGTCGTAGCCGTACCGGCCGTCGGCGACTCCCTCCAGCGCGTCGCCGAAGAGCCGGTCGACCACCTCCATCACTCGCCCGAGCCCGGCACAGAGGTACACCGCCCCCAGCACCGCCTCGAGGGCGTCGGCGAGGACGGAGTTCTTCTCTCTCCCTCCGGTCATCTCCTCGCCGCGGCCGAGCAGGAGGATGTCCCCCAGCGTCATCCTGCGCGCCACCTTGGCGAGGCCCTCCTCGTTGACGATCAGCGCCCGGAGCTTCGACAGCTCACCCTCGGTGGCGTGCGGGAAGCGCTCCATCAGCCGGTGGCTGATCGCCAGGTCCACCACCGCGTCGCCCAGAAACTCCAGCCGCTCGTTGTCGGGCGTCCCGTCCTCCCGGTGCTCGTTGGTGTAGCTCTTGTGCGTCACCGCGGAGAGCGCCAGCGTGCGGTCCGGGAAGGGGAGCAAGAGCTTCGCCTCCAGCGCGCTCACCCGCTCTTCTGGCGAAAGCTTGTCCATCCGCTCGTCCATGGTTATCCGAAACTGCCTCACTCGGACAACTGGGAGGCCAATTCGTCGGCCAGGGCGTAAGGATCGGCGCGCCGCTCTGCAATGGCCCGTGCCACCTCGGTGAGCCGCCCCTGCTCTCGCTCCAGGCGGCCGAGCGCCCCTTCGAGGAGGCGTTGCCGGAGCAGGGCGAGGAACTGCGCCAGGGCTCGGTTCCGGTCGCGCGCTGCTCGCTCCCCGGTGCCATCGAGGAAGGCCCGGTGCGCCTCCACCGCCTGCCACAGCTCGTCGACACCCTCGTCCCGGGCCGCCACCAGCTTGAGGACGGGTGGCTCCCACTGGGCGGCCGAGGCGGCGCCGGCCGGCGGCGCTGGGTGGAGCGGCCGGTGAAGGGCGTCGTGGTCCGGCGGGGGCTTGAGCGCCCTCCGCATCTCGAGCATCTGGCCGAGCTCTCGCACGGTGCGGTCGGCGCCCTCTAGATCCGCCTTGTTGACCGCGAAGATATCGGCCACCTCGAGGATGCCGGCCTTGATCGCCTGCACGTCGTCGCCCATCCCCGGGACGAGCACCAAAACCGTAGTATGGGCCATCTGGGCCACGTCGATCTCGTCCTGCCCCACCCCGACGGTTTCCACCAGCACCAGGTCGCGGCCCATCGCGTCCATCACCCGGATGCAGTCCCCGGTGGCACGGGAAAGCCCGCCCAGGTGTCCCCTGGTCGCCAGGGAGCGGATGAACACCCCGTCATCGGTGGCGTGGGACTGCATCCGTATCCGGTCGCCCAGGATGGCGCCTCCGCTGAAGGGGCTGGTCGGGTCCACCGCGATCACCCCCACGCGGTGACCCCTGGCGCGGCCGCGGGTGATCAGCCGGTCGGCGAGGGTCGACTTGCCGGCCCCCGGCGGGCCGGTGATCCCCACCACATAGGCGCGGCCGGTCCGTGGGAAGAGCGCCCGCAGCTCCTCGGAGGCGGTGGGCTCTCCGTCATCGATCTCCCGCATCAGCCGGGAGGCGGCGCGCACGTCGCCCGCCAGGATCCGCTCGGCCAGGCGCGCGGCCAAGGAGCTAGCCCCCCTTGCCGCCGAGCAGCTCGACCTCGTCTTGAGGGACGCCGAGCGCGTCCGCGGCGAGAGCGCGGATGCCGCAGAATCCGTCCAGCTCGAAGCGCTCCGCCCACACCTTGCCCTTGGGTCCGGCGAGCAGCCCGCGGAAGATCTTCCCTGCCACGCGCACCGCCGCGAAGCGGTAGCTCGCCCCGCCGGCTTTCAGCTCGACGAGGATTTCCAGCGCGCTCCTCGGTGGCACCAGGGCCGAGGCGCCGAAGTGGTCCACCAGCTCCCGGTAGGCGATGAGCTCGACGTGGCGAGAAGGGTCAGGCCTTTCCGGAGGCGCCGGCTTCTGCGGGAGGTGCGCCTCGAACAGGGCGGCGAGGTAGTCCTCGAGCGCGGCGCGCTCGCGGAACTCGGACAGCTCGAACGCCTGGGCGGCGGAGGTGGGCAGCTCCCGGTCCTCGAGGGTGGCGCTGAGCACGCGGAAGTTCCCCTCCCGGTCGCTGGCGATCACCAGCTTGAAGGGGGCGGCGTCGATCTCCGCGGTGAGCTGGAGGGTCTTCGGATCGACGTTGGGAGTCAAATTGAGCGAGGCCAGCTCCGAGGAGCGCCGGGAGATGTGGAAGATGTTCTCGTTGTGGGACTCGGCGATGTGTTGCTCGACGTCGTAGGCTCGCTCCACCCGCGAGAGGCCCAAAGGCGGGCAGCCGACCAGCTCCGGGGGCTCGATCACGATCAGCCGCTCGCCGAGGAGGACGAAGGTGACCTCGGTGAGGACCTTCCGGGTGAGGGGGTTGACCAGCTCCCCGGTGCTCAGCGGGAGGACCGCCTCCAGGGAGCCATCGGCGTCCCGGACGGTGAAGCCCAGCTCTTCGAGGCGGGTCTGGCTCATTGCTTGAAGCTCTCGCGGGCGATGATCGAGCGCTGGATCTCGCTCGTGCCCTCGCCGATCTCGCACAGCTTGGCGTCGCGGAGGTATCGCTCGACGGGGAACTCCCGAGTGTAGCCGTAGCCGCCGTGGATCTGGACCGCCTTGTGGCAGGCGCGGCTGGCGGCCTCCGAGGCGAACAGCTTGGCCATCGAGGCCTCCTTGCCGAAGGGCCGGCCAAGGTCGGCGTAAGAGGCGGCGCGGTGGACGAGAAGCCGCGCGGCGTCCAGCTCGGTCCGCATGTCGGCGAGCATCCAGCGGATGGCCTGGAAGTCTGCGATGGGAGAACCGAAGGCCCTTCGCTCTTTGGCGTAGGAGATGGACTCCTCGATGGCGCCTCTCCCCAGGCCCACGGCCAGCGCCCCGATGGTGATGCGCCCGCGGTCGAGGATGCGGAGCGTGTCGGCGAAGCCCCGGTCCACTTCGCCCAGCCTTAATGAGTCAGGCACCTCGACGTTCTCCAGGACCAGCTCGGCGGTGTCCGACGAGCGCATCCCAAGCTTTCCATGGATGGGGCGGCGGGTGAAGCCGGGGATGTCGCGCTGCAGGATGAAGGCGGTGATGCCCTTCTGGCGCTTCTCCTTCGAGGTCGAGGCCAGCACCACGAAGACGTGCCCCACGGTGCCCTGGGTGATGAACATCTTGGTGCCGTTGAGGACCCAGCCGTCGCCCTTGCGCACCGCGGTGGACCGCAACCCTGCGGCGTCCGAGCCGCTGCCCGGCTCGGTGAGGGCCCAGGCCCCCAGCCACTCGCCGGTGGCGAGCTTGGGGAGGTAGGCCCGTTTCTGCTGCTCGTCGCCGAACATCCGGATGTGGCTGGAGCACAGGCCGTTGTGGGAGGCCACGGTGAGCGCCAAGGAGCCGTCGTGGCGGGCGACTTCTTCGATGGCTACCGCTGCGGCGAGGGCGTCCATCCCGGCGCCGCCCAGCTCCTCGGAGACGAGGATACCCATCACTCCGAGCTGGCCCAGCTCGCGAACCACCTCGATGGGGAACTTCTCGGTGCGGTCCCACTCGCTGGCGTAGGGCTTGACCTTCTTTACGCAGAAGTCTCGGACGGACTGCTGGAGGGCGCGGTGAGAGTCGGGCAGCTCGAGGTCCATCGAACCGCGCTTATAACCGGACTGCGCTCACCACCACCACACCCAGGGTGCCTCGAAGCCGATGCCGATGTCTCCCTGGTGGAGATCGCGGGCCAGGGCCGGCTGGTAGCCAGCACAGAGGGCGAGACCTCCCCAGGCGATGTGGCCGATTCGCAGGCGCAGCTCGGCGCGGGGGCCCACTCCGAGGCGGCTCGCGTAGCCGCCCAAGCCCAAGGAGAGGTGGAGAAAGGAGAGCGAGGGGCTTTCGGGGAAGGCGAGGGAGAGGACCCTCGTACGGAGGGCCACCCTGCCCTCAAGGCGGAGGTCGGCGGGGTAGAGGGCGAAGGCGGCGGCGAGGCTGACGTAGAAGGCGCTCTTCGCCGGAGGGAGCCCCATGGCCACCTCGTCGACGGGGGCGCCGATGGCGAACGCCTTTTCCCAGCCCTCCCGAGGGATGTCGAAGGAGAGCTCCCAGACGAGGCCGTGGGAGACGGTGCGGCCGCCGAAGCGGTAGGAGTAGGAGGGCGCGAGGCAGGCGGCGAGGCGGCTTGCGAGGAAGGCGCGGCGGCAGAGGGCAGTGTCGCCTTCGGCGAGGGTGCACCGTGGAGGCTCGCTGGACTGTGCGAAGGCTAGGAGCGCGGTGAGCCAGGCAGCGTGCATGGAGGGCGAGGGTCCGCTAGGGGGCGCTTCACACCGGCGTCACGCCGTGCTTCTTGCTCGCGGGCGGGACGTTCCGTTGCGAGTACATTTCCAGCCGCCGCGCCAGCTCGTCCCGCACGAGGTCCCCCGGGACGATCGCGTCCACGACCAGCTCCGCCGCGAGCTTGTAGACGTCCACGTCCGCCCGGTACTCGTCGCGAAGCTGCTGCACGTACGCCGCGCGCTCGGCCTCGGGCTTCTCCTGGATCTTGTTGAAGAAGACCGCGTTGACCGCTGCCTCCGGCCCCATCACCGCGATCATCGCCTGCGGCAAGGCCAGCGTGCAGTCCGGCTCGAAGCCCGGCCCGCACATCGCGTACAGCCCCGCCCCGTAGGCCTTGCGGACGATCACCGAGATCTTCGGCACGCTCGCCTCCGACACCGCGGAGATCATCTTCGCCCCCGCCCGGATGATGCCCGCCCGCTCCACCTTGGTGCCGATCATGAATCCGGGCACGTCCGCCAAGTACAAAAGGGGCACGTTGAAGGCGTCGCATAGCCAGATGAAGCGCGCCGCCTTGTCCGCCGAATCGACGAACAGCACGCCGCCCTTGTACTTGGGCTGGTTCGCCACGATCCCCACGGGCCGGCCCTCGATGCGCGCCAGCCCGGTGATCAGCTCCTGGGCGAACAGCTTCTTCACTTCGAACCAGCTCCCTCCGTCCACCAGCGCTTCGATGAGCGCGTACATGTCGAAGGGCTTGTTCTGGTCGGCCGGGATGAGCTCCTCGACCCCCATGAGATTCGCGGGAGGCCGCGCCTCCGCGCGCGGTGGCGACCCTCCGAAGTTCTCCGGCATGTAGCGGAAGTAGGCCCGCGCCAGCTCGATGGCCTCCTGCTCGGTCTTCACCAGCACGTCGCCGCACCCCGAGACGGTGCAGTGCATCCTCGCGCCGCCCATCTCCTCGAGAGTGACCTTCTCGCCGATCACCATCTCCGCCATCCGCGGGCTGCCCAGGTACATCGAGGCGTTGCCCTCGACCATGATGACGATGTCGCAGAACGAGGGGATGTACGCCCCGCCTGCCGCCGATGGGCCGAAGAGCAGGCAGATCTGGGGCACCAGCCCCGACAGGTGGACCTGGTTGTAGAAGATGTGGCCTGCGCCGCGGCGGCCGGGGAACATCTCCACCTGGTCGGTGATCCGCGCCCCCGCCGAGTCCACCAGGTAGAAGAGCGGGCAGCGCAGGCTCGCCGCCGTCTCCTGGATGCGGAGGATCTTCTCCACCGTCCGCTTGCCCCAGCTGCCCGCCTTCACCGTCGAATCGTTCGCCATCACCGCCACCGTGCGGCCGTCGAGCTTGCCCAGGCCGGTCACCACCCCGTCCGCCGGCAGATCGGCATCCAGGCAGTTTGCGAGCTTGGCGTCCTCCACGAAGGTCCCCTCGTCCAGCAAGAGCCCCAACCGCTCGCGGGCGAAGAGCTTGCCGACCTCCTTGTTCTTGGCGTGATACTTGGGCGCCCCGCCCTTCTCCACCTGCTGGATCCTCTGCTTCAGCCGCGCATCGAGGGACATGGCGCGCCACTTACCAGATGCCCAGCCGGAGCGTCGACGGGTTGCAGCGCCGACTTTGCGTCAGTTGCGCCGCGGCACCAGCGATTCCTACCTTCCATTCGCTGCCCGCCGAGCGCGCGGGGGCGAAACCACGGGGGCGAGATGGCGGCGACGATGATGGAGAGGCTCTACAAGGGTTACCTGTACCGGAACATCTTCCGCGACGCGAAGCGGTTCGTGAGGAAACAGGTGAGGAACATCGAGTTCGACCGGGACTACTGGCTCCACAAGGTCGGCCTCACCACCTACTCGCCGACCAAGACCGCGCTGGGCGGAATCTCGCTGCTCCTTCTGGGCGGGGTGGCAGGCGCGCTGCTCGGGTTGGCGCTCGCGCCGAAGCCGGGCGCTCAGCTCAGGACCGAGGTCAAAGACCGGGCGATGAAGCTCTTCGAGCGTGCCGGAGCGCCCGCGCAGGAAGTGCCCGCCCGCGCCTAGACCTCTGCAAGGGGCCCGCGGCTGCGGGGCCTGCCGCCTCTCGGCGCGCTGGCGGGGGGACCACCGCCGGGCCGTTCACGGATACGCCCAGCCCAGGTAGGTGCTCGCCTGGATCGGCCGGACTCCGGTCTGCGGTCCGCTGGTGAGCGTGCCGATGTAGGTGCCGTCGCCGAGCGAGATGCCGATGTGCCCGTAGTCGCCCCAGCTGAAGAACACCAGCGCGCCGCGCGGCGGATTGCCGCCGCTCTGCACCAGACCGGCGTTCTTGTAGGCGTAGTAGGAGTCGATCGCCCGCGGCTTGTGCAGCATCGCGCGGTCGTTCCCCGCCGCCTGGTAGGCGCGGTTCACCAACCCGAGGCACCAGTAGTGCCAGCTCCCCGAGGGATCCATCGGGTTGGGCGGAGGGTTCATCGCGTAGGCGATCGCTTGCTCCGCTCCGGGGATCGATGAGCTGACTGGCCGCGGAGGCTCGGCGCCGGAGAGCGCCCGAGTCAGCGCCTCCCGCGTGAGCGGGCCGAAGTAGCCGGTCGCGGGCACACCCCACGCCGCCTGGAACGAGCGCACCGCCGCCTCCGTCCTCGGGCCGAAAATGCCGGGGCCGGTGTCCATGTCCGCCTGGCTCATGTGCCCGTGCTTCACCAGCGCCGCCTGGAGTTGCCGCACCGCCTCGCCGGTGGCGCCTCGCTCGAGGTCCACGGAGGGCACCGGGTAGCTCGGCTCTGGAGTCTGAGGCTCCACCGGAGCCGGCTCGGACGGGGCAGCCGGCTGCCCTCCCAGCGCGCGCTCCAGCGCGGCCCGGGTGAGCGGCCCGTAGTAGCCGGTATTCGGCACGCCGTGCGCCGACTGGAACGCCTTCACCGCTGCCTCGGTGCGCGGCCCGAAGGTGCCAGGCCCGGTGTTCATCTGCTCCTGCGTCATGAAGCCGAGCTTCACCAGCGCGGCCTGGAGCTGCCTCACCGCTTCGCTCTGATCGCCCCGCTTCAGCTCCACCTGCGGCGCCGACACCTCGGGCTGCGGAGTGCTCGGCGGAGTCGGCTCGCTCGGCGGCGGCTGCTCGGCGACCTGCCCGCGGTCGTTCACCCAGAACTCGGTCCCGGTGCGGGGGAACACGTCGTACACGCGCCCGTGGTTGAAGTTGCGAGCCCCCGCCTGAGCCAGCGCCGGGCCGTTCGCCGCCATCTCGCCAGGGCGAACGATGCCCAGATGCCCGGTGCCTCCCGGGTTCCGCCATGACGCCACCGCCGGGTGGCCCTGGTTGGCGAGCTGTTGCGCCTCGGCCGCGCTCACTTGCCTCCAGCCGTAGCGCGAGCCGTGCTGGTGCAGCCACGAGTTGGTGGCATTTGCGTCCAGCTCGCGGCCCTCGAACGGCTTGGCCGGCTGGCCGGCGGAGCTCACCCAGTGCGGCAGCTCCGCGCCCATCGCGCGAGTGACGTCCCAGGTGAAGATGTTGCAGTAGGTGTTTCCGCCCCGCGGCGCGTACCGCGGGTTCACCCCCACCGCGAACTGGTTGATCACGTTGTCGTAGGTGGCCGCGTTCCGGTTGGCCGGGTTTCCCCGGACCGGAGGCTCCGCCGGCAGCCACGCGCGCTGATCGGTCGTGCCCGGCGCCGGGACGCTGCCGTCGAAGCGCGTGCCGCCCGTGGGAGCCACCTCGCCCTGCGCCAGCGCTTGCTTGAGCGCCGCGCGGGTGAGCGGCCCGTAGTTGCCCGTTCCCAAAACCCCGTGCGCGAGCTGGAAGGCCTGCACCGCCGCCTTCGTCCTCGGCCCGAAGATGCCCGGGCCGGTGCTCACCTGCTCCTCGGTCATGTACCCTAGCTTCACCAGCGCCGCCTGGAGCTGGCGCACCGCCGCGCCCTGGTCTCCCTGCGAGAGATCCGCCTCGGGGGCCGCCACACCCGCCTGCAACGCCGCCGCGGAGGAGGCCACCTGCCTCGCGGGCTCGAACGCGTCCGCCGGCCGCGGCACCGATTGCGCCGGGGGCTTGCCTGTTCGGCCGACCGCGCGCAGAAGCCTCGTCAGCTCACGCGCCTTCAATGCTGTCTGGATCCGCCGCCGGGGGATTCGAACTCTCACGGACCGCGCCTCCGCGCTGGTCCCCCTTTGAGCTGGTTTGGTTTTCGCGAAAACTGCGCCCCGCGTTTCCTGTGCTCCGATTCGCCCGTCGCACCGCCAGCTTGCGTGTGCCCCTACATCCACACACCTCCGCCGCCACGAATGATTTGCGATCGAATTTTTCCGGGTATTTTCGGCGCGCTCTTCGGCCTCAATCGGACGGAAGAAGGCGCTTCCATGAAACCTTCTCTGTAGACTGGTTCAGCGCCCGACGAACCGGGGCGGGCGCTTTTCGTGGAAGGCCCTCAGCCCCTCCAGCCGGTCCTCCGTCTTGAGGGTGAGCTGGTAGCTCTGCTGCTCGATCTCGAGCGCCTGGTCGAGCGGAAGCCCGAGCCCTTCATCGATGGCGTGCTTGGCGGCGGCCACTGCGAGGGGAGCGTTCTGGGCGATGGCCTCGGCCAGCTCGATCGCCGACTGGAGCAGCCGCCCCTCCGGAGCCACTCGCTCGACCAGCCCCAAAGCGAGCGCCTCGGCGGCGCTCACTCTCCGGCCGCTGAGGATGAGATCCTTCGCCCTGCCGGCGCCGACCAGCCGACAGAGGCGCTGGGTGCCTCCGCCGCCAGGGATGATTCCCAGCTTCACCTCGGTGAGCCCCAGCTCCGCGTGGGGCGCCGCCACTCGCAAGTCGCAGGAGAGCGCCAGCTCGGTGCCGCCTCCGAAGGCGACTCCGTTGATGGCGGCGACGAAGACGCAGTCGCTCCGCTCGAGGGCGCGGAAGGTGCGGCGCAGGCTCTCGAGGAAGGCGCGCACCTCCTCCTCGGTCATGGTGGAGCGCTCCTTGAGATCGGCGCCGGCGCAAAACGCCTTCTCGCCCGCGCCGGTGAGCACCACCGAGCGCACGTGGCGGCCCATCGAGACGCGCTCCACCAGCGCCTCCAGCTCGCCGAGCATGGCCCGGCTGATGGCGTTCCGCCGGCTCTCGCCGTCGATGGTCCAGATCTCCACCTCTCCCTGCCGCTCGACCTTGAACTCCGCCATCTGTGCGCCTCCTCGCTTCCGGCCGCCCCCGTGGAGCGGGTACATTCGCACGCCATGCACACCCCCGCCCGCCTGGCCCGATGGCTGCCCTGGTGCGCCCTCTTGTTCCCGCTTTTGGCCCTCGCGCGCGTGGGCGGCGGCGAGCACTACTCCACCGGGACGGACGGCGTCAGCGGCGACGGCGACGCGGGAGATCTCTTCGGGCTCCTCATCTACCTCGCCATCGAGCATCCCGCCATCGGCATCCCGCTGTTGCTGATCGCGATCGTCGGCTACGCCTACATGAAGCGGAACGGCGCCACCGCCCGGACGCAGCGGGCGTTCCAAAAGCGCGAGGCCGAGTCGAGGACGCTGGTCAGCGCCCGAGAGGTGACCGCCTGGGTGGCCGCGCTCAAGCAAAAGGACCCGGCCTTCGAGCTGCTGCCCATGCTCGACAAGGTGAAGAAGCTGTTCCTCGACACCCAGTACGCCTGGTTCCGGAGGGACCTCGCCCCGCTGCGGCCCTTCCTCTCCGACGGGGCCTTCCAGCGGCTGACAACCCAGCTCAAGCTGCTCGACTCCCAGGGCGTGCGCGACGCGATCGCCGACGTGGCCGCGCTGGATCTCCAGCTCATCGGCCTCGATCAGAGCGAATGGTTCGACACCGTGCACGTGCGGGTGAAGGCGCAGATGCGCGACACCGACGTGCCCGCGGCCGCCACGGACGAGCAGGCCGCCGACGCCGCCAAGAAGGTGCCGCCGGAAGCGTTCACCGAGGTCTGGTCCTTCGTCCGCAAGCCGGGGGCGAAGACGCGGATCGGCGAGGACCTCTACCAGGGCAAGTGCCCCCAGTGCGGAGCACCCTACAAGGGCGGCGCCTCCAACCGCTGCGAGTACTGCGCCGCGGTGGTCAACTCGGGCAACTACGATTGGACGCTCTCCGAGATCACCCAGGGCGTCGAGCACGCCCGACAGTCCTCCAGCGCGCCGGGGCTTCCGGAGGCGCGCGCCGCCGACCCGGCGCTGAACCTCGAGATGCTGGAAGACCGGGCGTCGCTGGTGTTCTGGAAGTGGATTGAAGCCCAGAGCACCGGCGAGGCCAGGACCTTGGCCAAGCTGTGCACCAAGGACTACTTGGCACAGCTAATGGCCGAGCTCACTGGCCTGGCCGAGCAAAAGCGGAGGAAGATTTTCCGCGAGGTGGCGGTCGGCGGAGTCACCGTGGCGTCTCTCCTCACGCACGAATCCCTCGACCGGGCGCACGTGGAGATCCGCTGGAGCGCGAAGATGGGCATCGGCTCCGCGGGCCAGAAGCCTCCGGAGCTTCCCACCCTGCCCCACCGGTGGATCTTCAGCCTGGTCCGGAAGTCGGGGGCCACCACCAACACCTCGAACGGGATGTCCACCTGCCGTTGCCAGAGCTGCAACGCTCCGCTGTCGGACTCGGTGACGTCGACCTGCGACTACTGCGGCGCCGAGCTGTCCGGCGGCGAGCGCGACTGGGTGCTCTGCTGGGCCGGCCTGTTCGAGGCCTTCCGGGCCACGGCCGCGCCGCAGGCTGCTGCGCCTCGGCCGCGGGCGGACGTGGTGACCGATCGCCAGGAGCGCGAGAGGCTGCTCTACATGATGGCGGCGATGGCCGCCGCCGACGGAGCGGTGGACGATCGGGAGCGGAAGCTTCTCAAGCTGTGCTCGGAGCGGTGGTCCGTGCCCTGGGCCAACGTCGAGCTGGCGCTGAGCTCGGGCAGCGGGCTGTTCGACCGGCTCGTCCAGAAGGGAAGCCCGGAAGCCGAGGCGTTCCTCAAGACGCTGGTGCACCTGGCGATGATCGACGGGAAGGTCGACCGCAAGGAGCGGGAGATGCTCCAGGCGGCGGCGAGGCACCTCGGGGCCAGCGAGCGGCTACCCGAGCTTTTGCAACCGCAATAGCGCCTGGCCTCGGCCGGGCTCGGGTTCGCGTGCCAGGCTCGTCGTTCACCTGTTTCCTCCGCGGGCGCGTTCGCGCTCGCCCAGCGCCGCTTGCAGGTACTTGCCTGGGAGTCGCCGTCCGATCATCCCCTGGGCCAGCTCGCCGGCCGCCACCAGTCCCTCCAGGTCCACGCCCGTCTCGACCCCGAGGCCGCGGAGCATGAAGACCAGGTCCTCGGTGGCGAGGTTGCCCGCCGCCCCGGGCGCGTACGGGCACCCGGCCACCCCCCC
>JACPVI010000026.1 GCA_016191815.1 Myxococcales bacterium
AATCCGCCTGCGGTGTCGCAGCCACAACCAGTACGCCGCCGAGCTGATGTACGGCCGCGACTTCATGGAGGAGGCCCGAAGGCGGGGGCGGGCCACCTCGCCGGCCGGGTTTTCGGGCGACAACTCGCCCCGGGGCGAGTTCCAGCCGCGGTTGCTCTGACGGCTTGCGCGTGGTGCTAGGCTGTCGACCAACCTACGTCACCGATAGTAAGGAGTGACGACAGCTTCGTGTTCTTGAAGACGGCGGGTGTGCAAGAAGCAGCAGTCCCGCGCGCCGAAATCACAGACATCGACCACCCCGGCACCGTCGCCGCCACCATCGGGCATTCTCGGAGGAGTAGGCCTGCTCAGCAGCCGTCTTCTTGAACTTCTGGGGCAGAAGTACGGTTCTCCCGGTCAGCAGACCGCAGACTCGGCAACTTGGAGCCTTCAGACGACTCTCATTTCCCTTCGCCGTCCACAGCAGGGCGGTGTCGTGGCCACACCGAAGCCGTAAACGCGGGCGATTTCCGCGACCCGTTCGTCGCGGGTGCAGATCACCAACCCGCCGCCGACCTCGGACTCCCAGGCCATGGCGGTGGCAAGGTGAATTGCGTCCAGGGTGCGCACCGGCTCGACCAGGAAAGGCTCGCCCGCGCGTTGAAGAATGGCGTCACCGAGCTCCACGAGGTGACATCGCCCCAGCAGCGAGCGAACCCTGTGCCGCATTCGCAATCACCTCGCCTCGCAATCTAGCTTCATGTAGCTACCACGCCAATGCGTGCAGCCGGCTAGTCGCCAAGCTCGATCTTCTCCTCCACCTCCTCCTCGCTGAGGAGCGGATCGGGCAACGTGTCCAGCGCGGGCCTGAGCAGATAGAGCGCCGAGGGAACGTAGGGTCCGACCTCGGCGCCCAGCTCCGCCACGTACTGCGCGGTGACTTCCTTGAGGCCAGGGTCCTCGGCGGGAAAGGACCCGGCGGCGTCGGCGGCCCAAATCTCCGCCCCGCCCTCGCACCGGAGCAGCCGGGCCTCGAGCCTCGCCTGGACTCCGCCCTCTTTTCGCTCCAGCTCGGGTTCGAGCCAGAGCACTCCCTCCACGCCCTCCTGGCAGTGGGCGCGCAGCTCGAGCGGCGCCGAGGCAGTGCCGTGGGCCTTCACCAGGAAGTTCCGCTTCTGGTTCACGTACCTCCGGGCGACCAGCGCGAACAGCTCGCTCACCTTCTCGGTGCCCTCCGGTCCCGCCCGGGCCAAGCAGAGGAGCCGCTTGGTGCGGGTGCGCTCGGTCGCCCCGTACCCCGGCATCACCCGGTGCATCTTCACCACCGAGCACCCCACCGCGAGCAGCAGCAGCGGCGCCAGGCGCTTCACTGGAGGGCTCCTTCCACCCCGAGCGCCGGAGAGGGCCGGCGGGTGGCTCGGAGGAGGAGGTAGCCGGCGACTCCGGAGGCGAGCGAGCCGAGCAGGATTCCCAGCTTGGCCTCGTCGAGCAAATCGGGCTGCCCGGGAAACGCCAGCGAGGCGATGAAGAGCGCCACGGTGAAGCCGATGCCCCCCACCACCGCCACGCCGTAGAGCTGCAACTTGGGGGCGTTGCCCGGAATCGGCGCCAGGCCCAGCTTCACCGCCACGTAGGTGAAGAGGAAGATTCCCACCTGCTTGCCGAGGAACAGCCCCAGCGCCGCGCCGAGGGGGACGGCGTGGAGCAGGTACTCGAGCCTCACTCCCGAGAGGTCCACTCCGGAGTTGGCCAGCGCGAACACCGGCATCACTCCGAAGGCCACGTAAGGGTGGAGGACATGGACGAAGCGGGTGAGGGGGGCCTCCATCTCCTCGAGCTGCTCCTCGATATGGAGGATTTCCGCCGATTCCAGCTCCTCGTCGTGCGGCTTGGCGGCGAGCTGCCCGGCGTAGTCGCGGAGCTCCCCCAAGACCTCCCGCATGTCGCGCTTGGGTCGGGCGGGGATGGCCAGCCCGAGCAGCACTCCCGCGATGGTCGGATGGATGCCGGCGCTGTGCAGCGAATACCAGAGCGCCACTCCGGCCAGCGCCCAGACCACGCCGTTGCGCACGTAGAGGCGGTTGCAGGCCACCAGCACTCCCACCAGCCCGGCCGAGGCGAAAAGCCAGCCGGTGTCCAGCCCGTGCCCGTAGAAGATCGCGATGACCAGGATGCCGCCCATGTCATCGAAGATGGCGAGCGCGGTGAGGAAGACGATCAGCGCGTGGTGGATGCGCCCCTTGAGCAGGGTGAGCACCCCGATGGCGAAGGCGATGTCGGTGGCCATGGGGATGCCCCAGCCAGGAGCGCCCGCCGTCCCGCGGTTCAAGGCGAAGTAGATGCCCGCCGGCACCACCATGCCTCCGAGAGCGGCGATGGCCGGGAGGGTGGCTCGCCCGAAGGTGCGCAGCTCTCCCATCACCAGCTCGCGCTTGATCTCCATCCCCACCAGGAAGAAGAAGACGGCCATCAGCCCATCGTTGACGAGGAGCTGGAGCGAGAAGGCGCTCGAGTGGCTGTTCAGGCCGAGAGTGAATTGCCAGGCCAACAGCTCGCGGTAGACCTCTCCGGAGGGAGAGTTGGCCCAGACCAGCGCGGCGACCGCGGCCAGAAGGAGGAGCATGGCGCTCGCGGCCTCGAGCTTGAAGAAGACGACGATCGGCCGGGTGACTGCTTTGAACAGGGCGATCGGCGGCGCCGGCATATTCGCGAGAGCGTAGTCCCGCGAGGGCGCCCGCTTGAGCGAAATCGGCCACGGGTTCTCGGCGACTCTCCGGTTTCTATTGGGCCCGGACGGGCTCCGCACTAGCGTCGCTCGCCATGCCGCTGCTCTTCACCCCTTCTCCGGCGATGACCATTGGTGCCGAGATCGAGTTGCAGTTGCTCGATCGCGACAGCCTCGACCTCAGCCCAGCGGCGCCGAAGATCCTCGAGCGCCTGGGGGGTGAGCGGCCGAACATCAAGCCGGAGATCTTCCAGGCGATGCTGGAGATCAACAGCGGCATCTGCCGCAACGTCGCCCAGATCCGCTCCGATCTCGAGAGTGCGCTGGCCGCCGTCCGCGCGGTGTGCGAGCCCCTGAAGATCGAGCTGGCCTCGGCGGGCTCGCACCCGTTCGCTCGCCATCGGGAACGGCTCCTCTTTCCAGCCGATCGAGGCCAGTACGTCATCGATCGCAACCGCTGGGTGGGGAGAAGGCTGCAGATCTTCGGCCTTCACGTGCACGTGGGAATGCGCGACGGCGAGCACGCCTTCGCGATGATCAACGCGATGCTTCCCTACCTTGCGCACCTGCTGGCGCTCTCCGCGAGCTCGCCGTTCTGGCAGGGCTCGGACACGGGGTTGGCGTCGTCTCGCATCACCATCTTCGAGGCGCTGCCGACCGCCGGTACCCCCTGCACCTTCGAGAGTTGGCAGAGTTTCGCGAGGACCTACGAGGCGATGGTGGCCTCGGGCGCGGTCACGACCATCAAGGACATCTGGTGGGACATCCGGCCGCACCCCAGCTACGGGACGGTGGAGGTGAGGGTGTGCGACGGCCTGCCGATGCTCCGCGAGGCCGTCGCCCTCGTGGCGCTGGTCCAGACGTTGTTCGACTGGTTCGACGCCGAGCATCGCGCCGGCCGGAGGTTCTCGCCGCCGGCCTACTGGATTCTGAGGGAGAACAAGTGGCGGGCCTCCCGGTGGGGCCTCGACGCGAAGATCGTCCTCTCGGAAGACGGGCGCACCTCGCTGCTGCGCGAGGAGATTGCTGCGCTGCTCGAGTTGCTCGCGCCCCGGGCCGCCTCGCTCGGGTGCGGAGAGGAGCTCGCGTACCTCGGGGAGATGCTCCGGGGAGGCGTGAGCTACGAGCGACAACGGAAGATCTTCGCGCAGCGCGAGTCCTTCGTGGACGTCGCCCAGGCCCTGGTCGAGGAGCTCCGGGGGCAGGCGGCTCCCGCGGTGGCCTGACCTCGCAGGGCCGCCGGCTGGTCGCCCCCTCCGGTGGGCGGCGAGAGCCCCTGAGCGGAGCGCCAGGAAGTTCAGGCCGCGTCCTGCTGCCCGTTGGCGGCGGCGTCAGGGCTTCCCCGGCCGGTCCTCCGGTCGTGCAAGAGCTGGAGCACCGAGCCGAGCAGGGTGAAGGAGACCAACAGCGTGGTGATGAGCCCGATGCAGGCGACCAGCCCCATCGACTTGAGGCCATTGTGGCTCGCCCAGAGCAGCGCCCCGAACCCCGCTACCGTGGTGAGGGTGGAGGCCGCCACCGCCGAGCCCACCGACCGCAGCGCCACCACCGGAGAAGCCCCCTCGTTGAAGCGGTGCACCAGGTACACCCCGTGGCTCACTCCGTAGCCGAGCACGATGGGCAGGACCACGATGTTCATGAAGTTCAGCCTGAGGTCGAACAGCGACATCACCCCGAGCAGCATCCCCACTCCCAGCCCGAGCGGCAGTAGCGACGCCAGGGTCGGGTAGACCGAACGGAAGTCCAAGAGCAGCACCAGGAGGATCCACACCGCGGTGAGCGCTACCGTCACCTTCCCGTCGAAGAGCACGATGCGCGCCAGCTTGGCGTAGAGGATGGGCAGCCCCGCCGAGTGAAAGGTGTTCCCCGCCTTGGTGACGATGGTCTCGGTCTGGTCCGAGAAGCGCAGCATGTTCTTGCCGTGCCAGAGATCCACCGCCGGGTAGATGAAGGTCAAATAGCCGTGGTTCTCTGGCCGGGTGGTGGGGAGGTTGCGGAACATCTTCGCGTAGACCTCCGGCACCCCGTGGACATCGAACGGCTTGGCGTCCAGCATCCCCAGGAATCGCTCCGCCTTGTCCTGCAGCTCCGGCGGCAAGGACTTCACGTCGATGTCCGCCAGCTCCTTCTTCCACTCCTCGAGCACCGCCAGGTTGGCGCCCGCCGTCTGTGCCGGAGGCACGAAGGAGTAGACCGACACCACCTGATCCACCGAGGAGAAACGCTCCGGATCGAGAGGGGTCAGCTCGTCGAAGACCTCTTTCGCCTCCTCCAAGGTCCTCGTGTACACCGCGATCGGGTCGGCGGAGATGTCGAACCTCCGGGCGATCTCGTCGTTCAGGATGACCGAGTACTGGTCCTCGGGCATCAGCGCGCGCGTGTTGTAGTCGAAGCGCACCCCGGACTTCAGCCGCTCGAGCAGGGTGAGCTTCCTGCTGGACTCCTCCACCTCGCCGAAGGGGATGGCGAAGGCGCACAGCACCAGGACCAGAGCGCCGAAGACGGCGATCACCAGCTTGGGGTTGGGCATCCGCCGCTCCCGCCCGCTCTCGTCGTTTCGCCGCGGCGGGGCGGAGGTGCCGATCAGCTTGGCGGGAAGGTCCGGGCGCGCCCTGCCCAACAGCGCGAGGATGGCAGGCGGCCAGGAGAAGAGGGTGAGGCCGATGAGGAAAGTGCCGAAGCCCGCCAAGAGGCCGAACTGCGAGAAGCCCCGGAACTCGGAAACCAAGAGTGCGAAGAAGGAGCCCGAGGTGGCCACCGCAGAGATGAACGCCGCCGAGCCCGCGTTGGAGATGGCCGCGACGATCGCTTCGTCGTAGGGCTTGCCCTGGCCCAGCTCGAGCCTGGTCCGGTAGGTGAAGTGGAAGCCGAAGTCGACCCCCAGGCCCATCATGATCCCCGCCAGCATGCTGGTGATCATGTTGAGCTGGCCCACGGTGACGTAGGTGAAGCCCATGGTGAGCAGCGTCCCCAGCACCATCCCGCTGGCGATGATCAGGATCGGCGAGGGCTTGCGGAAGAAGGCGATGGTGATCGCCAGGATGCCCAGGAAGGACACCAGGGTGGTCGGCCGGAGCGAGCGGATCACCGCGTCCGAGTCGTCCACCATCAGCTTGTAGGAGCCGGTGAAGCCGAAGGCGATCCGCCCGGAGGGGGGCGGGGTGGGGTCGTAGCTCTCCTCCAGCGTCGCTCCGTGGGGGTTGTGGGCCGAATAGCCCTCGAGGGTGGCCCTCAGGTCCTCGACGAAGCGGCGGGTCCGGTCCAGCTCCGGCGCGTTCCAGCGCGGCTTGATGAGCAGGAGCAACAGCTTCTTGTCCTCGGAGATGTTGTAGTCGTCGCGGATACTCTTCTTGCCGATCCGGCTGTACTTCTCGAGCAGGTCGTTCAGCTCGAGCTTGACCGGCTCCGTCTTGCGGATCTCGATGAAGAAGGGGTTGTTCCGCCGGAGCTGGTCCTTGAGGTAGGCCATGATCCGGCGCTTCCCCTCCAGCAGGTCCTCGGTCTTGATGAAGAGGACCATGTTGTTCTGGATGAACTCGACCGGAATCTTGTAGGTGATGAAGTTCACGTCCTCGCGGGCCACCAGCTTCTGGTTCAGGTCCTCGGCGACCTTCTTCATCCGCTGCTCGTCGTCCGAGCGCAAAGCCAGGATGAGGTAGCCGGTGCCACCGACCATGTCCACGATGCGCTTCACGTCCTTCACCTCGCGCAGGTCCTGCGAGATGAGGTCGAGCTGGTTGGAGTTGATGGTCAGCTTCGAGGAGGCAAAGCCCGACCCGATCCCCAGCGCCACCAGCACCAGGAGCATGAGCGCCGGGCGGCGGACCACCAGCCGGGCGTAGGCACCGGCGGCCTTGGCGGGCAGCGACATCGCCGCGCACCCTACCGTCAAAAGCCGCCCCTCTCACCACTCTTCCGTCGCGGCCCAGGCCCGGACGGCCAGGGCCCGAACGGCGAGGTTGCAGCCAGCGTCCCGGCAGAGTAGGTCGGGAGGGTGCCTCCCTCTCTCGCGGCCGTGCTCACGAGCCCTAGGGTGCCCCTCGAGACTGCGATCGCCTGGCGTCAGCCGAGAAGATGACCCCCGTCCTGTGCGCCTTGGCGGCGGCCGCGCTCGCCACTCACCCTGGCTCGATTCGCCTCGCCTCCCCTGGGCTCAGGGGAGTGAACGTCGCCACTGACTTGCTCGGCTTCTACGGCGAACACCTGGCGCAGAGGTTGCGCGAGCAGGGGGTGGGCGTCGTCACCGCGCGCGACATCGAGACCTTGCTCGGCCTCGAGCGGCAGCGGCAGCTCCTCGGCTGCGCGGACGAGAGCGAAGCCTGCATGGCCGAGTTGGCCAGCGCCTTGGGAGTGGACGGCTCGCTGGTGGGAGACCTCGCCCGGCTGGGAGACACCTTCCAACTGAACCTCAAGGTGGTGTCCTCCCGGGACGCGCAGGTGCGTGCCAGCTACTCGGGGCAGGCCGCGTCCGAAAAAGAGGTGCTCGCCCGCCTTGACGAGGCCGCCCGAAGGCTCTCGGAGGCGCTCTCCGGCAAGCATCCGGCGATCGAGCTCGCCGCCTCGGCGCTGTCGACTCCGCTCCGCCGGCAGGCGTGGATTCCGGCCGCTGCCGGAGCCGCTCTCGCCGGAGCGGGCGCGCTCTTCGTCCTCCAGTCAGAGGGCATCCATCGCCAGCTCGCCGACCCGAATGGACCGGAGGTCAACGACCCGGAAGGAGTTGCTCGCGCGGGGTGGACGTACCAGGGCTTGGGCAGGGTGGGCCTGGGCCTGGGGACGGCGGGGCTGGCGGCGGCGGGAGCGATGTACTTCCTCGGCGGCGCGCCGGTGCAGCCGCGAGTGGCGGTGGGCCCCGATGCGGTCGGCCTGGCCCTTTCGGTGGAGCTTCCGTGAGGGCGGGCCTGCTGCAGAACGCGCTCGCGCTGGCGGCGGCACCGACCTTCTTCGGCGTGCTCGTCGGCGCTTGCAGGAACTTCGACGAGGACCTGGCGGTTTGCCGCAGCGCGGGCCGATGCGGGGCGCCTCCCGACGGGGCGGTGGTGTCCGACAGCGGCTCCGACTCCGGGAGTGGCGGCCAGAACGACGGAGGCACCGACGGCGGAACAGACGGCGGCGCAGCCGACGGAGGCATCGTCGCCCCATCGGGCCTGTGCTCCTCGGCGGGGATCTGCTGGGAGAACCCCCTTCCGCAAGGCAACCCGTTGCTCGCGGTGTGGAGCGACTCGCCCAGCGACACCTGGGTCGCCGGCCTGGGCGGCACCCTGATGCACTGGGACGGCGGCGGCTGGGCCGACCACCGGGTCAGCGGCGGCGTGGGACTCCGCGGACTCTGGGGGGATGGGGCGGGAAGAGTCTGGCTGGTGGGAGAGCAGGGCCTCCTCCGCCGATGGAACGGGAGTGGATGGGAAGACCTCCCCGCCCCCAACCGCACCTTCCATGACATCCGAGCGAATGGGCCCGCCGAGCTGTGGGTGGCAGGCGACGAGTACGTTCACTGGGGCGACGGCACCTCCTGGAACGAAGCGCGATTCGACGCCGGCTACTTCCTGAAGGTCTGGCCCGCCGACGCCGGGGCCTACCTCGCAGACGATGTCGGCCGGATGTTCCACTTCGACAGCTCAGCGAGGCAATTCACCTCCATTGCCCACGACGGCGGCGCCATCTGGGACATCTGGGGCGACGGCGAGAGGCTGTGGGTGGCCGGCGACTCGCGGCTCGTCGGCGAGTGGACCGGGGTGAGCTGGGCCTGGGAACGATGGACCAGCGGCACCGAGGCCTACCGGGCGATCTGGGGCGACGGCAGCGGAAATCTCTGGCTGGCGGGGGAAGGGGGAAACCTCCTTCGCTTGGACGGCGGCGGAGGACCTTCTTGGCCTCCGGAGCCTCCCTATCCACCCACGCTGCTCGATCTCGAGGGCTCCGACCAGGACAACCTCTGGGCGGTGGGCACGGCGGGAACGGTGCTCCAGCGCTCGGACGGTGGGTGGGCGCGGCACGGCTCGGGGCCTTGGTCGGATCTGAACGCAGTGGCGTGCGGGAGCGGACGTGTCCTCGGGTTCGGACCTCGCCAGTGGATCTTCGAGCGGAGCTCCGGCGGGTGGGTCAGAAGCGATTTGCCCGTGGTCCCGTGCTCCTCGTGCGGGGACTTCTATGACGCGCTCGGGCTGCCCGATGGGGGTTTCGTCGCGGTCGGCGGGCAGATTCAGGCGGTCTACGCCGGCGGTCAGTGGTACGCGAGTCCGATCGCCCCCGGCCTATTCGGCGTCTGGGCCTCGAAGGACGGAGAGCTGTGGGGCGCCGGCTCCGGCGGGCTCTATTCCTACTCCGAAGTGGGGAACTGGGAGCTGGCCCTCCAGACCCCCAACCTGTCGCTGAACGACGTTTTCGGCAACGACCAGGGGGAGATGTGGGCCGTCGGCACCGGTGGAATCATCCGGCACCGGATCGACGGAGGATGGATAGGCGAAGACACCGGGACCACGGCGCTCTACGCAGTCTGGGGTGTTGGCTCCGAGGCCTGGGCTGTGGGAGAGCCAGCCACCGTGCTCCGCCGCGGCGCGAGTGGGTGGAGCCAGGTCCCCGCCCAATTCGATCCCGGGGCGAGGTTCACCGGCGTGTGGGGCTCTGGCCCTCAGGACGTATGGGTCATCGGCACCGGGCTCGCCTACCACTTCAACGGCAACCAGTGGTCAAAGGTCGACGTCGGCACCCCCAACGATCTCCGCGGGGTGTGCGGCGACGGGAAGAACGTCTGGATGGTGGGCGAGCTGGGGACGGTGCTCAGGCGCTGATCAACGCTTCTTCTTCTCGTATGTCCCCATCAGCTCCGCCTTGGCGAGCACGTGCCCTTCCATCGCCTTCTCGAGCTGCGCCTTGGTGGGCTTTCGGAGGTCCGCGAGCGCCGCGTCCAGGGCGTAGAGCTTGAAGTAGTAGCGGTGCCGGCCGATCGGCGGGCAGGGGCCTCCGTAGCCGGTGCGCTTCCAGTCGTTGAGCCCGTCGCGGGCGCCGTCCGGCAGCGCCTTGGACGCCTCGGGCAGCCCCTTCGCTCCCGCCGGCAAGTCGTAGAGGACCCAGTGCACCCAGGTCATCTTCGGCGCCTTGGGGTCCGGTGCGTCCGGGTCATCCACGATGAGCGCGAACGAGCGCGTCTTCTCGGGCGCTCCCGACCACTGGAGCGCGGGGGAAACGTCTTTCCCTTCGCAGGTGTACTGCGGGGGAATCTCCCCGCCCTGGGTGAAGGCGGGCGAGGTCAGCGAGAGCGCCATGGACTTGTCTCCTCTCTGCTCCGCCGCTTGGGCGGAGAGCGCCAGGAGGACTGCCACCGCCAGAGTGCGAGTCGTCATCGGCCCCTCCTGGCCGCGCGCATTCTCCACACAGGCGTGCCGCCCGCAAGGCCGCCCGTCGGGCATCGAACAGCTACTTGAGCGGGACCGACTCCAGCTCCTTCG
Organism: Myxococcales bacterium; assembly: GCA_016191815.1. Taxonomy (GTDB): domain Bacteria; phylum Myxococcota; class Myxococcia; order Myxococcales; family Myxococcaceae; genus JACPVI01. The sequence continues at coordinate 10,150 of JACPVI010000026.1, forward strand.
CCTTCGCCCGGGTGAGCTTCAGAAGCTCCTGCCATCCCCCCTCCTTCATGATCGGTCCCACCTGGTCTTCCCGGATGCCCTTGAGCATCGAGTCGCCCAGGACCGAGACGTCGATCACCTTCCACCCGGACTTGTCCTTGAGGAGGCGGTACTTGAGCTTCAGCTCCTGCTTCTTCACCGGGTGGTCGATGAGGATGGTGGAGGCCAGCTCCGCCCGGTTCCCGCTCACCGACGGCTCCTCGTAGAGCACCGTGTCGAGGTGCTCGAAGTTCTTCCGGATCTTCGGGAAGGCCATCTTGGCGAACAGGGTGTGGAACAGCTCGAGGAACTCCTTGCGCTGAGCCTCGGTGCCCTTGGCCCACTCCTCGGCCAAGAGCTCCTTTCCCTGCTCCTCACCGGCAAAGTGCTTGAGCGCCGCCCTGTCTTTCCCGTAGCGGACCGAGTTGATGACCGCCTTCAAGGGCTTGCTGACCTCGTCTTTCGCCGAGGCGGCGAACGAGGGGCCGGCGAGGGAGAGGACAAGGGCGAAGAGGACTCTCATCTGAGCTCCAGGGGGTTCGGCCAATCTGGCGCGCAGACTCGAGAGCGCGACAGGGAATTCACCGCCCCGCCCGTTACCACATCGGATGGACTTCGAGCACCCTCCGCTGTAGCTTCGCCCGCCCTGATCCGACCGACCCCTCGTCCCCCGAGCGGGCCGACTGCCGAAAGAGACGCCCATGCCCCGCGACTTTTTGTTCACCTCCGAGTCCGTCACCGAGGGACACCCGGACAAGATCGCCGACCAGATTTCCGACGGCGTGCTGGACGCCATCATCGAGAAGGACACCCAGGCCCGGGTGGCGGTGGAGACCCTGGTGAAGACCGGCCTGGCCATCGTGGCCGGCGAGGTCACCACCAGCTGCTACGTGGAGATCCCCAAGATCGTCCGCAGCACCATCTGCCGCATCGGCTACACCGACAGCTCGATGGGCTACGACGGCAACACCTGCGGCGTGCTGGTGGCCATCGAGGGGCAGTCGCAGGACATCCGCCGGGGAGTGGACGCCGGTGCGAAGAAGGAGCAGGGCGCGGGCGACCAGGGAATGATGTTCGGCTACGCCTGCGATGAAACCCCGGAGCTGATGCCCGCCCCCATCACCTACGCCCACGCGCTCACCCGCAAGCTGGCCGAGGTGAGGCGGAAGGCGCATGCCTGGCTCCGCCCCGACGGAAAGAGCCAGGTCACCGTGGAGTACAAGGCGGGGCGCCCCACCCGCATCGACGCGGTGGTGGTCTCCACCCAGCACGCCGCCGACGTCTCCAACAAGCGCCTCCACGAGGCGGTGATGGAGGACGTGGTGATGAAGGCTTTGCCCCGGCGCCTCGTCGACCGGAAGACCAAGTTCTTCATCAACCCCACCGGCCGCTTCGTCATCGGAGGGCCGATGGGCGACTCCGGCGTCACCGGGAGGAAGATCATCGTCGACACCTACGGCGGGATGGGCCGGCACGGCGGCGGCGCCTTCTCCGGGAAGGACCCCTCCAAGGTGGACCGCTCGGCGGCCTACATGGGCCGCTACATCGCCAAGAACGTGGTCGCCGCCGGGCTGGCCAGCCGCTGCGAGGTCCAGGTCTCCTACGCCATCGGGGTGGCGGATCCGGTGAGCGTGATGGTGGAGACTTTCGGCTCCGCCACGGTGGACGAGGACCGGATCGCCCTCGCCATCCGCCAGACCTTCGGGCTCAAGCCCAGGGAGATCATCGCCCACCTGGACCTGCTCCGGCCCATCTACCAGAAGACCGCCGCCTACGGGCACTTCGGGCGGGCGGAGAAGGAATTCACCTGGGAGCGCACCGACATGAAGGAAGCGCTCCGGGAGGCGGTGGGCGGCTCCGCCCGTTTACGAGCCCTGCCGTGACGGATCCTCACGGCCATTTTCAACCCAGCTAAGCCGAGGAGCGCCATGGCAGTCGCCACCAGAAACCTCATGAGCACGCCCGTCCGGAAGAAGAAGGCCAAGGGGGCCCAGGTGCCCTGCGAGGTGAAGGACCTCTCTTTGGCGGAGAAGGGCCGCGGCCGCATCGAGTGGGCCGGCCGGTCCATGCCGGTGCTCAAGCAAGTGCACGAGCGCTTCGCCAAGGAGCGGCCGCTCTCCGGCCTCAGGCTCGCCGCCTGCCTGCACGTCACCTCGGAGACCGCCAACCTGGCGATGGCGCTCAAGGCCGGAGGGGCGGAGGTTTCGGTGTGCGCCTCCAACCCGCTCTCCACCCAGGACGACGTGGCGGCGGCGATGGTGGTGGACCACGGGATTCCGGTGTTCGCCATCAAGGGCGAGGACCACAAGACCTACTACGGCCACATCGCCTCGGCGCTGGAGAACAAGCCCAACCTCACCATGGACGACGGGGCGGACGTGGTGAGCGTGCTCCACTCCGAGCGGAAGGACCTGCTCCCCAACGTGATCGGCGGCACCGAGGAGACCACCACCGGAGTCATCCGCCTCCGGGCGATGGCCAGGGACGGGGTGCTCCGCTACCCCATCGTGGCGGTGAACGACGCGCTCACCAAGCACCTCTTCGACAACCGCTACGGCACCGGGCAGTCCACCATCGACGGCATCGTCCGCGCCACCAACCGGCTCCTGGCGGGCTCGCTCTTCGTGGTCTCCGGCTACGGCTGGTGCGGCCGGGGAGTGGCGATGCGCGCCAAGGGCATGGGCGCCATCGTGGTGGTGACCGAGGTGGACCCGTTGCGGGCGCTGGAAGCCATGATGGACGGCTACCAGGTGATGCCGATGGCCGAGGCGGCCAAGCTCGGCGACTTCTTCTGCACCGTCACCGGAGACACCCACGTCATCCGCAAGGAGCACTTCGAGCGGATGAAGGACGGGGCGATCGTCGCCAACAGCGGCCACTTCAACGTGGAGCTGGACCTCGAGGGCCTGCGCGCGATGTCCAAGGACGTCACCACCCTCCGCGAGTACGTGGAGCAGTACACCTTGAGGAGCGGAAAGCGGATCATCGTGCTCGGCGAGGGCCGGCTGGTGAACCTGGCGGCGGCCGAGGGGCACCCCTCCTCGGTGATGGACATGTCCTTCGCCAACCAGGCCCTCTGCAGCGAGTGGATGGCGAAGAACCACCAGAAGCTCCAGCGGCAGGTGTACTCGGTGCCCTCGGAGATCGACCGGGAGATCGCCCGGCTCAAGCTCAAGGCGATGGGGGTCGGGCTGGACAAGCTCACCCCCGAGCAGAAGAAGTACCTCGAGTCCTGGGAGCTGGGGACCTGAGCTGACCCGGGGCCCCCGCTCCTGATCAGGCCGACGGGATGCCGCCGTCTCCTCGGGCCAGGCGGGCGAGCTGCCCCTCCAGGTAGGCGCGCTGGGCCTCGCTGGAGTGCAAGAGCCGCACGCCGGCGCCCGCCACCGGCTCGTGCGAGACCCGCACCACCTCCGCCCTCATCTCTAGCGGCACCTCGCAGGTCGGCAGCCGTAGGTGAAGCGCCAGCCGCGTCCCCACTGCGAACGGGTCCGCCAGCCGGATGAACAGCCCGTCCGCCGAGGCGTCGCGGGTGCGGGCGTGGAAATAGACTGGGCGCTTGCCCGTGACGGACAGCTCGGCGCTGATTCTGGGTGAGCGACGAAGCTCGACTGGGCTCATGCCGTGCGGCATAGCGCGCGCGATCTCGGGAGTCCAGCGGGCAAGCCGCGCTCTCAGCTCCGGCTGGGGCGGACGGAGGGCTTGCTGGCGACGATCTTCGTCGCCTTCCCCCTCTTCGCCTTGGCCCGCGCCAGCGCCTTCGCCTTCTTTCCCTTGAGGGCCTTGGCCTTGGCGAGCTTCTGCTCCTTGTCCTTCTCCTTGGCCTGGGCCTTGAGCGCCTTCTCCGGGTACTCGATGGCGCGGTGAATCTTGGTGGCGGCCGCCACCAGGTCGATCGCCGATACCCTCCCGTTGCCGTTCGCCGGAATCGTGCTGCGAATCATCGTGGCGCCGTCGCGCGAATGGATGGTCACCTCCACCTCCGGCCCGCTGGCGCCGCGCAAGAGCCGCCCGGTCACCACCGCCACCAGGCGCTCGTGCGCTGCCTTGGCGAAGTCCGGCCGGGTACCGGTCATGACTTTCGTCCCGGGGACGCAGGTCAGCGAGACACAGAGCGCCTCCGCAAGCTGCCCGGGGAACTCCACTGCCGGGCCCGGCGGAGACACCACCGCGATCCGCTCTCCCGCCGCGTATGCCGATGTCGCGCCCAGGAGCAGCCCTAGCGCCATTTTGACCAGGTTCCGTCGCATGCCCGGATTATCTGCACGCGGCCTGCCGCGGTTCTTCCCGGGCAACTGGCGGTTTTGACTAGCGGTTTTCATGGCGAACGGGCAAGGGTGTCGGATCTGGCGACATCCGGTGTGGACAGTTCCCCCCGCAACCGCCGTCCCGGCCGTGTGCAGCGGCTTGGCACGGCCCTCGCTATTGCCCGGAGGCGATCGGCGGCGTAAGGGGCGGGCGGAATGAGCCTCCTCGAAGCGGTGGTGCTCGGGCTGGTACAGGGCCTCACCGAGTTTCTGCCGATCAGCTCCACCGCCCATCTGCGCCTCGCCCCCGAGCTGTTCGGCTGGGCGGATCCCGGCGCGGCGTACTCGGCAGTGATCCAGCTCGGGACGGTGGCGGCGGTGGTGATCTACTTCTGGCGGGATCTGATCAAGCTGACCCGGGCTTTCTTTTCCGGGCTGTGGCGGCGCGAGCCTTTCGATACCCTGGAGGCGCGGCTCGCCTGGTTCGTGCTTTTGGGGACGATTCCGATCGGCGCCTTTGGGCTCGCGTTCAAGGACGCCATCGAGACTTCGCTCAGGTCCCTGTACGTGGTCTCGGCCGCGCTGATCGCCCTGGCGGTGGTGCTGTTTCTCGCCGAGCGGTTCGCCTCCCACCGCCGGACGGTGTCGGAGATGACGCTGCGCGACGGATTGATCATCGGGGCGTGGCAAGCCCTGGCGCTCATCCCCGGCTCCTCGCGCTCGGGCACCACCCTCACCGGAGGACTCGCCCTGGGCTTCAAGCGGGAGGACGCCGCCCGCTACTCCTTCCTCCTCTCCATTCCGGCCACCGCGCTGGCGGGCCTGTTCGAGCTCAAGCACCTCCTCCAGGCGAGCGAGCGACCCTCGGTGCTGGCGATGGGGGTAGGGGCGGCGGTCGCCTTCGGCTCGGGGATGGCGGCGATCGCCGGGCTATTGCGCTTCCTCCGCACCCGCACCACCCTGGTGTTCGTCGCCTACCGGATTGCCCTGGGGGCGGCGCTGCTGCTCCTGCTTCAATCGGGGGCGTTGAGTCCTTCGTCGGGCGCCGCGGAGCCTGCGACGGCCGCCCGGAGCGCGGGATAGCGATGGAGCCTGTATTCGAAGAGCTTCGCCGGCGGCTTTCCGAGCGGCCAGGACAGTCGCTGAACCTGCCCGGGCTCGAGCTTCGCGACTCGGCGGTGCTGGTGCCGCTATTTCTCCGCGGGGGAGAGCTGCACGTGCTCTTCACCAAGCGGCCGAAGACGCTGCGCAGCCACGCGGGGCAGATTTCCTTTCCCGGGGGCGCGCGGGAGTCGATGGACCTGACGCCACTGCACACCGCGCTCCGTGAGGCGCGGGAGGAGCTGGGCATCCCCCAACAGAGGGTGGAGGTGCTGGGGCTGCTCGATGAGATTCCGACCATCACCCAGTTCCGCATCACTCCGTTCGTGGGAGTCATCCCCGCGGACCTTCGGTATCAGCCGAGCGAGGAGGTGGAGCAGGTGATCGAGGCCAGGGTGTCGGAGCTGGCGAACCCCGCCATCCAGCGGGTGGAGAAGCGGGTGGTATGGGAGCAGGAGCGGGAGATCTACTTCTACGACTTCGGCCCTCACCTCATCTGGGGAGCGACCGCCCGCATCCTCAGGGGCCTGCTGGCCATCCTCGCGGAGCTTGTGCCTCGCTAGGCACGTCCCGTTCACCGGCGCCGAAAGGCCGCGTATGGTGCGCTCGATGGTGCGTCGCGCCTCCACGGGAAAGCTGTTTCTGGTGATCATCGCCGGCGGCTCGGGCACTCGCTTCTGGCCGCTCTCGCGGAGGCGCCGGCCCAAGCAACTCTTGCCCTTGGTGACCGGCTCGCCGCTCATCGCCGACACCGCCGCTCGGCTGGCCGCGCTGGCTCCCCCTTCCAACACCTTCGTGGTGTGCGGGAAGGCCCACGCGGCCCAGGTGCGGAGGATGCTTCCCAGGCTTCCGAAGCGAAACGTGCTGGTCGAACCGGTGGCGCGGAACACCGCTCCGGCGATCGCCTTGGCCACGGCCCACGTGGCCTCGCGCGAGCCGAACGGAGTGGTGGCCGTCCTGCCGTCGGATCAGCACGTGGCCGATGCGGCGTCGTTCGCTCGCGCGCTCCGGTCCGCCGCTCGCGCTGCCGAAGAGGGCTACATCGTCACCTTGGGCATCAAGCCGACCCGGCCGGAGACGGGCTACGGCTACATCCGGCTGGGAGGCCCGGTGGCGGAGGGCGCGCGCGAGGCGAGCGCCTTCGTGGAGAAGCCCGACGCCAAGACCGCCCAGCGCTACCTGAGCTCGGGCGAGTACCTGTGGAACGCGGGCATCTTCGTCTTCCGCGCCGAGGTGATGCTGCGCGCCTTCCGCGAGCACATGCCCGAGCTGTTCGAGGGGCTGGAACGGATCCGCTCGGCGCTGACGGGCCGCCGCTACCGGTTGGTGCTGGCGAGGGAGTTTCCCCGCATGCCGTCCGTCTCCATCGACTACGGGGTGGCGGAGAAGGCGCGGAACGTGGCAGTGGTCCCGGGCGACTTTGGCTGGTCGGACATCGGCTCCTTCGCGGCCATCTCCGAGGTGCGGCCGGCCGACTCGCGCGGAAACGTGGTGGCGGGGGAGGGCGCCATCGTGCTCGACAGCGACGGCTGCGTGGTGATGGGCGGGCGCCGGCCGCTGGCGGTGGTGGGAATGTCGGGGGCGGTGGTGGTGGACGCCGGAGACGCGGTGCTGGTGTTGCCCAAGGACCGCTGCCAGGACGTGCGGAAGGTGGTCGAGGCCCTGAAGGAGCGAAAGCTCGAGGACTACCTCTGACCCGGCGTTGCGCTCGCACTGCGCCCCCTGGCTGATGCGGTAGCTCGGCCCCCCTCAGCGGATTTCCCAGACGGATGGATCCGCCGCCGAGCGCGCGTAATGCCTCCCGGGGGGCAGCTTCCCCAGGTAGAGCGCGTCGATCATCCCGGCCACGCTCACTCCATTGAACAGGCCCACCTCGCCGTCCTCGCTGAAGGCCACCGAGAGCTGGCTCGCGGTGAAGCGCACGCTCTCGCCGGGCTTCATCGTCCGTGACGGGAGATTCCGAACCAGCCCCTTCCTCAGGTTGGTGGTCACGCCCTTGCCGTCCAGCGCCACCGGCGCGGAGCCGTAGTTCTTCAGCTCCACCCACCCCTGCGCGGCGTCGACCTCGGACAGAGCCAAGGAGGGCTTCATCTTCTTCAGCTTCTCCAGCTCGCCACGCACGAACGGCACCCTCAGCGACACGAAGTCCTTCATCCACTGCCGCCCGGCGGCGAACTTGGCCTGATCGATGTACGGGTCCTCCCTCATGTAGGAGGTGATGAGCGAGTAGGTGGCGTCGATGCGCGCGTGCATCTCCGCCGGGGTGAACAGCTCGTCCAGCGCCTTCTCGGTGGTGCGGATGAGCCGCTGCCTTAGAGCCGGGTTGAGGGCCACCCGGGTGTTAAGGTTGGAGAAGACCGGAAGGTAGCCCGCATAGAGGTCCTTCCGGCGGTTGTACATGGTCTCCAGCCAGCCGTCGGTGAGGCTGAAGATGACCAGCGGGTGCCTGGTGGGCGGCCTCGCGGTCAACCCGTAGCTCGGCCACCAGCGGGCGTCCACGTTGTTCAAGTCCCACGGGACGTAGGACCACCGGCCGGTGACGCGGTCGTGGATGAAGTAGCTCTCCGAATCCTCGATGTAGTCGTTGGAGATGAGCGCATCCATCGCCATCGAGCGGATCAGGCTCTCCAGCTCCAGCCGCGCCTCCCAAATGGCCTCGAGCTGCGGCTCCGGCGTGTGGTTGATGGCCCGGAGCACCTCGTGGAGCGCGGCGTCGCCCTCGGTCTCGTTGGTCTTCTTCTTCCAGTTGCCCTGGTAGGGCACCTTCCAGGTCTTCATCTCGCAGTCCTTCCACCCGCACCGGTAGATGGAGGCGTCCTGATCCGCGAAGTGGTGCGCCTCGAGGAAGCGGCGATCGACCTTCTCCAGGTCGAGGAACACTCCCTCGAACTTTCCGTTGATCACCACCCGGACGTAGCGGGCGCGAGGCGCCTCCACCTCCATCGCCTCCAGGAGGTCGTAGGCGATCTTCTCCGCCATCATCGTGCAGTCCTGGTACTCGGCGATCAGCGCCACCCGACGGCGCCCCTGGAAGCGGAGGTCATGGAAGTCGAGGTTCCAGCTCCTCTTGGGGAAGAAGCGCGCCGAGGCTCCGCGCAGCTCCACCATCACCGGCATCGTCGCCCCCTGGAACCTGAAGGTGGCCGGCTGCTCCGGCGCGTACGGATCCTGCGCGAACAGGTCCATCGTCACCTGGGGAATCTCCAGCTCGTAGAGCGGGACGTCCGCCTGCAGCGCCGGCATCCGGAAGGGGGGCGGCGGAGCGGCCTGGCTGCTAAAGCCCACCCCGAGCGCGGACACGGGAGCGGCGCGGTCGATGGCGGGGGTGTTGCGCGGCGCCTCCACCACCTCCGAGGATTGGGGGTTTCCGGGAATGAATTCTTCTCCCGGGCCACAGGCGCACGCCAAGGCCAGACAACAGAAGACGAGGGCTCGGTTCATGGTGGTGGGCCACAGCAAGCAGGGTGCCGAAGCCAGTGCCCTCCCGCCGGCCCACCGAGCGTCCCTTGCGTGACTGCCGCTCTCTCCGACGGATGCGAATTGGGAAGACCTTGCGTCCCGAGGGGAAGCGCCCTTCACACTGAGCGCACCTGGCGCCGGCTGGATGAGAGGCCCAGCGATTGCTGTGCCCTCGGGCATGAGACGAATCTCGGTCGCTCTGGTGTCGCTGTGCCTGTCCTGCGGGAGGTTGCCTTTGCCGCAGGAGGGCGAACCCCCGGGGATTGAGCCCGTGGACCCCGGCGGCTCGACTGGACAGCCGCCGCTCACCCTCGAGCGGGTGCCTCCGGCGTTGCCGGCGCCCGGGGTGGAGTCGCGGCCGGCCCAGCGCGCCGACTGGCCCCCGCTGCAGGAGTCATTGCCCAGCTATGCGTTGAACATCTCCCAGGCGAACCTGGATCTGTTGGAGATCAACATCAAGAGGCGTGACTTCGAGGTGCCGGCGCAGTTCCTCTTCGGCGGGCGGACTTGGAACGTGAGCGTCCGCTACCGCGGCCGCCACACCCGCTATCTGCCCAAGAAGTCATGGCAAGTGAATTTCCCTGACGGGGACCTCTTCTTCGGCAAGCGCTCGCTCGAGCTGCTCGCCGAGTGGAAAGACGGGGGAATCCTCACCGAGAAGCTCTGGTACGACCTCTACGCGGCCTCGGGCGTCCGGGCGCCTTCGGTGCGATACGTCAACCTCGAGCTGAACGGGAAGTTCTACGGGGTCTTCACCGAGATCCAGGCGGTGAAGAAGGAGTTCCTCCGCACCCACGGCTTCCACCACGACGGCGACATCTACCGATGCGGGATGTACGACTGCGAGCTGCGCGAGCTGCCGCAGCAGCGCTGGATGCAGCCGTGGGCGAAGCGCACCAACGAGCGGGCACCCTGGGACGGGCTCTGGGCCTTCCTGGCCGAGGTCAACCGCTCGCCCCAGGGCGACTTCCGCGCGCGACTGGAACGGGTGCTCGAGGTGGAGGCCTACCTCCGCTTCATGGCGGTGGACGAGTTCATCGCGATGTACGCCACCGGCGACTCGCGGAGCTTCCTGGTCTACGACCCGGGCACCGGAAAGTGGGCCTACGTGCCGTGGGACCTGAACAACGCCGTCTCGCTCTACAACCGGACCAACAGCATCAACCAGGGCACCAAGCATGACCGGCCGCTCAAGGATTTCACTCCTTGGGACCCGCGCGTCTATTCGCTGGCCATCGGCCGGAGAATCGATGACCCGGAGATGACTCCCACCTGGAGCGTCCTCGCCACCCGGGTGCTGGAGGACGAGGGGTTGCGCTCGCGCTACGTCGCCATCCTCCGCGAGCTGCTCGACACCCGCTTCAGAGTGGAGGAAATGGGGCCACGGATCGATCGGATGCGCTCGCTCATCAAGGACGACCTTTTGCGCGACCCGTGGATCGACCAGGCCTTCGCCGAGCGGAGCCCCGACTTCCTCAAGCGCTACGTCACCGCCAGGAGAGATTGGATGCTCGCCCACTTGGGAGAGATCGAGCGCCACAACGACTCCCGGCTGCTGATCGACCGGGTCGGCCTCGATGCCTCCGGCGCCCCGTTCGTGCAGCTGTACAACCCGACCTCCGCGCCGCAGAGCCTGGCCGGCCTCTACCTCAGCTTCGATCTCCGCCACCCGAAGCAGTCCGCCGCACCGGCGCTCTCGGTGCCGCCGGGCGACTTCGTCGCGGTGCGGCCTCCGCTCTCCTTCATGGCGGACCGACCCGAGGTGGGGCTGTTCGACGCGTCGGGGACTTCGCCGCTCGACTTGCTCTACCCGGGGCCGCTCTCCGCGGGGCAGGCGTACGGCCGGAGCCCGCGCGGAGCGGAGAGCTTCATGCCCTACGGCGGGCCGTAGCTGCCGCTCGAAACGGGCGGCCGTGCTAAGCCGTGCCTCCCCACGGGCAAGGAGGCAGCGATGAACCCGCACATCTACCGCGAGTACGACATCCGCGGGCTGGTGGACAAGGACCTCACGGTCGAGGTGGTAGAGAAGCTGGGCCTCGGTCTCGGCACCACCGCGAGGCGCCACGGAGGGCGGACGGTGGTGGTCGGCCGCGACTGCCGCGAGAGCTCCACCCGCTTCCGCGAGGCGCTCTGCAAGGGCATCACCTCCACCGGCATCCACGTGGTGGACATCGGGGTGGTGCCGACCCCGCTCACCTACTTCGCCGCCAACACCCTCCCGGTGGACGGGCTGGCGATGATCACCGGCAGCCACAACCCTCCCGAGTACAACGGCTTCAAGCTGGGGCTGGGCAAGGCGACCTTCCACGGCGCGGAGATCCAGGAGCTGCGCCGGCTCATCGAGTCCGGGCGCTTCGAGCGCGGCGCGGGCCGCATCACCCAGCACGACATCGTCACCCCCTACTGCCACTTCGTCCGCCAGACGGTGAGGGTGGGCCGCAAGGGGATGCGGATCGTCATCGATGCCGGCAACGGCACTGGCGGAGAGGTGGCGGTGCCGCTGTTCCGCTCGATGGGCTTCGAGGTGGTGCCGCTCTACTGCGAGATGGACGCGCGCTTCCCGCACCACCACCCGGATCCGACGGTGCTCAAGAACCTGGAGGACCTGATCGCCGCGGTGAAGCGCGAGAGGGCCGAGGTGGGCATCGCCTACGACGGAGACGCGGACCGGATCGGCGTCATCGACGACGAGGGAAAAGTGCTCTGGGGAGACCAGCTGATGATTCTCTTCTCCCGCCACGTGCTCAGGGAGTCGCCGGGCGCGGCCATCGTGGGCGAGGTGAAGTGCAGCTACACGCTCTACGACGACATCCGGGCCAAGGGCGGCAAGGCGGTGATGTGGAAGGCGGGCCACTCGCTCATCAAGGCCAAGATGAAGGAGGAGAACGCCGAGCTGGCCGGCGAGATGAGCGGCCACATCTTCTTCAAGAACCGCTACTACGGCTTCGACGACGCCATCTACTCCTCGGCGCGGCTGCTGGAAATCCTCACCCACGAGAAGGGCCGGCTCTCGCAGCTCATGGCCGATGTGCCCAAGACCTTCGCCTCTCCGGAGCTGCGGGTGGACACGGTGGAGGAGAAGAAGTTCGAGATCGTCCGCCGGGCCACCGAGGCTTTGAGGGCGGCGGGCCACTCCATCGTGGAGGTGGACGGGGTGCGGGTGACCTTCCCCGACGGCTGGGGCCTCATCCGCGCCTCCAACACCCAGCCCATCCTGGTGCTCCGGTTCGAAGCCGCCTCGAAGGAGCGGTTGGGAGAGATCCAGCGCCTCATCGAGGCCACGCTGGAGAAGGTGAAGCGCGAAGTTTAGCCTGCTGCCGGGTCAACGCCTCCACCCCCGGCAGGCGTGGGACTGGCCTGGCACGCTGAGCCAAGCGACGCGGCTTGGACTAGCATTGGCTCATGCCGGAGATTCAAGAGCAGCCGCGCGAAGCGCCACGGTATAGCTGGCGCGATTTCGTTTCCCTCGAGGAAGACGACCCCCGCGAGCTCATCGACGGACGATTGGTGGAGATCGATGTGCCAACCAAGCTGCACGAGTGGATTGTCGCGAGGCTGTGCACCTACCTGACGACCTGGGCGATGCAGGAGCGCGCGGGCGTCGTCCTTCCCTCGGGGTACAAGGTCAAGGTGAGCGAGCAGCGGGGAGTGATGCCGGACCTGCAGTTTTTCCGGCGCGGGCGCTGGATTCCGGACGATGCGCTCGAAGAGGGCGCCCCCGACCTGGCAGTGGAGGTCATCTCCCCGAGCAGCGGCCGGTACGATCACGTCGAGAAGCTGAACTGGTATGCGGCGATCGGCACCTCGGAGTACTGGATCGTGGACGGCGAGCGTCGAACGCTGGAGCAGCTCGTGCTCGACCCAGGAAAGGGCTACCGCGTGGCCGCCGCGCTCGGCGGAGACGCGGTCTTCGAGCCGGCGACCTTCCCGAAGCTGCGCATTCCGCTCGCCGAGCTTTGGCAGCTCCCCGACTGGTTCTCGGAAGCCTGAGTTAGCCTCCATCCCTCCCCACGCAGGAGCCTTGCTCGCATCGGTAGCCGCCGGCGCACTCCCCGTCGAGGGCGCAGCACCAGGGGCAGAGCGGGGAGGCGCCGCTGCAGACGAACGGGTGGCAGCTCGGCGCGCCCGCCGACCCCGCCGGCAGATTGGCGCAGCCGCCTTCCCTGCCCTTCACGTTGCAGGCGGCGCACGCCGACTCGCACCGCTCCGCGCAGCACACTCCATCCTCGCAGAGCGAAGAGAGACACTCGCCGGCCTGCGCGCAGCCGCGGCCGTTCGAGAGCTTCGCCACGCAGCCGCCATCGATTCCAAGGACCCTTCGCTCCCGCGCCCTCCCAGCGAGCTCCCTGCGTGGACGGCGCACGCCAGCGGCGGCCCACTACGCGTTTCCCCGCCACCTCGGCTACCGTGCGGCCGCCGTGACTGCCTCGCCCGCTTCGACCCTGGGAATCGACCTCGGAGGAACCTACGCCAGAGCCGCGGTGGTGGATGCCGCTGGCGCCATCCTCTCCTCGGCCAAGTCCGCACTCGAGGACCGCTCTCCGCCTTCGGTGGTGGAGTCCGTCTCCCTCGCTGTCGACGAGGCGCTCGCCGGGGCACCGGGGGTGGAGGTGGGCGGCTGCGGCGTCGGCGCCGCCGCCCAGCTTCGCGGACGGACTGGCCACGTGCTGGTGGCGCCCAACCTCGGCTGGCGAGAGGTGCCGCTCGGCGCGCTGCTCTCCGGGCGCCTGCAAAGGAGCGTGGTGGTGGTGAACGACCTCTCCGCGGCCGCCTGGGGCGAGCTCAAGGCCGGCGCCGCGCGCGGCGAGCGCGATGTCTTCGTCGTCTTCGTCGGCTCGGGAGTGGGCAGCGCCATCATCGCCAACGGGCAACTGGTGCACGGCGCCACCGGAGTGGCCGGGGAGCTCGGGCACACCAAGGTCGTCCCTGGAGGAAGGCGCTGCGGATGCGGCGAACAGGGCTGCCTGGAGGCGTACGCCGGCGGCCGGAACCTCATCCTCCAGATGAACGAGGCGGTGGCCGAGCACCGCGGCGGCCGATTGCTCGAGCTGGCTGGCGGCGATCCTTCGCGGCTCTCCCCCGCGGTGCTGGAGCAGGCCGCGAAGGAAGGAAACCCGGCGGCGAAGGAAATCTACGAGCGCGCCGCGGGGTACCTGGGCCTCGCCTCGGCGAACATGGTGACGGTGCTCAACCCCGCCCTGCTCCTGCTCGGCGGGGGCGTCTTGGCCCACGCTCCGGGACTCTTCCGGAGCGTGGAAGAGGCGGTGGCGCAGCTGTCTTCCTGGGTGAGCCGGCAGGAGTTGAAGGTGCTCCCGGCGGCGCTGGGAGACGAGGCCGGCATCATCGGCGCGGCGCTTTTGGCCCGGGAGGGCTGATCAGGTCCAGCGCTGCCCGCGCGCCCAAGCCCGAAGCTCGTCCCGGAACGCGGGGTGGGCGATGTTGGCCAGCTCGGTGACCCGCTCGCGCACGCTCTTGCCGTGGAGCGAGGCCACCCCGTACTCGGTCACCACATGGTGCACCCTGCTCGGAGGTTGGCCGCTTGCACACCGGCCCTGCTGTGGAGAGAATCGGCGAATCCCATGGCTCCGCTGCCGGAATACCTGCGTCTCGGGAAAGGCGACACCCTGCCTCACTTGGCGGCTCCGGAAGTGGTCGGCTGGGAAACCACACTCCGCTGCAACATGCGCTGCCGCCACTGCGGCTCCACCGCGGGCGATGCGCGCAACATCGAGCTGAGCACCGCCGAGTGCCTGAGCCTCTGCCGGCAGATCGTGGACGTGGGGATTCCCCGGGTCTGCCTCACCGGCGGCGAGACGCTGCTCCGCCCCGACTGGCGGCTCATCCTCGAGAACCTCTTGGTGGGCGGGGTGGAGGTGGGGCTGCTCACCAATGGCTGGCTCTTCACCGAGAAGATGCTCAAGGAGCTGGCCGCCTATTCGGAGGACCGCTTCTACATCTCCATCAGCCTCGACGGGGTGGACGAGGTGCACGACGGCATCCGCTGCCTCCCCGGCTCCTTTGAGCGCGCCTTCCAGGGTGGGTTGGCGCTCAAGGAGATCGGCATCCCGGTGGCGGTCATCACCACCATGCAGAGCGCCAACCTGGACTGCCTGCCGGATTTGAGGGCGCGGCTGTTCGAGGAGCTCCAGCCCTATTGCTGGCAATTGCAAGTGGCAAACTCCTTCGGCCGGGCGGTGGAGAACGACGACTGCCGGGTGAACCAGGTGGAGTACGCCCGGGCGGCGGTCTTCGCCTGCGAGTCCCGTCGGCTCTCCAAGGGGACCAAGACCAAGGTGTACGTGGGCGACTGCCTGGGCTACCTGGGCAGCCTCGAGGGAGGCCTCCGCGACGAGCCGTGGCCAGGGTGCCAGGCCGGGCTAGAGCTGATCGGCATCCAGAGCAACGGCAACATCAAGGGCTGTCTCTCCATCATCGACGACCGTTTCGTGGAGGGGAACGCGCTGGACGAAGGCATCAGGAAGGTGTGGGATCGAGCGGGCGGCTTCGCCTTCAACCGGCGGTTCAAGGTTTCCAAACTGCGCGGGGTCTGCGCGGGGTGTCCGGTGGGCGAGCGCTGCCGGGCCGGCTGCACCGCCTCGGCGGTGTCGGTGAACGGTGCGCCCCACGAGGCGCCTTTTTGTCTTCGGGCGGTGGAGGAGGGGAAGCTGGCCTCCGCCGCCAAACCCGCCGCCGCGCGCGGCCGAGCAGCGAAGCGAAAGAGGAGGCAGTATGCCGAAAGTAGAGCGAGTCGGTAGCAAGGGGACCGCGGGCGGCGCTGGGGGAGTGGCAGCGCTCAGCGCCACGGAGCGGAACGCGATTCTGTCGATGATCAAGTCGGAGCTGAAGCTCCAGGGAGGGGCAGACGAGTTCTCCACCGCCAAGGGCCGGAAGCTGGGCGGCCGCGCGGTGGCGCTGTACGTGGCGCCGGCCCCTGGGCGGGGCGGGGGGAGAGTGGTTCCGGAGTACATCGCCCCCAGGCCCGAGCCGGGCCCGATCCGGCCGGTGTACATCGCTCCGGCGCCGAGGCCGGGGCCGGGCGGCGGCATCGTGGCCCGCTACATCGCGCCGGGGCCGGGCATCGTGCCCAAGTACATGGTGGTGCCTCCCTGGGGCGGCATCGACGCCCACCTGGCGCTGATCAACCGCGTCACCCGCGACGGGAAGGTGACCACCAAGGAGGCCACCCTCATCCGCAAGCTGTTCAACCGGGACATCATGGAGGCCGCGAAGGAGGGCCGGGACATCCGGCCGCAGGTGGCGCGCTACCTCCACAGGGTGCTGGACAACGTGAAGATGGACAAGGGCGCCCAGCACCTCATCTTCGGCAAGGGCGGGCCGGGCTGCACCCCGAAGCCGAGCCCCGGGCCGATCGTCCCGATGTACATGGTGGTCCGCCCCGACTTCTGAGCCGGGTGCGAAAGCAGGGGCGGCGGGCGCCCGTGCGTCCGCCGCTCGGAATGGCGGCGGTGCTGCTCCACTCGCCTCACCCGGAGCGGCTCGCGGCCTTTTACCGTGAGCGGCTGGGGGTTCCTCTGGAGCCGATGGCGCTCCCGGACTTCCCGCCGCACTACGCCTGCGAGGTGGGGCAGGTGTACTTCGCGGTGATGCCGGGGGAGGGCGGCCTCGGCTCCTCGCCCGCCTGCGTGGCCTTCCATGTGGAGGACGTGGCCTCCCGCGCTTTGGCGCTCGAGGAGGCCGGGGTGCCCTGCGACTTCCCCCCGAGGCGGACTTCGCTCGGCTTCATCGCGCGGTTTAGAGACCCCGACGGCAACCTGGTCGAGCTGTACCAGCCCTGAACGCTGGGTTGCTGAGCGCCCCGCGTGAGCGCCGTTCGACGTTGCAACGGCGGGGCCACCGCGTGACGATTCCAGCCACGGCCCTGGCCCAGGCCATTCGCAGCCCGGCGAAGCAAGTGCGACTGTCGCGGCTCGCCCGTCAACCCAGCACGGACCTGATCGCGCTCGACGGCCACGACGCCACGCGGGTTGGGGTGCTGCTGGCATCGCGGGGAACGGCCGACATCGTCGATGCGCACGTCGTCGTGTGTGCGCGCCGGGCGCGACAGGCCATCGTAACGAGCGACTCCGATGACCTTCGCCGGCTGGACGCGTCCCTGCGGTTGGTGGCCGTCTGACGATGAGTGCGAGGAGTTCGGCGCGGCGCTCAAGGCCGCGGCCGAAGCCATTGCCAAGGACACCGGCGGGGCGGTGACGGCGCTGTCGGACTCCTACGTGGGGGAGCCGCACCTCGCCGACACCGAGGGGCCGTTGGTGACCACGCTGCTGGACATCTATCAGAGGCGGCGGGGGGGCGAGCCGGCGCCCCTCTCCATCCGCGGAGGCACCTACGCCCGGCTCTTTCCCGGAGCGGTGGACTTCGGGCCCTCCTTCCCCGGCGAGCCGTACGCCGGGCACGCGCCGGACGAGTCCATTTCCCTCTCGTCCTTGCGCGAGGCGGTGCTGATGCTGGGCGAGGCCACCTACCGGCTGGCGGTCAGGTGAATGGCAGGCCCCGCCGAAAGTGAATCGCGGGGGCGCGCGGGAGCGGCTACGGGTGGCTCACTCGCTCGGAGCGTGGCCCGAGAAGGACAATCCTTCCGCGCTCGGCGACGGGGACCAGCTCGCCCACCTGATACTCCTCGAGCTCGGCCGGATACCGGGTGTCTCCCTTCGGCGCGCAGAAGCGCCGCTCGCCGGCCTCCTTCCACCACAGCTCGCGCGTGGCCCAGCTGCGGTGGCTGACTCCCCACAGGTGCCGCGCCTCGCCGCGCTCGCGGAGGACCAGCTCGGCGTGCAACACCGCCGGCCACACCGTCCAGTAGTCGCCCGCCAGGTGGGTGCAGTCGGCGGCCAAGAGCTCCTCGGTGAGGCTGCCGAAGTTGTCGGCCAAGTCCTCTCCGAGTTTGTTCGGGCGGGGAGGGCCGTAGCGGATGACGATTGCCGCCACCATCGCCGCGCCCGCGACGGAGATCAGGGTGCGCCGACGATGGTCGAACACCGCGGGCAGCGCGCTCATCGCTGCCAGCAGCAGGCACGTCTGGAGGACGAAGATCGACGGCTGCAAGTACCGGCTCGAGAACCCGTTCTCGTGTACCCAGCGCAGCGCGCCGCAGGTGAGCGCGTAGAGCAGCGCAGCGCCCAGCGCGGCCAGGGCAGCTCGAAGCTCTTGAGCTGACCTGCGCCTGAGCGCGGCCACCGCCAACAGCAGAGCCGCCAGGCCGGCGGCACCGAGGAAGGACCAGTAGGCAGTCCCGAAGTCCTTCCAGGCATTGCGCGCGAGGCCCGCAAACGCGGTGGGCCATTCGGCGGGAGAAATGGGATTCAACATGGTCGCGCGGAACGGAGCCAGCCGGAGGGCCAAGTACCCCGCCAGGCTGGAGAGCCCGATGGCGCCGAGTGGCCACAGCGTGCCGCGCCGGAGTCCGAACGCCCAGGCGCGTGCCAGCGCCAGCGGGCCCAGGATGAGCGCCGCTCCCGCGTTCACCCAGCTCGAAGCGAGCAAAAGCACCAAGCCGGCGCCGAGTCGCGGCGCGCTCGGCCGATCCGCGTCGCCAATCGCCAAGAGCCCGGCGGCGCCGAGGGCGAGCGAAGGACTGAAAGGATTGTGGACGATGGCCATCAGCGTGTCGCCCGGGATGAGCATCACCATCGCCGTGGCGCCCAAGCTGCCCGCCAAGGGCCAGCGCGCGTCGGCCCAGAGGTAGCGCGCGAGGAGGATGTGCGCCGCGAAGAAGGCGAAGCAGAGCAGTCCGTACTGCACGAGGAGGTTGGCCAGCACTCCCTGGAAGGGAAGGGCGAGGAGCGGGGCGAGCATCCCGAACCGGTCCTGGTCCCAGTAGAAGGGAGTCCAGCGGATGAGGCTCACCAAGACCGGCACCAGGCTGTCCGCGTTGTGGTGCCGGTGGAAGGCGCTCAGGTCCAGGCACAGGGCGGCCGCCGCGCACGCCGCGAGCGCCCAGGGCAAGGAAACGCGTTGTTCGAGCGTCGATCGCAGGGCGCAGCACTATAGCCGCGCGTCACCAGATGACGCCGATTCGGAGGCAGACCCCGACGTTTCGCGTTGTCGCCGTCTATCAGGCCGTCCACAGCGCCCGAAAGCCCGGTTGAGCTCCAAGCCTCCCGTTCGCCGTGAGAGCGGCGCTGTCGCCCGCATGAGAAAATAGCTAGATTATAGCCAGAATGAAGTTCGAGATCCTTCTGGCACCGGAGGCGGTCGAGGACCTCCGGTCCCTGAGGGCAAATCTGCGAGCGGAGGTGCGGGAGGCGATGGAAGACCACCTGAGATACGAGCCAAGGAAGGAGAGCAAGAGTCGGATCAAACGACTTCGGGGAGTCTCCCGGCCACAGTACCGGCTCCGCGCGGGCGAGGTCCGAGTCTTCTATGAGGTCGGAGGCGACGTGGTCGAGGTGCTCGCGATAGTCGCGAAATCGGAGGCGGCGACATGGCTCGCGCGGTACGGAAACCGGGAATGAGGAAGGTCCCCCTGTCGGAGGTGAAGGACGACCTGTCCCGATATCTCCGCGAGGCCGAGCGCCACGAGGTGGTCATCACCCGCCACGGCAAGCCGGCCGGAGTCCTCATCGGTTTCGCGTCCGAGGACGACTGGTTCGACTACCGGCTGGAGAGCGACCCGCGCTTCCTCGAACGCGTCGCCAAGGCTCGGGCGAGCCTACGGGCCGGGCGCGGCGTACGCCTGGAGGACGTCCAGTAGTCAGCAACCTGGTCGACTCTCGAACCTCACTCGATCACCTGGAAGGCCAGGCCGGTCTCCACATCGGCGCAGTGCTTCCCGCGCACGGCGAGCGGGTAGTTGCCCGGGGGCAGCGGAGGCACGTGCCCGCTGCACTCACCGCTCGCCGCCGAGCAAGAGAGGTTCAATAGCGCCCGCTCTCCCACCATCACGTCCAGTGTCGAGCTCAACTGCGCGCCGCGCAGTGCGAGCACCGCGCTGCCGTCTCCCCGGCCGGAAGGCGGCGAGGCCGATTCCACCGCTGGCGGCGGCAGGCCCGGGTCGCAGACGTAGAGCGGGTACTCCTCCCAGCTCTGGCCCCCGCGGGTGTCCCGCACCACCGCGTACAGCACACCCTCGCGGCCCTCCGGCACCGGGTCGCCCCGCTTGCCGGCAGAGGTGTACAGCTCCTTGGTGTCCGAGCGCAGGGCCACCCTCGCCTCGCTGAACCTCCCCGCCGTCGAATACCAGGCGGCGATCAGCCGCTCCGTCTTCGGCTCCGGGCCGTCGGGGTTCGCCTGCTCGTACTCCTCGAAGGCGCTGTCGGGCGCGAGCAGCTCCAGCTCGACCTCTTCCAACTCGCGCACCCTCAAGTGCGCTCCGTCCGGCAGGGACGCGCCGGCTACGGCGAGCCCTGCGAGCTCCGGGTTCTGGTTCGGCCGCGGATCCTCGCTCACCACGATTCTGAACAGGGCGATGACCGAGCGGACCGCCTTGGAGCGGACTTTCTGGAAGAGCGCCTCCAGCTCTGCCGGGCCGGCGGAGAGCGAGACTTCCTCGGCCACCGCGATGGCCAAGACCTGCGCCACGGCGCCATGCCGGCGCCGCGCGTCTCCCACGGGCAGCTGGGCGAACAAGTCATCCGGTGCCCGATAGGAAGCCTGCCGGTTCAAGCCGATGAAGCGCATCCCCTTGGGAAGCTCGGGGACTCCGGCGTCGGTCTTGAGGAGCGCGCTCGGCTCGGAGAGGGTGGCCATGTCCGAGCAGTAGCTCCGGCCCAGGTTGAGCGGATCCGGATCGCACGCCAGCCAGAGCACGGTGCTCCTTCCCGAGCGCGACGGATCCACCACCAGCGCCTCGAGCCGGGCTGACTGGCCAGGGCCGAGCGCCGCGGGCGAGGCGCGCACCCCGAGCACCCTCAGGTTCTCCACCACCGTCTCCGGCTTGAACTCCTCCGCGCAGGCGCAGAGCAGCAGCGCGGTGGCGCCGAGGGCGGCTCGCATCAGAACTCCCCCCGGATTCCCAAGGAAGGAAGGATCGGCAGCCCGTAGAGGAACTGCTCCTGGGTGAAGTCGAAGTTGTTCACCACTCCCTCCACGTTGCCGTGGTTGGTGACGTTCATCACGTCGGCGTACAGGGAGAGCATCCACCGCTCGTAGACGAACCGCTTGTCCAGCCTCACGTCGAGCTGGAAAAAGGACGGGAGCCGGCGGCTAAACAGCGGCCCCAGGAGCGGGAAGTAGTAGTTGCCGTTGGCGTCGTAGATGGCTCCCACGAAGGGCGTGGTGAGCGGGCCGCTGGCGTAGCGGATCCGCCCTCCCAGCACGAAGTCGTAGGGGAGCTTGTAGCTCGCCACCGCGATGAGGTTGTGCGGCTGGTCGAGCGGGTGGAGCCGGTACTCCGCCTCGCCCGGGTAGTCGCGCTCGGACCGCGAGAGGCTGTAGGAGAGCCAGCCGAAGAAGTTCCGGGTGAGCTGGTGGCGCACCAACACCTCCGCGCCATAGCTCCGCCCCACACCTGTGCTGGTGTACTGCAGGTCCACCGTGTCGATGTCCACCGGGGCATCCGGCGAGAGCGCCAGGGTGGTCCGCGACTGGTTGAAGAGGCTCTTGTAGTAGAGCTGCACGTCCACGCTGATGGCGTCGGTGAAGCGGTGCTCCAGCCCCACCGAGTAGTGGGCGGCTCCCTCC
Organism: Myxococcales bacterium; assembly: GCA_016191815.1. Classification (GTDB taxonomy): domain Bacteria; phylum Myxococcota; class Myxococcia; order Myxococcales; family Myxococcaceae; genus JACPVI01. Next base: position 31,614 of record JACPVI010000026.1, read on the forward strand.
GGCAATAGCTCCGGGTTGCCGAACTTCGGCGAGAGCTGGCCCTGGCGATAGTCCGGCGGCTGGTGGAACAGGCCCACCCCCGCCTTCACCGTGGTGGAGGGCCCAAGCTCGTAGAACGCCGCCGCCCGCGGATCCACCCAGGCGTCTTTCATCAGGGCGTCGTAGTCGAGCCGGACGCCTCCCACCAGCTTGAGACTTGCGACCGGCGAGTACACGGCCTCGGCGAAGGCCGCCGGCTCGAAGGTGTTGGTGCTCGCCTCCTCGCGCTCCAGCCGCCGGGAGAGGAACGGATCCGGAATCTGGTTCAGCTTGAAGCGCCGAGGGCCCTGCGCCACGTACTGGAACGGGAGGAAGAAGAGGTCCAATCCCGCGGCGAGCTGCAGCTTCTCGGAGGGCTCCCAGCGGATCATCTCCCTCCCCATCACCGGCTCGAGGTGGGAGCGGAAGAAGAGGTCCGGTCCTCCCACGAAGTCGAAGCGGTCGTAGCCGACCACGTTGTGGGTGAGCAGCCGCAGGTGCGGAGAGAGCGCCCGCTCGTAGTTGATCGCCAGCCGGTTGTAGGCCATCAGCGAGGCGAAGCTGCCGCGGCCCTCCGGGTCGTAGGCGGGGTTGGGGAGGACGAAGGCGATCTGGTCGTTCGAGCCGAACAGCGTCACCCAGAAGCGCTCGTTGGGCCCGGTCCGCCGCTCCACCTTGAGCTGGTAGTCGTAGTAGCGCGGGGCCACGGTGAAGGCGAGCACGTTGGCCTGTGGCACGAAGGTCTTCACCACGAAGGGGAGGGTGGCGTCGATGTAGCTCCGGCGGGCGCCGGCCGCGAAGGACCAGCCCCCGCCGATCGGCCCCTCCACCATCGCCGAGCTGTCGATGAGGTTGGTGTCGAAGTACCCGTGGTAGCCCTGGGCCGAGGGCGCGCGGGTGGTGGCGTTTACCAGCCCGCCGATGTTCCTTCCGTATTCGGCGCTGAAGTTGCCCGGGTGGAAGGAGATTTCCTCCACCAGGGCGGAGTTGAAGGTGGCGTACAGGCCGCCGAAGTGGAACAAGAGCGGCACCAAGGCATCGTCCACGTACACCCGGGTGTCCCAGGGCTTTCCGCCCCTCACGATGAGCAGGCCCAAGGAGAAAGGCGCCCGCGCCACCCCGGGGAGGTTCTGCACCACCTTGAGCGCGTCGCCCTGGGTGCCGGGGATGAGGCGGATTTCCTCCTGCTTCAACGAGACCTGCGCCACCTCCTTCCTCTCCCGTGGGGCGCGCACCACCGTCTCGTAGGCGCCGTACTGCCTGCGCCGGACGAAGTAGGTCACCTCGGTGCGCAAGCCCTCGCGCACCTCCTCGGTCACCTGGTACCGCGCGTGCTCCGGCGAAGTGACTACCACCTTGTGGACTCCGGGAGGCATCCCGCGCAGCTCGAAGCGGCCGTCGGCCTTGGAGACCGCCTCCCAAGCCTTCTCCCCTTCGCCGACCACCACCGTGGCGTTGGCGATCGGCTCGCGGGTGCCGCGCTCGAGGAGCAGCCCGGAGAAGTTGACCGCGGCGGGTTCGGGCGGAGCCTCCACCAGCTTGGGGCGGAAGAAGAACTCGTAGGAGTAGAGGATCCGCACCGCCGCCGGCTGGCCGTCGACCTCCGCCGGGGAGAACTCGAATTGGCGGACCGCCTCCAGCGCTGCCTCATCGAGGGCGGGGCCGGCGCTCTGGCTGACGCGCGCCTCCATCACCTTGCCGTCCGGGCCGATGTCGATCTCCATCTCCACCCGGCCGCCGACGCCGGCGTCCAGCGCCTCCTCGGGGAAGCGCGCCTCGACCTGCTTGAGTAGCGCGGGGGCCTTGGTGAGGACGCCTTGCGGAGCGCCCGCATCCGGCGCCTCCCTCCCCTCTCCCTCCTGGAGAGGGTCAGGGTGAGGCGACGCCACCATCAGCGCGAGGACGATCGAGTGCAGAGCCACTTGGCGAGACGAAGGGCACCCGGCCGGTGCGGGAGCGAGAGACTGCGCGAGGCGGGGCGTTCGCGCAATGCCGCCGTGGCGGGTGCGTCGCCTGCTGAGGGTGCCGGTCTCCGCCAGGTGAGGACCTCTCGGCGCTCGCGCGGCCGGCCGTCCTCCTGGCGGGCTGCGCAGGGGTGGGGAATGGGTCAGCGAGGAGGCTGTTGTCCGCGCCGCCTCGAGGAGGAGCCCTTGTCGCCAGGTCCTCGCCCCACGCCGCTGGAGCTTCCGATCCGCAACGAGCGGGACGTGGAGTTCCACCGCAACCTGTACTGCCGCTTCTATGATCAGTGCTTGGATTTCTCGGTGAAGGAGTCCTGGGCGAGCTGGACTTGCCATCACTGCCCGCTGTTCGGCAGCCAGGAGGACGCTCCCAGGGCCCGCGAGTTCGCCGAGCGGCGCAACCGCGAGCAGCCGGGGCCGTGACCCTCTAGCGCCGCATTCGAGCCTCGAACGGCGCGAGGCTCCGTGGTAACCGGGGAGCTCGATGAACGAGCCAGCTCCCTCGGCGCTCCCCCGCTGGTCGAGTTTGATTGGCTGGCTCGTTCCAAGGCACCTGGGGATGGCGATGGGGTGCACCCTCATCGGCACCGCGGCGATCTGGCATGGGGGCATCCGCGGTCCGGGGGCCACTCCCAACCGCTTCTCTGCCTACCCATTCCTGGACATGTGGATTCGCTGGGACGCGGGCTGGTACTACTCCATCGCCGCCGAGGGGTACTACTTCGACCCCCAGGGACAGAGCTCGGTCGCGTTCTTTCCGCTCTACCCGCTGCTGATGAGGGGGCTCAAGGCCGTCGGCGTCGATCCACTCATCGGTGGGATGGCGTCCACCCTAGCCTGCGGGCTTGCGGCGGCCATCCTGTTCGCCGCCTGGTCGTCGAAGTGGGCAGCGCCGGGAGCCGTTCAGCGTGCGAGCTGGCTCATCTGGCTCTGGCCATTCTCCTTTTTCCTTTTCGGAGCGGTCTACTCCGACGCCCTCTTCTTGGCGCTGGTGCTGGGCGCCTTCCTTTCGCTGGAGCACCGTAGGCCCTGGGCGGCGGCGGTGCTGGGCGGCTTGGCTACCGCCTGTCGGCCTGTCGCTCCCGCGGTGGTGGTTGGGCTCCTCCTCCGCCAGCTGGAGCTGCGCCGCGCCGAGGGGCGAAGGTTTCGTGCCCAAGACTTGGTTCCGCTCTTCTCCGCGGCGGGAGCACTCGCCTACCTCCTCTACCTACGAGTGGCCTTTGACGATCCACTTGCCTTTCTCCGAACGCAGGTCGGCTGGGGCCAATTGGGAGGGCCCTCCTCCCTCGCCAAGCTGGCGTTGTTCAAGAGCGGGTGGTCCTTCGACTCGCTGCTCTTGCCTGTGCTCCACGCCGCGCTTGCCTTGGCTGCCTTGGCGCTGGTGCTTCCCATCCAGCGCAAGCTCGGAACGGCCTATGCGGCGTACGTTGCCATCGCCGTCGGGATGCCTCTGCTCTCCAGCCGAGACTTCATCGGGTTGGGCCGGTATGCCTTGGCCGCCTTCCCCAGCTTCCTGGTCGCATCGATGCTGCTCGACCCGCGACCCACCCTGAGACGAATCTGGTTTGTGGCCAGCGGCGCCCTGCTTGCGCTCATGACGATCAAGTTCGCGGTAGGGCGCTACGTTTCCTGACGAGAAGAACGGCCCCGGTCCACAATGAGCCCATGCGCCTTGCGCTGGGCCAAAGGAGACTCCAGCAACTCGGTGGTGCGCTTTGGCTCTCGGCGTGGACAGCCGCCGTCGTTTGTGCTGTTCCGCAGCTCGGTCCGGCGAGCACCCTCCTGAGTGAGTTCAACTCGGACGCCGCGATTCCAGTGCTGATGGCGCGCGATCCGTGGCGCGGGCCCTTCAGTCTCTACTACTGGGGCCAAGACCGCTTCGGAGCCTGGCCCTACCTCGCGATGGGGGCGTGGACAAAGCTCACCGGTTGGAGCTGGACACCGGAGCGACTGTCGGCCGTGCAAGCCGTCTTCGCGCTCGCGGGCGCGCTGGCTTTCGCCCTGCTCCGGTCGCGACGCGCGGCGTGGATCGCCAGCACCGCGTGTATCGCATCGATGTTGCTTCACCCCGCCGTCCGCGCGCACCTGTTCAGCTCGAGCCAACCGTACGCCTGGCAGTGGCCGCTCCTGATTCTGGCGTGGGCCTTCATCCGGTGCGTCTTGGCTCCTGGTTCCAGGGCGATGGCATTGGGCGCGGCCTTGAGCTGCTCCGCGCTCGCAGTCTGGATGTCTCCCCTGAGCGCGCTCTACCTCCTGCTCATCACCGGTGGGGAGCTCTTGCGGCGCATGGTCCTCTCAGGCAATCGCCTTCGGGCGCTTCGGCGCGCACGTTGGGGGCGCGCGTTGGCGCTCATCGCATCGGCGGTTCTCCTGGAGCTCGCACTGCGCTGGATCCACCATCGGTCCACTCTCGCCGAGTCCGGAGTCGTCTACCGCACGCTGATTCGCGGGGACCGCGGCCACCTGGTGGAGAACGCTCGCGCCCTGTTCGCGGTCTGGGTAGATGGGGCGTGGTGGCCGCTGGCCGCGTTGGCCCTTCTGGCTCCGTTGGGGTGGCTTCTCGCAGCCCGCCGGCGGCGCTCGCCCGCGGCGGCACTCGAGAGCTGGGGACTGGCCTCTACCGCCTTGGCAACGGCGCTGGTCGGATTCCTGCTCTGTGTGGTGCTGAGCCACGTCCGGCTGAACGGCTACGCGGAACGATACCTCTGCACCACGCACCTCCTCTTCGACATCAGCGGCGCCCTCACTCTCCACGCGCTGGCACTGCAAGCGGTCCCCTCGCGCCGGTGGCGCTGGGCGGCGACGGCAAGCCTGGTGGCGGTGTTCGCGGGCTGGATCGCCGCCAGGCTCCCATCGGCGGAACGAAATCCCCGCTATGACAGGATGCGCGCGCTGGCGCAGGCGGTGACCGCAAGAGGCTCGCCGCGCATCGTGCTGGGCGACTACTGGAGCATCTACGTTCTGGCGGCACAGGCTTCCCCGGGAACCCTCCTTCCGCTGAGCGCCGAAGTGGAGCGGGATACCCGCACTCCCTTTCATCGCCACGCAATCCCCCAGGCGAGGGAGGTGTTGGTGAGCCATGGCCAGACTCAGTTCCTCTCCACCGATGGCGCCCCGGTGCAGCAGTTCGAACAGTATGGGCGCAGGTTTCACCTCGAGATGGCGCGCGCCTGGCAAGTCGAGGAGGTGACGGTTTCGGTCTATCGCGTCGAACCCTGAAGGCCACCCGGTTGGCACGACGTCCCGCTCCGGCCGGCATTGCCCGGCCCAGCGCCTCTCCAGGCCACGCTAGAGTGGCGGGCCCGATGGGCGCGAAGCCATTCGTCCGCACCGAAGCGCCGGCGTGGCTCACCCCGCATCGAGCGGCCATGGGCATCGCCGCTGTCGCCGCGCTGGGAGGGCTCCTCCGCGCCTGGCCCTTCCTCGCCCTCGGCCAAGTCTGGCGCGTGCCCGTCGACTACGACGACGGCGTCTACTTCGCTGCCTCTGCGCTCCTCTCCCAAGGCGTCCTCCCCTACCGCGATTTCACCTTCGTCCACCCTCCGGGACTCCTCCTCTTCCTCCTGCCCATCGCTGGCCTCGCCGGACAGGTGGACCCCGCCGCCGCCTTCTCCGCCGCGCGCTGGGCCGCCATCGCCGTCGGCGCCTTCAATGTCTTCCTCGCCGGAAGGCTCGGCCTCCGGGCCGCCGGGCCAATCGCCGGCCTCGCCGCCGCCGCCTTCTACGCCGCCTACCCGGAGGCCATCATCCAGGAGCGCGGCCCCTACCTCGAGCCGATCCTCAACCTCTGCTGCCTCGCCCTCGCCTCGGCCTGGCTCTCCACGCGCGCCAGCCGCTCCCTGCGCTTCGTCGCCATGGCCGGAGCACTCCTCGGCTTCGCCGTCGCAGTGAAAGTATGGGCCGGAGTGTGGGCGCTGGCCTGCCTCGCCTCCCTTCCCCGGCCACGGCGCTTGGCCAGCTTCGCCGTCATCGCCTCGTCGTCTTTGGCGGTGGCCTCCGCATGCGTGCTGCCCTTCCTCCTCGCCGCGCCCGGAGCCTTCTTCGAGCAGGCAGTGCTGTTCCACTCCTGGCGCCCTCCCGACGGCATCCCCGACCGGCTCGCCCGCCTCCCGGAGATGGGACGGCTCCACCTGGTGGTGACCGGCCTCGCCCTCTTCGGCCTCGCCTCACGACTTCTCTTCCACTACCGCCACGGGCAGGAGCCCGAAGCGGGGCGACACCTCCGCTTCTTCGGCACCGCTTACCTCCTCATCGCCGCCGCCTTTCTCGGCGCCCGGACCTACTGGTTCGAATACAACTCGCACCTCGCCGCTGCGGAGACCGCCCTCGCCGGCCTCGGAGCCGCCGAGCTGTGGCGCCTCCTCTCCCCGCTGCCAAGGCCGGGACCCGCGCTCGCCGGGCTCCTTCTCCTCGCAAGCCCCATCCACTCGCTAAGGCACTGCCTCCGGCAGGCGAAAAACAGAGACGACAACATCTACGCCCTCGGCGAGGCGGTGCGGCGCCTGGTGCCCAAGGGCGAATGCTTCATCCCCTTCGAGCCGGTCTGGGGCCTCACCGGCGGGCGCCTGCCCACGGTCCGCCCGCCCGCGCCCGCGGTGGTGGACAGCTATGCGGCGATGCTGATCGCCGCCATGAGAGGAGGGGAAAGCTTTCCCCACGCCACGGATGCCCTTCACTCCGCCCCGGCTCAAGAGCGCGCAAAGGAGCTCCTCTCCGGCTGCCGCTTCCTCGCCCTCGGCGGCCGCGGCCACTGGCAACTCACCGAGGAGAGCAAGGCCTGGCTCTCCTCGGCCTACGAGAGGCTTCATCCTCCGCCCGGAGAGGACTCCGTGGATATCTGGATGGCCCGGGCCATTCGTCGAGCGGATCCACCCTCACCCTGACCCTCTCCCGCCGGGGGGTGAGCGGCGGTTTGTCATCGCCCGCCCGCTGCGCTATGCAGCCTCGAACGCGGTCAGCCGGCCGGACGCTCCCGACCGCGAGGGGTTTACGACATGAAGAGCATTCGCTGGCTCGCTTCGGGCTTCGTGCTCGGGCTGCTTCTCTCCCTGTCGCCGTCCTGCGGCACCACCAACAAGCCCTGCACCAGCTCGAGCTGTGCCAACGGCTGCTGCGACCAGGCCGGGACCTGTCAGCTCGGCACCAACAACCAGGCCTGCGGCGGCGGAGGCCGCGCCTGCGTGGCCTGCCTGAATAACCAAGTCTGCCAACTCGGCTTCTGCACCAGCACCGGCACCGGTGGCGGCGCCGGAGGAGGAGGCGGAGGCGGAGGCGGAGGCGGCGGCGGCGGCCAGGACGCAGGAAGCTGCGGCCCCTCCAACTGCTCCAACGGCTGCTGCGACGTAGGCGGCCAGTGCGTCTCGCCGGCCAACACCAGCGCGGCCTGCGGCTCGTCCGGTGCAGCCTGCCAGGTGTGCACCGGCGCGCAGACGTGCTCCGGCGGGCTCTGCCGCGATTCGAGCTGCAACGGCTGCATCCAGAACGGCAGCTGCCAGGCCGGCAACACCACCACCGCCTGCGGCACCGGGGGCATCACCTGCGCGGTGTGCCAAGGCGGCCAGACTTGCACCGGCGGCGTCTGCACCGGAGGCACGTGCAACTCTTCGAACTGCTCCGGCTGCTGCCAGGGCACCAGCTGTGTCCCGCTCACCCAGCAGGGCAACTCGGCCTGCGGCTTCGGCGGGGCGGCCTGCGTCGCCTGCACCGGAGGCCAGACTTGCTCCAGCGGAGTGTGCCAGGGCGGCGGCTGCGGGCCGGGGAGCTGCACCGGCTGCTGCGCCAGCGGCACCTGCGTTCCCACCTCGCTGCAGAACAACTCCGCCTGCGGCAGCGGCGGAGCGGCCTGTACTGCTTGCACCGGCGCGCAGACCTGTACCTCCGGCCAGTGCGTCGGAGGCCCGGGCTGCACCCCGCTCACCATCACCAGCGCAGCCCAGCTCGCCGGTTACATCCCCGTGGATGGGCAAGGAAACCCGGTGGACGTCACCATCGGGGAGAAGAGGTCCTCCACCACCACGCCGTTCAATTCTTTTGACCTCCAGGTCTGGCACGGGGGCGGGGCGGTCACCTTCCCCGCGTCGAGGACCTTCGGCACCACCACCACTTTCTTTAGCTGTGACGTGTGCGTGTTGTATGCGACCAACTGCACGTCCCCCGGCAACTGTGCGACCGAATACCTCGCCCGCGGCGGCACGGCCAACGTCACCCGCGCCGACCGGACGGTGGACGCCGGCCGCATCACCGGAACCGTCTCCAACATCCGCTTCGAGCAGTGGGACCTTTCCAACGACACGCCGGTCGACGGAGGGAGCTGCCTCAACCTCTCCTTCGAGAACGTCGACATCCCTTGGTAGAGGGGGCGGGCCTACCCGGGAGCCTCCAGCACCGCGTGGTTGGAGATGGCGCGGGGCAGCCCCTCGCGCCACAGCTCTGCTCTGTAGAAGCCGGGCCGATCCGCCACTCCGTCGTGCTCGTGGACGCCGTCGGTTTCCACTGGCGCCCGCATCACCTCCTCTCCCGAGCGGAACAGCCTCAGCTCCACCGGTCCATCGAGCCGCGACAGCTCGACGCTAAGGAGTGCCCTCCGCGCCTCGAGTGAGGAGCCAATTCCCGCCCGCCGGCCGTGCGCGACGAGCGAGAGGTCCACCAGCGGCCCTCCGGTCGCCACCACCGCCCCCCGCCTCAGCCCATCGAGAATTCCTTCCGCCGAGTCGTCGCGGGCGTGCACCGCGGTGAAGGGGACCGGTCCCGGGACGGGCGTCTCCTGGCCCGGCCCATGCCAGTCGCGCGCCGCCACCGCGGTGATTCGCCGGCCCTTTCCCCATAGCTCGTTCCAGCGCGCCCGCGCCGCCAGGTTGTCGGCTTCGGCGGAGTCCCATCGGCGGTACCACACCTCGAGGAGGTCCAGATCCTCCGGCCGCAGGCCTGCCGGCATCCGGCAGCCGGTGCAGATCGGATCTCCACTCCGGAACGGGTGGGCCACGGAGATGAGCGCTCCCTTCTCCCTGATGAGCGGCGCCAGCTCGGCGAGGCTCAGCACCTTCCCTCCGCGGTGCCAGGGGATCAGCTCGCGCGTCCCGTAGATGGGATGGTGGCCGTTGAAGGTGGTCAGCTCGCAGCCGGGGACGATGGTGAGCGGCAGGCCGCCCACCTCGAACAGCCCGGCGGTGGTGTTGTGGTCGGTGAGGCAGAGAAAATCCAGGCCCAGCTTGGCCGCCCGGGAAGCCAGCTCCCCCACCTCGTGGCGGCCGTCGCTGTGCACGCTGTGGGAGTGCATCTCTCCCAAGTACCAGCCGGGCCCGCGCGGTTTCCTGGTCACTGCTTGCGCGGGGCTCGCCGGGCGGAGCGCACGCAGCTCCTCTTCGCTGAGAGGGTCGCGCGACTCGACTTGCAGCTCGTAGCTCACCTCCGGGCCGAACACCCCGTGCACCTCCACCGCTACGCACCAGCGCCCTGCCCCGATGCGGCCCTTGAGGAAGCCCTTGGAGGCGAGCTGCTCGGAGACGAGGTGGGCGTCTTGTTCGGAGGCGGGGTTGCGGTCCCAGCGGCCGCGCCAGGCCCCTGACGGATCCACCAGAACCGCGTTGAGCAGGTTGTTCACCGCCCCGAAGAGGTGCGCCACCTCGGCGCCGTGCTCCTGCAAGTTTTTCTGCCGCTCTTCGGGGGTGGCCCGGGTGGAGGCGTGCAGGCGCAGCGCGGCCTCGATGAGCTGTTGATTTGTCTCCCGGTCGGTTGAGGTGCGAGGTCCGAAGTTGAAGCGGAAGGCCAGCGCGGCGACTCCCTCGGGGACCTCGAAGGGGTGGAGGAGGACGCGCTTCGAGTCGGAGGCCCTGGCAGTGCCGCGATGGGAGAGCAGCGTCCGCCGGCCGCTGGTGGGCATGGAAAGCGAATGTACCAGCGCGTAAACTTCTTGGCCCATCGACACCGAACGAAAAGTCCCTCGGCTCAGGAAGTCGCTCACCTTCCTCCTCCCCGACGGTTGGAAGGGCGAGGTGGTGGACATGTCTGCCACTGGAATCCGCCTCCGCACGGTGGCGATGCTGGAGGCGAAGACCGAGTTCGACGGCGCCTTGGTCCTGGAGGACGGCAGCCGGATTCCCCTGCGCGCGGTGGTGGTGTGGATGACCCCGCCGGATCACCGCGGCTTCGTCCCCTCCGAGCTGGGGCTCGAGCTCAAGAACGTGCCGGAGGCGTACCTCGCCGCCCTGGCGCGGCTGTTCGCCGAGGTGGATTGAACCTCAGTGGACGGTGAAGCCGCCGTCCACCACCAGCACGTGGCCGTTCACGAAGGAGGCCGCGTCCGAGGCGAGGTAGAGCGCCGCTCCCGCAATCTCGGAGGGCATCGCGTGCCGGCCCAAGGGAGTTCGGGACACCACCAGGTTCCGCAACTCCTCGCTACCCACGATGGCCGCGGAAAAGCGCGTCTCCACCAACCCCGGCGCCACCGCGTTCACCCGGATTCCCGTCCCGCCCACCTCGTAGGCCAAAGTCTGTGTCATCGAGATGACCGCCGCCTTGGTCATCCCGTACACCCCCTGCATCGGCGCCGCCCGGATGCCCGCCACGCTCGCCAGGTTGACGATCGCCCCCGGCGCGCCGCGGCCCTGGAGGTGGCGGATCACCTCCCTCGCGCAGAGGAAGTAGCCCTTCAGGTTCACCTCGAAGGTCTTCTCCCAGGCCTGCTCCTCGACGTCCAATAGCGGGCCGAAATGGGGGTTGGTGGCGGCGTTGTTCACCAGGACGTCCACCTTCCCGAAGCGCTCCACCGCCGCTCGGATGAGGGAGCGTACCTCCTCTTCGCGCCCGGTGTGGGCCGGCACCGCCAAGGCCTGCCCTCCGGCGGCCTCGATGGAGGCGGCCACGTCCGCGAGGGCTTCTGGCTTTCTGGCGGCGAGCACCAGGCGGGCTCCGGCTCCGGCGAAGGCGCGGGCGATGGACTCGCCGATGCCCCGGCTGGCGCCGGTCACCACCGCCACCCTGCCTTCCAGATTGATGAGCGCGCTCACGGGCAAGCGGCCTGGCAAGTCCTGAGCTCGCACCTGAGCGAGGCGCACTCGTAAGAGTCGCGGCAGGTCTGACCGTCGGTGAAGTATGGGCCGCACGTCCCCGGGATGCCCGCATCGGCGTTCCGCCCGGAGCAGGCGCCGCTGATGCAGAAGCCCTGCTGGGCGCACCTCTCGCCGCTGTGCCCCACCGAGGTGCAAAGCCCGCTCACGCATTCGTAGGGGAACTTGCACTGGCTGGAGCCGGTGGTGAGGCAGGAGGAGTTGGCTCCGCCCGGCTCGCCGCACACCGAGCCGCCGTCGGCCTGGACCGTCTTGCACTGGGTGGGGCTCTGGCAGGACTGGTAGTTGCGCGGATCGCACGGCTGCCCCTGGGCGATGAGCGGCGAGCAAAGCTTGGAGGTGGCGCAGTAGTGGTTGGCCGGGCAGTTGGTGGAGCTGCTGCAGGGGCTCCCTGACACCGCGGCCTGGCAGGTGCCGCTACCGCCCACTCCGGCGTTGCAGAAGGACTGGTCCGGGCAGTCGTAGTGCGAGGTGCAGGGGTCGTTGAGCGCCTTGAGCGCGCAGGTGCCCACGGTGCCCACGCCTCCGTCCGGATTCACCGCCGCGCCCTTGCAGTTGTAGTCGCCCCCGCGGCAGTAGCGGGTGTCGTCGGTGCAGGAAGCGCCCGCGTCCACCCCGGCGAAAGTCTGGCAGGTGCGGAGGACGTCGTCGCAGGAGAGGCTGGTCTGGCAGTCGCTCCCGCTGGCGCAGCGCTGGCCCTCCGGGGCGAGCGGAGTGCAGAGGTTGCTTTGGCAGCGAAGCCCGCTCTGGCACTGATCAGAGCTGGTGCAGTTGCCGCCGCTGGCGCGCCTTGGCTGGCAGCTCCAGGGGCTTTGCGAATAATCGCAGAAGGCGGTGTCCACGCACTGGTAGGTGGAGCTGCACTGCTGCCCCACCGAGAGCCGGCTCCGGCAAGTGTCCGGGGTGGCGGCGTAGTCGCAGTAGCTGGTGCTGTTGCATTCCGGATAGCCGCTGCTCCGGCAGGGCTGGCCGTTGCCCGGGAGCGCCACGCAGAGCTTTTGGGTGGTGTCGCAGTAGGCCACCTTGCCGTCGCACTCGTAGCCCCAGCTCGTGCTGCAGCTCCCGCCCGGGCCCTGAGGGGCGCGGCAGGTGTCGGTGGCCTTGTCGCACCAGTAGCCGGTGTCGCAGAAGCCGTAGTTGCACGGCTCGTTCAGCCCCCCGGAGGACTTGCAACTCTTCGAGCAGCCAGTGCCGCTGCAAGTGAGGGTGTCCTTGCAGTCGGACCGGCTGTAGCAGCCCTGGCCCTGGCCCGAGGCTCCCGCCATCACGCTGTTGCAGGCGTCGCCCGGGCCGGTGCCGGTGTTGCAGCTCGCCGACTGCATGCTGGCCACGCACGCGGAGCCGGCGTTGCCGTCGAAGCTCTGGTAGCCCTTGTTCACGCTGGGGCGGCTGCTGTCGCAGACGAAGCGAGTGAAGTAGGTGATGCAGTCGGCTTTCCCGGCGGGGTCCACCACTTTGCAGGTGACGAGCAGGCTGCAATAGGCGTCGGAGAACTGGCTGCAGAACTGATCGAAGGTGAGGGTGCCGACGCCCCCGCCCCCGCCTCCTCCGCCCGCCCCGCCGCCGGAGCCGCCGCCGGTGCCTCCGCCGGTGCAGAAGCCGCCCGAGCAAGTCTGGGTCGGCGCGCACACCGTGCAGCTGGTGCCGTTGGCTCCGCAGGCGTTGGCGAGGGCGCCCGCCTGGCAGGTGCCGGCAGAGTCGCAGCAGCCGGCGCAGGTGCCCGGGCCGCACTTTTGACCGCAGGAGCAGGACGGGACGAAGGAGATGAGGACCGCCGCGCAGGCGGCAGCGAGGAACCAGCGGATGGTTTTCAAGGTGTCACCCCTCGGCGCGCTTCGGCCAAGTGGGCGCGCCAGAAAACGGGCGGCAACCTACCAGAGTGCGGAGCGGGGCGCCTGCCCGAGGTTAGCCCTTGCGCTTTCTGCGGCGCCGGCTCTCCAGCTCGTGGAGCCGCTTGCTGCCGGCGCAGCAAGCCGATGCTGGAGCGCCTTCAGTCCCCCGCACCAGGGGGACGCCCATGGTGCCGCCTCCGGCGGAATGTCCGGCTCAGTCGAGCGTGAAGGTGTAGGTGTACTTCATCTCGGTGGAGACCGCCTCGCCGCCCTTGTAGGCGGGACGCCACTTGAAGCGCTTCATCGCCTCGCGCGCCGCTTCGTTGAGGCCGTAGCCCGGGCCGCTCAGCACCTTCACGCTCAACACCTTGCCCTCGGGGTCGATCACCAAGGAGAGCACCACCGAGCCCTCGATGCCCGCCCTCCGCGCCTCCTCCGGGTAGGGCACCTTCACCTCGTGCGTCACCCTCGGCTCGGAATCCACCTGGTAGATGGGGGTGTACTTCGGCGCCGAGTAGGGCTTCACCTCGGTGGGGTCGGCTGCCTTCTCCGCCGTCTTCCCGTAGAGGGTGTTTCCCACCGGGGCGGCGAAGCTGCCCGCCGAGGTGGTGGAGGACATCGTCACTCCCACCACCAGCGGCACCGGCTTGGGCGGCTCCGGAGGCGGCGCCTCGTTGGGCGGCGGAGGCGTCTCCTCCTTGGGCGGCTCCGGAGGCTTGGGCGGCTGCGCCACCTGGATGGGGGGCGGCTTCTTCGCCGGCTCCGGCTTGGGCTCCTCCTTGGGGGGAGGCGGCGGCTTGGGCGGCTCCACCTCCACCATCACCAACTCCACGGGCTTCTGGGCCTTCCCCCCCTCGCTTCGCCGCACGCCCAGGGCGGCGAGCGCTCCCCCGTGGACTGCCATCGACACCCCGAGCGTCGCCAAGAGCCACAGGGCGCTCTTGTCTCGGCGGAGGTCTGTCACTGCCTCGCTCATCAGGGTGGCGCCGCCGGCGCGCCGTCCTTCTGGATGTTCAGGGCGAACTTGGCGATGCCCTGTCCCTTCACCACGTCGATGAGGTGCATCACCCGGCCGTAGTTGATCGACTGATCGGCGCTGATGATGGCGCGGGTCTCCGGGTCCTTCACAATCTGCTCCGACACCTTGGCCCGAAGCTGCTCCTCGTCCACCTGGGCGCCGTCGAAGAAGAGCTGTCCGTCCTTGTCCATCACCACGTTGATGAGGCCCTGCACCGTCTCGCCGCCGTGGGCCGCGCGGGGCAGGTCCACCTCCACCGTCTCGCGGACGATGAAGTTGGCGGTCACCATGAAGATGATGAGGAGCACCAAGACGATGTCCACCAGCGGGGTGACGTTGATGCCGGTGATTTCCTCGTCGCCCTCCTGGGCGCCGCCGGCCATCAGCGCACCTCCCGGATGGCCTCGCGCACCTCGCGGAGCTGGGAGCCCTGCGCCCGCAAGTGCCCGGTGAGCGCGTGTCCCAAGGCCTGGGTCCTCCCGGTGACGGTCTTCACCGAGCGGGTGAAGACGTTGTAGGCCACCACCGCCGGGATGGCGACCGCCAGCCCCACCGCGGTGGCCACCAGCGCTTCGGAAATGCCCGCCATCACCGTCTGTTGGACGGCTGCGCCCTTGACGGACACCTTTCCCAGGTCGTGGAACGCCTTGATGATGCCGAGCACCGTGCCGAACAGCCCCACGAAGGGGGCGTTGCTGCCCACGGTGCCGAGGAAGGAGAGGAAGCGCTCGTAGCGCGGGCGCTCGCGGGCCACCGCGGCGGCGATCACCTCCTCCACCGTGTCGGCCCCTTTCCCGGCGGCGGCGATCGCCTCGCGGAGGACGGCCGCCTCCATCCCCTTGCGGTCGGCCACCGCCACCCGCACCGCCTCGAGGTCTCCCTGGGCCAGCTTCACCGCCAGCTCCTCCGAGCTCGGCAGCCGGTTGGAGGAGAAGTAGATGGCGCGCTCGAGCATCACCGCCACCGAGAGCACCGAGAGCGCCACCAAAAGCCACAGCACCCACTCCGCGCTGGAGAGCGTCACGCCGAGGAGCTTGTTGGTGAGCCAGCCCTGCGACTCGTTCGTCGCCTGGGCCCAAAGGAGCGGGAAGGTCATGGGGAAGGTAGGTCCGGAGCGCGTGGTGTCGGCCGGTGGCGATCAATTCGTTCCCGCCACCCCGATGTCAAACGATTAGGAGTCAGTATGCATGCCCGAGCTTTGGCCGCCCATCTTGTGAAAGCCCGTCGGCTGCCCGACACTCGGAGGGCCGATGGCCGCCGGTGACACGCTCAGACGGGAGCTGTTGGTCCGGCGGATCCGCCGGGTGCAGCGCCGGCTGAACAGCGAAGTCTGGCTGTCCCAGCTTTGGGCGCCGCTGTGGTGCGGCTGCCTGGCGGCGGCCCTCTGGCGATTCTTCGTGGGACATGGGGCACCCGTCGCGGCGGGGGTGTCCTTGCTCGCCGCGGGGGCGGTGTGGGTGGTCCGCGCGCGGCCGCGGCTGATCCGCTTCGAGCAGGCGGCGGTGCTGGCCGACCGCGGCGCTCAGGCGGGAGGGTTGCTCCTCTCCCGGCTGGAGGTGCCGGTGGGGGAATGGGAGCTGTCGCTCAACGAGCGGATGCGCACCTTGAAGCCGCCGGAGGTAAAGCGGCTCCGGAGCGCCTCGGCCGTCTTCTCGGCGTTGCTCTTCCTCATCGTGGCGATGGCCGTGCCCCTGCCGCAGAGGCCGCCTTCGCGGGTGAACGCCGCCGCCGCGAGCAAGCTCGCCCAGGTGGAGGCCAAGGCATTGGCGCTCGCTCTGGAGGAGCCTTTGGGGGAGTCTCTGGAAGAAGAGCTCTCGCGCCTGCGCGAAGAACTGGCCGACGGTCGCTTCGACGCCGCCGACTGGGAAGCCGCCGATGGAGTGGAGTCGGCGCTGGAGCAGAAGGCGGCGGAGGCAGCCTCCGAGCTGTCCCGCGCCTCCGAGGCGGCCAGGGCGCTGGAGGAAGCGCTCTCCTCCGCGCAGGGGAAGGACTCCGCCTCGCGCGAGCGGGAAGAGCTGGAGAGCTCGCTCATGGCGCTCGCCGACGGGAAGGCCTCCGGGGAGCCGCGAGGCGGTACCTCACAGGAGGGCCAGCCCGGGCGCGAGGGGCAGCAGGGGCAGCAGGGGCAGGGCCCGCAGGCACGCACCTCGCAAGGCCAGGATGGGCAGTCGGGCGGCGTAAAGGGCGGCGCGGGGAACCACTCGAGGGCGCAGGTGTCGGAGCTGCGCAGGGCCCTGGAGGAGCGGCAGCAAAAGCTCGCCAGTGCGTACGGGCAGGCGCGCGGACAGGGCTCGCCGCGTCAGGCAGGCCGCGGCGGCCAGCAGCGCGGAGGTGGACGGAGCGGACAGTGCCCGGGCGGCGCGGGTGCCTCGAGCGGACAGTGCCAGGGCGGCGCGCAGGGCGACGGCTCTTCGGGGCAGGGCCAGAGTAGCGCGCACGCCAGCCGGGGAGCGCAACAGGGTGGGCCGTCGCGCGGCGGCGGAGCGGGGGAGCTGGTGTTCGGAGAGTGGGCGGAGATGAACCCGGATCGCCTCAAGTTCGAGCCACTCCCCCAAGGCCAGGGCGGCGAGGGGCAGGAGCTGTGGGGACTGAGGGCGGCGGATCCAGTGGCGCGCGCGGGGCCCTCCGGCGGCGGAGTGGGTGGAGCGGCGGGCGGAGAGCAGGCGCCGGGCCACAAGGAAGGGCCGCTGTTGCCGAGGAATCGCGAGCTGACCAAGCGCTACTTCGATTCGCCAGGGCGCTAGAGAAGAAGCTTCAAGGAGCCGCCGATGCTTCAGCCCAACGACGTGCTCGCCGCGGGCGAGCCCATCTCGATGTTGAAGGCGGGGCTGAACAAGGTGCTCTTGGACCAGACCACGGTGGTGGACCGGGTGGTGGACGCGGTGATCGCCCGCGGGCACGTGTTGCTCGAGGGGCTGCCCGGATTGGGCAAGACCGAGCTGTGCAAGGGCCTGGCGCGGCTGTTGGGCCTTCCCTTCCGGCGCATCCAGTTCACCCCGGACTTGCTCCCCGGGGACATCACCGGCACCTACGTCATCGAGGGAGAGCGGAGGGACTTCGTTTTCCGCCCCGGCCCCATCTTCGCCAGCGTGGTGCTGGCGGACGAAATCAACCGTTCCTCTCCGAAGACGCAGGCGGCGCTGCTCGAGGCGATGCAGGAGCGCTCGGTGACGGTGCTCGGCAACACCCATCGGCTCCCCGAGCCGTTCTTCGTCCTGGCCACCCAAAACCCCATCGAGCTGGAGGGCACCTACCCGTTGCCCGAGGCGCAGCTCGACCGCTTCCTCTTCCGGGTGCAGGTGCCTCCGGTCTCGGCGGCCACCCTGGCCAGGCTGCTCTTGGAGCGGGTGCGCGGAGCGGCGCCGGAGCTGGAGCCGGTCTTGGACGCCTCCGGGCTGGCCCGGCTGTTCGCCCTCTCGGATGAGGTGCACCTGCCGCAGCCGGTGGCGGACTTCATCGGGCGGATGGTGGAGGCGACCGACCCCGCCCGGCCCTCGGCGCCGGAAGGGGTGCGGCGCTTCGTTCGCTACGGGGCCTCTCCCCGCGCGGCGCTGGCGATGGCCTCCAGCGCGCGCGCTCTGGCCCTCTCCCGCGGAAAGCCCAACGTGGGCTTCGACGAGGTGCTGGAGGTGGCGCCCTCGGTGTTGAACCACCGGCTGGTGCTCTCCTACGAGGCGGCGCTGGAGAAGGCGGGGCCGCAGCAGGTGGTGGCGGAGCTCTTGAAGGCGGTGCCCGAGGTGGTGCGTGCCTGAGGCTCGAGCACCAGGGCAGCGAGGCCGTCGTTCTCGGGGAGGTGATGCGATGAGAGGGCTTCTTGCCGCCGGGCTTCTGCTTTGGGCGTTGCCCTCCCTGGCCTCGAGCCTCTCCTACGGCTTTCCCACCCGAGAGCGGCTCCCGGTCGCCGGCGGCGAGGTGGAGGTCCACACCGAGCGGACCAGCGGCGGGCCCGCCTACGGGTACTTCCCCTTGCGGGTGTATCTCTCCAACCGGGGAGGCGCTCCGCAGAAGGTGCAGCTATCGTTCCGCCCCAGCGGCTCGTCCGCGGGCCGCCCGGTGGGCCGCGCCGTCGAGCTGGCTCCCAAGGAGCGGAGGACGGTGGTGCTGCCGGTGCCCATCGCCAACTCCTACGGACAGCTGGTCGCCACCGGCGCCGGAATCACCGA
Source organism: Myxococcales bacterium (assembly GCA_016191815.1). Taxonomy (GTDB): domain Bacteria; phylum Myxococcota; class Myxococcia; order Myxococcales; family Myxococcaceae; genus JACPVI01. Next base: position 49,671 of record JACPVI010000026.1, read on the forward strand.
GGGCGGGCGGAGCTCGGTGTACTTCGGCACCATCAGCCGGCCGCAGCGGGCGGTGCTCTGCTTGGGCAGTCCCAGCGAGCTGGAGCATCTGGCGGGCATTCCTCCCACGTACAGCAGCTTCGGCGTAGGGGTGCTGGCGTTCGAGCCGGCCGAGGCGCCAGAGGAGCTGTCCTCCTACGTGGGCTTCGACGCGGTGGTGCTGGCGACTGCGGAGCCGGAGTCCCTGAGAGAGGCGCAGTGGCGGGCGCTCGAGGCCTATGCCGTCACCGGAGGGACGCTGGTGATCGGCCGGCCCACCCGGGCGGTGGGGGCCCACCTGCCGCTGCTCGGCTCCGACGCCCGCGGGCCGCATCCGTACGGCTTCGGCCAGGTGGAGCTGTGCCCCGAGGACGAGTGCCAGGAGAAAATCGCCTCGGCTCCCTACCTCCGAGAGGAAGCGCCGGTGATGCCGCAAGGAGCTCGCTCGGGCTGGAGCCGGCGCTCCTACGCCTACCCTCCGCCCACCGAGTCCGCCTCCGAGGCGACGCTCTTGCCGCAAGTCACCGCCCCGCTCGGCCGCTTCCTCCTCATCATCGTGGCCTTCACCGCCGCCATCGGCCCGGGGAGCGTCCTGGTGGCGCGAGCGCGGGGGCCGGCGGCGCTCCTCTTCACCATCCCGGTCACCGCCGCGCTCACCTGCGGAACCATCGTCGCCTACTCGCTCATCGGCGAGGGCTTCACTGCCCACGCCGCCACCAGGGGCTACACCCTGCTCGACTCGAAGCGGCGCCGCGCGGTCACGGTGGGCCTTTCGGCCTACTACGCCAACCTCGCCCCTCGGGAGGCGCGCTACTCCTCCAGTACTGCGCTCCTCCCCGACAACTCGCGGCGGGACGAAGTCCGCTCGCCGGCCATCGACTGGTCCGGCGGGGCGCGGCTGTCGGCGGATTTCATCCCCTCGCGAACCTATCGCGAGTGGGGAGTGCTCTCGGTGGAGCCCACCCGGGCGCGGCTGGTGGTGCGCCGGGAAGGGGACGGCCTTTCGGTACAGAACGCGCTCGGGAGCCATCTTCGGGCGGCCCATTTCCTCCTCGACGGCAAGCAGTGGAAGGTGGCCGACCTCGCCGGCGGCGCTCAGAAGCGCGCCGAGCCGAAGCTCCTCGCCGAGCCCATTCCCGGCATCGGCATCGCCGAGTACTCGAGCCGCTTCCGCGCCAGCGTCCCGGAGGCCGCCAAAGCGGCGCTCGGAGAAGGAGAGTTCTTGGCTCACGTGGAGGGGCCGAGCCTCTTGCCGATGGGAGGGCTCTTGCTCCAGCACCACCAGTCGGAGCACCTGGTCCGGGGGGAGGTGGAGCGATGAGCCTGCTCGAGGTAAAGGGCCTCACCCGCCTGTTCGGCCGGCTGCGGGCGGTGGACGGGGTCAGCTTCACGCTCGAGGCCGGCGTCATCCTGGGCTTCATCGGGCCCAACGGCGCCGGGAAGAGCACCACCATGCGCATGCTCGCCACGCTGGATTTGCCCAGCTCCGGCGAGGTGCTGATCGATGGGCACAGCGCCATCGAGGAGCCGGACCGCGCCCGCCCGCTCATCGGCTACATGCCCGACCGCTACGGCACCTACGAGGACATGACCGTCTTCGAGTTCCTCGACTTCTTCGCCCGCGCCTACCGCCTCAAGGGAAAGGAGCGCCGCGAGCGGGTGCAGTCGGTGATGGAGTTCGCCCGGCTCACCGAGCTGAAAGACAAGCTGACCAGCGAGCTGTCCAAGGGGATGAAGCAGCGAGTCGCCCTGGGAAGGACGCTGCTGCATGATCCGCGGCTGCTCATTCTCGACGAGCCGGCCGACGGGCTGGACCCGCGCGCCCGCATCGAGCTGCGCGAGCTGTTGAAGGCGCTCGCGGAAGAGGGCAAGGCGGTGCTCATCTCGAGCCACATCCTCACCGAGCTGTCGGAGATCTGCGACGCCTGCGCGATCATCGAGCAGGGGAAGCTCTTGGCCCAGGGCCCGGTGTCGGAAATCCTCGCCCGGGCGCAAGGAGGAGGCGCCACCGAGCTGTGCCTCAGGCTGGCCGGCGCCGGCGAAGAGTCGCTCTCCTGGGCGGAGCGGCTGCTGCTCGAGCAGCCGGGAGTGTCGAAGGTAAGCGCGGATGGGGCGGGGCTCAGGGTGAGACTGGAGCCGGTCGGTGGGCAGGGCGCGCCGGGGTGGGTGGAGGAGGCGTCCGCCCGGCTGCTGCGGCAGCTCATCGACGCGGGCCTGCCGGTGTGCAGCTTCCAGGTGCGGGAGGCGGACCTGGAGGACGCCTTCATGTCCGTCACTCGGGGGAGGGTGCAATGACCGCCGGGCCCGCGCCGCTGGCGGTGGCGGAGGCCCCCTTGAGCCTCGCCCCCGCCCCGCCTCCTTCGCCCACGAGGACGGAGAGGTGGGCGGAGCGCACCGCCGATCGGCTGAACCCCATCGTGGTGAAGGAGATCCGCCAGGGCCTTCGCACCAAGGTTTTCTGGGTCTGCTTCGCGCTGATGCTCTTCGCCTGTCTGGTGCTCTCTTTGGTGGCCTTCGCCGCAGCGCGGGAGCGGGCCTTCGACTCGGGCGGGCGGGAGTTCTTCTACGCCTACTTCTTCTGCCTGGGAGTGGTGCAGTTCTTCGTCATCCCCTACAGCGCCTACCGCTCGCTGGCGCGGGAGCGGGAGGAAGAGACCTGGGTGCTCCTCACCCTCACCGGGCTCGGGCCCAGGCGCATCCTCCTCGGGAAGCTCGGCTCTTTCCTGGTGCAGGCGATGCTCTACGGCTCCGCCGCGGGGCCGTTTCTGGTCTTCAGCTACTACCTCAACGGCATCGACCTCCCGACTATCCTCTTGGTGCTGGCTCTGGGGGCGGCGTACACCGCCTTCCTCACCGCGCTGTCGGTGAGCGCGGCCACCTTGGCCGAGCAGCGCTTCCTCAGGGCGCTCACCCACTTCGGGGTGCTGGGGGTATTGATCGGCGGCACCGCCCTCGGGCTCTCGGTGGCCTACGCCATCACCGAGGACTCGAGCCTGCTGCGCGACGACGACTTCTTGCCGGCGATGGGCGGCTGCCTCTGGGCGATGCTCTCGTACGGGGCGCTCCTCTTCGAGGCGGCGGCGGCGAGGCTGTCGCTCCCCACCGAGAGCTACGCCCGGGGGGTGAGGCTCGCCTTCCTCGTGCAGGCAGTCCTGAGCGCCGGCATCGGCGTCTACGCCTGGGTGCACGAGAATCTGGACGAAGAGGTCGCCCTGGTGGCGCAGCTTCTGGGGTGCATCCACTTGGGCGTGGTGGGCTTGCTCTTGGCCACCGATGTGGACGGAATGGTTGGGCGGCACCGGGTGGGGACGCGCATCTTCTCGCTCCTCCGGCCCGGCGCGCTCAGGGGCTACCGGCTGGTGATGGTGGTGCTCGGGCTCTCGAGCGCGCTCTGGGGGACGCTCTGCCTCGTCTCCCCCGGTTCGGTCGAGCCGGAGGAGCTGTCGGCGCTGATCGCCTGCGGGGCGTACGTGGCGCTCTACGTCTCCCTGCCCATCCTCGTCACTCGGCTGATTCCCTTCCCGCCGTACCGGGCGCCGGCGGTGGCCAGGCTTTCCGCCCTGGCGCTGCTCTTCTTGGCCGGGGGTGCGCCGCCCTTGGCCGCGGCGATCATCACCGGGGATCCCGCCGAGCCGGCCTTCAACGTCTTCAACCCCTTCGTGGGGGTGGTCAACTTCGCCGAGCGGCGGGCGGACAGCGGGTGGGAGCTGTTGCTCCTGTGCGCGGTGGCGGCGATCTCGGCGCTTGCCGCGGATCACGTCCTCGCGCGGAGGGACGCCCCAAAGTCCGCTCAGGCCGAGCGAGCTCCAAGCCCCGAGGGAGCTTGAGCCATGCAGGCCGCCGGAGAGCTCTCCCTCGAGCCGGCCGGGCCCGCCCGCGCCCGCCCCAAAGGCCCGAAGCTGGGGAATCGGCTCTCGGACCTGGTCAGCCCGATCGTGGTCAAGGAAATCAGGCAAGGGCTGAGGACAAAGGTTTTCTGGATTTCCTTCGGACTGCTGCTCCTGGCCTGCCTGGTGATCGCCCTCTTCGCCTACGCGGACCAGCGCGCCGGCCGCGGGCGGACCGGGGACTTCTACTTCGCCCGCTTCACCTCCTGCCTCGCGCTGGTGCAGTTCTTCGTCGTTCCGTACGCCGCCTACCGATCGCTCCTTAAGGAGCGCGAGGGGGAGACCTGGGCGTTGCTCGCGCTCACCGGCCTCACCCCGCGGCGGATTCTCTGGGGGAAGCTGGGGAGCTTTCTCCTCCAGGGCTTGCTCTACGGCTCGGCGGCGGCCCCCTTCGTGCTGTTCTGCTACTACCTCAACGGCATCGACCTCGTCACCATCTTGGTGGTGCTCGGGCTGGGCTGGCCGTACGCGGCCTTCCTCACCGCTGCGGCGATCGGCGTGGGCACCCTGGGCGCCTCCCGGCCCGGCCGCGCGGTGGCTCACTTCGGGCTGCTCGGGTTTCTGCTCGGGGCGACCTTCATCGGGCAGGCCGTCTCCTCCCTCCTCGCCCGGGAGAGCGGGCTCATCCGCGAGCGGCTCTTCTTGCCGGTGGCGGCGGGCATCCTCTGGGTGCTGCTCAGCTTCGGAGCGGTGGCCTTCGAGAACGCCGCGGCGAGGCTCTCCCCACCGACGCTCTGCTACTCGCGCGGGCCCAGGCTGGCCTTCCTCTTCCAGCTCATCGGGAGCGTGGCGCTCGCCCACTGGGTGTGGCGCGAGGAGGGGAGGAAGGCCGAGCTGGCGGCCGGCTTCCACATCGCCTGCTGCGCGCTGGTGGCGATGGTGGGCCTGCACCTCGCCGCCGACCGGGACGGGCGCGGACTTCTGCGAAGGGCCCGCCCGAGTGGCTGGGCGCTCCTTCGGCCGGGGGCGCTGCGGGGCTTTCGGCTGGTGGTGCTGGCGCTGCTTTGCAGCTCCGCCCACTGGCTTCTTGCGCTCGCCCTCTCGAAGAACGTGAACGACGTCCCCACGGGCGTCCTCTTGGGGATGCTGGCGGCGCCCTGCTACCTCTTGCTCTACCTCTCGCTGGCGCTGGTGGTGGGGCGCATTCGCTTCCTCTCGAGCCTCACCGAGCCGGCCGCCTCCCGCCTGGCCTTCGTGGCGCTGATGGCGCTGGCCGCCGCTGGTCCGCCGCTCGCCGCGGTGCTCTGCCAAAGGCGACCCGATGAGGTGTCGTTCAACCACTTCAACCCGGTGCTGGGGTTGGTCAACTTCATGGGTCCGGGGCTCAACCTCTCCTTCGGCGGCGGCTCGGTGCCGATGCTGCTGGTACTGGGTCTAACGGCGCTCTCGGCGCTGGTGTTGGCCGACTGGGTGCTCCACCGGCGCGACCAGAGGACGGGGTGAGGGAAGTCGACCAGGCCGCGGTGGAGCGGGCCTGTGCCGGCGTGGCGTTGGCGCTGCCCAACTCTCCGCATCGAGGACGGGTAGGCGAGGTGCGCGCCGCCTCGGTGGGTAGCTCGATGGAGATCCACGACTTCCGCTCCTACCAGCCCGGAGACGACGTCCGGCAGATGGACTGGAACGCGGTGGCGCGCACCGGCGAGCTGGTGCTCAGGGTGCGCCAGGACGAAGTCTCGCCCAGAGTGGAGGTGGTGCTCGACGGCTCCAAATCGATGGCGGTGTCGGAGGAAAAGGCGGCCCGGGCCAAGGAGGTGGCGCTGCTGCTCTGCCGTCTCGCCGCGCGGCAGGGGTTGGACCCGACCCTCCTTATCACCGCGCAGGCGCCGGTGAGGGCCATCGGCGCCTCTTGCCAGGCGGCGATTCTCCGCGCCGAGCTGGACGCGCGAGACTCGCTGGGAGACTCGCTCAGGCGGGCCCCGCCGCTTCGGCCCTGCGGCCTCCGGCTGGTGGTGAGCGACTTTCTCTTCGAGTCCCCGCTGGAGGCGCTCGCCGATCGCCTCTCCCGCGACGCCTCGGCGCTGGGCCTGGTGCAGCTCTTGGATGCGGAGGACCTGGACCCCTCCGGAGGAGTGGGGGCGAGGCTTTTGGACGCCGAGAGCGGCGAGGCGCTGGAGCGTGTGCTCACCGCGGTGGTGCTGGAGAGCTACCGGCAGCGGTTCAGCGAGCACCAGCGGCTCCTTTGCGGTGCGGCCTTTCGCGTCCGGGCCGCGCTGGTGGTGGCCTCGGCGGAGGAGGGAATCGAGCGGCTCTCGCGCACCGCGCTCGCTCCGCTCTTCGAGGGCCAGGCCAAGGAGGCACGGGCCCGATGAGCTTCGGCTTCCCCCTGGGGCTCCTCTCGCTCCTTTCGCTGGCCCCGATTCTCGCGGCGTACTTTCTCCGCCGGCGGCAGAAGCCCCGGACGGTGAGCGCGGTCTTCCTCTGGAGGACCAAGAGCCAGCGGGCTCAGGCCGGGCCCAGGCTCCAGCGCTTCAGCCGCGAGGCCTCCATCCTGCTCGAAGCCCTCGCGGTGGTGGCGGCGGCGCTCTTTCTCTCCGACCTGCGCTTCGGGCGGACCGTCGAGCAGCGTCATCTGGTATTGGTGGTGGACGGCTCGCTCTCGATGGCGGCGCGCCCGCCCACGGGAAAGCCGGTGGCCGAGCGGGTCCGCCTGGAGGCCGCGCGCCTGGTGGAGCGGGAGCGGGTGGGGCTGCTCACCGTGGTGGAGAGCGGAGTACACCCGCGCGTGCTCGCCGGGCCGCAAGTCGAAGCCACCCGCGCGCTCGCCGCGCTGGAGAAGTGGAGGCCCCAAGGCCCCGCGCACGACTTGGTGCCCGCGGCGCAGTTGGGAAAGGAGCTGGCCGGAGGGGAGGCGAAGGTGCACCTGCTCACCGACGGCCCGTTGCCGGCAGGGGCGGCGCTGCCTCCCGAGGTGGAGCTGACCGCGCTCGGCCAGCCGGCTGACAACCTGGCGCTGGTGTCTGCCCAGCGGCGCGACGAGGGAGAGCTGGCGGTGGTGACGGTGCGGGTGGCGAGCTACTGCGGCAGCTCCAGGGAAGTGGCGGTCCGCTTCGAGGGGCCCTCGCCGCGATTGGAGACAATCCGCCTGGAGCCCGGGGCCACCGCGGCGATTCGCCTTTCCTTTCCCGGCGCCGGGCCCATCTCGGTGGCGCTTCCCGACGACGCCCTCATCGAGGACGGGCGCGCGCGGCTGTTGCCCTCCCCGGTGCAGAAGGTACGGGTGCGTCTCCTCTCGGGGCTTTCGGCGGCGGAGGCGGCCGCGGTGCGCCGCTTCCTGGAGGTCGCTCCCGGGGTGCTCCCGGCCCAGCCGGACTCGGGGGCGGATCTCACCTTGGGGCCTGAGGGCTCCGGCGCCACGGTGCAGCTTGGGGCGAAGGGAGCGCTCAAGAGTTTCGTCGGCCCCTTCTTCACCCAGAAGCACCATCCGTTGCTCGAGGACGTCGGCCTTTCAGGAGTGCTGTGGACTGCGGGCGACAACCCGAATGGGCGGCCCGTGGTCACCGCGGGCGACACCGTGCTCATCTCCGAGGAGGAAGGTGCGCTCAGGCTAAATCTGGAGCTCTCGCGCTCGAACGTGCAGAGGACGGCGGCCTGGCCGGTGCTGCTCGGCAACGCCGTCCGCCGCGCGAGGCTCTCCTCCCCGGGCTTCCAGAAGCGCCAGCTCACCCTCGGCGAGGAGGTGCCGGTGGTGACCGAGCCGGGAGGGAGCTACACCCTCGAGGGCCCCTCGGGAGCTCGGGCGGTGCTGGGTGCGGGCGCAGTGACGTTGCCGCCGCTCTCGCCGCCCGGCACCTACCGGCTCCTCCGCGACGGCGAGGAGGTGGACGCGCTGGAGGTTCTAGCCATCGACCCGCGCGAGTCCGACCTCCGTGACCGCGGCGCGGCGCGGCTGCCGGCCAAGGCCGCAGCGGGAATCGGCCTTGCGGCGCTGGCGGACCGGCGGGCGGTATGGCCGCTGGTGCTCTTGCTGGTGCTGCTCTTGGCGGACTTCTCTCTCACGGCGAGGGAGCGGTGAGGCTACTCGTCCCGCACGCCCTGCTCCTGCTCCTCCCGCTCCTCTGGGCGGTGTGGAGGACCGGCCGGCTGCCGGGGCCGCCGATGTGGCTCCGGCTCTGCCTGGTGCTCCTGGTGGTGCTGGCGCTTTCCCAGCCGGAGCTTTCCTTGCGAAGCGCGGGGAGCGACGTGGTGGTGGTGGTGGACCGCTCGAAGTCGATGCCCCCTGGCTCGGAGGCCCGGGCCGAGGAGCTGATCCGCCTCTTGGAATCGCAGCGGCGCCCGGGAGACCGGATCGGCGTGGTGGCCTTCGGGAGGGAGGCGAAGGTGGAGGCGGCGCTCTCCGAGCGTTCCAGTTTCGGAGGCTTCATGCGGGCGCTGGATGCGGAGGCCTCCGATGTCGCCTCGGCCCTGGACAGCGCGGGCGAGCTGCTCCTGCCGGAGAGGTCGGGCCGGGTGGTGCTCATCTCCGACGGCCGGGCGACCGGGGTCGATGCGCGCGCCGCGGCGAGAAGGCTCGCCGCCCGGGGCGTGGCGGTGGACCACCGCTGGCTCGGGCGCGAGGGCTCCGGCCTCGACGCCGCGGTGGTGTCTTTGGACGTGCCCGCGGCGGTGTCCTCGAAGGAGCCGTTCCAGTTCACCGCCACGGTCTTCTCCAGCCAGGCGGCGAAGGCGACGGTGTCCTTGACGCGGAACGGGAAGCCGCTGGTGAAGGGCCCCTACGAGCTTCGGGCCGGCGAAAACCTGCTCACCTTCCGCGACCTGGTGGAGGAGCCCGGGCTGGTGTCCTACCTGGCCAACGTGGAGGTGGAGGGAGACGGGGTGGTGGAGAACGACGTCGGGAGGGCGGTGCTCAGGGTGGAGGGGCCTCCGAGGGTGCTTTTGGTGACCGAATCCCCCGGTGGCACCTTGGCCAAGACGCTGGCCGAGGCGGGGGTGAGCCTCGAGGTGCGGGCCCCGTTCGCGGTCTCGATGGACGCCTTGGACGGGGTGGGTGCGGTGGTGCTGGAGAACGTGGAGGCCGGCGGGCTTTCCGAGTCGGGCCTCAACGTGCTCTCCCAGTACGTGAAAGAGGCGGGGGGCGGGCTGGTGATGACCGGAGGCCGGAAGAGCTTCGGCGAGGGCGGCTTTCGCAAGTCGCCGGTGGAGGACTTGCTGCCGGTCTCCCTGGAGGTGCGAGAGGAGCAGCGCAAGGCGGCGGTGGCGCTCTCCATCATCATGGACTGCTCCTGCTCGATGGGGGCCACGGTGCCGGACGGCCGCACCAAGATGGAGTTGGCCGCCGAAGGCGTGGTGGGCGCGCTGGAGCTTCTGAACGAGAACGACGAGGCCTCGGTGGCGATGGTGGACACCGAGCCGCACGAGATTTTCGGGCTCAAGCCGGTCTCCTCCGGGCTGCCCTTGGACAAGGTGGCGCGCGGATTCTCCGGAGGCGGCGGCATCTTCGTCGGGGTGGGCCTTCGCACCGCGAGGGACGAGGTGTTGAAGAGCACCAAGGCGACCCGGCACGTGCTGCTCTTCTCCGACGCCGCCGACTCGGAGGAGCCCGACGACTACCTCCGCACCCTCGCCAAGCTCAAGGAGGAGGACGTCACCGTCTCGGTGATTGGACTGGGGAGGCGGAGCGACCCCGACGCGCGCCTCTTGGAGGAGATCGCCCACCAGGGCGGAGGTCGCATCTACTTCGCCGAGGACGCGATGTCGCTGCCGCGCATCTTCAGCCAGGAGACCATCGCGGTGGCGCGGGCCACCTTCGTGGACACTCCGGCGGCGGTGCGAGTGGGGCCGGACCTGGGGCTTTTGGGGCGGCTCTCGCCGGGTGGGCTCTCCTCGGTGGGCGGCTACAACCTCACCTACCTGAGGCCTCGGGCGAGCGTCGGGCTTCGCTTGGGCGACGACAACGAGGCGCCCCTGCTTTCGCTCTGGCCGCGCGGCGCGGGAAAGGTGGTGGCCTACACCGGAGAGGTGGACGGCCAATTCACCGGCGCGATGCGGGGGTGGGGCGGGTACCGCTCGCTCCTCGAGCAGATGGTGCGGTGGACGATGCCGCCCAAATTCGACCGCGCCGACCTGGTGCCGCGGGTGAGAAGGTCGGGGAACGACCTCCACGTCACGGTGGATTTCGATCCGCGCACCGCTCCACCCGAGGGCGCGGCCACGCTGCTCATCCTCTCCGGGGACGCGCGGGCGGCGCCCATCGAGCTGCCGATGCGCTGGGAGGACGAGGACCGGCTGGGCGCGCACTTCTCCTTGCCGGGAAGCGGCACCTACCATCCGGTGGCGAAGCTCGGGGGCCAGGTGGTGAGGGCGCCTCCGGTGACGTTGCCCTACGCGCCGGAGTTCGAGCCGGGGAGCGCCGCGGAAGGGAAACTGCTTCTGGGAGAGCTGTCCAAGCTGAGCGGCGGGGTGGAGCGGCTGTCGATGGCCGGCGTCTTCGCCGAGACGGCGGAGTCGACCGCGGCGGTTCCGCTCTCGCCCTTCCTGGTGGTGCTCTCCTTGGCCGCGCTGGTGGCCGAGGTGGTGGTGCGCCGGGTGTTCGCCGGCCGGAAGCGCCGGGCGCCCAGGTCGAGCTCGCGAGATTCTTCCTTGGAGCGAGCGGGACCGCCGGGGGGATTGCCAGCGGCAGGTCCGCTCGCGCCGAGCCGAGTCGAGGCGCATCTTTCGACCAGCGCGGGGCTGCCGCAAAGGGCGGTGCGGGCCGAGCCGCCCCCGGCCGACCCGGGTGCGCAGCCGCCGACCGCGGAGCCGAAGAAGGACGTGCGCAGCGCGCTGGAGCTGGCCGCGGAGCGGGCCCGGCGCCGGCTCCGGCGGTGAGCGCAGTTGGCGTCCCTCGGGAGTGATGACTACCATCGGCGGAGTGAAGCGCGTCGAAACACGGATCGATGAAATAGAGGTGACTCTCGCCTGGGGTAATCCCGACGAGATCAAGGGCGCGCTCCGAAGCGAGAGCGAGCAGCGCTTCCGATCACTCCCTCCCGCGGAGAGACTGCTGATCGCCCTCTCCATGGTCCAGCCGGCCAGGCCGGGTGAGCAGCGTGAACGCTGAGTCACCAGCCCAGGTGCTCAGGCGACTGGTCGAGGTGCTCCAGCGCTTCGGGGTGGTCGAATACGCGGTGACCGGAGGTATCGCCTTCGGCGTGTGGGCGAGCCCTCGCGCCACGCGGGACGTCGATCTCTGCGGAGTGCTTCCCCGAGAATCGGTCGATCGATTGCTTGCTCAGCACGACGGGATTCGTGTCGGCCCCGGGGAGGTGCCGGACCTCGTTCGCTTTCGGGTCGGGGACTGGGACGTCGACCTGTTCGCGAGCAAGAGCGAGTACGACCGCGAAGTGCTCCGTCGGGCGGTCGAGGTGGAGGTGGAGGGAATCAGGGTGCGAGTCGTCCGAGCGGAGGACCTCCTCATCCACAAGCTGGTCAAGCTCGCGACGGACAAGCGCAGGCTGCTCCAGGACGCGGCGGACCTGAGGGCCCTTTTGAGCGCGAGGGGCGCAAAGCTCGATTTCGAGTACTTGGCCCGCTGGTTGGCTCCGGCCGATCTCGAGCTGATTCGGAGCTTGCCGACGCTCGGCGATGAAGCGCTCACCCACGCGCTCTTGCAGCGTTGACGTCAGAAAACGCTCGGATAGACGGGCGTCCTCGGGCTGACCTGTTGTTCTCCGCCGAAGTGGCTGTCGAGCAGGACGCAGGGCACTTTTGGGAGCGCCGACTGGAGGTGGGCGATGTCGCGGCGGCCCTCGGTGAAGAACCAGCCGATGTGGAAGCCCTCGCCCATCCACTTGCCGAGCTGCTCGGCCTTGAAGGGCGCGGTGCGAACCGAGACGGAGGGCTTCATGGTGAGGTGCGCGGAATCCGCGTCGGGTAGCCCGAGCCGCTTTAGCTGCGCCACGGTCGGGCGCCGGAGCGAATCGATTCGGCCGGTGAGGTACACCACCTCGGCGCCGGCTGATTTGGCGGACCGCGCCAGCCGGATGGTCTCCTCCATCGGCAAGTCGTGCACCAGGTTCTTTCCCTTCCAGAACTCGCGGTCCCAGTACTGGGCGAAGGACGTGGCCGCGCTCTCGGGGAGGCGCATGGCCTTGGCGGTCTCCGCCCCGTCATGGCCGACCTTCTCCAGGGTCAGTCCGCGGAAGTGGGAGGTTCCGTCTTGGCGGTCGAAGGCTCGAGCCACTGCGAGCGTGCGCGCGCGGGTGTCGGCGAGGGTGTTGTCGAGGTCGAACACCACCCGAACTTTCTCGCCACGGGAGGTGCGCTCCTTGATGTCGGCCAGAGCGGAGCGGATGAATGCCTTCCCGTCCACTCGGCTGCGAGGCTTGGCGCCGACTGCGCGCGACACCCAGCCGGCCTCGGCGGCGGGCGCTTCAGTCTGGCGCGCGGGCGCATCGGACCGGGCGGCCCGCACCGCCGGCTCGGAGGAAACCTTCCGGACGCTCATGCGCGCGAGAAGAGCCGGAAGCTCCTCGCGCTGTCAAACCGCGGCTCGCCCGGCCGCGGCTCCAGGGAAGGCCAGGCACCGTTGAAGGATGTGGCCACCGGCGCTCCATTGACTCCCGCGCCTAGTAGTCGCGGCTCCACACCAAGTCCGCGCCGCCGGCGTGCGCGTCGCCGTAGGTGGCCTCGAAGGCCCAGCGCGGGCTGATCTGGTACTCCAGCTTGCCGGCGTGGGAGTTCTCTCCCTTGGACTTGTCGGCGTCGATCTGCGCGGTATAGCCCAGGTAGACCTTGTCCGAGACGTAGGTGCCCGCCTCCACCTTGGTGCCCTTGAAGCCCTCGGCGCCGGCCTCGATGGAGAAGACGTCCAACGGCAGCTTCTTGGCCAGGGCGCTCTTGAGCTGCGAGGCTGCCAGCGCTCCCACCACCGAGGCCGCCTGCTCCCCGGTCATCGCCGCGCCCGAGCCGCGCTTGAGGGCCCGCCGCCCGGTGGCGAGCAGGGTGTAGATTTCCGACTCGGAGAGCGGTGGCTGCGAGCTGGGCTTGAGCGACACCTCCTTGCCGCGCCCGGTGATGGTGACGAACACGGTAACGCCCTCGCGCTCGTTCACGTGGGTGGCGGTGAGGTTGATGTAGGGCTGCTTGGCCGGGCCCTGGAAGCGCAGCTCGGCGTCGCGCTGGACCTCGAACTTGCGGCCGATCACCTCGGCGCGCCCGCGCAAGACGTGGACCTCGCCGTACATCGAAGTCTCTCCCTGGTAGGTGACGCGGAATCCCTCGGAGAGGCCCAGCTCCGCGGTCACGTCCGCTCCCTTCACCCAGAGGTTTCGCGGGGCGCGCAAGACAATCTGGTAGCGGCGCTCGGATTCGTCCTTGATGCCGGCTTTCTCCCCGGGAGCTTCCCGCCGCTTGCGCTGGTGGAGCGGCTGGCCGTTCTTCACCAGCACCACGTCATTGGGCCGGTCGAGGTCCTGCAGGTCCTTCCGCCTGAGCGCCGGCAGCTCGACGTGCGCCTCCGGGATGGCCAGCTCGCGGATGTCCAAAAGCTTTGCGCCGGCCTCTCCCTCCAAGGTGGCGCGCAAGGTGGCGATGGCGAAGAGCTGGTCGTCGTAGACGATGGGCAGCTCGGAGGCCTCGGCGGAGGCGCTGAGCGCGTAGCCCTCCCGGCCGCGGGTGGCGGTGCCGGTCAGCTCGACCGAGCCCGCCCCCGCGCGCGCGGAGAAGTCCTCGAGCTGGATCCGCTCGTTGTTGGCGAGCAGCCGCAAGTGCACCTTGCGGTACTCGCCGTAGCCCAAAAGGCCGATCCGCCCGTCGGTCCACTCCACCACCCCTTCTACCGCCGGGGCCCAAAGCTCTCCCTGAAGGCGCGCGTCCGCGTCCAAGAGCCCCGAGAGCGCCCGCACCTTGGGGTGGATTCCGGCGAGGAAGTCGAGCTCGAAGCGCTTGGCCCGCAAGGTGGCGCGCACCGGCGCCTTGGTGATGTCGGGCCGCTTGCGCAGCGCGGAATAGGAGGCGTCCAGCTCCAGCTCGCCGTCGAGCTCGAGCAGCTTTCCGTCCGGCGAGCGCAGCTCGGCGTCCAGCGCGTGCTTGCCGTTCCCATACCGGTAGAGGAGGTCGGCGCGCCCCAGCGCCACCTTTCCCAGCGCCGCCCGCTCGAGGCTGGCGCGGAGGTCCACCCTCGGCTCGTCGAGGGTGCCCTGCGCGGAGAGGACTGCCTTCGCCTGGCCGGCAAGCTCCGAGGTTCCCTCCTCGGCCGAGCGGAGTCCCAGCTCGGAGAGGGAGAGCGGCCCCGCCTCGCCGTCAACCGTGAAGGGAGCTTTGGCCAGGCCTTCGGGCTCGAGCAGTCGTTCGAAGGGCGCCATCAGCCGGGCCCGGAGGTTGGCGATCCTGTTCGGGCCGCGGCGGGCGGACAGCTCGGCTCGCACCTCGCTCCTTTTGGCGGTCAGCTCGAGCGAGACGTCGGCGGGCGGGACGCCGGCGGCCGTGGCTCCGGTGAGCTGCAGCTTCATCGTTCCGTCAGGCGCCTTGGCAGTGCCCCGCGCCGACAGTTCCAGCGCCACCGTGCCGCCCACCTCCTCGGGCAAGAGCCCGGTTCGGACGAGTTGGGAAAGCTCCACGCCCGAGGCGGAGAGGGTCAGCTCCAGCGGCGCTTCGAGGAGCTCCCCCGCTCTTCGGAGCCGGAGCAGCCGCGCCAGGGTGAGCGGGGCTTCGAGCGCGAGCTGCGCCGTCCCGCCGTAGCCTTTGGCGCCGAGCTTCGCCGAGAGCTTCCCGTCCTCCGCGCTCTTCACCGAAAGCTCGAGAGACGACAGAGACAGCTCCCCTGAGCCCACCGAGGCTTGAAGCTCCCTTCCAGTGACTCTCCCTTCGAGGCGCGGGTCGCCGGAGGTGCCGCCGAGCCTGAGGTCTATGTCGGCGCGCCCCTTGAGAGGGAGCAGCTTCGCGATCGAGCTCAGCGACTCCAAGTCCGCATCGCGCACCGAGGCGGTGAGGTCCACCGTGCCGTCGCCGCGGCCGGCAAACAGCTCGCGAGGCGGAAGCCCAAACCTGGCAGCGACCTGCGCCAAGGGCGAGCGGAGCTGCAGGTGCCCCTGGAGGCGATCCCGCTCGAAGGCGGCCTCCACCAGGCCGTGGACCTGGCGAATTTCCCGAAAGCCACCGTCCCGCCACTCCACCTGGGCGTCGACCTTCGGGCGGGGCAGCTTCCCTTGGGCGTGCAGCTTCACATTCACCAGCCCGGCCAGCTCGAGCTTTGAATCCACGAACGCCCCCGGCAAGAGCCGCAGGTCGAGGTCCGAGACCGAAAGGTCGGCGCGGAGCCGGCTGCCCTTTCTGCTTCCTTCGAGCGAGATGGATTGCCTTCCGGAGCGCAGCCGCACCCGCCCCAGCTCCACGTCGCCGCCCGACCAGCCCACCCGGGTGGGGGACTCCAGCTCCCAGCGGGCCTCGGGATAGCGGAGCGCCAGCTCGGTCAGCCCCAGTCCCTCGCCTCCCGGCTCCAGGGTTCCGCCAGCGTGGAGCACGATGCTGGAAAGCCCCTTGGTGGAGAAGTCCGCCTCGAGCTTCCGGCCCTGGGTGGCGAGCGCGACTCTCACCTCCTCGAAGGAGCGGTCCCCCACTCGAAGCTTCTTCGCCTCCAGGGTGCCTTGCGCTTCCAGCGGCCGGCGCACGTCGGCGAGCCTCCCGTCGACGCGCAGGGACTCGACGGTGCCAGCCTCGGCGCGCAAGAGCGGCAGCTCCCCTTTCACCCAAAGCCCTGGGTGGCGAAGCGGTCCTTCCACCTCAAGGGTGAGCGCCCCGTGCCCGACCAACGAGGGCACGCCAGGCGAGACGGCCGCGAGCGCCCGGGACGCACGGGCGAGGTCGGCGGCGGTGAGCTCGCCGCGGAGGCGCAGATGCTCATGGGTGGCTGACCCGGAGCCGGTGAGGCGCAGGCCGGGCAGGACGGCCAATAGCTCGCTCACCTCTACCTTGCCCCCCTGCGCGGAGGCAAAGAGCCGGATTGGCCCCAGCGGCTGGCGCTCGAGCTGGGAGGCGGGGACCTCGAGCGCGAGTGTGCCCTCGAGGTTCTTGAGCGAGGTGCCTCCGCCTTGGGCGAACAGCGCAAGCCGGAGATCCGATTCCATCCCGCCGTCGAGAAGCTCGGCCAGGTTGATGCCGTGGGCATCGAGTTTCAGTCCGGCGGAGCGCCAGCGGACAATGTCCCAGGAGCCCTCGGCAAAGACCCGCGCCGAGCCGGCCGAGGCGCGGAGCGCCGCGGTTGCGAGGTTGCCCTTTCGCTCCAGACTCCCGGTGGCGGTGAGGGGGAGCCGGAGCGGATAGCCGGGGAGGGCGGCGCGGGCCACCTCGGGGGGAAGCTCCAAGGCCTGCAGGGTGACCGTGGCCAGCTCGGAGCCTCGGGACTCCCAGGCGACCGACAAGCGCGCGCCGGCGATGGAGAGGTCCGCCTTGGCGGAGAGCGCCGCGCCTTCGCCGCCGGCCTCCGCGTGGAGGGAGAGGGGGGCCTTCAAAGGGCTTTGGGCGCGCCCGGAAAGCTCGAGCGCCGCCGACAGCTCGCCGCCCCCGCTGGCGTAGCTCGCGCGGCCTTTCCCACCCAACTCCTCCACGGTGCTGCGCCGCTCGCCGGCGGCGGAGGCGTGGACGAAGTCGGCGAAGCCCTCCTCGAGAGCCAGCTCGTCCAACTGGAGGCGGAACGGCGAGCCCGAGGGGCCTGCTCCGCCCGCCTCCTTCGCCTCCAGCGCCCGCGCCAGGTTGAGTCCGCGGCTGTCCTGCCGGAGGTAGAGCCGCGGCCTTACGATTCGCGCCGAGGAAAGGCTCACCTCGCTCGGGGAGGCCGCGCGCAAGGCCAAGTCGACGCGCTCCACCTCGGCCACCAGCACACCGTCCGGGTCATACAGCTTGAGGCCCGCGAGCGAGATTCGGCGGAGCGACAGCTCGAGGCCAGTCGCCTCCAGCCTTCCGCGGAGGGATTGGTTGGCCCGCGAGAGGAGAAAGGCCTTCACCCTGGCTTCGCCGGAGGAGCCGGTGAGGTAGGCGTAGCCACCAAGGGCGGCCACCACCAGCGTCCCCAAAGCACCGGCGGCGGTGAGGGCCACCCGACGCGGCCAGCGGCGGGGTGGCCGCACCTTTCTTGTCTCTTCGCCCGCGCTCAAAATGCCTCACCGATGGAAACGTGGAATGAGCAGAGGTCTTCCGGAGAGCCGGCGTAACCCGGATCGGCGCCCCAGATTCCGCTGGTGAAGCAGCGGCCGGGCAGCTTCTCGGCGGGCGGCGGATTCACCTCGAGCGGCGGGCCGACCGGCAGCCTCCTGGCCAGGTCCAGGCGGATGGGCCCCAAGGGCGTGCGGTAGCGCAGGCCCAAGCCCACCGCGAAGAGCAGATTCTGGGGGACGTAGCCAGGATCGCCGAAGCCGAAGCTCTGGCTGGTGACGAAGCCGGAGTCGAGGAAGGCGGCCAGCACCCAGTCGCCGGCGAAGTTGTAGCGGAGCTCCACCGAGGACTCGAAGAGGCCGTCGCCGCCGACGGGGAGGTTGGTCCCACCTTCGGTGGTTCGGAGCGGCGAGAGCCTGCGGGTGTTGAAGCCCCGCATCGAGGAGCCGCCCCCGGAGAAGAAGCGCGCCACGATGGGCGTGGGTTGCGGGCGGTCGGTGAGCAAGGTGCCGAGCTTGAGCTTTCCCCCGAGGGTGACTTGCTTCTCCGAGCCGAAGCTCAGGTAGGCGCGCGCTTCGGGAAGGAGCCGGAGGTAGAAGGGGAGGTTGGGCCCGCCGCCCTCTTGCAGCGAGAGGGCGAGGTAGTAGCCGCTCCGGGGCTCGTACTTGTCGTCGCGCCGGTCCAGCTCGATGGTCTGCTCGAAGTAGCTGAGCACGCAGTCCAGCTCGCAGCCGAACAGCTCCTCCTTCGAGGTGCCGCCCAGCGGCACCGGGGTGGAGAGGCGATAGGCGTCGAGGTTGAAGGAGGGGAAGACGGCGAGGTCGGTGCGCGGTCTCCACACCACGCCGAAGGTGAGGCTGCCGCCCCAGAAGTCGTACGCCGGCTCCATGCCGCGGGTCAGCTCGAGCGAAGAGCGGAAGGAGAGGGTCGGGAGGAAAAGCCTGGGCTGCTCGAACTCGTTGACGAGCTGGAAGGAGGCGCCGTGCTTCGACTCGTCGTCCCCCCGGAAGACCGACACCGCGCCGGGGAGGAAGGAGTAGCCCACCTTCCCGCGCAGGGTGTAGCGGCGGAGGCCGCCGAAGAAGTTGCGGTGGGTGTACTCGCCGACCAGCCGCGCCTCCTGGCGGGTCTGGTCCACGCCCACTCCGCCGCCCAGCCGCTCGGTGTGGAAGGGCGCCTCGCGCACGTCCACCACCACCGGCACGGTGCCCATCTGTCGGTCGGGGGCGCCGCGGTTGACCTTCACCGCGCCGAACACGCCCATGGCGAAGACCCGGGCCTGGGCGTCGGCCAGCGCGGCTTCGCTGTAGACCTCTCCGGTCTTGATGGCCTCCGAGGCCTGCTCCTGGATGCGGGCGCTGCTCACCTTGGGGTTGGGGGCAGTGGCGACGAAGATGCGCCCGAAGCGGTAGCGGAGGCCCGGCCTCACCTCAAGGTGCACCTCGGCTTTCCGGGTGGCCACGTCCACGGTGGCCTCGCCCTCGACGACTGCCTCGGCGTAGCCCAGCTCGCGGAGCCGGCTGCGGATGGCGGCCTTGGCGGCGCCCCAGTTTTCCTCCTCGAAGACCTCGCCGGGCCGGAGCTTGGAAGCCGCCAGCACCGCGCCCCGGTGCTCGGGGGGAAGCTCCTCCAGGCCGAGCAGGGATACCTTGGAGAGGAGGGTGGGGGAGCCCTCCTCGAGGCGGACCCGGAGCGAGACGTGGCCCTCTCGGGAGAGGTCCACCTCGTCCTCCAGCACCTTGGCCTGGTAGTAGCCCTGGGCCTGGTAGTAGCGCTCGAGGCGCCGGAGGTCCGCCTGCCAGGCGTTGGCGTCGAAGCGATGGGGCTCGGAGAAGGGGAGCCAGCCGGACTCGGCGGTGAGGATGTGCTTTTTCAGCTCGGCTTCGCTGAGTTGCTTGGCGCCCTCGATGCGGACGCGGTCGATGATGGGGCCTTCGGCCTCGGGCTCCTCGGCGGAGCGGGTGGTGGCGCAGGCCGCAAGAAGAGCGGCGAGCGCGGCGAGGTACCGGCTGTGCGGGTGCCGGGGCACGGCCGCCTTCTATCTCAGGTGGTGAGCGGGGTCCGCCGCCGTGGCTTTGGCGCTCGTCGAGGCGGGCCTGTTGCGGAACGGGGTGGTGGGGCTGCTGGCGGACAAGGCGGACACGCGCGTCATCGAGGGGAAGGTGACGCTGCAGCGGACGACGGTGCGGGAGTCGGCGGGCATTGCCGTCGCGGTCTCCCAAAGCTCGGGCTTCCTCTCCGGGAGCACGCTCTCCGGCAATCTCGTCGGCGTCCACGTGCAGGACGGATCCACCCTCCAGGAAGGAGATCAGCCCTCGGGCGAGCCGCTCGAGCTGACGGTGGCGCCGGACACTCGCTTCGTGGACAACGGCTCCCGCGTGGGCGCAGGGGTGGTGCCGCTGCCGGGCCGGCTGCCGTCGCCATAGCCTGCATCTTGCGGCGGCTGATTCACCGCCCCTCCCAAGCGAGAGAGCCCCGGCCCTCCGGGCTCGGCGTCGCCAGGCCCCTTAGGCTCGGTCGAAGCACTCGGCTCAGCCGGCCGCGCCCGCCATCACGTCGAGCACGGCTCGGCGCAGCTCCGGACGGCGGAGAAGGAACGCTCCCACGTGGCCGGTGTCCACCCAGCGCGGGGCGACTCCCCACTTCGCGGCCAGCGCCTCCATGCTGTGCGCCGGCACGATGCCGTCGCGGCGCGTCGCCACCACCACCGTCCGCGCGCCCGGCAGCGGCGCAGGCAGCGCGTGCGCGTTCACCCTCTCCAACACCTCCGTCAGCTTCTGCTTGGCGTTCTCTCCCAGCGCCGGCCACACCACGTTGCGCGAGAGCGGCCCGTCGACGAACACCGGCGCCGCCGAGTGGCTGGGCACCAGCGCCGCGAGCCGAATCGGCCAGGGGAGGGTGAGCGCCGCCTGCGAGGCGAGATGGCCTCCCATGCTGTAGCCGGCGAGCCCCACCGGCGCGTCGCCCATCGCCCGCAGCGAGGCCAGCGCCGAGCGCGCCTCGGTGACGTTGGCCAGGCCCAAAGCGAAGAAATCGGCCACCGTGGGCAGGTGGAGCAGGCCGGCCGAGAGCCGGCGCCGGCCGAAGTACGCGCCCTCGAGAAGCCACAGCTCCAGGCCCGAAAAGGCGAGCGGCAAGAGCAGCGGCTGCCGAAGCAGCCAGCCCTCGTCGGCCCAGCTGCACATCACCACCAGGCGGCCGCGAGTCGGGCGGCCCTGTGGGGCGAGCCGGCGCAGGTACACCGTGGCGACCTCCCCCTTGAGGCCGGGCAACGGGCTCGGCGCCTCGCCGTCGGAGATGGCCAGGCCGAACCAGCGCCGCTCCCGGCCCCAGCGCACCCCGAGCGGGGTGGGCTCGGGGCGCTCGCGCAGCGGTCGCGCCTGGACAATCCACCGCTCGAAGTCGCCCCAACCCTCTTCGAAGAGGCGGCTCCGAGGAGAGAAACGCACGTAGAGCGCGTCGAGCCAGTGCCTCGGCGGGCTCTTCTCGCCGACCGTCATCGCTCTTTGCCTCAGCCCCTCAAGCCGCCGGTCCGTCGCGACGCCCGTCGGCGGTCAGCCGGGCGAGGAACTCCGCCGCTCTCCGGGTGTCCTCGCGCGAGAGCAGCTCCTCCACCGGGAGGTCAATCCGGTAGGTCCAGTTGGAGTCCCCCATCGAGCCGGGAAGGTTGACCCGCTCCCGCGCGCCAAATACGTCTTGCCAGGGCAGCACGCACAGGTCGCTCCCCGCCGACTCGGCCGCCGCCAGCAGGGTCTCGTGCGCCTTCGGAGTCAGCTCCTTCGGCACGAGCTTGAGCGCCGCCAGCTCCGGGTAGACCCGGGCCACCGCCTCACGCTCCCAGTCCGGCGCCTTCTCCCACCACTCCCGAAGGGTGTCGGTGTCGTGGGTGCCGGTGGTGACCAAGGAGAGCGCCGGAAACCCGTGGGGGCTGCGGAAGACGCCGTCGTCCTTTTCCCACCGCAGGACGCGGTAGCCGGGCAGGCCGAGGCGGGTGAGTGTCTCCCGTACGAACTTGGGGATGACGCCCAAATCCTCGGCCACGATGCCCGCCTCCGCCGAGAGCAGCCGGAAGTGCCGCTCTCCCAACTTCCGCTGGCTCTCCTCGTCCGGAGGGAGGAAGCGGCCGGTCGGCGTCTTCTCGTCCCGGATCCACTGGCGGAAGTAGCCCACCGCGTGATCCACCCGCCGCAAGTCGTAATAGGACGCCGCCTTGTGCGCCCGGAAGCGCAGCCAGCGGTAGTCGTCCTTCTCCATCTCCGGGAAGTCGAAGTAGGGCAGCCCCCAGTCCTGCCCGGTGGCGGAGAAGTCGTCCGGGGGCACCCCGAGCCGCGCGTCGCGGCGGAGCAGGGTGGGGTGGCTCCAGGCGTCCGCGCTGTTGGTGCCGATGATGAACGGCTCGTCGCCGCACAACAGCACCCTCCGCCGCCGGGCTTGCTCGCGCACCGACTCCCACTGCCGCTCCGACACCCACTGCAGCCAGCTCTCGAACAGGAGCTCCCGCTGCAGCTCGCGCTTGGCTTCTTCCACGGCGGCCATCTCCCGGTCGCGCAGCTTCGCCGGCCAGTCCCACCAGGGGCGCTGCTCCTCCCGCTTGGAGATGGCCGCAAAGAGCGTGAAGGCCTCGAGCCAGGCGGCCTCCCGTGCGATGTAGCCCTTCAGCTCCTCGGCTCGCCCGTCGTTCGCCCGCCAGTGCTTCTCCTCGAAGCGCTCGAAGCTGCGCCTGAGCGCCGCCTCCTTGAGGGGAAAGACGAGCTCGTAGCGGATGGACCCCGAGGAGCGGGCTTGCGCGAGGCGCCCTCGCTCCTCCGCGCTCAGGGCCTCCAGGCCGCCGGCCTCGGCAAACTCTGGCAAGCTGGAGAGGTCGATGAAGAGCGCGTTCAACCCGAAAGCGCTGCGCGTCGAGTAGGGGCTGGTGTCGTGCGGCGCGGTCGGCAGCAAGGGGAGGATGACGAGCAGCCTCTGCCGGGCGGCCTCCATCCAGGCGAACAGGCCATCGAGCGCGCCGAAGTCGCCGATCCCGAAGTCTCCGCGCGAGCGGAGCGAGAAGACGGGCAAGAGGATGCCGGAGATCCGCCCTTTGGGGAGCATCGCCGCGCCCAATAGCACCGTTCGGGGGCGAGGTGGAACCACGAGCGGTTGACGCCGATCATCCTCTGGGTGAGCTTGTGTCCATGCGTCTTGGGCTCGACTATTACGAGCGTCCTGCGCTCCAGGTGGCTCCGGAGCTTTTGGGAAAAGTGTTGATCGTGCAGGAGGGCAAAAGCCGCCGGGCCGGCCGCATCGTCGAGGTGGAGGCGTACGTGGGGGAGCACGACCTCGCCTGCCACGCCTCCAAAGGCCGCACTCCGCGGGCGGAGGTGCTCTTCGGCCCGGCGGGGAGGGCGTACGTCTACTTCATCTACGGAATGCACTACTGCTTCAACGTGGTGACGGACCCCGAGGGCGTCGCCTCGGCCGTGCTCGTGCGCGCCCTGGAGCCCTTGGAGGGAATCCCGCCTTCGCTCCGCACCGACGGGCCGGGGAAGCTCTGCCGGGCGATGGGCATCGACCTCTCCTTCAACCGGGCGGATCTGCGAGGCGACCGCATTCACCTCTTGGACATGCCGCCTCTGCCCAGCAGGAGCGTGGCGAAGGGACGGAGGATCGGCGTGGACTACGCCGGCAAGTGGGCGCGCAAGCCGTACCGTTTCTGGGTGAGGGAAAGCCGGTACGTGAGCCGGTCGCCGGCGGTGAGTCAGGCGTAGTGCTCGACCACGAGCCGATCTTCGATGGGCACCGGGAGGGGAATCTCCTCGCGCTCGGGAGGGTGGATCAGCTCGCCCTCGCCCGCCGCCTCGTCTCGCCGGAGGTACCGCGGCACGTCGGGGGTGCCGTGGATTGCCTCCTGGACGGTGGCGAGCTTTTGGGCCCGAGGGGAAAGGCGGATCCGCTGCCCGGACCGAAGCTGGTAGCCGGGCTTGCTCACCCTTCGGCCTTCCACCTGGATGTGGCCGTGCAGCACGAGCTGGCGAGCCTGGGCGATGGTGCGAGCGAACCCGAGCCGGCGCACCAGCGAGTCGAGCCGGCTCTCCAGCAGGCGGAACAGCTCCCGGCCGGTTTCTCCCGCGCTGGCCGAAGCCTGCTCGAAGTAGCGCCTGAGCTGCGCCTCGGAGAGTCCGTAGACGGCCTGGAGCTTGGCCTTCTCGAGCAGCCGCACGTAGGTGTCGCTCACCACGCGCCGCCTCCGGCCGTGCTGGCCCATCGGATAGGGCCTGCTCAAGGCCGGGCAGCGCGGGCTCCCGCACAGCGGAGCGCCGGCCCGCCGGCAGATGCGATGGACCCCCGAGATCGGCACCCGGTAACGGTGGCAATCAAGGCAGGGACTCGCACCGCCAGCGCTGGAGGGCCGCTGCCCGGCTGAGCGGAGGCCCGTGTGCTAGCATCCGCGCGTCGCTGCGCATTCGGCGATCACGGAATGGGCCCTCCGCCACAGTCGAAGACGCTCGGCGCGCTCTGGCGCAAGGCAGCGGGGTGGGCGCGGGCGCTCGTCGCCAAGAAGATGCCCGAGCCGTCCTACCCTCCGCTGCCGCTGTTGCGCGAGGACGGGCAAGCGGTAGGTGTCCCCGGCCTGTACGTGTTGGGAGAGGTGGGCGGCACCCCGCTCATCAAGCTTGGCCTCAACCACGGCCACCGGGTAGTCGACCGGATCGCCGACGAGCTGGGGAAGCCGCCGGCTGATCCGGAGCTGTACGACCTGATCATCGTGGGCGCCGGCGCCGCTGGGCTGGGAGCGAGCGCCAGGGCCAAGGAGCGAGGCCTGAGGAGCGTCACCCTCGAGGCGAACGAGCTGGGCCAGACCGTCTCCTCGATGACCAAGGGGAAGCTCCTCCTCGCCGAGCCCAAAGACGTGCCGTTGCAAAGCTCGGTGTGGTTCGACGAGTGCCGGCGCGAGGAGCTGCTCGCGAGGTGGCGGACCACCGTCCAGGAGCGCGGGCTCGACGTCCGCGAGCGGACCAAGGTGACCGGCATCGTGCGGAAGGGCGAGGGGCTGGTGGTCGAGTCCCAGGGGGGCTCCTTCCGCGCCCGGAGGGTGGTGCTGGCCATCGGCAAGGCGGGCAACCCGCGCAAGGCGGGAATCCCGGGCGAGCGGGAGCACGGGAAGAAGGTCTCCCACCTCTTGAGCGATCCCGATGAGTTTCGAGGCAGGCGCATCTTGGTCTACGGCGGCGGGGACGTGGCGCTGGAGGCGGCGCTGGCCCTGTGCGAGCGCAACTCGGTGACGCTCGCCACCATCGACAAGGAGCTCACCTTCCCCAAGAAGCGGAACATCGACGCGCTCCGGGCGAAGGAGCGCGAGGGGAAGATGCGGGTGCTGATGGCCACCCGCCTCAAGTCGGTGGAGGCGGACGCGGTGGAGGTGGAAGGGCCCTCGGGTGCGGAGCGAATCCCCAACGACCACCTCTTCGAGATGATCGGCGCCGAGCTGCCGCTGCCGTTCCTCAAGAAGATTGGGCTACGGCTGGAGGGCGAGTGGAGCGCGGCCCGCTACGCCTTCCTCGCGCTCTGCTTCGCGGTGGTGTACCTGCTCTACGCCTGGAAGAGCGCCTTCCCACTCAATCCCGCCACCGGGGAGTACAAGCCCGAGCTGGCGACTTTCCCGCTGAACCATCTCTACCCGACGCTTCCGCGCGAGCTGGTGGTGAACCTGGTGCGCCCGCTGGGGATGGATCCGGGTTTCTGGTACAGCGCGCTCTTCACGGTGGTGCTGCTCGGGTTCGGGCTCTGGGCGGCGAAGCGGTGGCGCTCCACCCACCAGCGGCTGCGCTACGCCTCGCTGGTCTTCTTCCAGGTGGCCTTCTTTCTCGTCGTCAACCTGGCAGCGCCGCCCATCTTCGGGGACGACCAGGCCTGGCGATGCTGGGGGCTCTACCAACCCTGGCCGCTGTTCAACCACACCTTCTACTGGTTCCAGGGGAGCGTCCGGGACTGGCCGTGGACGAGCTGGTTCTTCGCCGGCTTCGGGGCGCTGCTGGTCCTGGCCTTCATGCCGCTTTTGGCGCGTTACCAGGGAAAGCGCTTCTGCAGCTGGATCTGCGGCTGCGGTGGGCTGGCCGAGACGTTGGGAGACAGGTGGCGCCACCTTTCTCCCAAGGGGCAGCGCTCCCGGAGATGGGAGTTCCAGGGAGTCGTGGTGCTGGTCTGGGCGGCCTTGGCCCTTGCAGCCACCTTCACCGTCTACGGAGGCAACGCCTGGCACCCCTTGCAGCGCGCCTACTCCACGGTGGTGGACTTCTGGCTGGTGGCGGTCATCCCGGTGGCGCTCTACCCCTTCTTCGGCGGCAAGGTGTGGTGCCGCTACTGGTGCCCGCTGGCGGCCTACAACCAGCTCCTCTCGCGGTGGTTCGGCCGGCTGCGCATCGGCGCCAACGACAAGTGCATCAACTGCACGCTCTGCTCCCGGCACTGCCAGGTGGGCGTGGACGTGATGTCGTTCGCGAAGAACCAGGTCTCCTTCGACAACGGAAACTCGAGCTGCATCCAGTGCGGCATCTGCATCGAGGTGTGCCCGATGAAGGTGCTCTCCTTCGAGTCTGCCTCCGCCGCGCCCAAGCCCGCCGCGAAGGAGCCCGCGCCGGAGCCGAAGGTGAAGGTCGCGGTCTGAGGGGTTTGCCACCGCCGAACGCGAGGCCTATGGTAAAGAAAGCAGGTCAAGTTCTATACCCATGGCCATCAACATCAAGAACCGAGAGGCGGAGCGGCTGCTCAGGGAGCTGTCGAGCCGAACCGGGAAAGGGAAGTCCCAGCTCTTCCTGGAGCTCTTGCGCCGCGAGGTCAAGCGGCAGGTGCGCCTGGCGGACGTCGAGAAGCGACGGCGGCGCATCGAGGTGCTGGCGCGCAGGTGCGCGCGGCGGCTGGGCAAGACCGCGCCCAGCCCGGAAGAGATCATCGGCTACGGCCGTGACGGACTGCCGAGATGATCATCGACACCTCGGCGGTGGTGGCGATCCTCCGGCAGGAACCCGAGGGCGCACGGTTCTCGGAGCTTCTGCTTCGCTCGGAAGACAACCGAGTGTCCGCCGGGACGCTGCTCGAGCTGCAGATCGTCGCGATCGGCTACCGGATCTCCGCTGAGCTGGGAGAGTTCCTCGACCTCATCGGCGCGGAGGTGGTGCCTTTCGACGAGATCCAAGCCGAGCTCGCCCGCGAGGGGTTCGAGAAATTCGGGAAAGGCCGACACCCCGCTGGGCTGAACTTCGGCGACTGCTTCTCCTACGCGCTGGCGAAGGCGCTCGATGAGCCGCTGCTCTTCAAGGGAGACGACTTTTCGAAGACCGACGTGGCGCTAGCCAGCTGACCTAGAACTGCTCCTCGACGCACGCCGGGGTGGTCGGGCCCTAACGCCGCCGGCGCAGCTCGTCGAGCACCCTGGCCGTCTCCCGCAGGATTGGCAGCTGCGCCGCATCTGCGGCCAATCCTAACGAGGCTTGGCCCTTTGGGCCCAGCGGCGTCGCGGTTTGCCACGAAGCGGTCGACCTTTGCTCCTTGACGCGGCACGCCGGCCCCTACCAAGGTTCGGCCGATGGCGGACGAGGCACGAGCCGAGGACGAGCGCTCCCTCACCGCGAGGGCGCAAGCGGGAGACATCTCCGCCTTCGAAGAGTTGGTGGCGCGCCACAAGGACCGCGTCTACGGCGTAGCCTTGCGCATCGTGCGCTCCGAGGCGGACGCGGCAGAAATCACCCAGGAGGCCTTCCTCTCCGCCTACCAGCACCTCCTCGAGCTGCGCGGAGACGCCGCCTTCGGCACCTGGGTGCACCGGATCGCCGCCAACCTCTCCGTGAGCCGGCTCCGGCACCTCAAGGTGGCCGGCGAGACCGAGACCCCGCTCGAGGAGCCGGAGTTCACCGACCACGGCCTTCTCGCCCACTACCCCCAGCGGGACTGGAGCAAGGGCGCCGAGGAGCGCGCCCTGGACAACGAGCTGCGTGGGGCGATCAGGCAGGCCGTCGATCGGCTGCCGTCCGGCTACCGCGAGGTCTTCCTGCTCAAGGACGTGGAGGGGCTTTCCTACGAGGAAATCGCCGAGATGACAGGGGATTCGGTGCCGGCCATCAAGAGCCGGCTCCACCGGGCGCGGGTGGCGCTGCGCGCGGCGATCGACCGCTTCTACAATGAGAGTTGAAACCAACCCTCCCGCCGAGCATCTTCTGGCGCGCCCAAGCGGAAGCTTCGCCAGCCCGCTAGATATGACGGCGGGTGGCCGGGGGCCGGATGTTCACTTGTAGAGACTCCATCGACCTCTTGCAGCGCTTCCTCGACGGCGAGATGCCCGAGGAGGAACGGCATCGCCTCAAGGAGCACCTGGACGCCTGCCCTCCCTGCGTGGACTTCTTGCGCACCTACCGGGCGACGCCGGGCCTCTGCCGCAAGGCCATGGTGGACCAGATGCCAAGGGAGCTCTCCAAGCAGCTGACCGCCTTCTTGCGCCAGCGGCTTCGGAAGTGAGCCGATGGGCCCGGCCGAAGGCGAGCTGAACCTCAAGGAGCTGGACCTGGAGCAGCTCTCCAGGGCGCTTTCGCCGCACTCCCCCAGCTCGACCGCGGTGCTCAAGCTGTTCGCCTCGGTGTTCGCCCACGGCGCCCGTTCGCTGGAGGACATCCGCGCTGCCCCGCAGGTCACCTCGGCGGTGCGGGACTTCGTGCAGGAGAAGGGCAGCCTGCCCGAGCTGGAGGTGGTGGAGTCGCGGCGGGCCTCCGATGGCTTCGTGAAGTACCTCTTCCAGTCGCCGGACGGCGCGCGCTTCGAGGCGGTGCGGATTCCCCTCTTCGAGGAGAAGTACGTGGTGTGCGTCTCCTCGCAGGTGGGCTGCGCGCTCCGCTGCGCCTTCTGCGCCACCGGGAGGATGGGATTTCGGAGGAACCTCTCCACCTGGGAGATGGTGGACCAGGTGTTGCGCATCCGCGCGGAGGCGGACCGGCCCGTCCGCGGCGTGGTCTTCATGGGCATGGGTGAGCCCTTGCTCAACTACCAGGCCGCGATGCGGGCGGCGCGGATCATGAGCCACCCGGCGGGGCTCGCCATCTCCGCCAAGGCCATCACCTTCTCCACCGCGGGCGTCACCCCGGCCATCCGCCGCTACGTGCGCGAGGGGAAGCCGTTCAGGCTGGCCTTCTCCGTCACCTCGGCCGTCCCCGAGAAGCGCAAGCTGCTCTTCCCGCACGAGCGCCCGGGCGCCTTCGCACACCTGGTGGAGGCGATCGGCGAATACGCCCGGGAGCGGCGCGAGCGGGCCATGCTGGCCTACGTGATGATCCGCGGCTTCAACACCGGCCGCGAGGACGCCGAGGGGCTGAAGGCTGCCTTCGATGGAATCCCGCTCAAGCTCGACCTCATCGACGTCGCGGATCCGACCGGCTGCTACCTGCCTCCCACCGCGGGGGAGCTGAAGCGGTTCCGCGATCACCTCCAACTGCTCGGGGCGCCGATCGCCCGGCGCTACTCGGGCGGTAGGGAGATTGGCGCCGCCTGCGGCACCCTGGAGGCTTCCCGCTACGGCGGAGAGGTGCTCCCCTCCTCTTGAGGCTGGCGCGAGCATGGTCCACCCGGGTGCGCCTGGCTGCTCCAGCCGGCCGTCCCGCGGTGGCTTTCCCCGGTGCTTCCGGCCACCTGAGGGCGGACCCTGGATTGCATCCTGCCACTTCCATGGATGTCTCCGGTCGCGCCCTAATCCTCTCGATTCGCCGTTCGGACCCCATCCCGGTGAAAGAAGAGGAGCTCGAGTCCAAGCCCGCCGGCGACGGCGAGGCGTTGCGCTGCGCCACGGCGCTGGTTGCCTCGTGCCGGCTGCCCCCGGCCACCTTCGACGTAGCGCGGATCCAGAAGGCGCTCCTCGAGCTTTTCAGAGGCGGCCGCTACTCCCCCGTCCAGCTCGGGCTGGTGGTGATGAGGGCGCTCTCCGAGCTGCCCGAGAAGGAAGCAGTGGAGCTGGCCATCTCGCTCGCCGCCTCGCTGCCCTCGTTGGGCTGCCTTGGCCAGCGCGCGCTGGTCTCGATGCGCGAGCTTTGCGCGAAGGGAGAGCCGGAGGAGGCCGAGCACGCCTTGGCGAGGCTGGAGGCCGAGCTGGCCTCTCGGCGCGGCTGCTCCTTGGAGGTGAACGGGGTGCGGCTGTGGGCGGAGCAGGTGCCGGAAGAGTCGGTGCGCCTGGCGGTGCGGAAGCTGGAGGCGATGACCTCCGACCGGAACCTGGCCTCGGCGCTGGACGGGCACACGGTGGCCCTGCTCGCCGAGGGCCTGCAGCACGAAGCGGAGCTTCTGTCCGAGTACCTTGCGGTGCCGCGCGAGTCGCTGCTGGTCCTCTCGGAGGAGCGCCTCTCGGTGCACCTCCGCCGCTTCGGGTGGGCGGACCTGGCCGGCTGGCTGGCGCCGCTTTTGGCGCTCTTGGCGCTCAGGCCGAGGGCGGTGGCTCGCTAGTCCTTGGCCGGGGGTTGGATCTCCTCGCCCATGCGCGGCGGAATGATAGGCGCCGGGCGGGGCGGCTGCACCGCTGCTTGCCGTCCACCAGGCCGCTTGCCCTCTCGCGAGCGAAGGTCTTTAACCGCGGGCCATGTCCGCGACGCCTCCGCCGCTTTTTCCCGACGCTCCCGAGCCCACCGGAGAGTCGCCGCACCTGCTTCGGGGGCAGCTCACCCGGAGGCGGCTCCTCAAGCTCTTCGGCGCCGGAGGGCTGCTGCTCGCCGGAGGGGCCTGGGTCTACAATACGCTCTGGAGGTTCGGCCCTCCGGCACCCGGGCTGCTCTGTCTCACCAAGGACGAGCTGGCCATCTCGGAGAAGATCGCCGAGGCCTTCTTCCCCGGGCCGCCATCCTGCCCGCTCTCCGCGGCGGCGGTTGGGCTCTCGGATTTCGCCGACCGCTACATCGGCGGGCTGTACGAGGACAACATCCGCCTCTTCAAGCTGCTCTTCCGGGCGCTGAACCTCTCGCCGGTGCTGGGGCACGGGCGCTCCTTCTACTGGCTGCCGCTGGAGAAGCGCATCCGGGTTTTGGAGGAGTGGGGGACGAGCGAGCTGACCGTCCGCCGCGCCGGCTACGCCTCTTTGCGCTTTCTCTACTCGATGGGCTACTTCGAGGAGCCCAGGGTGCAGCGCGCGCTCATGCTGAGCCACGGCTGCGAGCTGTCCGAGCGGCTGGACCCGGCCGAGGCGGCGGGGGAGCCCCGCTGATGGACTTTCCCCGCGGGCAGACGCTGGTGCACTCGGACTTCCGGCAGGACGAGGCGGTCTCCTGCGACTTCGCGGTGGTGGGCTCGGGCGCGGGCGGCGCCGCCGCCGCCTGGGAGCTGTCCGGGCACGGCCACAAGGTGCTGCTGCTCGAGGAGGGCCGGCACTTCGAGCCCGAGGCGCTCTCCACCCGCCCCTCCTGGGCCTACCGAAACCTCTACCAGGAGCGCGCCACCCGCATCATGGCGGGCAACCTCTACATCCCGCTCCCCGGCGGGCGCGCGGTGGGCGGCTCCACCCTGCTCAACTCCGCCATCTGCTTCCGCACTCCGGACCGGTTGCTCGAGAAGTGGCGAACTGGCCACGGCATCGGCTGGGCGGAGCCGGAGCAGCTGCGGCCCATCTTCGAGGCGGTAGAGCGGGAGATCGGCGTCACCAAGACGCACCCCACTCAGGCCCGGGCGAACAACCTCATCTTCAAGGCAGGCTGCGACGCGCTCGGTGTGCCGGGGGACTTCCTCAGCCGGAGCGCCCCCGGGTGCATCGGCTGCGGGCTGTGCCAGCTCGGCTGCCCCATCGGCGGCAAGGGCAGCGTGGATCGAAACCTGGTGCCGGCGGCGGTGGAGCGGGGCGCGGCGCTCTTCACCTCGGCGCGGGCCACCCGGCTGCTCGTGGAGAACCGAGCCGCGGTGGGCCTGGAGGCGGCGGTCCTCGAGCCCCTGAGCGAGCGTCCCCTCCGCAAGCTCACGGTACGCGCGAAGAAGGTCTTCCTCTGCGGCGGGGCGGTGGGGACGCCGCTGTTCCTTCTTACGCAGGGCCTGGCGAATTCCAGCGGCCAGGTGGGGAAGCACCTGAGGGTGCACCCGGCCACCGGGATGTGCGCGCGCTTCGAGCAGGTGATCGACGCCTGGCACGGGGTGACGCAAGGCTACTACGTCGACCTGGAGGACTCGATGCTGGAGACGTTCTCCGCCACGCCGGACCTGTACTACACCCAGTTCCGAGCCTTCGCGGAGCCGATCGAGCACTTGCGTCACATCGCCTCTTGCGGCTGCCTCATCGGGGACGAGTCGTCGGGCGAGGTGCGGCCGGGACTCTCCCCGGGGCGCGCGGCCATCAGCTACCAACTGCTAGAAAACGACAAGCGGCGGCTGCTCAAGGGGCTGCGGGAGATCGGTCGGATCTTCTTCGCCGCCGGCGCGCTGGAGGTGCACGCGGGCATCCACAACGCGCCCAAGGCGCACAGCCTCGCCGAGCTCGAGGCGCAGTGCCGCGAGGAGGTTCCGGTGACTAGCCTCTCGGTGTACGCCTCCCATCCCTTGGGCACCTGCCGGATGGGCGCGGACCGGGCGGCGGCGGTGGTGGGCCAAAGCGGCGAGAGCTGGGACATCAAGGACCTCTACATCGCTGACGCCTCGGTGTTTCCCTCCGCGCTGGGGGTCAATCCCCAGGTCACGGTGATGGCCACGGCGATCGTCATCGCCCGCGCCGCGGCGGGGTGAATGTCGGGGGCGCCCGCGCTAACATCCTCGGCGTGCCGACCGAAGAGCTGCCCCCGGCGAACCTGATTCTCCAGGCCCTGCACGGGATTCGCTCCGACTTGCAGGCGCTCCACCGCGTCACGGATCAGCGGCTGGGTCGGCTCGAGGTTGCCCAGGCGGGGACCAATACGCGCCTTGATCGGCTCGAGCAGCGCACCACCCAGGGTTTCCTCGACACCAACACCAAGCTCGCCGAGCTGGCGCGGGTGGTTTCTCAACACGAGCAGCGACTTGACCACCTCCTCCGCGAAGGAATGGGAGCGGAGGTCCGCTCGCCGCGCGAGCGCGTGGACCGCATCGAAGCGGAGCTCCACGGCAAGGGCCGGAGCGGAAAATCCGGAGTCAAACAATGCCGAAGCAGCCGAGGGCCTCCCTCATCCTCATGCTGGCCGCACTCCTGGCCGCGTGCTCCGGCCGGGTTCCCAGCGACCAGCCTCCGGGAAAACCCGGCGAGGAAGGCGAGGACTCGGGCTCCGACGGCGGAGAGGCGGACGGCGGAGCGGACGGGGGCGCCGACGCCTTCGACGCCGGCACCGAGCCCACCAGCGTCATCCGTCCCGTCCCCGGCGAGGTGACCATCATTCAGCAGAGGCTGCCGGCGGGAGTCACCGTCACGCTGGGCGAGTCGGCGATCATCGTCGGCCCCGACGGCACCATGGCGCTCCTCGACGTGGGCGGGGGCTCCCACGCCGACGACCTCCGGCGGGTGGTGGAGGACTTGAACCTCAACTGGCTGACTCCGGAGCGGGGCTTCCCCCAGCGCGTGCGGATGCAGGTGGAGTGGCTGGTGCTCACCCACATCCACGGGGACCACATCGGCTCTCTCGGCGCCCTCCTCGCCACCGGCCCCGATACGATGCAGGTCACCCACGGCATCGTCCACCGCGGGCTGGTGGACCTCGGCTCGGGGATGACCGAGTCCTCCTATCAGGCGCTCTGCAACGCGGTGCGGGGGCCCTACGCCGCGATCGATCGGCCGATCTGCAACTCGGCCACCGCGCCTCCCTGCAACATAGGGAGCCTCGCCGGCTCCTACCCCGCGATTGCTTGCGGCGGCCTGCTCCTGGGGGACCTTCTGGACTCCTCCGACGATGGTGGGCCGAGCTACCTCTCCTTGGGCGGAGGCGCCCGGCTGTACCTCACCGGCGCCGACACCCACGTCTTCGACGGGACCGACATCCTCGCCTCGGCGTCCTTCGGGTACGGCGCGAGCAACCAGGAGAACGCGCGCAGCTTGGCCGGAGTGCTGATGCACGGCCGCTTCCGCTACCACTTCGGGGGGGACATGACCGGCTCGGGGGCCTCCGACTCCCCGGACGTGGAGTCGCACTACGCCGCGCGCGCCGGGCCGCTCTACTACGCGCCCTACGGGGTGGACGTCTCCCACGTGCACCACCACGCCTACGGCACCAGCTCGAACGCCAACTTCGTCGCCATGGCCGCCCCACGCGACGGGCGCTCGCGCAACGCGGTGGCGGGGCTGAACGGCGGCTACCTCGGCTCTCCGCAGGCCTCGGTGGTCCAGGCCTGGTGCGACCAAAACCGGCTCGGCCAGGGCGCCTTCTGGCTCACCGAGAAGCCGCTCGGCGGAGCCAGCCACGCGGCGCTCATCGACGCCCAGGCGCCGGTCACCGTGCAGACCATCCAGGGTGGGCTCGGCTACCGGGTGCAGGCCTCCCGACAAACGCCGTACTCGCGCTCCTTCCGCTCGGTGAGGCCGTAGCACCGGCCGGGCAAGGTCGGTGCTCGGATGGACAGAAGCGCTGCCAATTGAGTAGGAATGATTCTCATGCCCTCCGTCAACCGCCCCTCCGTCCCTTCCGTGCCGGCCGAACCGGTGCCGGCCTCCAACCCCACCCTTCGCCAGGGTGCCCGCGGGCCTGCCGTGGCGCGCCTGCAGGCGGCGCTCAACCAGGCCGGGTTCGACGTGGGCGCCCCCGACGGCCGCTTCGGCACGCGCACCGCGGCGGCACTCAAGTCGTTCCAGCAGGCGAACGGGCTGACGGCCGATGGAGTCGCCGGCGCCCAGGTGTGGCAGAAGCTCTCCGAGCCGCCCCAGGCGCCGGCGGCGAGCCCGGCGCCCGGCGGATGGCGGCCAAGGAACCCGGCGACCACCGCCCCGGTCTGGAGCGCGAGCGGCACGGCCAAGGCCAACCCCGCGGCGGTCGGGGAGTCGGCCCGGCGGCTCGTCGAGGAGCGCGCCATTCACTACGGCGTGGATCAGCCCTGGGTGAACATCGATCCCAATCATGCGCTGCGGCCCAACACGCCGCAGCAGTTCCTCAAGGGCCGCTGGAAATGCAACCTCTTCGGCGGCAACGCGCTCCACGCCGCAGGGTTCGAGCCGCCCTTCTACGGCAACGCGGGGCGAGGCGAGTACCCGAACGCGAACCAGTGGTACAAGTGGAGCGACAAGTACGCCTCGGCGCACCGGAACAAGGTGCACTTCAAGCTGGTGGACGAGGTGCCGGTCGTGGGTCTCGACCCCGCTCGGCGCGAGGCGGCCATCGCAGAGCTGATGAAGAAGGCTCAGCCTGGAGACATGCTGATGGCCGACCACCTGGGGGACACCGTGGCCGACGGCGGCCACACCCGGGTGGTGGTCGCCAACAACTTCGAGCGGAACGGCACGGTGGACTTCGCACAGGCCTCTTTCGATCAAGCGACCATCAAGAGCGAGGCTCCCGGCTCCCTGGTGGGCGAGGAGCGCATCTGGCTGCTCAGGCCCAACCGGCCCAGAGCGCCCAACCAAGGTTGAGGCTCAGCGCTCCGTTCGCGTCGGTTCGCCTACCCCCGCAGGAGGGCTGCCAAGGCATCACGCCTTGCATAGATTGGAGCGATGGCGCCTCGCCTCGAGCTGTGGCTCGAAAACCTCGCCGACGAGCGAGACGGCGCCGCCCTCTACGAGCGGCTGGCGGCGCTGGAGAAGGATCCGGTTCGGGCGGAGAGCTTCCGGCAGCTCTCCTTCGGCGAGCGCAGGCACGCGGAGCTGTGGGCGAAGAAGCTCGCCGCCGCCGGAGCGGAAGTCCCCCCCGATAGGCCCTCGATGCGGGTGCGACTCTTGCTCCTCTTGGCCCGGCGATTCGGGGTCCCCGCGGTGCTGCCGCTGGTGCTGGAGACGGAAGTCGGAGACGTCGCCAAGTACGTCCGGCAGGGGAGCGAGGCGGCCGCGCTGGCCAAGGACGAAGAGCAGCACCGCGACGTCCTCATCGGAATGCGCCACGGGGCGGCCGACGCCCGGACGCTCATCGCCTCCCGGGAGGCCTGGCACCGCGCAGGCCGCGGCGGGGCGATCCGCGCCGCCATCTTCGGGGTGAACGACGGAGTCATCTCCAACTGCGCGCTGGTGCTCGGGGTGGCCGGCGCCGGGGTGGGCGAAGCGGGGCTGGTCATCACCGGGCTGGCCGGATTGTTGGCGGGGGCCTTCTCGATGGCGGTGGGAGAGTACTCCTCGGTGGCGAGCCAGCGAGACCTCCTCTCCCGGCAGATTTCCCTCGAGAAGCGCGAGCTGGAGGAAGCCCCCGAGGAGGAGGCGGCGGAGCTGGCCCAGCTCCTCCGCCAGAAAGGACTGTCGCCCGAGCAGGCGGAGCGGACCGCGGCCGACATCCTGAAGAACCCGGAGCAGGCGCTGGACACCTTGGTCCGCGAAGAGCTGGGGCTGGATCCGGCCGACCTCGGCTCGCCCAGCGGCGCCGCGGCATCCAGCTTCGCCACCTTCGCCGCCGGCGCGCTGGTGCCAATCGCCCCGTTCCTCCTCGGAGGAGGGCGGTGGGCGCTCCTGGCGAGCCCGCTTCTGTCGGCCCTGGTCCTCTTCGGGGTCGGCGGGCTGGTGGGGCTGCTCTCGGGGACCAGCCCTTGGAAGTCGGCGGCCAGGATGGTGGGGCTGGCCGCGCTGGCCACCGCCTTCACCTACGCGCTGGGGCGGCTGTTCGGAGCGGCCATCGATGGTTGAGCTGTTCGACGGGTGGATCCACGCCCTTGGCTCGCTCGGGTTCCTCGTGGCCGGGCTGGCGGCGATGGTGGAGTACGTCTTCCCGCCTTTCCCCGGCGACAGCATCATCGTGCTCGCGGGGGTGTACGCCGTCCGCGGCGGGCGAAGCTGGCCGCTGGTCTTCGCGGCCGTGACGTTGGGCAGCGTGATCGGCTCCTCGCTGGACTACGGCTTCGGCCGCCTCATCGCTTTGCGGGTCGACCGGAGGGCCGACCACAAGTCCATCCTCGGGGTGCCGCTTCCCCGCATCCGGGAGCTGCAGGCGAAGATGCGCGCCAAGGGAGACTGGGTCATCCTGCTCAACCGCTTTCTCCCGGGGGTGAGGAGCCTGCTCTTCGTCGCCGCCGGAGCCTCCAGGATGCCGCTCTCGAGGGTGATGGTGCTGGGAGCGCTCTCGGCGATGG
Source organism: Myxococcales bacterium (assembly GCA_016191815.1). Lineage (GTDB taxonomy): Bacteria > Myxococcota > Myxococcia > Myxococcales > Myxococcaceae > JACPVI01. The sequence continues at coordinate 85,775 of JACPVI010000026.1, forward strand.
GTTGGAACCTCCTGCTCTTCGCGGCAGGTTTGGCGGTGGGCGGGAACGCCGAGGAGCTGGAGGCCCTGCTCGGCCGCTACTACCAGGCGGTGGTGGCGCTGCTCGCACTGCTCGGAGCGGCGGTGCTCGGAAGGGCGCTCTACCGGAAGCGGCGGAAGCAGTCTTCCCGCCACAAGGTGACTCCGTGAGGGCCCTCTTCGCCGCCTCGCTAGCGCTTCTCTCCTTAGGGGGTTGCCGGGAGGGAGAGCTCGGCGGAGTGGAGGTGGGTTTCCGGGTGGACGCGAAGAGCCTGGACTTCGGACGCGCCCTCGAGGGCACCCAGGTGGCGCGCTCGGTGGCGCTCACCAGCACCGGCCGCGCCCCGCTCTCGGTGGAGGTGGCCACTTTGGGGCCCTTCTCCGCCGCGCCGCAGTTGGAGCTGCCCGGGGGAGGGCAGGCCTCGGTGGAGGTGGTGTTCACCGCCGGGGACGGCAAGGCCCAAGGCAAGCTTCTCCTCTCCGCCAACTCGCGCACCGTGGAGGTGGCGCTCTTTGGCGAGGGGGTGCGGCAGCTCTCCTGCGCGCCCACGGCGCCGTGCCGCACCTCGCGATTCGACCTCGAGGCCAGCGCCTGCCTGGAGTCCATCTCCGCCGACGGCGCCGCCTGCGTGCCCGAGGAGTGCCTGGAAGGAGGCGTGTGCCGCGCCGGCGCCTGCGTCGGTACTCCCCGCACCTGCGACGATGGAAACCTTTGCACCTTCGACGCCTGCGCGCCCGGAGCCGGCTGCCTGCACACCGCCGCGAGCTGTCCTGCGCCGAGCCGGCCGTGCCACGTCGCCACCTGCGATCCGCTCTCCGGCTGCGGCGAGGCCCCGGCCCCGGACAGCACGCCCTGCGGACCCATCGACTGCGTGACCGCAAACCTTTGCATCTCTGGCCAGTGCCGGGCGCAGCCCACTCCGGAGGGCTTCGTCTGCGCGCCCAAGACTCCGTGCCAGGCCGAGGGGCAGTGCCGCTCGAAAGTGTGCGTGCGCCCCGACGCGGGAGAGATGGTGCCCTCCTTCACCGTTCCGCTTCCCTCGCCTCCTTCGGGCGGGCCGATCGCGCACGGAGGAAACCTCTTCTTCGAGCTGTGCGGAGCCGCAGCGGACGCGGGGTGCCAGCTCCGCTCGTACACCGGCGGCGGCTTCGAGCGCTTCACCACCGCCCACCGGGACGGGGCCTTGCGGGCGGTGCTCGCCGCGTCCGACGCCGGAGTGGTGGTGCTCTCCTCGGGGCAGCTCGAGTCGTACGGCCCGGCTTCCGGACAGCCGCTCTGGTCGGTGCCGCTCTCCTCGCTGGTGCCTGCCAGCATGCAGGGAGCGCAAGCGCTCACCTCGCGCGGGAGGGTGGCGCTCTCACCGGCGGGAGAGCTATTGGCCGCGGTGAGCTTTCTTCCCGCTGCCGACTCGGCCGATTCGGGTACCGACGCCGGCCGCGGAGATGCCGGACTTTCGGCCGGAGTGCTGCTCTTGGTCCACGTCGCGCCGGACGGTGGGCTTCTCGTGGCGCAGCCGCTCCTCGGGATGGGGACGGAGAGCCTGATCGCGCTGGATGAGGCCGGACGAGCCTTCTTGTACGACTCGGCCGGTCCGCTCGCGGAGGCGGGGGCGGATGGCGGCAGCCTGCTCGATTCTCGCCCCGGGGTTTCATCGCTGCTGGTCGCCGGCGGACGGGTGTTTGCCGGAGGCCGTCACCTCTACTCCACCGACGGAGGAGCAAGGCTCGCGGAGGTGCGCTGGCCGGAGGATGGAGGTGAGCGGCTGTTGCCGGAGCCGCTGTTGCTCGCCCGAGGGCGGGGCTACGGCTTCTACCGAGCCTGCGAGCCTCCGCTGGGGCCGCCTTGCGCCGAGGCTGACATGGCCCTCTTGCTGCGGGCCTTCGATGCGAGCGATGGGCGCACGCTCTGGGAGGCGATGGTGATGCCCGGGGGCGCCAACGGGCGACTGGAGGAGTCGGCCCTCGGCTTCTTCGGCTCCCCGGGGGTGCTCACGCTGACTGAGGAAGAGCTTTCCGGGCAGAAGGAGGCGCATCTCCAGCTCTTCGCGGAAGGAAAGCGGCTCTTCGTCTGTCCGTTGCCCAAGGGTGGGGAGCTAGGAGGGGCGGTGTTCGAGCGGAGCTCCGTTTACGCACTGGTGGAGCGCGGCGGCTCCTGGCGGCTGGAGGCGTACGAGTTGGGGCCGGTCCCCTTGGAGGGCTCCGGCTGGCCGCAGCGGCACGGCCTCTCCGGCACCCGGCGAGCGCGCTGAGAGCGCAGCTCAGTGGCCGGCCGGGTCGTGTGATGGCGAGGCCGGCCGCGGATCCATCTCCAGCGGATTGCGCCCGGTGATGCGCTCAAAAAGGGGCTCCGGGGCAAGGTCGAGGTCGTCGGGCCAGCAGACGGTGCCCCACTCCGGGTCTACTCGTGCTTGTCGGAAGACGGCGGGATCTCGCAAGGCGGCCAGCACTCCATCGAGAGGCACAGCCTCGGCGATGTCGACCTCGCCCTGAGTTCCGTCGTCGAAGCGCATGAGCAGTCGATGCCCGCCCCGGTAGTCGACCTCGATGATTCGAACCAGCATGATCACTCCAGTGGCGCGATCGGCAGCGGCGCCTGTCGTGCTCGTGTGCTCTGTTGCCCATCTTTCGTGTGCTTCACCTTGTCCGAATGGGACAAGGCACCGATGGTGTTCAGCGCGGACTGGGCACCCCGTGGCGGCTCATGTGCCACAGCCGCAGGACCTCGACCTGGTCCTTGCGCTGATTCACTCGGTAGTAGAGGTGGTACCGAGTCTGAAGAAGCGGCAGGCGCCGGAATTCTCCGAGTCGCGGGTCGCGACCACTACGGCCGGAGAGAGGCAGCTCCTGCAGTTGCTGCAACGCGGCGGTCAACTCTTCCTCGAACAGTTGCGGAGCCGCAGGCCGATTTGTCTTCCACCAGGCCGCAGCCGCGGTGATGTCCCGCCGTGCACGGCTGAAGGTGCGGACCCGCATCACTTCATCGCGCGCAGCTCAGCGAGGAGCTGCTCCGGGCTGATGCCTTCCTCCAGCTCCGCTTCGCTCGCCGCCAACAACAACTCCTTCGTGCTGGCCTCGTCCAGCTCCCACTCTCCCTCCTCGGCCAGATGCACCGTCACCTGTGCTCCCTCCGGGAGCGGCTCGCCTTCCACCACCACCCGCCCGCCAACGACTCTGCCCAGAGCGATTCGCATGCCCGTATTGTAGTCGCCGTCCCCGCCCCGCGCTTCGCCCCCCGCTCCCCGAGCAAGCGCCGCCTGCTAAAGCCCTATCCCCATCACCGGGAGGAGGACTTCGGCTATGACCAGCTCCTCCGTCTCCGCTCGGCGTCCCTGCCCAACTTCGCCACTACCGGCGGGCCGCAGTCCTCGGTGGACTACACCTACGACAACCGGGGAAACCGCGTCAGCATGAGCGCGTGGCCTGCGATCCCAAGAAACTCGGCGGGGCACCGGATTCCTGGGGTTTGGCGCCTCAACTCGTCGGTGTCCTGAAAAGCCGTACTTTCTCTCGGACGCCGGGTGGAGCGAAGGTGATCCGGGGTTGGAAGAATTCTGATCAGACGCAGGAGCCATTCTGGCAGGTCTTCCCCGCCGCGCAGGCGTTGCCGCAGGCCCCGCAGTTTCCGTCGTCCGACCGCAAGTCCCGGCAGATGCCGGCGCAGTTGGTGAGGTTGCCCGGACAGTTCAGCGAGCACACCGAAGCGTTGCACACCTGGCCCGGCGCGCAGGCGTTCCCGCAAGCCGAGCAGTTGAAGGTGTCCCAGCGCAAATCCCGGCAAGTGCCTCCGCAGTTGGTGAGGTTCGCCGCGCAGTTGGCGGCGCAGTTGCCTCCGGAGCAAACCTGGCCGGTGGAGCAGGCCCTTCCGCACTGGCCGCAGCTCGAGTTGTCCGTCTCCAAGTCCCGGCAGGAGCCGCTGCAGTTGGTCGTCCCCGGCTGGCAAGTCAAGGTGCAGACGCCGGAGGTGCACACGTAGCCGGTGCCGCAGGCGTTGGCGCAGGAGCCGCAGTGCGCCCGGTCGGTCCTCAAGTCCCGGCAGGAGCCCGCACAGGCGGTCAGCCCCTCCTGGCAGGAGAGCACGCAGGCGCCCCCGGAGCAGACGTTGCCCGAAGGGCACACGTTCCCGCACGTGCCGCAGTGCGCCCGGTCCGACCGCAAGTCCCGGCAGGAGCCGCCGCAATCGGTGAGCCCCGGGCTGCAGCTCACCTCGCACTTGGCGTTGCTGCAGACCTCTCCTTCGTTGCAGGCCGACCCGCACCCGCTGCAGTGGGCCCGGTCGCTCTGGAGGTCCCGGCAGGAGCCGTTGCAGTCGGTGAGCGACTCCTGGCAGGAAACCACGCAGGCGCCGCTCGAGCACACCTCGCCGGAGGGACAGGTGGCCCCACACTGTCCGCAGTTGTCCCGGTCGCTCTGGAGGTCCCGGCAGCTCCCATCGCAGTTCGCCAGCGCCTGCTGGCAGGAGAGCGCGCACCGGCCCGCCGAGCACACCTCGCCTGCCTGGCACGCCTTGTCGCAGCCCCCGCAGTGGTTCCGGTCAGTCTGCGGATCCCGGCAGACGTTGTTGCAGATGAGCAGCCCCTTGCTGCAGGTGACGGTGCAGGCGCCGCCCACGCACTTCTTCCCCTCGGCGCACTGGAGCCCGCACAAACCACAGTTGGCCGCGTCCACCTGCAAGTCCCGGCAGACTCCGGCACAGTCGGTCAGCCCCGAGGGGCACTCCCTTTGGCACTGCCCCGCCCCGCACACCTGGTTCGCCTCGCACGCCTTCCCGCACTCTCCGCAGTGCGAGCGGTCGGCGGAGGTGTCTACGCACTCCTCGCCGCAGAGGGTCTGGCCCTCCGGGCACTCCTTGGGCGGCGGCGGCCGGGGAGGCTTGCACCCAACCGCGCAGAGCGCGAGCGCGAGGACGAAGAGGCGAGCGAGGTGGGCCATGGACCCCTCCAGAGGCCGCGGCAGTATACGGGAAGGCGGCTTCCAGCCGATCTCCGAAAGTTCAGAGCGCCGTCAGCCGGCCCTCGAAGAGCCGGAAACGGCCTTCCACTCCGTCCGCCGCCTGGGGCACCGCCTCCAGGGCCTCCACCGCGTCCAACTCCTCCTCCCGACAGATGAGCGAGAGCTCTCTTTTGGCCAAGGACACCCGATAAGGGCCTGGTCCCGCCGCCTCGGCGATGGCGCGTTGCTGGGAAGGGGACAAGAGCCGCGCCCCGTCGTGGCCGTCTCCCTCGGCGAGGGCCCACACCCCGGAGGGCTTCTCCGCGAGCAACAGCTGCCCGCCCTCCACCCGCACCGGCTGCAGGGCGGCGGGCTTCTCCTTCAGGTTGCGCCAGGCGGCAAGGTCCAGCTCCTCCAGCTCGATTCTGGCCTGCTCCAGGGCGGCTTGAGGGAGGTAGCACACCAGCTCGGAATCGAAGAGGGCGTAGAAGACGAACAGGCCGGCGGGGCCCTCCCGCCGCACCGCTCCCACCGCGCGGTCGAGGAAGCCGGCGTCGCGCAACACCGGCATCGCCCGGGCGAGGATGGAGTCCTTGCCCTCCGGGCCCAGGGCGCGCTCGGCCAGCTCGCGGGCGATCGCCTCCACCGCCTCGGAGAGATCCCTCGCCTCGGCGAGGTAGCCCGCGTAGAGCGAGGCGAGGTCCAACCGGCCCACCCCACCCCGTCCCAGCCGAACCAGCAAGTGGTCCCGCTGGAGCAGGGCCGGCGTGGACTGGGCCTTCAACCTCTCCATCAAGGCGCGGGCGAAGTCGCGGCGGGACTCCTTCTTCGGGGGCGCCTCGAGCGCGGACTCGACTTCGGCATCCAGCTCCTCCCTGAGAAGCCTTGCCTCTCCATCGAAGGGGTCCACCTCGAGCACCTCTCCCACCAGCTTCCTCGCCCGGGCCCGCTCGCCCCTCCGCATCGCCGAGATCGCCAGCGCCACCAGCGCCTCCGGGTCTTTTGGGTTCAGGGCCAGCGCCTCTTCCAGCGCCCGCTCCGCCTCTGCCCATCGCTCCAGGCTCGAGAGGGCGCGAGCCAGCCCCAGCCGGACCTGCACCTCGCGGGGGAAGTCGCGGCGCAGGCCCTCGAGCAAGGCCAAAGCAGCGCCCGCCGCGTCGGCGTTGATCAGCGCGTGCGCCAAAGAGAGCCGCAAGGAAGGCCCGGGCCGGAGGTCAGCCGCGCGCTCGAGCTGCGAGAGCTCATCGCGGCTCAGCGTCTCTCCCTGCTCCACCTTGCGGCGGATTCGATCCAGCTCCCCCGGCATCGGAGGGAGCGTACTCCGGCCGGGAGAGGAATTCGTCGAGCGCCTCCACCTCCACCGGCTTTCGGAAGACGGCGTCCACCAGGGCGAGGGTGCTGCGGTTCTGCCCGCGCACGTCGGCGCCGGTCACCATCGCGAGGAGCACTCCCGGGCGCCGGCGGCGGATCTCCCGCGCCAGCTCCCAGCCGGACATGTCGGGCATCAGCGCGTCGAGCAGGGCGGCGTCGAAGCTCTTGGAGGCGAGGGTCTTCAGCGCCTCCTCGCCGCTGTTGGCGACCGAGACCTGGTAGCCTTCGTCGGCGAGCACCTCGGCCATCATCCTGGCGTTGTCCAGGTCGTCGTCCACCACCAGCACCTTCTCGGCGCGGGCGCGGCGCAAGGCGGGACGGTGAGGCTCCTCGCGCGCGGGGAGCTCGACCTCGGCGGCGAGGGGCAAGAGCACCTTGAGCACCGCTCCTTCTCCGCCGCTGCGGTTTTGGCAGGAGAGCTCGCCGCCCCACCGCCGGACGTGGTTTCGGCCCACCGCGAGCAGGAGGGCGAGCTGCGGCGCCGGGGAAGCGCCCCTAAGCGGGTCGAACAGGCGCGAGCGCTCTTCCTCGGAGTAGGGCTTGCCGCTGTCCGCCACCGAGAGCTCCAGCTTTCCGTCCACCACCGCGCTCTTGAGGAAGAGGTTGCCCCCGCCGGGCATCCGCTCGAGCGCGGCGAGCAGGAGGTTGACCAGGAGCTCCCGGAAGAGGGTCTCGTCCACCCGAACCTTGGCGCCCGAGGAGAGCTCCGACTCGAGGTGCACCGCGCGCCCGTCGCCGCTCAGCTCGGGGCGGACCAGCTCCAAAGCGTCGTGCGCCGTCTTGTCGGCCTCCACCGGGGCCAGGCGCTCCTCGGCGGGCTGGACGGAGAACTCCTGCAGCCTCGCCACCAGCTCGCCGATGGCCCGGACGGTCTTGTCCATGGCGTCCAGGTGCTCCGGCCTGAATTCTCGCCGGAGCATGGTGAGCCGAAGGCCGAGCACGTTGAGGAAGTTGTTGAGCGCGTGGGCGGCCCCGCCGGCGAGCTGGCCCAGGGCCTGGGTTCGAGTCCGCTGGAGCAGCCGGCCCTGCAGCCTCCTCAGCTCCTCGTAGGCGTTGGACAGCTCGCGCGTCTTCTGGGCGGTGTCGGTGCGGTCCGCCAAGGTCTGCACCGCGCCCAGGAGGGTTCCATCGGGGCCGAACTCCCGGATGGGGGTGGCGCTCATCTCCACGTACACCTCGCGGCCGTCGGGGCGGCGGAACACCATCCAGGCTCCGCGCACCGCTTGCCCGTGCTTGAGGGCGAGGGCGAACGGCAGCTCGGACACCTTGAGCGGCCGGCCGTCCAGGTGGCGGGCGTCGAGCTGCGCGAGCACCGCGGCCAACGGCTGGGTCCCGCGACCTCCCACCAGCGCGCGCGAGGGCACTCCCAAAAGCCGCCCCACTGCGGGAGTGGCGTAGGAGATGGTGCCGTCCAGCTCGGCGAGCAGGATGCCCACCTCCACGTGGTGGAGGACGGACTCCATCACCGCCGCCTCCTTGAACCTCACCTCCTCGGTCCTGAGCACCCTGGCAAAGCTCGCCTCCACCGAGGCGGTGGCTTCGCCGATGAGCGCGGCGATCGCCTCGGCCACCTCCGGTTCGATTTGGCCCCGCCGCCTGCCGTAGACGCGGAACAGCACCTGCTCGAGGACCTTGAGCTCCCGCGCCAGGTCGTCCGCGTCGAAGTGCTGGTCGTAGCGCTCCATCCCGTGCGAGCGCACGGTCTCCGGCCACAGGCGCAGGGCCTCTGCTCCACGGTCCCTGAGCAGCCGGGCAAGCTCCTCCACGAGCCCGGAGAGCGGCCGGCGGAGGTCCCGCCCGGGAATGTCCAGCTCCTCCAGCTCCAGCCGGAGCTGCTTGGACCACAGCCGGACGATGCGGTCGCGCTCGTGCTCCATCACCTCGGCGAGGGCCTGGTAGGGGTCGAACGTCTCGGGCTGGAGCTGGGTGGGCATGACAATGGAATAAGGCTGCTCCCGATTGCCGGCCATCGCCCGCGTAGCCAACTTGACCGGCCAAGATGCAGGAGAGGCGCGGGCAGGGGCCGGCGGGGCTCGAGCTGTCGGACGCGGCGATGGCCCAGCTCTACCGTGGAGAGCTCGGCCGCTCGGACCGCTGGCGCACTCGGCTGGACACCACCACCAACTGGGCGCTCACCACCAGCGCGGCGGTCATCTCCTTCGGGTTCGGCTCGAGGGAGAGCACCCACGTCACGCTGCTCGCCGGGCTGTGGCTGGTGATGACCTTCTTGGTGATCGAGGCCAGGCGCTACCGCTACTACGACTTGTGGAACAGGCGGGTGCGGCTCATCGAGGACGGCTACTGGGCGCCCTTGCTGCGAAGGGAGCCGGTGGACCCCGACGCGCTCAGGGAGCTGGCCACCGAGATGGACCGGCCGCAGCTCCAGCTCACCTTCGCCGCGGCGGTGCAGACCAGGCTCAACCGGGCCTACGGCTCGCTCTTGGTGGTGCTGATGCTTTCCTGGTTCGCGAAGGTGCACACCCACCCCGCGCCGGCGGTGTCCCTCCAGGAGTTCATCGCCCGGGCGCACCTGGGCCCCATCTCCGGGTGGGTGGTGTCCGGGCTGATGGTGGTGCTGATGCTCTCCTTCGCGCTGTTGTGGCTGGTGTCATTCTTCGCCCGCTCGCCGCTCGGGGAGCTTCGGGCAAGGCCGCGCCCGCGCCGCTCGCTGTGGGACGCCTTCTACCGGCCCTACCTCGCCGCGGCTCCGAGGCGAAGGCGCGGGGCCACCGGCGTCTGAACGCTCCCGCGCCATCGACATCGAGGGGCAGTCCCGGCTAAGGCTTTCGGCATGACCCCGACTGGACGGAAGGTGACCCTGATCGAAGGCGACGGCATCGGCCCGGAGGTGATGGAGGCCACCGTGCGGGTGCTCCAGGCCTTGGGCGCGCCGCTGGAGTTCGAGAAGGCGGGCGCCGGGCTGGAGGCGTTGAGCCGCCATGGCACCAACCTCCCCCAGTCCACCGTGGAGTCCGTGCTGAGGAACGGGGTGGCGCTCAAGGGCCCCACCGGCACGCCGATCGGCGAGGGGCCGGTGTCCGCCAACGTGGCGCTGAGGAAGGCGCTCGACCTGTACGCCTCGTTGCGGCCGGTGAAGAGCGTCCCGGGGGTGAAGACCCGCTACGAGGGGGTGGATCTGGTGGTGGTGCGGGAGAACACCGAGGACCTCTATGCGGGGCTGGAGCACCTGGTGGTACCGGGAGTGGTGGAGAGCCTGAAGATCATCACCGAGCGGGCCTCGCTGCGGATCGCCCGCTTCGCCTTCGACTACGCGCGGAAGAATCGGCGGCGGAAGGTGAGCGCGGTGCACAAGGCCAATATCATGAAGCTCTCGGACGGGCTCTTCCTGGACTGCTGCCGGAGGGTGGCGCGGGAGCATCCGGACCTCGCTTACGAGGAGGTCATCGTCGACAACATGTGCATGCAGCTAGTGCGGGCCCCGGAGCGCTATGACGTCTTGCTCATGGAGAACCTCTACGGGGACATCATCTCGGACTTGTGCGCGGGGCTGGTAGGGGGACTGGGGTTGGTGCCGGGGGGCAACATCGGCGATGGGACCGCGATGTTCGAGGCGGTGCACGGGACGGCGCCGGACATCGCCGGGAAGGGGCTGGCCAATCCGACCGCGCTTTTGATGTCGGCGGTGATGATGCTCCGCTGGCTGGGAATGGCCGAGAAGGCGGAGCGGATGGAGCGCGCCATCCTCTCGGTGTATGCCGAGGGAAAGGTCCGCACTCGGGATCTCGGAGGCGGCGCCGGAACGCGCGAGTTCACCGACGCCATCATCGCCGCGCTCTGAGCGGTAGTCCGCCTGGCTTGACCCGGGGGCTGCCCGGGCGCTTCCGTGCAGGAAGTCCGCCCGGTCAGCCCCTTCGTGTTTCCGGTTTCAGGGGCGCGGGGGCGGAAGGCCGGCGAAGGCCTTGGACTGGATGTTCCCCCCGGTCATCGCCATCGCGTACAGCCAGGCTGCCGCCGGAGTGCCCTCCCGGCCGTTCACCACCACCAGGGGCGTGCCCTGCGGGGCGAAGAGCGCCGCATAGGCGATGTCCTCGTTCAGCTTCTGCTCCGTCTCCGGGCTGCCGATGCACGCCTCCAGCTTCGCCCTTCCCACCGAGCCGGAGGAGGCGATCTCCAATACCCTCTCCTTGCTCAGGTCCTCCTGGGCCTCGAAGAGCTTGTGCTGCAGCTCCCAGAAGTCCGGCGCTCCCTCGAGGCAGATCTGCGCCTTGGCGGCCAGGCACCTCACCTGGCTCCCGTCGGAGTGGGTGACCAGCTTGTTGCACTCCGAATCGAGCGGGAAGTGGCGCGACTCCACCGAGATGGAACCCGGAGGCGCCACCTGCTTGAGCTTTGAGAGCACCTCCACCAGCGAGCGGCAGTGCCCGCAGCGGATGTCGGTGAAGTCCACGATTCGCACCGGGGCCGACTCGGCCCCGAATCGATGCCGCGTCTTGAAGCGGCCCACGTCCGGCGCCGGCGAGCGCTGGTAGACGGCAAGCGAGTCGCTGAGCGCCTGCTTCTCCGCCCAAGAGAGGCCGCCGATGAACTTGGCCAGCGCCTCCTCGCCGGAAGCCGCGGCCGCCACTCCCGAGAGGCCCAGGTGCGCGCCAGGCGTCTTCTGTCCGGGATAGAGGAGCGCCAGGTACAGAGGAAGTGCCAGCGCCACCGCCCAGGCCAGCGCGGGCTTTATCTCCCGGTTGGGTGGCAGAAGCTCGCCCGGCAGCATGCGCAGGGCGACCGCGGCGAATCCGAGCACCAAAAGGTAGGTGCCGATGCAGGTGATGCAGAAGGCGCCGGTCCGGAAGCTGGCCACCGCAAAGGTGACGCAGGAGAGCACCCCGACCGCCGCCGCCAGCCGGATCGCCGCGGAGGGGACTCCCACCTCCCGTCTGGCGAGGGCCCGGTGGGCAAGCAGCGCCGACAGCCCGAAGGCAGTGAGGCCCCACAAAAGCCCGAGGCCAGCCACCGGCATGCCGAGCAAGGCGTGAGTCCTGGTGGCGAAGGCCGAGCTCCACACCTTGGTGCAGTCCAACGCGTCCGACAGCGCGCACACCGCGGTGCCGCCCGAGCGCACCACCACCAGCTCCATCCACTGGTAGACGGAGAGCAGGCTCTCGGCGAGGGCGAAGGCGAGCAGCAGCACCGCAGCCAGCGGCCTGATCAGGGGCGTTTCTTGCGAGCGCTTGCTCATGCGGGTAGCGCGGAAGGCAGGCTCGGGCGGGCGGCAGCCCTCGCCGGCGCGAAAAGAAGCACCTGGCGCGGCCTCGGTATTCCTGTTCGAGGGGTGGCTGGCGGCGGGCGACCGGTGACACTCATGGCGATGACCTTGGCCCTGATGAGGCGCGCACCTTATATACGACTCCCGTGGAAGCGCTCGCACTCCATGCCCTGCACCAGCGGCTCGGCGCACGCTTCGTCGAGCTGCGCGGCAGGCAACTGGTGAAGGCCTACGCGGAGCCAGCCGAGGAGTACCGGGCGGCGAGGGAGGGCGCCGCGGTAGTGGACCTCTCGGCGCGGGAGCTGGTGCGGGTGACCGGGAGCGAGCGGATCGACTTCGTCCACGGGATGGTCACCCAGGACGTGGAGAAGCTCCCCGAGGGCGCGAGCGCCTACGCGGCGATGCTCACGCCCAAGGGCGCGATGGTGGCCGATGCCAGGGTGCTGCGCCGGGCGGAGGACGTGCTGCTCGAAGTGGAGCCCGGCTACGGCGCCCCGGCGCAGCAGTTCCTCGCCAAGTACCTCGTCTCGGAAGACGCCGAGCTGTCCGACGCGACGCCACAGCTGGCGGCGCTCACCGTCCTCGGCCCGCGCGCGCGCGAGGTTTGGGATTCGCTCGCAGAGTCGAATTGCCACGAGCTGGTGCCGCTCATCCCGGGCGCGCCGAGCGTGGACCTGCTCGTCCCCCGGGCATCCCTGGAGCGCGTCTTCGGGCGGCTTCTCGAAGCCTTTGGGCGGCCCATGGGGTTCGACGCCCTGGAGATGGTGCGGGTGGAGCACGGAGTGCCGCGGCACGGCCAGGACACCGGAGAGGCCACCTTGCCGCTCGAGGCGGGCCTGGAGCGGGCCATCAGCTACCAGAAGGGCTGCTACATCGGGCAGGAAGTCATCGCCCGCGCCACCTTCCGCGGCCAGGTGAGCCGCAAGCTCGCCGGCCTGCTGTTGGGCGAATTGGCACCGGCTCCCGGGACCGGCCTCCTCGCCGGCGGAAAGAAGGTGGGCTGGCTCACCTCGGTAGTCCGCTCCCCGAAGATGGGCCAGCAGGTGGCGCTGGGGTACGTGCAGCGGAGCCAGCTCGAGCCAGGCACCGCCCTCGAGCTGGAGGGCGGCGGCGCCGCCACCGTCCACTCGCTTCCTTTCTAGCGGCGCGCCTCACCGCACCCTCGCGAAGAAGGCCGGAGGAAGCTCCAGCACCGCCACCGACGGCTGGGGGTTGCCCAGCACCTCTCGCGCCTTGGCCAGGGCGTCCTCCACGTCGGCGGCGGGCATGAAGCCCAGCCGGGCGCAGGCCCGCGGGTCGCCGTGGGCGACGATGATCCTCCCCGCCCTCCGCCGTGCAGGCGTGCACTGGTACCAGGCGTAGAGGGGGTGGGTGCCGTGGAAGGCGAAGCGCCGCTGGTAGGCCGAGACGAATTCCGGCCGGCCGGCGAAGTACGGCTCGAAGCGCTCGTGGATGGCGAGGGGCTCGCGCTCCAGCCTGAGCACCCGCTCGTAGAATTCCTCGTGGGGCAGGTGCACCTTCCGGTCGAAGGAGGGCGTGAGCGGGTTGGCGAAGACGATGGCGCCTCCTTTCCGCAGCAAGGGGCGGCCGGTGAAGAGGTGGAAGATGAGGCCCAGCGCGAGGTGGGCGGCGAGCACCGGGTTCTGCGCCGAGCGAATGGAGTACGGCCCCATGTCCGGCAGCCCGAACACCAGGACGTCCGCCTCCCCGTCGGCGGTCACCTCGTGCTGGCGATAGAAGGCCTCCAGCGCGCGTGCGCCCACCGCCCTCGGAGGTCCCGCCAGCACGGCGATCGGCCTGGCGCTTGCCCGCATCAGCCGCGCCGCCCGGTGGCGGACCGCGGCGGGCAGGGCGTTCCACACTTGCAGCGGCCGGCTCAGGCCATCCTCGGAGCGCAAGAGCGCCGACACCGCCGGCTTCCACAGCTCGTTGTTCAGCACCGCGCTCAGCTGGAACACCCGCGTGCGCTGCTGGAGCAGCTCGCCCGCTCTCTGGTGGAGATGCGCCCAGGCCGAGCCGGGGACCAGCGGCGCCTGCTCGTCCTCGAACATCTTCGGCGCGCTCAGAATCCGCGCGGTGCGGTAGCCGGCGGTTCCGGACACCAGGCCGAACAGGCTCGCCATCAGCGGCATGCTCACCACGTTGAGGTAGAGGACCAGGTCCGCCTCCACCACTGCGCGGTTCAGCTCCACTCGCCCTTCCGGCAGCTCGCCGATGGCCGAGAGGCCTCCTTGGGCCTCCGCGTCATGGCAGCCGACCTGGGTGGAGGCGGTGCTCTGAATGCCAAGCAACTCGGTCAGCTCGGTGTTCCGCCACTGGCGGCCCAAGCCGTTGGCCACCACCACACTGGGCTTCTGCCGCACGCCGTGGGCGAGGAGCAGCTCGAGCACCGCCTCCAGCATCTCCCGGCGGCAGTCGCGGGAGAGCGGTGGCACTGGCAGCGACGGATCATCCACCACCACGCACACCCGCGAGTGCGGGCTGAGCAGCGAGGCGACCGGCTCTCCCTCCAGTGGCTCCTCCAGCGCGCGGGTGCAGGCCTCCTTTAGGCCCTCCAGCGCCGGGAGCGGGAAGGGCGGCATCAGCACCCGCGCATCGTCGGGAAGCTCGGGAGCGACGATCTCGAAGCCCGAGAGGAGCAGGGCCCTGGCCACGCCCGAACGGTATCCTCGGGAGTGGGCGAGTGGAATTTCTTCTGCGGAGGTATCCTCGACGCGGGAGCCAGCAGCCATGAAGAAGCTTTTCGCCATCGCCATCGTCGCGGCGGGCCTTTTGGCCGTGGTCGTCACCCACGTGCAGCGAGACCGGGCCAGCTCCGACGCGGCGGCTCGAGCCGCGGACCTGGCCCGCATCCAGCGCGACTACTACGAGCGGGTGGGGTGGATCCGCTCCAACCCGGACGAGCGGAGCTACAAGAGCGAGGTGTCGACCTTCCTCCGCTGGTACTTCGGCCAGGCGGACGCGCACCGGAAGAAGTTCGAGATCCGCGATCAGTTCGATTCCTACCTCAAGGAACTGGACACCCGGGAGAAGGCCGGCGAAGAGCGGGTGGAGGACCGCAAGGCGAACTGGGAGTACGCCAAGCAAGTCTTCGACAGCTTCCGCAGCGGCCAGTACGCGCCGGCTCACTCCTTCTCGGACAAGGGAATGCGGCTCGACCTGGTTTCGACGGGCGTGCAGAGAGTGGGCGGGACGCCGAAGATTCGCATCCCCATCGTGCTCTGGGGCGCCCAGCGCGAGGTGCGGGAGGAGTCGGTCGCCTCGAGCGGGGTGACCGCCTACACCCGGAAGAAGATGCTCACCAGCGCCTACTTCCGGCAGCTCTGGAAGCTCTACGACGAGCGGAAGCTCTACGCGGAGATGCCGGTGGATGGAGATCCCATCCAGCGCATCGACCATCCCGAGCGGCTGATCGCCGAGTTCCCTCCGCAGCTGGTGATCGGCTACTACGAGCTCGACCTCCTCCCGGCGGAGATCCAGCGCGCCGAGGTGACCTTCACCGTCGCCTCCCGTTCTCCCTCCGGAGGAGACGCGATGGCGCAGTTCGTCTGGAAGCTCGACCTCCCTGCCGAGTGGAAGCTCAGCCCGGGCCAGGAGTGGAAGGGCGCCGAGCACTCGGTCCGCCCCCGCGAGGAGATCGAAGGCAAGTCCTCTCCGTGAAGGTTCGCGCGGTGGGCGACTCGCGATTCGACCGCGAGGCGGCAGGGGCGGCCGGCGCCTTCTTCGTCGGGCTTGGGCATCGACGCAGACGCCCGCATCGAGCGGCTGGCCGAGCTGGCCCCCCTCAGCGCCGGGCCCAGAGCAAGAGGCGCTTGAAGGGGAAAAAGAACGGCCGCTGGTCCTCGAGCCTCGGCATCAGACGCTCTCGGTAGCGCGAAAGGAAGGAGGGGAACAGCTCGGGCGGGAGCCTCCGCTGGTAGTCGGTGAGGAGCGTGCCCTTCACCCACTCCACCACTTCTTCCCGCGAATCGAGCAGGTGCCCGTAAACCAGGAGGTGGACCTGCTGCTCGCGAAAGCCCACTCGATGCAGGAGGGCGGCATACGCCTCGGGCGCGAGCACCGAGGACTGCCGCGGGCGCCCGATGAGCGCTTCGGCGAACGGAGGTTCGGCCGCGACCTCCGAGGCCACGAGGTGGGACGGCTGGTCCTGGTTCGCCGGGAGCTGCACCGCGAGCTGGCCTCTCTCGGCGGCCGCCTCGAAGAGCTGCCCAAAGAGCGCCGGGTGGTCCGGAAGCCACTGCAGCGCGGCGTTGGAGAAGACCAGGTCCCACCGGCCTTCCAGCTCCCCGATATCGCGGAGCTGGAACGAAAGGCCCGGGGAGGAAAAAGCCTTGCTCAGCTCCAGCATCGCCTGGGAGCTGTCGATGCCCACCGTCTGGGCCGCTCCCAGCCGAAGGTGAAGCTCGCGGGTCAGCTCCCCGGTGCCGCAGCCCAGGTCCACCACGCGCATCTGGCTCGCCGGCCGCACAAGCGAAAGCAAGTCGTAGAAGGGCTGCGCCCGCTCCGACTTGAAGCGCTCGTACTGCGCCGGATTCCACTGCTCGGCCACCGTGCTCCCATTCTAGAGGCGCCCTCAAACGCCGCCGATGGCTCCGG
Organism: Myxococcales bacterium; assembly: GCA_016191815.1. Classification (GTDB taxonomy): domain Bacteria; phylum Myxococcota; class Myxococcia; order Myxococcales; family Myxococcaceae; genus JACPVI01. Next base: position 101,906 of record JACPVI010000026.1, read on the forward strand.
GTAGAAACCCTTCAGCCACGGTGCGATTCGGGTCGCGCCCGGCGCCGAACTGGCCTACTACTAGTGGCGAGGCCATCGCGAGGAGGAGCCATGGGAAACGTTCGGATCGAGAAGGACACCTTCGGGCCCATCGAGGTGCCGGCCGAGCGGCTGTGGGGCGCCCAGACGCAAAGGTCGCTGCAGAACTTTTCCATCTCCACCGAGAAGATGCCGCCCGCGCTGGTGCACGCGCTGGTGCTGGTGAAGAAGGCGGCGGCCAGGGTGAACCTCGAGAACGGCACCTTGGAGCCCAGGAAGGCCGAGGCCATCATCAGGGCCGCGGACGAGGCCCTCTCCGGAAAGCACGATGCCGAGTTCCCCCTGAGCGTGTGGCAGACCGGCAGCGGCACCCAGACCAACATGAACGTCAACGAGGTGCTCGCCAACCGCGCCAGCGAGCTTTTGGGAGGCGAGCGCGGGGAGGGCCGGAAGGTCCACCCCAACGATGAGGTCAACAAGGGCCAGTCCTCCAACGACGTCTTCCCCACCGCGATGCACGTGGCCGCGGCCCGGGCGGTGGTGAGCGCGGTCATTCCCGAGGTGGGGGCGCTTCGCGACGTGCTCCGGGAGAAGGCCACTGCCTTCAAGTCCATCGTGAAGGTCGGCCGCACCCACCTGCAGGACGCCACCCCGCTCACCTTGGGCCAGGAGTTCTCCGGCTACGTCTCCCAGCTCGACCACAGCCTGGACCACCTGGAGCGGACCCTCCCGCACCTCTACGAGCTGGCCCTGGGCGGCACGGCGGTGGGCACCGGCCTCAACGCCCCAAAGGGCTACGCCGAGCGGGTGGCGAAGGAAATCTCCTCGCTCACCGGCCTGCCCTTCGTCACCGCCCCCAACAAGTTCGAGGCCCTCGCCGCCAACGACGCGCTGGTGCACGCGCACTCCGCGCTCAAGGGGCTCGCCGCCTCGCTGTTCAAGATCGCCAACGACATCCGCTGGCTCTCCTCGGGCCCCAGGTCCGGGCTGGGGGAGATTCTCATCCCGGAGAACGAGCCGGGCAGCTCCATCATGCCGGGCAAGGTGAACCCCACCCAGGCCGAGGCGATGACCATGCTCTGCGCCCAGGTGATGGGCAACGACGTGGCGGTCAGCCTGGGCGATGCCTCGGGGAACTTCGAGCTGAACGTCTTCAAGCCGCTCATCATCCACAATTTCCTGCAGAGCTGCCGGCTCATCGCCGACGGCTGCCGGAGCTTTAGGCAGAACTGCGCCATCGGCATCGAGCCCAACAAGGCTCGCATCCAGGAGAACCTGGAGCGCTCGCTCATGCTGGTCACCGCGCTCAACCCCCACATCGGCTACGACAACGCGGCGAAGATCGCCAAGAAGGCCCACAAGGAGGGAAAGACCCTCAAGCAGGCGGCGATCGAGCTGGGCCTTCTCACCGCCGAGCAATTCGACGAATGGGTGCGCCCGGAGAAGATGGTCGGTGAGTGACCGGAGCTAGCGGTGCGCCTTGAGCGCCACGTCCAGGAAGGTGGTCGGCTCGCCGCGCAGCAGCGCCCGGAGGCAGCGCAAGACGCACACCGTTCCGAACTCGCGCCAGATGAGCCCGAGGTTCACGACGACGTCCCGGGTGGTAATCACTCCGCGCATTCGAGCTCGCTCCCGAGGACTTGGCTCTCCTGGCGTCCCACGGCGCTTGTGAACGAACCACCCCAGCCAAAGATTCGAGTTGCAAGGAATCGGCCGGGCTGTGGAGACGATGTGCGCATGTGGGTCTCGCCAAAAATTCGCGCGCTTCTGCACCCTTTTTGTCGAAAACGCAACTCCCAACCACCCGGTGTCAACTTCCCGCGTCACACCGCCTGGGTGAAATAATTGCTGGAGGTCGGATTCGACCCCGGACAATCTCTCCGGCACGACGCGAAGCGTCAACGGGCGTGGTCTGGTAGTGTCGCCGGCTGCATGGAGCTGTACGCGGAGATAGCCGAGCTGGCCGCGGCAGGAAGGGCGTTCGTCTTGGCCACCGTGGTGGAGTCGCAGGGCTCTACCCCGCAGAAGCCGGGCTCGAAGATGGTGGTGCTGGAGGATGGCTCCACCCGCGGCACGGTGGGAGGCGGGGCGATCGAGAAGCAAATCGTCGAGGCGGCGGTGGCGATGCACTCCTCGGGAGAGCAAAGCCGGCTCTTGGAGACGCACCTCACCCATGACTTGGGGATGTGCTGCGGCGGGAAGATGAAGGTCTTCCTCGAGCGGCACCTCGCGGCGGCGAGGCTGTTCATGCTCGGCGCCGGACACGTGGGACGCGAGCTGGCCGGCCTCGCCCAGCGAGTGGGCTTTAGGGTGACGGTGGTGGACGGTCGGCCCGGGTGGGCCTCCAGGGAGCGCTTTCCGGATTCGACTCTGATGGTGAGGGACCCTGCCGAGGTGGCGCGCGAGCTCTCCGGCGGGGCGGATTGTTTCTTCTGCATCGCCACCCACGACCATCCTTTGGATCAAGCCTGCGTGGAGGCGCTGCTCAGAAAGCCCTTCGCCTACCTCGGGGTGATCGGCAGCCGGAGGAAGGCGGAGCGCTTCAAGCTGCGGCTTTTGGCGGCGGGCTTCACCGAGCAGGAGCTGGAGCGGCTGAGAAGCCCGATGGGCCTCTTCATCTACGCGCTCACTCCTGCGGAGATCGCGGTCTCGGTGGTGGCCGAGCTGGTCTCGGTGAGGCGCTCGTCTGTGGCCGCCCGCGAGGCCGCCCATGCGCCCGCGCCGGCAAAAAGGTAGTCTCCGCCTCCCATGTCGCCGCCCGGCACTCCAAGCTGGCTCCTCCTCGCCGCGGCGGTGTGGCTCTGCGCTTGTCCTCCCCCGCCGCCTCCGCTCGAGGACAGCGGCCAGCCCGAGGAGGACGGGGGCGAGCCGGCCGACGCCGGCCTCCCCGACTCGGGAGTGGAGGACGCCGGCCCGCCCGCCGATGCCGGCTTTGGGCCGGTGCCCATCGAGCGCTGGTGCGAAAGCTGGGCCTTCGCCGAGTGCGCCCGAGACGCCCGCTGCCAAAAGCTGGAGCCGGCTCGGATGGGCCTGTGCATGGCGAGACGCCAGGAGGGCTGCGACCAGGCCGCCTACAGCGGCGCGGTGGCCGGCGGGAGGCTCCAGTACTTCGCCCAGCAGGGCGCCCGCTGCCTCAACGCCTACGCCGACGCCGGCTGCCTGGGAGCGCCAGGGGAGTGCGAGGGCCTCTTTTTGGGAATGGTGCCTCCGGATGGCGGATGCATCCTCCCCCAGGAGTGCGACTCCCAGGGCTTCTGCTTCACCTACACCAGCACCTGTCCCTTCCGCTGCCTGCCATACGTGCCGGCAGGAGGGAGCTGCAATAGCTGGGACCAAAGGTGCGACCCGCAAGCGGGCACCTGCCAGCTCGACGGAGGCATACGCGCCTGCGCTCCGCCCAAGGGCCTCGGCGAGCCGTGCGACTGGGACGACTGCCGGGCGGACCTCTCCTGCTACATCGGAAAGTGCGTGCAGCGCCGCGCCAAGGTGGGAGAGGCCTGCCAGGTGGGCGGGCCCTATCCGTTCTGCGAGCCGGACGCCTTCTGCCGGGAGGGCCCGCAGCTCCCCGACGGGGGCCAGCCGGGCACCTGCCAGAAGCGGATGGGCCTGGGAGGCGTTTGCACCGGCTACGCCGCCTGCCTGCCCAACCTCCGCTGCTCGAGCACCTACCAGACCGGCACCTGCGTGGAGCTGGGAAGTCTGGGCGACACCTGCACCGGCTACGGCGACTGCAAGGACGAGCTGTACTGCGCGACCAGGAATTCCCGCTGCGCGGCGCTCCCGGGAGACGGCGGCGACTGCACCAGCAAGGGCAGCTTCTTCGACTGCGCGGTGGGGCACTACTGCGACTTCTCCGCACCGGACCAGCAGTACACCTGCACCGCCGCGCGGGCGAACGGCGTGGAATGCACGTATGATGGCGTCTGCCAGTCCCAAAACTGCGAGCGGGGGCCACTCCCCGACGGCGGGACGGGCTGGCGCTGTGCTCCACCTTGCTCCCAAACGGTGGACGGCGGGTATTGAGGCGACGGTCGGCCGGACCTCGATGGCCTAGATGTCACATCTGCTTCGCGCCGCCCTGGCCACATTGGCTTGCTTGGCTCTCTTCGGGTGTCCGAACGGGCCGCCGGGCCCGCCCCCGCCGGACGGCGGAGGAGAAGGCGGCGGGGGTGGTGGCGGAGGCACCGGCGGCGGGGCGCCGGATGCGGGAAAGCCGGCCGACGGAGGGCTGTCGCTCAACGGGGCCTGCAATCTGCTCAACGAGCGGCGCTGCGAGTTTCTGAGCCGGTGCGGCCTCCTCGAGCAGAGCGAGGCGGCGATGCGCGACTGCCTGGCCTATTTCACCGCCACCTGGTGCGGGCCTCAGCACTGGCCGGTGCGGGTGACGGTGGGGACGCTTCGCTACAACGCCCAGCTCGCCCAGGCGTGCGCCGACGCCTTCCTCAAGCGGGGGTGTTCCGACTGGCAGGAGCTGCCCTACGCCTGCAGCTCCTTCCTCGGGCCGAACTCCTACCTCACCCAGGCCTGCTACGGCCGCTACCAGGAATGCCGGGAGGGGGTCTGCCGGGGAAGCTGCACTCCTCGCCAGTGCCAGCCGCCCGGGTTGGCCGGGGAGCTGTGCGACGAGGATCCGGACTGCCGGACCGATGGAGGCCTGTACTGCCGCATCCTCGCCAGCTCCGGCGCCGGCCTCGGCAGCTGCACTCCATGGGGCGGGCCGGGCAGCTTCTGCGACGTGGAGACGCCTTGCCGGGCGGAGCTTTTCTGCACCAACCAATCGCAGTGCGAAGCGCGGCGCCTTCCCGGCCAGGCCTGCATCGAAGGCACCTGTGTGGAGTCGGCCTTCTGCCAGATGACTCCGATGGACGGCGGCTTCTGCGCTGGCCGGCTGGATGCGGGAGAAGGCTGCACCGACGATGGGCAGTGCCAGAGGGGGCTTCTGTGCCAGACGGTCACCGGCCAATGTGCGCCGATGGGGCCCCTGCCCGACGGAGGGCCCTGCTCCATCAGGCAGAGCTGCGGAGGCGGGAACGTGTGCCTGGGGGTCACCGCCAGCCAGCTCGGCAAGTGCGGGGCGCCTTTGGAAGAAGGCGGGGAGTGTCTGACCAGCTTCGATTGCGACGAGAGCCACGCCTGCGCGCACGAGGACGGCGGAGTGAGCAGCGTCTGCGGTGCTCGCCGCGCCACCGGCTCGAGCTGCACGATGAGCCGCGACTGCCTGGTGTTCGACCGCTGCGCGGGAGGAGTGTGCGCGCGCCTTCCCATGCCCGGCTCCCCCTGTCTCAGCGGCGCTTGCCTCTTTGGCACCTGCGACGGCCAGCCGGACGGCGGAGGGGTGTGCGGCGACATGGGCGGCCCCGGAGACAGCTGCCTGGCCGACGGCGAGTGCGGCTCCAACCGCTGCGTGTTCGGCCGGTGCCTGCCGGCCTGCGCGCCCTGAGATTCAGCGGCGCTTCCGTGCAGGCCAAGGTGCGGCGTGGCAATCTTTCCGGGAGCGATGGCCGAGTTCGAACAATTGCCGGACTGGGAGCGCCTCCTCGCCGCGGAGCGGCACCTCCAGGCCTTGGTGCCTGGAGCCGTGCTGGTCGGGGGAACGGCCGCGGCGCTGCACGCCGGTCACCGAGTGAGCCTCGATGGCGACCATGTCCTCGCGGACCTGAGGAGCCGCTTTGACGAGGTGCTTGCGAGCCTGGAGGCGGCCGCTGGCTGGCAGACCGAGCGCGTGCAGAAGCCGGTCCTCATCCTCGGCGCGATGGAGGGAGTGCTCACCGGCATCCGTCAGCTCCGGCGTACGGCACCGCTGCAAACCCAGCTGCTCCTCGGGCTCGAGGTGCCGACCCTCGAGGAGATGGCTCGCATCAAGGCCTGGATGCTGGCGACTCGTCACACCGTGCGCGACTACCTCGACGCGGTGGTGCTCTTCGAGCGCCTCGGCCCTGACGGCCTTGGGGCAGCCCTGCGCCCGCTCGATGAGCTGTACCCACAGCCGTCGGGCGCTTCGGTGTTGGCGGAGGTCGCCGAACGCCTGGCCGCCGCGAATCCCACCGGCCTGCCATCGATCGATCTGTCCACCTACCGCTCGCTCAAGCCGCCCTGGAACTCCTGGGACCACCTGGCGGCTCGAGGGCGGGAGTGGGCCAAGCTGGTGGCGCCGCTCGCGCTGGAGTCCAAGCCATGAGTGTGGAGCGGCTATCGCAGTCGAAGGCGCTGTGGAACCGGAGCCGGCTGGAGTTGCGGAGCGATGAGTTGCTGGCGCAGCTCCTCGACCGGGGCGGCATCGAGGATTGGCGCGAGTTGTACGCGCTGTGCCGGAACGACTCAGCCCTGCGCCAGCGCATCGGGCGCATCGTCCTCACTGTGCCGCTGCCAATGCCCCGACTTTGGCTGGCGGCCTTGGCCGCGCTCGGAGAGGACGTAGACCTCTCAGTGCCGCTACCTTCTTACGCAGACCAGAGCGTCTGACGGCGGCGCTACTCCGCCGCTTCGAAAGGTTGGTCGAGCACCGGGAATTGGCCGGCGCCGGGCAAGTCGTAGTGCCACCACTCCATCCGGTTGGGCTTGAAGCCGGCGGCCTCCATCGCCTTTAGCAGAGTGTCGCGGTTTTTTCGGGAAGCCTCGCTGCCGCCCTGGTAGCCGTGGTGGGCCGCTTCGCTGAAGGTGTCGAAGGGAGTGGGCATCTCCACCTCGCCGCCGTCGGCGGTGGCGAGCGTCAGGTCCACTGCCGCGCCGCGGTTGTGGTTGGAGCCCTTGCGCGGATCCGCCACGTAGCCGGGCTTGGGGAGAATCTTCCACATCTCCCACTGCACCGAGCGCGGCCGGTAACAGTCGTACACCCTGAGCCGGAAGCCCTTGGCGGAGAGCGCCTGGGCGGCCTGGGCCAGCTTCGCGGCGGCGCTCTTCCGGAGCAGGCAGCGGGCGGAGTCGGGGTAGACCTTTTTCTTGAGGAAGTTGTCCTCGGTGGCGTAGCGGAGGTCGACGACGAGACCCTTCACCACCGAGCTGGCATCCACCAGCGGCTCGACAGAAGAGGCGCCCGCAGCGGCGCAGAGGAGCAGGACGCTCGCGAACGAGAAGCGGTGCATGCAGGAGGCAGTCTAGCTCCTCGGCTCGCTGCTGTAGCGGGTGGGGTCCTTCACCCCGGCCTGCTCGAAGCCGCGCCGGCGAAGTTGGCAGCTGTCGCAACTGCCGCAGGCCAACCCCTGCGCCGAAGGGTCGTAGCAGGAGTGGGTGAGCCCGTAGTCCACCCCCAGCCGGACTCCCTCGCGGAGAATCTCCGCCTTGCTCATCCCCGAGAGCGGCGCGTGGATGCGGAAGCCCTCTCCCTCCGCGCCCGATTTGGTGGCCAGCTTCGAGAGCGCCTCGAAGGCGCGGATGAACTCCGGCCGGCAGTCCGGGTAGCCGCTGTAGTCCACCGCGTTCACCCCGATGAAGATGTCCCTCGCCCCCACCACCTCCGAAAGCCCGAGCGCCAGCGCCAACAGGAGCGTGTTCCGCGCCGGCACGTACGTCTCGGGCACGCCCGCGCCCAGCTCCGCCTCGCTCCGCCCCTTGGGCACCGGGATGTCGCCCGTCAACGCCGAGCCGCCCACTGCCCGCAAGTCCACCGCCACCAACCGGAAGTCCGCCACCCCCATCGCCTGGGCCACCCGCCGCGCGCTCTCCACCTCCGCCTGGTGCCGCTGTCCATAGCTCACGCACAGGCACACCGGCTCGAAGAGCTGCGCCCTCGCCATCGCCAGGCAGGTGGTCGAATCCAGCCCGCCCGAGAGCAGCACCACCGCCTTTCTCATCGGCGCATCCCCTCCACCCGGTAGAGCAGCCGGCAGGAAAAGCAGGCCTCCTCGCATCCCGCATCCGGCGAGGGGGAAGAATGCTCCGGCACCACCTCGTCGAGCAGCTCCCCGCATGCCCGCACCGCGTCGAAGCCGCCGGCCGCGCTCGCCGGACGAAACACTCCGCCGTCCGGCGAAGGCACCCCTCCATCGAGCGGCCGCTCCGGGCAGCGGCCGGAAAGCTCCCGGTCCTGGCTTTGGCTCAAGAGAGCCACCCGCAGAGTCTCCCGAAGCTGCGTCTGCTCGCCGCAGTTGCAGGAGGGAAGGCGCCGCACCGCCAAGCGCGCGGCCTCCACCACCTGGCCGTCGAAGGTGGCCTCGCTCACCAACCCTCCGTGCTGGTACGCCACCCGGCTCTCCCCGGCGTCGCGGGAGAAGGTGACGGTGAGCTGGAAGCCCGCCTCCGACACCTCGGACAGCGGGCAGTCGAAGACCAGTGGCTCGGCGGTGAGCGCAAAGGTACCCATCAGCTCCAAACCCGCGGTGCTCTGCCCGGAAGGACATCCCGCCGCAACTGCTCCCAGCAAGGCCGGCAGGAGGAGCCGGGACGGGCAGGCGGCCGCCCCTCTAGCCACCCACCATCTCCAGGGCGCTCAGCGCCACCGCGCGGAACGCTGGGCTCTTTTCCAGGACTTCCTTGGGCGACACCGAGGCCGGATCCACCCCGCGGGCTTCGTCCGCAAGCAGCGCGAGCACCCGACAGGCCGCCAGCGAGGAGGGGAAGGAGCCGAAGGCCATCACCGAAGCCTCCACCATCCCTTCGACCGGGCCCGCTCGCGCCAGCGCCGCGCCTCGATCTCCCAAGGCCAGCGCCAGCGCGCAGAGGAAACTCATCTCCGGGGGACCGAACCGCTCCAGCGCCCCCGCTCCCACCACCAAGAGGTTCGCCTCGGCGAGGTAGGCCTCGGCGCCGCCTTGCGGATGAAGGGCCGCCCTCACTTCCTGGGCGCCAAGCGTGAAGAGCACTCCGGAGAGCGTCCCCCACAGGCGAGGCATGGTCCGCTCGTCCAGGGGAAGCAGCCCCAATGGAGCCTCCCGGTAGTCCTCGCCATTGGGCCTCTGCAGCGGCCGCAAGGGCTCCATCGGAGCCGCCGCGGTGCTTTGGGTGAGCGCCGCGCCGAACCCGTCCGCCAGCCGCGCCTCCGCCTCCCGCCTCAGCTCGGCCAGGGCTTCGGACAGGAGCGTCCACCCGTCCGCGTCGGCGGGCCCTTCCTTGAGCAGCTCCCGCCACAGCCGCACCGCGAGGGCCGCGCCCTCCGGCGTGGGGGCCAGCCGCTCGGCGAAGAGCCGCCGCGCGGCGAGCTTCCCCTCTGCGGACAGCCTGGAGGCGATCCTCGCCGCCGGCACGGTGAGGCCCGCCTCCAAGTACCCCAGGCCCACTTGCTCCAGCTCGTCCGGCTCCGAGGCCAGCCGTTCGCGGAGGGCCAAGGCGACGCCCACCATCCCCAGCTCGCCGGCGAGCTCCGCCCGCTGCGCCAGGCGCTCTTTGGTCTCCGGAAGCTCGGAGAGCAGCCGCAGCGCGTGCTCCTTCCTCCCCAGCGAGAGGAGCGCCTCCACCTGCGCCTCGCGGAAGGGCCGGACTGCCTCGGCGCCCTCCAGCCCTTCCAGCCGCTCGGCGAGAGCGATGATGCGGTCCGGGCGCTCCGAGGGTTGGTAGAGCGAGAGGAGCTTCTTGAGCAACGAGGCGTTCCCTCCGCCGTCGGCCAGCGCGGCCTCGAACGCCTCCGCCGCCCGGTCGGCGCGGCCCAGGTAGAGCTCCAAGTCTCCAAGCTCGACGCGGACCGCCGCGCGGGAGGCGCCATCTTCCTCTTCGGCCGCCATCCGCTCCAGGAGCGAGGCAGCCTGCTCCCTTCGACCCTCGGCGAGCCGCAGGTCGAACACCGCGTGCAGCAACGCCTTGCGGTGCCGCGGCAAGGCCTCGGCGGCTTTCTCCCAAAGCTGCTCGCGGGAGGCAGGCAAAAGGCTCTCCGACACCTCGAGCAGCAGCTCCAGCCGGCTCGCCTTCTCCTGAATCGCCGGGGAGAGGGCCGCCTCCACCGCCCGCGGGAGCTGGCCTCCCTGGTCGAGCTTCGAGAGGGCCTGCCTCGCCCGCTCGGGGGGCGCCTCGATGAACAGCTCCTCGAAGAGCCCCCAGGCGTGCCCCGAGGCCCCGCTGCGCTCGCACTGCTCGGCCAGCCGGTAGAGGGAGTCGAAGTCGCGCGCCTCCCTCAGCTCGGAGGCGAGCCTCAAGGCCATCGGGCCGCCGCCGTCTCTGAGCGAGAGGGCCCAGAGCGCCTCTTGGGCCTTGGGACGGTCGCGCGCCGCATCGGCAAGCTGGAGGGCGCGGTCGAATTGGCCGGCGGCCATCGCCGCGGCGAAGCCGTGCTCCGCCGCCAGAGCGGGCGCCCCCAGCCGCTCGAAGCGGGCGGCGGCGTCGCTGGGCTTGAGCAGGCCCGGGTGCTCGCGCACCACCCGCTCGATCAGCTCCTTCGCTTCGGCAGGCTCTCCCGCCGACTCCCAGGCGTCGGCGGACTCCACCAACAGCGGCCCGGCCGCCTCGGCCGGAGAGAGCGCCGCCGCCTGCACCAGCGCCGCCCCCGCCCTGGCCGGCTCTCCCAGCCGCCTGGAGAGGGAGGCGAGCAGCATCAGCCCCTCCACGCTGGCCCGGGTGGAGAGCGCGGCCCGCGCCAGGGCGGAGGCGCCCAAGAAGTCGCCGGCCCGCTCGGAGGCGTGGGCGGCCGCAAGGAGCAGCACGGAGCGCTCCTCCCCCTCCACCAGCTCCGCCCGGTCGGCGAGCACCTTCGAGAGCGCCGCCTCCTGCCCGGAGCGGGCGAAGACGGATTCCAACGCCTCCAGGGCCTCGCCGTAGCCCGCGCCCTTGAGGCCGCGCTCGCGCACTCGGGAGAGGGCGGCGGTCGCCCCGGCATCGTCGCCTTCGGAGGCGAGAAGCTGGCCCAGCTCGAGCCAGAGGAGCGAAGCTTCGTCTGGCTCGGTGAGCACCGACGCCAGCCGGGCGAGGGTGGCCGAAAGCCCCGCTCGATCTTTGGCGCGCCGCTGCTCCTCGGCCACCTCCTCGAGGGCGGCGGCGTTCTCCGGGTCCACCCGGGCGGCGCGGTGCCTGAGCTCGGCGGCGCGGGGAGCGTCGGAGAGCTCCCCCTCGGCCACCTGGGCCGCGCGCAACAGCCGCTCCGCGGCCAACCTGCCTCCCACCACTTCGGCGCTCCGCTCGAGCAGCTCGAGCAGCTCTCCCTGGCGGCCCAGGGCGGCGAGTCCCTGGGCGGCGCGGTCGACCAAGTCCGGATCCGCCGGCCTCATCCGGGCGAGCGGTAGGAGCGCCTCCAGGGCCTGCGAGGGCTCCTCGAAGAGCGACGCCGCCCGCCGGTAGAGCGCCTCGGCCTCGTCCGGCCGGGCGTCCTTGGCGAGGAGCAGCGACGTCTCGTACAGGCCCTTCGCGTTGTGGGTGCGCGCGTGCACCTCGGAGAGGAGGAAGAGCGCTTCTCGGCCCTTCTCGCCCTTTTCGTCCAGCCCCACCACCGCCTGGAAGCTGTCCGCGGCGTCCCGGAAGGCGCCGGAGTTGAGCGCGGCGTGCCCGAGCCGAAGCTGAGTCTTCACCTTCTGGGAGAGGGGCATCCGCTCCGAGGCGACTTGCAAAAGCTTCCGATCGTAGGGCTGGGCCGCGGTGGGTCCGCCGGCCTGGGCGGCCAACTCCGCCCGCTCGGCCAAGGCGCGCTCGTCCTCCGGCGCGGTGGCGAGCAGGTCGTCCAAGGCCTCCGCGGCGAGCAGGGACTCCCCCGCGGTCCAGAGCGCCTCGGCGCGCTCCCGCAAGAGTTCCCTGGCCTGCTCCGGCAAGGCGCGCGCCCGTTCAGAAAGCAGCGCGGAGAGCCGCCGGACGTCGCGGCCGGCCCGCCGCCTCATCGCCTCGAAGGCCTCTTCGCTCGCCGGGCTCGCCTCGAAGGCCTGGCTCTCGCAGAGGAGGGCCCGCTCCTCGGCCTCGGCCTTCCGGAAGGCGGCCGCCGCGAGCAGATAGCTTCGCGAGGCCCCCTCGCCCGGCTGCCTCTGCGCCCGCTTGAGGTGGAGCGCCGCCACCGCCTGATGGTCTTGGTGCTCGCTCAGGTAGGAGAGGTGCCGCTCGAAGGCGGAGTGGAACGGGTCCGCCTCCAAAAGGAGCGCGTCGAACTCCGCCGCATCCTGGGAGAGGCCGACCTCGTGGAGCATGTCCGCCGCCTTGGCGGTCAAGGCCACGTCGTCGGGGTTGGCGGCGCGCGCGGCGAGCAGGGCGGCGGCGGCGGCGTGAGGCTTTCCGGCCTTGTCCTTGTAGGCCTCCGCGGCGCGCAAGAGCAGCCGGGCCTTCGCGGTGGGCTCGGTCGCCAGGAGCGCCGCTTCCTCGAAGTAGGCGGCCACCTCCGCCGGGCGGCCCTGGCGTTCGAAGAGCGCGATGAGCAGCGACTCGGCCTCCTTTTGGCCGGGCTCGAGCCTCAAGGACTCCCGGAGCGCCGCCTCCGCCTGATCCGGGGCGCTCATCGCCGCGTCGACGAGCGAGTGCGAGCCCTCTACTTTCAGGTCCGGACGGATTCCCAGGTGCAGCTTGGCGAGCTGGACGAAGGAGGCGGCCTTGTCGGGGGACTGTTGGGCCAGCTCGATCGCCCGCACCAGCCAGTCGATTTCTCCCTCGCGGTCGTCGCGCCGTTTGGCGAGCGAGATGGCGAGCTGGGCGGTGGTGAGATCCGGCCTCAGCTCGAAGGCGCTCTCGAGCGCGGCCTCGGCGCCGGCGAGGTCCAGCTTGGCGTCGCGCATCAGCTCCGCCCGCCGGCGCTGGCAGTCGGCGGCCCGCTCCGGCTGCCCCTCGTCGAGGCAGATGTCCACCATCGCCTGGAGCGTCCGCAAGGCCTCGTCCACTCTCCCGGTCTGCTCGGCGAGCTGGGCCTCCTCCTCGTAGGAGGTGAGCGCCTGCTCCAGCTCCCCCTCGCGGAGGAGGATGTCGGCCAACTCGGCCAGCTCGGCCATCAGCTCCTGGGTGCGGCCGGCCTCGCGGAAGAGGGCCGCCCTCGCCCTTCTCAGCTCGAGCGGCTGGGCGGACATCTCCGCCGCCCGGCCGTAGAGCCTGGCCGAAAGCTCGACGTCGGCCAGCTCGGCCTTGGCCCGCTCGGCGAGCTTCTGGAGGCTCCTCGAGGTGCGCTCGCAAGGGGCGAGGGAGAGCGCGTGCTCGGCGAGGAGCTGGATGGCCTCGCGCGGGCGGTGCTCGGAAAGGAGCGCGGCCAGCCTCTCCACCGCGGCGGTGCAGAGCGGCCGCCGCTCGAGGAGCTTTCTCAAGCTGCTCTCGGCGAGCTCCCCTTGCCCGGCCTGCTCGGCCAAGTCGGAGAGCCGGAGGTGCGCCTCCTCGGCCCTCTCGGGCGAGTCCTCGAAGGAGGAGGACTCGGCGACCTTCGCCTGCAAGGGGAGCGCTTCGGCCACCGCGCCGTGCAGGTAGAGGAGGTCCGCCAGCTCCGAAAGGTGCTCGCCTTCCGCGGGCTTTCGCTCGTGCGCCTTCCTGGAGAGCCTGAGCGCCAGCTCGGAATCGCCGGAGGCGCGCGCACCCGAGGCGGCGGTGCGGAGGGCCTGGGCGGCCAGCTCGGGCGTGGAGGACTCGGCGGCTTCTTCGAGCAGCTCCGCCGCCGCACGGTGCTCGCCCTTCTCTCCTAGGAGCGCGGCCAGCCGCAGGCGGACCTGCGCGTCGGAGCGGTCGAGCTGGACGGCTCTCCTGAGCGCCGCTTCCGCCGGCCCTCTTTGCCCCAGCCGCTCGAGGTAGAGGGTCCCCAGCTCGGCGAACAGCTGTGCCGCCTGCGGCTTTTGGGAGTGGGCGGCCTCGGTGGCCAACACCTCGGCCAGGCCTTCCCAGTCCTCCACTTGGGTGAGGGCGCGCTTGAGCCCGACGGTCGCCTCCGGGTGGCCGGGGGCGATCGCCAGCGCCGCCTCGTAGGCGCCCACCGCATCGGAGTGCTCCGCAAGCTGCTCGAGCATGGTGCCGCGCCGGAGCAGCGCCTCCACCCGCCGCTTCGCCGGCCCCTGGCGGGAGGCCTCGAGCAGGGCCGCCGCGGCAGCTCGGCGGTCGGACTTGGAGAGCGCCGCCTCCGCGAGCCCGAAGTGCGCCTCGCAGCGGTCGGCGGGAGGCAGAGGCAGCCGCGCGGCCGCCTCGAAGCCCAGCCGCGCGGAGGAGGGGTCCCCCGAGGAGAGCCGGGAGTGCGCGAGGGTGAGGATTCTGGCGGCGGCGGGCTGGGCGAGGGAGGGGTCGGCGTCCACCGCCAGCGTCCAGGCGGAAAGCTCCCCCGCCTCGTCGCCCATCGCCTTCGAGGCGTCGGCCAGCTCGAGCAGGAGCGGCCCCGGCCGGCTGGAGGCGTGCGCCGCATCGAGCAGGTCCGATTTGGCTTCGCCCAGGCGGCCCAGCTCGCGGTAGAGGCGCGCCCTCTTCGAGAGCAGCTCCGAGCGGGCCTCGCCGGAGGAGGCGGCGGCGAGCAGGCTGAGCAGCCGAAGGCGCTCCTCTTGCTCTTCGTCGCGGCCGCCCATCGCCGGGAGCAGCCCGAGCAACTTCTCGGCGGCCCACAGGTCGCCCGGCTCGGAGGAGAGGATGGCCCGGAACACCTCCGCCGCCGCGCTGGTGCGGCCGAGGTCCAAGGACAGCTCGGCGTATTCTTTTTGCGCCGCGGCCCGCTCCGCCCCCTCGAGGGTCGGCCACAGCTCCCCCAAGAGGTCGCAGAGGGCCTCTTGGGCGCCGGCCCTTCGGTGCAGCGAAGCGAGCTGGCGGCGCGCCTCCACGTCGGAGGGGCGGTGCGCCGAGTAGAAGGCGAGGTGATTCCGGGCCGACTCGGAAAGGCCGGCCTTGAGCGCGGCGAGGCCGGCCTTGCGCTCCAGCTCGAGCCTCTCCGCTTGCGAGGGGGCGTCGGGGTCGGACTTCTCGGCGCCGAGCGCGGCCTCCAAGTCTCCGAGGGCGGCGCGGGAATCGGATTCCGAGGTCAGCTCTGCCCGCCGGATGTGAGCCGGGGCGAAGGAGGGATCGCGCTCCAGGCTGCGGGCGAGGAAGCTCGCCTCGCGCGGGGTGCCCTCGGCCAGAAGGGCGGCCTTGAGGAAGGTCCTCGCGGCCTCCCGGGGTTTTTCCTGGCGCTCCGCCCTCCGCGCGTAGAGCTTGGCCGCCTCCAGCCTGGCTCCGCGGGAGAGCTCCAGCTCGGCCATCGCGTCGAGGATGTCTCCCGCGCTCTCGCCGTCGGGCGCCGCGTCCAGGGCGGCGTTCAGCCGCAAGGCCGCCCCGGCGTGGTCTCCATGCTGGCGGAGGGCGCGGGCGCTCTTGAAGAAGAGCGGCGCCGCGTCGGCCGGCCGCGAGGCGGCGAGCAGGGCCTGGGCGCGGGCCGCCCAGAGGTCGGTCAGCTCGCGGGACTTGCCCAAAGACTCGTAGAGCGCCTCGAGCCGCCCGGCCAGCTCGTCGTCCAGGCGGCGCAAGGGGAAAGCGAAGGCGTAGTTCTCCAGGGCGGCTTCCCGGTCGCCCAGAAGCTCGCAGGCTCTTCCGAGCAGGGCGCGGACCTCGGCCACCCGCTCGGGAGCGGCGTGCTTGGGCAGGGAGACGAGCAGGTCCTCCAGGGCGCGCCGGGCGTGCTCCGGCCGCTCGCAGCGCAAAGAGAGGTTGGCGAGGTCCAAAAGCGCCTGCGGCTCGGGGGAGAGCCGGGCCGCCTTCTCCAGGGCCACCAGGGCCTCTGCGGCCCGCCCCAGCCTGGCCTCGAGCACCTGGGCCAGCTCGCGAAGCGCCGCCGAGGCGAGCCGCTTGTCCCCGTGGACCTCGGCCGCCCTGGCCCGCTTTTCGAGCGCGGCGGCGAGCCCGTTCATGTCGGCGCGGCGGCGGTGGAGGCCGCACAGCTCGCCCAGGGCGGGGAGGTCCTCCGGCTCGGACTTCAACACCTCCTGGAAGGCGAACGCGGCGAGGTCCAGGTCGAAGGAGAGGTCGCGCGCGGCCACCGCCAGGCGGCGGAAGTGGCGGACCCTCTCCTTCTGGTCCTCGGCCAGCTCGGCGAGCGACTTGAGGCAGCGGCAGAGCTGGCCTCCGTCGCGGCGGCCCTCGGCGAGGGCGAGCATGCCTTCGAGGGCGAGGCGGTTTCTCGAATCGCTCTCCAGCGCCGAGGCGAGGAGCTTCTCCGCCTTGTCGGGGTTGGCGAGGCGCCCGCGGTACAGCTCGCCCGCCTCGGCCCAGTAGGAGGCGCGGCGGGTGGGCTCCTGGGCGATGGCGGCGGCCTTCTCCAGGGCGTCGGCCAGCTCGGCGGCTTTCCCGGTGGCGCGGAAGTAGGGGAGCAGCTCCTCGATGGCGAGGACGTCGGAGGGGTCCAAGGCCAGCGCGGCTTCGAGGTGTTCGCGGGACTTGGCTGGATCTCCGAGCTTCTGGCGGCACAGCCGCGCGAGGGCGTGGTGGGAGAGGTGGGCGGCCTTGCGCACCTCGTCGCTTCGGGGGGCGGGGCCGGCCAGCTCGATGGCCTGCTGGTAGCCGGCGACCGCTTCCTGGATTCGCCCCAGGGACTCCGCCACCCGCGCGGCGCGGTGCAGAGGCTCGGGCTCGCCGGGGAGGAGGGAGACCGCCTCGCGGTAGCGGAGCAGGGCGTTCTCCGGCTGGCGCAGGCCCTCTTCCCACACCAATCCGGCGAGGAGGTTGGCCCGTCCGACGCGGTCCACCTCGTGCCGGGCGAGGGCGACTTGGCGGAGGCGATCGAGCGCCTTGATGGCGCGGAGGTGTTCTCCTCCGCGGTGGCACAGCTCGGCGAGCTGGTAGAGGGCCTCGGGGTGATCCGGCGAGAGGCGGAGGGCGGCCTCGCAGTGGAGGCGGGCTCCGGCGGCGTCGTCCTCGGTGAGGGCGCAGAGGCGAGCCAGCTGCACATGAGCCTCGGCGGCGTCGGACGGATCCCTCGCCAGGGCGGCGATCCGCCGGTAGGCGCGGATGGCCCCGGCGCGGTCGTTGGCCAGGTCGGAGGCGCGCGCCAGGGCCTGGAGCGAGGGGAGGTGATCCGGCCGGATGCCGAGCAGCTCGTGGAGGGCGCGCACCGCCATCTGGGGGGCTTGATCTCGGGCGGCGCGGGCGGCGGACTCGGCGGCGAAGAAGGCGGCGGCGTGCTCCTGCTGCTTTCTGGAGAGGGCGCAGAGGGCGAGGTAGCGCTCGGCGGCGCGGGCGCTCTCGCCCCTCCGCTCGCGGACGACCGCTTCGGCCCAGGCGGCGGTGGCGCTCTTGTCCCTTCGCCTGGCCAGGCTGGCGGCGATGTCCAGGGCCAGCTCGTGGGCTTGCGGGTCGGCGACCAACAGGGCGAGGAGGCGCTCGACGGCGAAGGGGTGGGCCTCGGTGGCGTCGCCCAAGCGGAGGTACGCCTCGCGGGCGTCGCGGAGTTTTCCCTGGGCGACCAGCTCCTCGGCGTCGGCGAAGGCGCGGGCTCCCTCGAGGGCCAGGAGCAGCTCCTCGTCGGGCGTGGCGGGAGGAGGGAGGCCGCCGGAGGAGAAGCGAAGGCGCAGCCCCTTGCTGGACACCTCCACCGAGGAGAGGCGGGCCTGGTCCAGGGAGGGCATCTTGTAGCCGCGGCCGACGGCGGCGAGCTGGACCAATGGCGGGAGGATGCGGGCGGTGAAGCCGCTGGCGCCGCGCAGCTCCACCTCGGGGAGGAGGGCCAGCTCCTGGACGTGCCTGGAGAGGAGCGGGGGGACTTGGGGCGCGGAGGTGGAGGTGAAGGCGTAGAGGCGGACGTCGTAGAGGTAGACCGCCAGCCGCTCGCCGTCGCCGTCGAAGGCGACCTTGAAGGTGACGGCGGCGCGTTCTCCGCCGCGGATGCGGGCCTGGCCTTCGAGGTAGCCGGGGCGGAAGTGGAGCTTGAGCTCATCGAGCTCGGGGAGCTTCCCGGCCAGCTCGGCGACTTTACGGGAGATGACTTCGGCGTCGACCGAAAGCTCGAGGAAGCCGAAGTCGAGCTTCTTGCGCTGGTAGCGGGAGGCGCCGCCGGTGATGGAGAAGGGGAAGGTGACGTCGGGGATTTGGAGGGCGAAGTCGGTGAGGGCGACGCCGGGGGCGAGGGCGAGCTCGGGGAAGCCGACGAAGGCCCGCCGGTCGATGAGCCGCAGCTCTGGGCCAACTGGCCGGGCTTCGCGGGCGGATTTCTCGCCTTCGTGGGCCATTCGCGCGGCGACAGTAGCACGTGGGGTAAGTGCCCGGAATTTCCGGTCGAAAGCCCAGCGGCCGAGCGTCCGGCATGGCAGCGCTCAACTCCACCCCTGAACCAAGAACTCGGGTGTGGGGACGCTACCGCCGTTCTCGGCCGGGAGCGACGGACTGAGGCGCCAACCCCCTGGAATCCGGTGCCCGCCGTGTTTCTTGGGATCGCACCCCGGCCTTCGGGGTGTCACCCCCGTGAGGTAGAAGATGCCCATGCGGCAAGCTGAACTGGGAAGGGCTGAGGGACGACGGGCGAAAGGCAAGGTCGCCCGACCGGCACACGAAGGTCTGGATGTTGTTGACCAGACCCGGCGAGAGGCGTCGTCGGGAATCACTATCCACCGACGCACCGACTTCGGGCAGGTGATGACCCCGATGCCCGTGGCCACGTTCATGGCCGGGATGTTCTCGAACGATGAGCCCATCCTTCGCCTCCTCGATGCTGGTGCCGGAGTCGGGTCGCTTACGGCGGCATGGGTTGCCGCTGCCTGTGCCCGGCGACCGAAACCGAAGAGCATCGAAGTGACCCTCTTCGAGATCGAGGCGGGATTCCAGCCGTTGCTACAGAAGACCATCGACGAGTGCCGGTCGATTGCGGGCGCGGCAGGCGTGAGCTTCGACGCCGAGGTGCGGCACGAGGATTTCGTCGAGTACGCAGCGGCGAGCATTGGCGACTTGTTCGCCTCGAAGGCCCCGGCGTTCACGAGCACGATTCTCAACCCTCCCTACAGGAAGCTGAACACCGCATCGAGGACGAGGCAACTCTTGGAGTCGGTGAACGCGGGGACCACGAACCTCTACGCCGCGTTCGTCGCGCTTGCGACTCGGCTTCTGCGGCCGGGCGGTGAGTTGGTGGCCATCACTCCCCGGAGCTTCTGCAATGGTCCCTACTTTCGCTCCTTCCGAAGTGAGTTCCTGCGGTCGATGTCCCTTCGGCGTGTCCACGTCTTCGAGGGACGCAACACCGCATTCTCGGAGGACGGGGTGCTTCAGGAAAACGTCATCTTCCATGCCGTGAAGGCGGAGAAGAAGGCGCCGCGCGTGAAGATCTCGTCGAGCAATCACCCTACCGAGGAGGACTGCTCTTCGAGGTCCGTCCCCCTCCGGGAAGTTGTGGTGCCCGGCGATCCAGATTCGTTCATCTGGATCACTGCGGAGCGTTCGGCCCAGCGCGTCGTTGAGAAGATGCGCCGCCTGACGCACTCGCTCGGCAGCCTCGGGCTCGCTGTCTCGACTGGTCGTGTGGTGGATTTTCGTGCGAAGGCTCATTTGTTGAAGGATCCCACGAGGGACAGCGTTCCCCTCATCTACCCCGGTCACTTCTCGAGTGGCTGGGTCGCGTGGCCGAGGCCGGGCTACAAGAAGCCGAACGCCATCGCGAAGAACTCCGGTACGGCACTCCTTCTCGTTCCCGCAGCCGTCTACACGTTGGTCAAGCGCTTCTCGTCGAAGGAGGAGCGGCGTCGGGTGGTGTCTGCGGTGTTCGATCCCAAGCGCGTGGAGTGCTCAGCCGTCGGGTTCGAGAACCACCTGAACTACTTCCACGCGAGCGGGGACGGGCTCACGATGCCGCTGGCGAAGGGGCTCTGCACGTTCCTGAACTCCACCGTTGTCGATGACTACTTCCGCCAGTTCAACGGCCACACTCAGGTCAACGCGACTGACCTTCGGAGCCTCCCGTTCCCCAGCCGGGAGGACCTCGTCGCGCTGGGGAGCGCGGCCCCCGACTCGCTGCTCGAACAGGCCGACCTCGATGCGCTTGTGGACCGCGTCATCTTCAACGAGATGACCGCGCGCGCTGCCACGGCATAGGTCAGAGTGGTCCGCCGACCAGCTTGTACTGAACGCGGGGATCATCCGCCGTCCAGATGAAGGTGTTCATCGCCAAGTTCTGGTGCTGTTTCTGTCGGCGGAGCCAATCCTTTCGAGACAAGTACGCGGTGGTCAGGCCCGCCAACTCGCAGCCGGACTGCTCGCAGAGCCGCCGAACGCCGCGAACCTTGTGTTCATCGACCTCGCCGTCGCTCGTCACGGCCTCTATGCACCAGAGTCGCATGCTCTTGCGGTCGAAGAACATCAGGTCAGGGAACGGGTCACTCGGGTTGAGGGCGATGCCGACCTCGGCCAGCTTCGCCTTCTCGTCGGCGGTGACGCGGTCCCCGTCGTCCGAATCGACGTACACGCAGTCGAACTCCGGAAGGAAGTGGGGCGCGTAGTCATGCTGGACCGCTTCGATGAGTCTGGTGTGCTCGTTGCTGAACTTCTTCCGGGCTTCTGCGGCAGCGCGCTGCTGATGGGCGAGCCGGTCGCGCACGGCGTCCGCCGCCGCCCACGCGCGGGTGCGGGCGTCAACGTTGCGCTCGCTGGACCGGAGGATGTTCACGAAGTCCTTCGCCAGCCGGTAGGCGCTGTTGGGCGACTTGGCTTTGATGTGCCCCGGCACGAACTCCTCGCCTTCGAGGGTGACCGGCTCGATGGCCCCGAGTTCCCGGAGGGGTTTGATCCAGTAATCGCGCCCTTCCCGGTCGAGCTTTCCTTTCCCGCGCTGGAGGATGCCGACGTGGCAGCCAACATGAGCGGTCGTGGCCCCATCTCGGAAGAGCCCAGTTTTCAGACGCGAGAACTGGCTTGGTAATTGGTCATCGAGCAGCGCGAACACGGCATCAACGATGTCGTTGCTCATGGCTTTGCCGATGACACCGAGCACCCTCCGGATGCGCTCCTTGGTCACCCCAGACAGCTCGGTGACCTCGGACTTGCGAGCTTTGCGCAACGCCCAGAAGTGCTCCTCCAGCTTCTCGCGGGCCATTGCCCCTCCGACAGCGATCATTCAGAGCTTTTCACGGTGATCAAGTTCGCTGATCAACTCAGTCGCTGTCGGACCCGGCTGGTAGAGATCTCGGTTCGGGAGGTCGCCTTGGCACTGCAAGGGAAAAGCATCGCCGAGTTCTTCTGTCGCCACCTCGTCGCGCTCTCGGTGTTGGTGCGCGAGACGGGCGGGCAGCGGCGCGAACTGGGAGAGGTGCTGAGCTGTTTCGCGATGCAGGTCACCGACAGGTGGTTCCTCGTCACGGCAGGCCACTTCATCGAGCACCTGAAGGAGCTGTACGCCTGCTCCAACTACGAGGTGCTCGACTGCGGCCTCTATGACGGCTGGACGCCCGTGCGGTCGCGCACCCTGATTCCGTTCAACTTCGCTGACGTGCGCGCGTACTCCAATCCGTGCAGCTCAGGCACACCGCTGGGTCGCTCCTTGGGATCGGTCGTGCACAGTCAGGAACCCCTCGATCGCGGACCGCCAGCCCCCAGGCGGTAGAGCGTCAGCCCTTGATCCAGTCCTCGAGGGGGACCCCTGGGATGCGCTCGCCGTGACCGCGGTTGCCGGTCACCACAGTTCCGCCGCGCGCCGCGGCGATGGCTCCGGTGAAGAGGTGCGCCTCCGTGAGCCGCAGGCTCGAGCGCCGGCCGACCAGCAGGGTGAGCGGTCGCCTCCGGGCCTGACCATGGCGCTGCGTGCCGCCAAAGGTCAGGGATCCGGGCCGTCTCGGAGTGGCCGAGCTGGAGGCAGAGCCTTGCCGCCACTGAGGGACGGGATGATCATGCGCCCATGGCGGGCTGGCCTGCGCGGCGGAAGGCGACATACGAGGACCTGTCGACTCTCCCTGGGCACGTGGTCGGCGAGCTCGTCGACGGCGAGCTCTACACGAGCCCCCGGCCCGCGACGCTCCACGCGAGGACCAGCTCTCGACTCGGGAGCAAGCTGGGCGGACCATTCGACGAAGGCATCGGTGGGCCCGGGGGGTGGATCATCCTCGACGAGCCCGAGCTCCACCTCGTCGGGCAGGTCGTCGTGCCGGACCTCGCGGGCTGGCGGAGGGAGCGGATGCCCGAGCTGCCGGACGCTCCGTACATCGAGCTGGCGCCCGACTGGGTATGCGAGGTTCTCTCGATGGGCACCGAGGCCTTCGACCGCGCGAAGAAGATGCCGGTCTACGCCCAGGCGGGCGTGCGGCATGCGTGGCTGCTCGACCCGGATCCCCAGATCAAGACCTTGGAGGTGTTCCGACTCGAGGGGAAGGCATGGGTGCTCCTGGGCACTCACACCGAGCCGAAAGTCCGCGCTGAGCCGTTCGACGCCATCGAGATCGAGCTGGCGGCGCTATGGGCCCGGTAGTGTCGCTCTCGAGCGGCACCGCCGCACCGGGGCGGCCACCCCCTGCCAGGGAGACTGGCTGGCAGGACCGCGACGCTCGGAGGTCACCACAGTCGAGCCGCCGGGTAGGCAGCGATGGCCGGATCCGGCGTGACGATGGTCAGCCCGCGGAAAATGGCCTGCGCCACCAGAAGCCGATCGAACGGATCCGGGTGATGCGACGCCAGCTCGGTGGTGCGAAAAAAGTCCTCCGCCTCGAGCGGCACCGCCTCTATCTGCCAGCGGGCGAGCTGATCGGGAATCCAGGAACGAGGAGGTGTCGGCAAGCCGAGCTTCCCGTTCTGCCACTTGAGGCAGATCTCCCACGTCGAGGCGTCGCTGAAGTGGAGGATCGATGCCGCATCGTCGATCGCCCTCGAGGCGGCCTTGCTCAGCCTTGAGGATTCGGAGGTGAGCCAGATCAGCGTGCAGGTGTCGAGGAGGAGCTTCACCGGATTCCCCAAATCGACAGCTCCTCGTCCGTGAGCGGCGCGAAGGCATCCGCCGCGGCGCGCACCGGAGGCGAGGTGTGCACGCCGACCTTCGGCCGCTTGGGGGGCGCCCGGCGGCCGAGCCCGACCAGCCGGGCGGCCGGCTTCGTCCCGCGGAGGATGACAATCTCCTCGCCCCGCTCTGCCTCCGCCAGAAGCTTCGAGAGATGGGTCTTCGCCTCGTGCGTCGTCACCCGCTTCATTGCAAAGTAGGCTAGGGACACCACTCAGACTAAGTCAAGACTAAGTCCAATGGCGCCTCTCCGCGGTCGAGCCCGCCCACGGTTGGATTCGAGGAGCTTCGCCGGCAGCCGAGCGGCCGGTCCGCTGGCCGAGCAGGCGCCTCACTGCACGCGGTGGAGCTTTACGAAGCCCAGCCTGCCGAGACGCCTGAAGTCGGAGTCGAGAGAACCAAACTGTCCCTCCCCGCGATCTCCCCGAGGCCCCGGCGAGCAGCTCCAGCCGCACCGGGGCGGCCAGGGCGACGGCGTATTCGTCCAGCAGTCCGGAGATGATCCACCATCGCCTGATCGCGGCCGCGGAAGAAGGTCACCCAGACCGAGGTGTCGACGAAGATCATGCGCGGCCGGCGCCAGCTCGCGCGCCCGGGCGCCTCCGAGAGGAGGGCAGGTCGACGCGGAGCTCAACGTGCCCGGCGAGTGCCTTCAGCTCGTCGATCCTCCGCCTGCGGACGAACTCCCGGAGCGCGGCGATCACCGTGTCCGTCTTCGACTTGTAGTTGAGGAGCGCCTGGGCCTCGGCGAGCAACTCCTCCGGGATATCGAGCGTGGTTCGCATACACCAATCCTCGGCCAATATGCATTTAGGCGTCAAAGGATGAGCGATCCAGGTGCCAGAAAACAGAAGGGCTGGCCGCTCGATGGCACGGCGGCGGGGCCAGTCTCAGTCCGCAGCCGCGCGAACGTTCTGAACCACCACCTCCCTCACCGGCGCGCGCGAGAGCGGCCCGTCCACCGTGAGCACCGCAGCCGCGTTCAGCCTCGCGAGGGCGACGTAGACGGCGTCGTAGGCAGTGAGGTTGTCCCGGTAGGACCAGGCCGTGCCCAACAGACTCCTGTTCGGAATGCGTTCCAGCCGCCAAGACACCATGTCGGCAAGTGCTTCCTCGGCCCGGTCCGCGGAGAGCAATCGCCTCCGGGTTCCGCGGCGAAGCGCGGAGAAGACTTCGATGTCGATGAGCTCGGGAGCGAGCAGGACCGCATCTCGCATGAGGCCGTCGAGGTGGATGCCAGCCGGCGTCCGGAGCAGGTATTCGATCGCCGCCGAAGCGTCGATGACGAATGTCACCCCTTGCCCCCGGGAGCCTCCGGAGAAGCCTTCGCGAGGCCGGCTTCCCGTTCCGCCCTCTCCTCCTCGATCAACCGCCACGCCGGCACCCCGAGGTTCACCGGCGTCCTCGCCGCCAAGCGCTCGCGAAACTCCTCATCGCTGATTTCACGGCCCACCGCCCTCAACACGATCTCGCGCACGGTCGTCCCTCGTCGCTTCGCGAGGGCTCGAAGCTTCCGATGGATGGGGCCCGGAACGTTCTTGACCTGCAGGTTCGCCATGGCATGACAATAGCCTCCCACTGGCACCCCCAACAACCGGCGCTCAGTCGGCCGCCGGCCTCTCGCCCACCGAGCGCCGGCCGGGGACGGTGGGAATCTTCTCTCCGCGCTCCTCCGAGGCCACTCCCGCCTCGGCCGCCTTCTCCTCGACCTTCTCCAGGAGCTTCCGCTCCTTCTTCTCCGCCCGCCGCTTCTGGACCGCGTCGATGCCGCGGATCAGCGGCTCGCGCCAGGCGCCGAACTTCTTCCGCGCCTGCCCTCCCTCGGTCCGCCCCCACTTCTCCCGCGCCAGAAGCTTCGCCTCGTAGCCGAACAGCGCCTCGAAGAAGGCCTCCCAGTGCTCGCCGGAGTACTTGCAGACGAATTGCCGGAGCGCGTTCTCCTCGATGCCCCGCAGCCGCATGCTCCGGAGCATCCGGTTCACGTCCTCGATCGGAAGCCTCCGCTGGGCCGCCACCTTCCGGTCCACCACCAGATAGAAGCCAATCGAGGCCACCAGCGCCGCGCCCAACACTCCGAGCGCATGAAAGTGGAGCTGGAACCGGTAGAGGGCATAGCCCCCCGCCGCCATCAGGAGCCCCCAGACCACCCAGGCCGCGATCGGGCTCCCGAGCACGAGCTGGCGGAACTTGATCAAGAGGAAGTCCTTCCGGAGCAGCCCGGCCAGCACGAAGTAGACGAACCAGGTGGAGAAGACGAAGCCCACCGCCACCCCCACAAGCAGCGGCCGCCCCCACCAGAGGAACCCGCCGCTCAAGAGCGCCCCCAACAGGGCGAAGCAGGCCGTGGCGATCCGCCGGCCCTTGGCCCAGGCCGAGCCGTTGAACGCCTGCACGCAGCCCTCGAGCAGGTTGGCGTGCTCCTCGCGAGGAGAGAACGGGCCGGTGGCGTCGATCCCGAGGTACATCTCCAGCGCGGTTGCCAGCTCCGCCATGTTGCGGTAGCGCTGCTCCTGTTTCTTCGCCACCATCCGGAGCACGATGTCGGAGAGCGACTTGGGAATCCGCTTCACCACCCGCTCCGGAGGAGTCACCTCGTCGAAGGCGTGCTTGCTGAGGTAGGCCGCGATGCTCTCCGCCTTGAACGGCGGATTCCCCGTCAACAGCTCGTAGAAGGTGCACCCCAGGGAGTAGATGTCGGCGCGGCCATCCACCTTGGAGGGGTCCCTGGCCTGCTCGGGCGCCATGTACGCCGGAGTCCCCATGGCGTAGCGATCCTGGGTGACGTCGAGCCGGTCGGTGCTCGGCTCCGACCCCTCGCCCAGCCTTAGCTGCTCCTCTCGGCTGGGGCGCGACTTGTGGCCCTCCTCCGCGCGCTTGACCAACCCCAGGTCCGCCACCTTCACGATGCCCTGGGTGTTGAGCATCAGGTTCTCCGGCTTGATGTCGCGGTGGATCATCCCGTGCGCGTGCGCAAACCTTAGCCCCCGGGCGACCTGGAGCACGTACCCGGCGGCCACCTCGGGGTCGAGCTTTTCCTCGCGCTTCACCAGCGCCGCCAAGGACTCGCCCTCGATGTACTCCATGCTGAAGAAGTAGGTCTGGTCCTTCTCCCCGATGTCGTAGATCTGGACGATGTTGTGGTGGACCAACTGGGCGGCGGCGTAGGCCTCGCGGGTGAAGCGGGTGACGAACACCGGGTCCGCCGACAGGCTCGGGTGGAGCACCTTCAGCGCCACCTTCCGGTCCAAGGACACCTGGCGGGCCAGGTAGACGGTGCCCATCCCGCCTTTGCCGATCTTCACCTTCAGCTCGTACCCGCCGAGCGACTCTGCCAAAGCCTCCACCGGCGCCTCCGGGGGAGGAGGCTCCGGAGCAGTGTCGCGCTCGCTCGCGGGCTCGTCTTCCTCGGGCAGAGTTTGCGCCATCTCCGGTTCGGCCGCCTCCGGGCTCGGCCCCGCGGGCTTTCGGTGGGGACGCACGTCCACGGTCCTCTCCCCTGCCGAGGAGCTGGAAGGCACGGGAGTGGCGATGCCCGGAGGAGGCCCCGGGTGCGAGCCGGTTGGCTCCTCGTCGAGGAAAGTGGCGCTCGAAGGCAGCTCGTGATGGCTCGCCCTCCGCGGCGGTACGGCTTGCTCCGGCTTCGGCGCGTCCAGCTCGGGATGAGACAGCCTCCGCGTGGTGGCCGGCTCGCCGGCGAAGGGACTCGCCTTCACTCCGGACGGGCGGCGCGCGGGGCGAGGCGCGGCCTCCGGCGCTGGCGGAGGCGTCACCGTGGTCGGGCCGGCGTCCGCCTCGTCGAGCCGTGGCCACTCCCTGGTTGGCCTCCTCCCCATCGGGAGGCTCGCTTCCAGCGGGGCCGCCTCGGGCTCCCGCGGCAGCTCCGGTTTGGAGTAGCCGCGCGTGAGCGCGCGGACTCCGAGCGGAGGAGTCATCTCGTCCTCCGCCACGCCTGGGAGCCGGCGGGCGGCCGGCTCTTCCGCTGGATCAGCCGGGAGGAACAGCTCGAAGGGCCGGTGGCAGCCGCGGCACACCGGCTCGTATCGGCCCGGCTTCCCCGAGAGATCGTTGCTTCGTCCGCAGTAGGGGCAGGGGAACTCCAAGAGGCCGCTCCGGGCCGTTCGCCCAGGCCGAAACGTACGCCGTTCCTGGTTGTCCACCAAGCGACCAGAGGTCCAGCCGCACGGACCTGCCTAACTTTGGAGGGTGACCGAGCAAGAGCGGAGGAAGGTCGAGGCCAAGCGGCGGGTGGAGGAGCTGCGACACCTCATCGCCACCCACGACTACCGCTACTACGTGCTGGACAGCCCGGAGATCTCCGACGCCGAGTACGACGAGCTGGTGCGGGAGCTCAGGCAGCTCGAGGAGGAGCACCCCGAGCTGATCACCCCCGACAGCCCCACCCAGCGGGTCGGCGGCAAGCCCTCGGCGCTCTTCGTCCCGGTACGGCACGCCTCGCCGATGCTCTCGTTGGACAACGCCTTCACCCGCGCGGAGCTATTGGCCTGGGGCGAGCGGGTGGAGCGCCAGGTGGGGAGGCGGGCGGACTTCGTCTCCGAGCTGAAAGTGGACGGGGTGGCGGTGGCGCTCACCTACGAGGGCGGCGTCTATCGGAGGGCGGCCACCCGCGGCGACGGCTTCTGGGGCGAGGAGTTGACCGCCAACGTGCGCACCATCCGCGCGGTGCCGATGAGGCTCCGGGTCCCAAAGCCGCCCGAGCTGCTCGAGGTGCGCGGCGAGGTGTACCTCCCGGTGAAGGCCTTCGAGCGGTTGAACCAGGAGCTGGCCTCCCGCGGGCAGAGGGTGTTCGCCAACCCGCGCAACGCCGCCGCAGGGAGCCTGAGGCAGAAGGATCCCTCCGTCACCGCCGCCCGGCCGCTGAGGCTGTGGTGCTACGGCATCGGGGTGGCCAAGGGCCTGCGCTTCGGGCGGCACTCAGAGGCGTTGGACTACCTGCGGGAGGCGGGCTTGCCGGTCAACCCGGCCACCGAGAAGCACCGCACCCTCTCCGAGGTGTACGGCTACTGCGAGAGATGGCAGCGGCTTCGCCACAGCGTGGACTACGAGATCGACGGAGCGGTGGTGAAGGTGGACCAGTTCGGCCTGCAAGAGGAGCTGGGCGCCACCAGCCGAGCCCCACGCTGGGCGCTGGCCTACAAGTTCCCTCCCGAGGAGCGGACCACCACCGTCCGCCGCATCGAGGTGCACACCGGCCGGACCGGGCGGGTGACGCCGTTCGCGGTGTTGGAGCCGGTGCGGGTGAGCGGCGCGACCCTCACCTACGCCACCCTGCACAACGAGGACGAGATTCGCCGCCGGGACGTGCGGGAGGGGGACACCGTAATTGTCCGCCGGGCGGGGGAGGTGATCCCCGAGATCGTGGGCCCGGTCCCTTCCCGGCGCCCCCAAGGCGCGAGGCCGTGGGTCTTCCCCCATCGTTGTCCCTCGTGCAAGGCGCGGCTGGTCCGGGAGGAGGGAGCGGCGGACTGGCGCTGTCCGAACCGCCGATGCCCCTCGCAGTCGCTCGAGTGGCTGTACCACTTCGCCTCCCGGGGAGCGATGGACATCGAGCACCTGGGCTATGTCACCTTGGCGTCGCTGATGGAGCGCGGCTGGGTGGAGGATCCGGCGGACCTCTACTCGCTCACGGGAAAGCAGCTCTCGCAGCTTCCCGGCTTCAAGGAGAAGTCGGTCTCCAACCTACTGGAGGCCATCGCCGCGGCGCGCCAAAGGCCGCTCTGGAGGCTCCTGGTCGGGCTCAACGTCCGCCACGTGGGGCCGACCGCGGCCAAGGCTTTGGCCGAAGCGTTCGCCTCCCTGGAAGAGCTGGCAGACGCTTCCGTGGAGGAGTTGATGGAGGTGGGAGGAGTAGGTCCGGAGATAGCCGGCAGCCTTCACCAGTGGCTCCAGCGACCGGAGAGTCGCAAGCTGATTCAGAAGCTTCGCCGGGTGGGGGTGGAGGTGGAGCCGGAGCGGCGCAAGGTGGCGCGCGGCCCGCTGGCGGGCAAGACGCTGGTTCTCACCGGTGGGCTGGACACGATGACGCGCGAGGAGGCCTCCGCCGAGGCCGAGGAGGCCGGGGCGCGCGTCAGCTCCACCGTCTCGCGTGAGACCGACTTCGTGGTGGTGGGGCGGGAGCCCGGCTCGAAGTATGACCGGGCGCGGGCGCTAGGGGTGGAGACCATCGACGAGTCGGAGTTCCTCCGCCGCCTGGGCCGCGCGCAGGCCGAGGCGCGGCCGGAAAGGTAGGGCGATCTCATCGGGGCCTTGGACGAGAAGTGGACAAGGGGCCTTGCTCACATGTGATCGCGCGCGAGGAGGCGCGCATCCGCGTCAGGTTCTTCCAACAGCCTTTCGACCCTGGGGGACGACCGAGTCGCTTCGGGGATCTGCTCAAGGCGAAGCTTGGCTCAGGCAAGTATTCATCCTGCGCGATCCACTCAGCCTACGCGTCGACGGGCGGCACCGGACCTTTGGGCGGGGCCTTCCGCGCGTTCACGGTTTCGGGGGGCACTCTCGCTGTTGTCGTTGGGCTCGGGAACGGAGTGACCTCGCGCAAGCGGTGGGCCACCTGTTGAACGCTGGAGCGACCGTCCACGGCTTCGCTACTGGCTCACTGTCCATCTTCCACTCCAAGATCTACATCCTCGAAGGCGCCGGGCTCGCCTGGTTGGCCGTCGGGAGCTGCAACCTCACGGGGGATGGTCTCTACCGAAAACTCCAGTGGCGCGCACAGCAGCCGGAGTGAGTCGCGAGCCATCAGCGCCTGCCTCGAATTGACCGCTCGTCAGTTGCAAAGAGAGTCAGTGGCCAGCTTTCGAGCCACAGTGGCCAGCTTTCTGGCCACACCGGCCGCCGCGGTTGACCAAAGTCACCCACAGGACGCTCGGCATGATTCTTTCGCTTACTCTTATAGGGGCGCTCTTCGTCGCACTCGGGTGCCTTTGAGCAACGCGCGGCCGTTCGATGGCACTCGAGACGGTCTGCGCGACTTCGTAGTCCGGGGGTGGGGACATGCGGGCCACCGACTTCATCGGAAGCTTCTCTCGGCCGCAGGCGACGGGCATCCAACAAGCACCCCGGCCACATCGCCCCTGCCGCCCTCATAAAGCCCACACGTCGCCCGCAACGAAATCCGGAGGACATCCATGCCAGTGAAACGGAACTTGCGGACCGGCCGGAGCCGGCTCCTCCTGTTGCTCGGCGTCGCAGCGGTACTGGGCACGGCGGCGCAGGTGGCCTCGTGCGCGTGCGGGGGGCCGGACCAGAGGAGGGACGCCAGCCCACGCGTATTCACCAGCCACCAATTCCTCCAGATGGGCCCTGCAACAAAGCAGTTGGGCGAAGATTGCACAGCCGGCGGAACCTCCGAGTGCCAGTCCAGCATCTGCTTCCATTACGGTCCGGATCCTGCCTCTCGGTACGCGTGCTCCAGACGGTGTGAAGAGCACGACGACTGTCCGATGAACTGGTGGTGCATCTCCATCTACCCGGCCCCTGGGCACACCTACTGCGCACCGCCCTCGAACTGGACTCCACGGATTGCCTCACCGCAGCCACGGGACGCCGGCCCGTGACGGAGAATCGTGCCACCGACACATTTAGGGAACAAGGAGTCAACCGATGACTCGAATGCCGCTGCTCCGACTCGCCTGCGCAAGACGTAGCGATCGGCGTCCTCCGTCACGCGGGCGCGCTCTCCCCGCGATTGCTCGCTCCGCGCTTCTTCTGTCTTTGCTCGTCCCGCTCGACGCCACAACGTGTCCCATTCCGTGTGGCTCTTGGTGGCCGTGCTGTCCGGGGAATGCATATCAGCCAGCAAATTGCTGTCAGCCATTCTCTTATTGCGCCGACAATGGGACGTGTTGCGGCCTCGACACATACGCCTGCGCATGGGGCTGTTGTGGTTACAATTACGTTTGCGACGATTCCATTTACGCTACTCCAATGTGCCGGCAGCGCAAGAGTCCAGACATTTCTGAGTGCAGGGGGTCCGACTGCAAGTGCCCGCCCGTCTGCATCGGGCACCCTGTGCACCTTGGTCGAGGGGACAGTTTGCTTCGGACCACCGACGTGCGCATTCAGTCCTATCCCCGGTCGTTTGAGTTGAGACGGACGTATGACTCGCATACCCACACGTGGGAAGTCGACGATGTTGTAAAGGGCGTGCCCAAGCCTTTCGGCTCGAGCCCTTCGAATTCAGATTCCCTCCAGTGGTGGCACGACTACTATTCCCTGATTAAGGCGCAGCCGTTCCTCTGGAGCGTTCGGGACACCGATGGCCGCCTTTTCTCGTTTGAGCCGTGTTCGGGAAGCCCATGTTGGGCAGCGAGGCACGCGAGCAACATGTCGGTTCCAGAGCGGCTCCAGAGCACCGACGCTGGCTTCGTGCTTGTGCGCGCGGATGGACACCGCCTCGCCTTTGAAGCCCCATGGGCCACTGCGCCGAATTCCGTCGACAGACACTTCCTTTCACGCATAGAGAACGGGCAGGGCGTGACGCTTGCCACCGTGTCCTACGCGTTGCCTGTCGGCCTCTCATGCCCGCGTGGGGATGCCGGCACGCAGGTGGGAGTACCATACATCTCGGAGGTGCGTACTACCGATGGCACTCGCCTTGTCTTCAACTACACTGACTTCGGAGGTGCCGGAGAGTGCGCTGTCTCATCGATTGACAGAAGCCCCACGAGCAGCGATGGCGGTGAGCCGCTCGCTCCGGCGGTCTCGTTCCAGTACGTGATGGACGGCGGCGCCCCTCGCCCCGGCCTGCTTCGCAGCGCCACGACCGCCGACGGGACTACCACGTATGACTACCCTGTGGGGGAGTTGCGAATCACCGAGGTGGACGGCGAAGTCGTTCGGCACCTCTACTCAAGCGGGGCGGCCGCTACTTCACTCTCAAGCGCCAGCGACAACTACTCTATCGACTACGATGCTGGCACAACGCCATGCCAGACCGGCTCAGAATGCTGCGGGTACACCCCCGCCATTCGGCTCGTTGCCGACCTTGCAGCCGGGCGCGGCGACGGCCTTGACGGGGGCGCAGGCCTCACGACTCGCTACGAGACGCTGTCCGCACTCGGTCAGGAGTCGGCTCAACGCGTCTACCGGACCGACGCGGGCTGCTCTGTGGCAAATGCCTGCAGCCCCGGCTCAATTCAGTACGAGTGGGCCTGCTCAACCAGTACCCCGGGCTACGAGAAGGCGGTCAAGGACAAGCGGGACAACTGGGAGGCGTACGCGTGGTCCGTGGTCGGCGCGGACGCCGGCGCTCCGGAGAACACTCTCGAGAGGCGAGCAATCAAGCGGGGCGCCTCGAACATGGATGCCTCGGATGGAGGGCTCGAGGAGGAGTACTTCGACTACCTCTACGGCGCAAACCAGCAGCAACTCCTCAAGGACGAGCGCGCAGAGAGCGTCCTCGCTGCGGGAGAGGACGCGGGCACTCGCTACACCTACGACTCAACCACCAACCGGCGAAAAGCGCAGATCCGCTATGGCAAGACCAAGCTGCTGGACGGCGGAATGGTGACGCGCCACGTCGGAACGTTCTTCTACGATTGCGAGCAGCCGAACGGCGGTAGCTGCGCCGGGCAGGAGGACACGTACGGCCGAGTGAGGGCAGTGCACGGCCCCTGTTTTGTCGCTGGACCCACTTCGGTAGACTGCGACTTGGCCGATGGTGGCTTTCCCCCGGCAACGCGCTATTCCTACTATCTCGCAAACTCGGGCAACACATCGAATCGGCTTCAGAAGGTTTCCCGCTTCCCTCAAGGGCTGAGTGGAGCTTCCCTGGACACCACCTTCGACACCTACGACGACCGGGGGAATCCGTTGCAGGTTACCGACGAGAACGGCATTGTCACCAACTACACCTACGTCGAGGACCGAGTCACTTTGCGAAGGGTTCAGCTCCCCGGAGGCGGGACGGCGGAGACTGCCTTTGGGTACGAGGCCGGGAGGCTCATCTGGGTGCGTTGGCCCGAAGGAAACTACGAGGTGTTCTGCTACCGCGTGGGCGCCGCCAACGGCTGCACCGGAGGCACGCTCTCGCCGCGGCTCCAGTGGCGAGCAAAGGCGTCTGACCAGAACGGGCAATTCTGGGCAGAGAAGGTGGAATACCCTGAATACTGGCCTGATGGGACTCTGAGAACGGAGGCCTACTATTCCTCCGTGGATCCGAACATTCCCAGGCGCGTGATGACCTTCGCCGCCGATGCTCACCGGCGACCAACCTGGAGCGAAGTTGGCAACCAGCAAGGAAAGTACTCCGAAGTTCGCGCTTTCGACAGGGCGGACAATTTGGTCGGCACCGGCTTCGGCTACAACTCTCCCCCCGCGTGGTGCAACGGCGTCACCGCGGACATACCCGCCTCGCCGCTCTGCCACCACCTGCTCTATGACAAGGCGAATCGCCTCGATGCGCTGACGGAATTCCCGACGTCCACATCAGGGGGCATCAAGACTCGCCTTGCCTACGACAAGCAGGGAAACATCTGTGCCGTTACTGTTGATGCCACGGGTAGCTGGGCGCAGAGCTGCACGAATACTGGCGGCTCGGATGACCCGAAGACCGCCTATTACCAACACGACGACTTTGGCAACGTCATTGAAACTCGACTCCCGAACACTGACAACGGCGCAGGCGCAAAGGGGACGGCACGCTTCGAATACGACGCCCTGGGCAACGTCGTGGCCAAGCAGACTGAACAGCAACGACAGGCCGTCGAAAGCCTCGGCTACACTTTTGACGCCTTAGGTCGTCTCACCGGCGCCTACCGGACGGCGGGCGGCCCGGCCGAGTGGTTGTACACGCTTGACTATGACACCTCGGCAGGACTGCCTCATCCGAGCTGTCCCCAGCCCGCCAACACCAAGGGGCGCCTCCTTCGGATGACTGACTCCTCTGGCACCACCTGGTACCAATACGATGCGGAAGGGCGCGTCCTGAAGGAGATACGCCTGAGACCTGGGGCGACAACCTGCGGGGGTACTATCGACGACAATCCCCATGCTACCTACACCTACACTCCAAACGGCAACCTCTCTACTATTACGTACCCTCACGGCCGCACCATTCGGTATTGGTATTCAGGCGGGGCCGAGACAGATCGCATCTTCGGAATCTCGGTCGACGTCTGGAGCCAAGGCTCCTGGCTCACAGAGGACTTGTTCCAACAGATTACGTGGGAGCCGTATGGCGGAGTCCGCGACTACCAGGTGTATTATGACCATGGGAACTTCGTTCACGGGGTCGAGTACTTGCTTGGAGACAACGCAAGCGCAGCTCCGGCAAGCTACTGCCCCACGTCACCGCCGTCCATGGCCACGAGCGACCATACCGGTCGCCTCCGGGCAATTTGGGTCTCCGAGGGCGGCGTCGGTGGCGGGGGAGAAATCTACAAGCGCACGTACACATGGAAGGCAGACCAAGTCGCCAGGACGGACACCTGTTTCCTCGGCGCCACGCAAAGCCAAGTGGAGGACTACGGATCCGCCGGTGACCCGGCCCTTGTCGGCTATGACCAGATGCTTCGGCTCAAGAGCGCGGACGCACCTCGCTTCTCCTCCACGGGCGGACCGTTCAAGCGACGCGTGTACAATTACGACAGCCGCAGCAACCGAACCTGGATGGGGATTGAGCCAATCGCTCCGGACCTCGGCATTCAGTACACGTACGGTGGTGGCCCGCTTCCAGACAGGTTGACAGGCTTCGCCAAAGCGTACGACACGAGCACCAAGCTTTCGTACACCTTGGCGTACGACCGAGATGGACGAGCCTCTTCCAAGAGGTGGACAACAGATTCGAGCGGCACCTACAACTACTTCCTCGACTTCGCCTATGGCCCAGAAGCCACCCAGTCAACCATCGAGACGGTGTTCAAGGCCGCCAATGTGAATGGTGGCTGGTACAACTACTTCTATGACGCCTTCGGGCGCAGGAGGAAGAAGGTTGACCCAGTCAACGCGGACGTCGAGTTCTTCTACGACTTGGGAAAGCAACCGCTCGAGGACAGGGGGGCGCTGGTGGGCGGCACCTACAGACCCATCGACGAATACGTTTGGCTGGATGGTCGCCCGGTCGCGTTCATTCGGGGCAAGTTCGACCAAAACTGGAATCGCCTTGACGACTTGAGCGGTGATTGTGCCCGGCCCGGCGAGACGAGCGTCAACTGCAGCATTTATACACTCATTTCCGACCACATCGGGAAGCCTGTCCTGGCGATTGACTACAACGCTCTCATTGCAGGAACGGGAGAACACGATCCCTTCGGCCATCCCAACAGGGTCCAGCAGTGGGGCGAGTCGGCTCACCCATATCCCGCAACGCCCTCTGAGACCTGGCTGGCCGACTTCATCCAGCCGACGCTCGGAATGCGGATGGATGTCCGAGTTCGCCTTTCGTTCATGGACACCGAAAACTGTGGCAGTACCTACTTCGACCCGACTAACGTCAAGAACGGCGATACGCTCGCGGTCCTCGCCGGTCCGTACGGGGGCTATCACAAAGGCGACACATGGACGAGTTGGGTCGGTGCGCCGACGAGCGGCCACATCGTCGTTACATTCAACAGCACGTCCGGTAACTTCGCGCCAGGCAACTCCGCCTGCCTTCGACGGCCACCGTCTTGGAATTACGAAGGCGTCGCCCTGCAAGAGTATGAATACCGTCGGTTTCAGAACGGGGCCACGCCGCTGTGGACGCCTCTTCGCTTCCCTGGCCAATACCACGACGCGGAGACGGACCTCTTCGAAAACTGGAACCGCTACTACGACCCTGCCATCGGTAGGTACCTCCAACCCGAGCCGCTACAGCAGGATCCGGAATACCTGAGGTTCGCGGCGGCGATGGGGCACAGCGTTCCGGTCTACGCGTACGCGCTCGACAACCCGCTCTTCTTTACCGACGAAACCGGGAACGCGATTGACC
>JACPVI010000031.1 GCA_016191815.1 Myxococcales bacterium
TCCCACCCTCGCCCCGCGCCCAGAGGGCATCGAACTGCCCGGGATCGATGCGCTCCGCCTGGAGCAAGGCCTGGGCGACGCTCTGGTAGCCGAAGCCGACCTCCACGCCCACCACGTCCCCGTCCTTCATCGCCAGGATGGCTCGCCGTTCGCCGTGCTGCACCCGGACGTACCCGGTGGCCTTCTCCTTGTGTGCTCGGTACAAAACCTCGGCGAGCGGTGAAGCTCTCATGGGCGGGGCCAGTGTAGCCCCGGTCGGCGCCCTCTCCAACGAGACGGCGCCTCAGGAGCCCGAAAGTTGCCTCAGCGCTTCGTACGCGGCGATCCCCACCGCGGTGGAGAGGTTCAGCGACCGACGCTGCGGCAGCATCGGGATAGCCAACGGCTCGCCCGACCCGCCGGCGAGCAACTCGCCCGTCAAGCCGTCCGGCTCGGGGCCGAAGACCAGGTGGTCGCCGGCCCGGAAATCGGCCTCCCACATCGGCCTCCTCGCCCGCGCCGAGAAGAGGAACCGCCTCGCCTGGGGGAACTCGGAGAGGTAGGCGCCGTAGCTGCCGAAGAGCTTGAGGAAAACCTTGTCCCAGTAGTCGAGGCCGGCTCGCTTGAGCTCACGGTCCGAAATCGAGAATCCCAGCGGCTCGATCAGGATCAGCCGTGACCCGGTCACCGCGCAGAGCCGAGCCACGTTGCCGGTGTTCGGCGGGATCCGAGGCGAGACCAGCACCAGGTGGAGCGGAGGCGAAAGCGGCTTCAGCATGGTGTAGATCCTCGACCGATGCCGTTCAGGGTTTCCAACACCACCCGGGGCAAGCTCTTGGCTGACCGAGCCGAGCAGGCCACCGGCTTCCTCGCCCGCCTGGTCGGCCTGATGGGACGGAGGCACCTCGACTTCGGAGAGGGCCTGCACCTGGTCCCCTGCAACTCCATCCACACGTTCTTCATGCGCATCCCCATCGATGCTCTTTTCCTGGACTCCAAAGGAGCGGTGGTCAAGGCCTACCCCGCGCTCCCACCCTGGCGGGTCACCGGGATCTTCCTTCGGGCACGGTCCGTGCTAGAGCTGCCTGCGGGCACGATGGCGGGGAGCGGCACCCGCGAAGGCGACCAATTGCTATTCGAGCGAGCGACCCGCTGAGGTAGGCTTTGACCGTTCGCTGGCCGCTTGATTAACCTCCGCGGTGCATGGGCTAGGATCGATGCTCGGTTCCCCTGTCCCCCTTCCAGGCACTCTCGGCATGCGGATCGAGGTCGCGGGAAACACCCACGTTGGCATGAAGCGGAACCACAACGAGGACTCGTTCCTCGTTCTGGCCGAGGAGAAGCTCTTCTGCGTCGCGGATGGCATGGGCGGCCACTCCTCGGGAGAGATCGCCTCGCGGATCGCCGTCGACGAGATCGCCGAGTTCTTCCGCCTCACCGCTCGAGACATCGACGCCACCTGGCCCTACAAGATGGACAAGAGCCGCAACTACGACGAGAACCGGCTGGCCACCGGCATCAAGCTGGCCAACATCCGGATCTTCGAGCGGGCGGGCACCGATCAGAAGTTCAAGGGCATGGGCACCACCATCGTGTCGGTCTACTTCGCCGGCGGCTCGGTGTATCTCGCCCACGTCGGGGACAGCCGCGGATACTCCTTCCGAGACGGGGTGCTCGAGCAGCTGACCGAGGACCATTCGCTGCTCAACGACTACCTCAAGGCGAAGAAACTAAGCGCGGAGGAGATCGAGGCCTTCCCGCACAAGAACGTCATCGTTCGCGCCTTGGGGATGAAGGACACTGTCCTGGTCGACTTGAAGCGCCTGGACGTGCGTGGTGGCGACGTGTTCCTGCTCTGCTCCGACGGCCTTTCGGGCATGGTCCCCGACGCGCAGATCCAGGAGGTGCTCGGCTCGACGCCGGAGCTCGAGCAGGCCTGCGCGAAGCTCATCGACATGGCCAACGCCGCGGGCGGCAACGACAACGTCACCTGCGTGCTGGCGCGCTACGCGACGAATTGAGCCGTGGGTGAAGCCCCGGGCCGGGACCAGCTAGGCGGGCACCACCCGGCCTCCTGGAAGCACCACCGCATCCTCGAGCTGCGCCTGCGGCGTCACGCTTGCTCCGTCGAGCACCGCCACCCGGTTGAGCGCGGCGCCTCGGCCCACTCGGGAGAACCGGCCCACCGAGACCCCCGCGCCGATCCGGACGTCGTCCTCGAGCACGCAGCCCTCCGCGAAGAAGGCCGGACCTGCCACCCTCGCTCCCGAGAGCACCGCCGAAGGGTGAGCCCAAAAGTTTCCCTCCCCGCGGTGCGCCGGGTCGAGCGGCCAGGAGCCCAAGAACGTCCCGCCTGGCACCCTGCCGAACAGGAGATCGCGATGCGCCGCCGCGTACCGCTCGAGCGTGCCGAGATCCGACCAGTAGGCGGAGCGCGACTCCAACAGGTGTCCCCGCACCGTGGCGCCGGCCGCGATCAGCCGCGGATACACGTCGCGGTTGATGTCCTCTGGCCCCTGCTCCATGTGCTCGAGCACCTGCGGCGAGAGCACGTGAACCCCAGAGAAGTGCCAGGACGATAGTCGGTCGCCTCCCGGACCGCGGCCGGCGATCCGCCGCACGGCACCGCCGCCATCGATCTCCACTGGCGCGTAGCCCTGGCCGGCCGGCATCGGGAGCAGCACCATGGTGGCCGCAGCCGCGCTGCGGCGATGCGCCTCGAGGATCGGGCCCAGCTCCGCCGCGAGCAGCACGTCCCCGTTGACCACTGGCGCCGGCCCGTCCGCCAGCATGGCCGCCAGCCCGCGGATGCCGCCGCCAGTCCCCCGGATCTCCGGCTCGCGGACCGTGGTCAGCGAGAGTCCCATCCGCTCGCACTCCGCGCGGGCGACCCTCTCCATCACCTCCGGAAGCCAGTGGGTGTTGATGCCTACCGCCGTGACACCCGCCCGGCGAAGCCCGGCGAGCGCGTACCTGAGCAGCGGCTGCCCGAGCAGCGGCACGGCCGGCTTGGGCCATAGCTCGGTGAGCGGCCTCAGCCGCGTGCCCAGCCCGGCGCAGAGGACGATGGCCTTCATCGCGCGCCGTCCAGCTTCGCGCCGACCGGAGGCGAGGTACAGGCCAATTCCTCTCTCGGCGAGGGCATTGCCGGCGAGCGCAGCACCGGCCGCCCGGCGATTGCGGCCGGCTCGACCCATGCGGAGCCGCCTTCTCCCCCACCCAGCCCGAGCGCCCCGCCGCGCCGCACTGAGTCAGCCCAGCTCGGGGACGTAGCGCGCGACGATCGCGCGGAGGTCGCCCAGCTCGGGCCTGCGCTCCAAGGCCTGCCGGACGTACCGGAGCGAGGCGGGGATGGAGACCAGGAAGCCCGGGTTACCCTTCACGCGGCTTATGTACTCGAAGCGCCCTGCGTCCTTGAGCTTGCGCTGGACGGTGAGCAGGTCGAAGAGGTCCTTGAAGGCTGCCGCGTCGATCCGCTCGCCGCTCTCGCGCTCGAAGGCGCCGAGGTAGCGGTCGAGCATCCGCTCCACGAAGGCGCGGTCCAGCTCGACGTAGCTGTCGCGCAAGAGCGCCACCAGATCGTACTGGCGGGGACCCAGGAGGGCGTCCTGGAAGTCGATCACCGCGATCTCCCCGCCCTTCACCATGAGGTTTCGGCTCTGGTAGTCGCGGTGGGTGAAGCCCCGCGGCTCGGCCGCCAGCCGGGAGGAGATGCGCCGGAAGATCTTGTCCAGCTCTGCCCGCTCTGCAGCTCTGGGCTGCTTCCCACTCCAGGTCTCGAGTCCCCACTCCCGGAAGTGGTGCAGCTCCCAGTCGTAGAGGTCCTCGTCGAAGGCGCGGGTGAAAGCCAGGCAGTCGGGGTCGGCGTCGCGCTCCGCCCTCGAGCGCAGCATGGCCAGAAGCTCCACCGCCCGGCCGTACAGCGCCTCGCGGTCACCCTGCACCAGCGCCGCCTCGAAGGTGACGTCCCCCAGGTCCTCCAGCACCATCATCCCCGCCTGCTCGTCGTAGCGGAGGATCTCCGGCACCCGCACCCCGAGCCGCTTGAGGTAGCGCTGCACGTTCAGGAAGGGCAGCTCCTTGGGAGGCCCGCCCCTGGTCGCCTCTTCGCTTCTCCCCGCGTCGGGCGGCATCACCATCACCACGTAGCTGCTCGGGGGAGCGCCGACCCGGTAGTACGAGCGGTTGCTCGCGTCGCCCTTGAGCTTCTTCACCGGCGAGTGGCTCGAGGAAACCCCGGTGGTCTCCGCGATGAGCGAGCGCATCCGCTCATCCAGGCTCGGCCCGGATTCCGTGGCCGCCATTCTGTTCGGCTCAGCGCTCACGTCGGAGCGGAAGGAGATCGTAAGGGATGGCCAAGAGCGTGGGGAAGCGGTGCACCTTGGGAGGCACCGCGCGGAGCTGCGCCTCGCCGAACCCGCGGGTGAGCACGATCACGATCACCGGCTCGTTCCGGTCGTTCTGCCCCGGCCCCACCCGGAGAATGCCCCGCACCGTGAACAACAGCCGAATGCACTCCTCCACCGCCGCGGCCAGCTCCGGATCCTCCTGCTCCTCGGAGTGCCCCTCGCGGTGCGCGTCCTCCCGGAAGAGGATCCCCGGGTCCTGCGCCGCGTGGAGGAGCGCCATCGCGTCCATCGGCCGATCGGGCCGCGGCAGGGGCGGAGGGTCCGCCACTCCCCTCAGCGCGGTCGCCGCCGCCGCCTGCTCCAGCTTGGCCAGCGCCGCCTTGACCGGATCCGAGGAGCGCTCGAACCCGTCCCGCACCGCTTTCCTGTGGGCCGGGTGCGCGCCGCGCCTGGCGAGCGCGTTTCGCGCGCCCTCCTTCTGATTGGGCTTTTGCGCCTCGTCCTTGCCCTTGACCGCTTCCTCGCGCGCTTGCTCTTGGTCGCGCTCGAGCTTGTTCTCGCGGTCCTCGTGGGACTCGTTCCAGGGTGTCCAGGCTTCGCTTTGCTTCTCGGCCTCCTTTTGCAGTTCCTCGTGCGTCATCTCGCCTTCGGGCTTGGCCTCGGCCGACAGCCCCTCCCCCTCCTCCATCGGCTCAGCCTGGTGAACCGCCGCCTTCGGAGCGCGGATCTTTTCGGGGCGCTCGGTTGACCTCGGGCGGCGGGGCCTTTGCGCGGCCTGGGGGCCCCCCTGCTGCGAAGAGGGAACACGAGGAGGAGGAACCTTCGTCACGGGGAGGCTATCTTAGGTCCCTTCATGCCGGTCGACCACGGGAAGCGGGACTACGGGCGGTGCCCGTGCAGCGGGGTGTACGAGAACCGCTTCGTGGAGGTCCGAATGACGGTCAACGGGAAGGTGGTCGTGCTCACCGACGTGCCTCAAGGCGCCTGCCCCCTGTGTGGCTCTCGCGTGTACAAGGCGGAAGTGCTCGAGCGCATCGAGTCCTTGATGAAGGGCGAGCGCTTCAAACGGGCGACCTGAGCACCCCCGACCCGCCCGGCCGCCCTACAAACTCCAGGCGGCGCGGGCCCGGCCTTGGGTATACAGGCGCCATGCGATTCCACGAGAACGTCCTCACCGCGATCGGAAACACCCCCCTGGTCAGGCTCGGCAAGCTGGTCGGGCCGAACGACGCCGCCGTGCTGCTCAAGTGCGAGTTCATGAACCCGGGCGGCTCGGTGAAGGACCGGATGGCGCTCCACATCCTCGAGAAGGCGGAGCGGGCCGGCCTGCTCAAGCCGGGCGGGACGATCGTGGAGAACACCTCGGGCAACACCGGCATGGGCATCGCCCTCGCCGCGGCGGTGAAGGGCTACCGCTGCATCTTCACGATGCCGGACAAGATGTCGACGGAGAAGATCAACCGGCTCAAGGCGCTGGGCGCCCAGGTCGTCGTCACCCCCACCAACGTCCCCGCCGATGACCCGAAGAGCTACTACGAGACTGCCAAGCGCATCGCCCGGGAGACTCCGGGCAGCTTCTACGTCAACCAGTACCACAACCCCGACAACATCGAGGCCCACTACGTCACCACCGGCCCGGAGATCTGGGAGCAGACCGAGGGGAGGATCGACTACTTCGTGGCGGGGCTGGGCACCGGCGGGACGATGAGCGGAGCGGGGAAGTTCTTCAAGGAGAAGAAGCCGGCGATCCGCAACATCGGGGTGGACCCGATCGGGTCGGTCTACCAGGGGTACTTCAAGACCAAGAAGCTCCCCCCGCCGCACGTCTACAAGGTGGAGGGCATCGGCGAGGACATGCTCTGCCAGGCGATGGACTTCTCGGTGGTCGACGACGTGAGGCAGGTGGACGACCGCCAGTGCTTCGTGGCCGCCCGCCGGCTGGCCCGCGAGGAGGGCATCTTCGCCGGTGGCTCTTCCGGCGGCGCGGTGCACGTGGCGGTAGAGCTGGCCAAGGAGGTCGGTCGGGGCAAGGTCATCGTCTGCCTGCTGCCAGACTCGGGCTCGAGCTACATCTCGAAGTTCTATTCGGACGAGTGGATGCGCGACAACGGCTTCCTCGAGGAGCGTGGCCCGGGCACCGTGGCGGACGTCATCCGCTCGCGGCAGGGGCAGGTGATCGCCGCGCGGCGGGGAGAGCGGATCGATCAGATCATCGAGACCATGAAGCGCCACGGCATCAGCCAGATGCCGGTGGTGGGTAAGGACGACGCCGCCGAGGGGATGATCCACGAGTACGACCTGCTCAACGCCCTGGTGAGCGGCGCCAAGAAGCTCAGCGACCCCATCGACCCCATCGTCGCGCCGCTGCAGGGAGTGGTGAGCCCGGACACCTCCATCGCCAAGCTGCGCGAGGTCTTCGCCGAGGACAACGTGGCGGTGGTCCGAGAGGGACAAAAGGTGGTCGCGATCGTCACCAAGATCGATCTCATCGACTACCTGGCCAGCCGCGAGTGAAGCAGCTACTGGGCCCGGAAGACGAACGCGACCGGCTGGTTCCGCGCGAAGACCTCGGAGGACCGCGGGGCCGGCTCCTTGCCGTAGTAGATCTCGGCCACGCCTCCGCAGGGGCTCTTGACTTCGAGGGAGCGCGCGTTCAGCGGCACCAAGATGAGGTCTCCGTTCCGCGCGTGGATCGGCCCGGGGAGGATCTCCGCCACACAGGCGCTGCTCATACTGATTCGGACGTACAGCCGCCCTTCCTCGCGCGGCGGGATCGGCGCGTAGGACTGCGGCGGCACGAAGGCATCATGGGCGGGCGCGGTCCGGTCGTCCCTGGGTGCCGGTGGCGATCCCCGGCCGGCGTTGACCGGGAATTGTGCCCCAGCGGCGGCACCTCCGCCGGAGGGCCCTGACGCCGTTCCAGCGGCCGGCGGTGTGGTGCTTGGCGCCGACTTGACGGGATACGGTGCTCCAGCTTGGGTGAGAGGGGCCGCTCCACCGCCCGAGGGGGCCGCGCCTGGCGCCGACTTGACGGAGTATTGCGCGCCGGCGTGCGCGGCCGCTCCACCGGCCAAGGGCTCCGGTGGCGCGGCTGGCGCGGTATTGAAGGAGTGTGGTGCGCCGGCTTGCGGGACCGCTCCGCCCGAGGACGCTGGCGCCAACCCTCCGGGCGGCGCGTGGGCGGAGACCGTTGAGCCCGATGATGCGGCGGAGCCGTGGGCTTCGGGAGAGAGCGCACGATGATGACCCGCGTCCGGGGGACGGTAGTAGGTGTACCCGCCCACGTTCACCAGCAAACCGCTCGTCGCTTGACTCGCCGCCGGAGCCCCGGCATCCGCGGAGGCTTGGGAGAGAGCCGGCGGTGGGGTGGCGCTGCTCGCCCTGGCGCTCCGGACCTCGTCAAAGCACTTGCGGGGAATGCCCGGCCCGTCGTCCGACAGCTCGAGCTTGGTGAGCTCGGCCTCCGTGAACGAGGCCATCGCCGCGCAGTGGCGCTCTGCCTTCGGCTTCCAGGAGGTGTACGCGTCGATCCAGCAGACGGCGCAGCGGGTGTTGGCGGCGTCCTCGGCCATGAGCAGCGACACGCCCGCCTCCCCGCCCTCTCGGTTCTCGAGTGCGCGGAGGATCGCCGCCGGGCTCACCCTCGCGCATCGGCACGCCTTCACCTCGATCGAGTGGCGGAACGCCCCCTTTTGCTCCGGGTCCCCTTCGAGCGCGCTCGCCCGCCCGGCGAGTAGCTTCCACTTCGTCATCGGCTCGAGCTCGCGGACCGCGCGGACAAGCTCGGTGACTTGAGCCCGTTGGCTCCCTTCGGCGGCGCTCGCCCCTCCGCCAGGTGTCCCGGCCGCGGAAGGCTCCTCCGCGCTCGCTGCCGGCCGGGAGGCAGCGCCGGCCTCCCCAGCCGCTTCCACGTTCGCAGCCGGCCGGGGGGCGGCAACGGACTCCCTGGGCAGCTCGGTCTTCGAGGATCTCCTGCTCAACGCCTCGGAGACGGCGTTCTGGCACTTGAGGCCCTCGGCGTACAGCCAGCTCCGGTAGGAGCCGTACTCCGCCAAGACCTGCGCATGCACCCGCGACTTCTCCATCAGCTGCTGGGCCTGAGAAAACAGGTCGGCCCGAACGCGCGAGCGGCAGCTGGCGGCGCCGCTCGGGCGGTCCCTCACGCCCCCGCGCTTCACCTGGTAGCGAGCGCCGAGGTAGGGCCGGTCGAGGTCGGCCAGCGCCAGAGCATCCAGCTCGTGGAGAGCGGCGGTCTTCTTCACCACCTCTGCCGCCTTCTCGCAGGCGGCGATGGCCCGGGCGCAGTCGGGGC
This sequence comes from Myxococcales bacterium, assembly GCA_016191815.1. Taxonomy (GTDB): domain Bacteria; phylum Myxococcota; class Myxococcia; order Myxococcales; family Myxococcaceae; genus JACPVI01. The sequence goes on from JACPVI010000031.1 coordinate 8,641, forward strand.
TCGGCTCCTCCTTGGGCTTCTTGGTCCAGCCGCCGTTCCATTCGCCGCGGGGGTCGAAGCACCAGGTGGCCACCGAATCGAGCCCCATCGAGAGGGTGGAGTCCTCCTGGGCGGCCTGCTTGAGCCCGTGCGCGTCGCGCAGCTCGGGCGCCTCGCACTGCTTGGGCAGGGGGGGAGGCTTCCGCGGCTTGGCGGCCCGCGCGGCGATGCACGCAAGCCCCACCCCGACGACCGCGATTCGCGCGATGCGCAGACTCAAGGCGGCAGAGAGCCTACGGTAGGCGGGCGCGCGGCCACAACAAGCGAGCGAGCCGCCGCAGGAGCCATAGAGGAGGCAAGCCGTCAGCCAGCCAGCGCGCTCGCGAGGTCGTCCAGAAGGTCCTGCGGATCCTCGATTCCGACCGACAGGCGGATGAGGCCGTCGCCGATGCCCAGCCGCTCCCTCATCTCCTTCGGCACCGAGGCATGGGTCATGATCGCGGGGTGCTCGATCAAGGACTCCACCCCGCCCAAGGATTCCGCGCACGAGAAGACGCGGACCGACTTGAGGAACCGCCTCGCGGCTTCCAACCCACCCCGGATGACGAAGGTGAGCATCCCGCCAAACCCCTTCATCTGCTTCCGCGCCAGCTCGTGCTGTGGATGTGAGGGGAGCCCCGGGTAGGTGACCTTCTCCACCTTCTGGTGGCCGGAGAGGAACTCCGCCACCTTCGCGGCGTTCTCGGCGTGCCGCTGCATCCGGACGTGCAGCGTCTTCACGCCTCGGAGCACCAAGAAGCTGTCCATCGGCGAGGGAACTCCACCCACCGCGTTCTGCAGGAACGAGATCCGCTCCGCGATCGCCTGGTCCGAAGTGCAGGCGAAGCCGCCCACGCAGTCGCTGTGGCCGTTGAGGTACTTGGTGGTCGAGTGGACGGCGACGTCGAAGCCCCACTCAAGCGGCCGCTGGAAAGCCGGCGTCATGAAGGTGTTGTCGCAGATCGACACCAGCTTTCTCCGGTGGGCGATCTCCGCCACCCGCTGGAGGTCGATGAGCTTGAGCATCGGATTGGTCGGAGTCTCCACCCACACCGCCCTGGTGCGGGGAGTGAGCGCCCGCTCGAGCGAGGCGGGGTCGGTCAGGTCGACGAAGGAGAAGGACAGCCCCTGCCGGCGGAACACCTTGTCGAAGAGCCGGAAAGTGCCTCCGTAGACGTCGTCCGAGCAGACCACGTGATCGCCCTGGTCGAACAGGTGCATCAGCGCGTCGGCGGCCGCGCACCCCGAGGCGAAGGCCGCCCCGTGCTTGGCCCCCTCGAGGGCGGCCAGGCATGCCTCCAGGGCGGAGCGGGTCGGGTTCCTGGTGCGCGAGTACTCATAGCCCTTGTGCTCTCCGGGTCCCGCCTGGACATAGGTGGAGGTGAGGTAGACCGGCGTCATGATCGCGCCGGTGGAGGGGTCCGGCTGCTGGCCGGCGTGGATGGCGAGGGTGTCGAAGCGCATGGCGGGCGAACACTACACAAACGTCGGGCGCCTGGCGCCTCCGGCCCGGATTCCGCCTGCCCGCCGGCAATGCCCGCCCATGAACGGTCGACTGCCCTGCGGTCGAATCGACGCCGGCCCTCGGATTGCGCATCTTGCGCCCCCTTCACAAGGAGGAGGCCCATGGCACAACGAGGAGAGCTGGTTCGCAGGGAAGAGCGTGGCGAGGCGATACCCGTCCGTCACGAGTGGGATCCGTTCCGCAGGATGCGCGAGATGATGCGCGAAATGATCAGCTGGGATCCTTTCCAGGAGATGGCCCGCATCTGGCCCGAGGCGCGGGCGGGCGGCTTCCTTCCGGCCTTCGATGTGAGGGAGACCGACGATTCCTTCGTGTTCCGGGCCGACGTGCCCGGCATCCGGGAAGACAACCTGGACGTCACCCTCACCGGCAACCGGCTGACCATCTCCGGCAAGCGCGAGCTGGAGGAGGCGAAGGAGACCGACCGCTACTATTCATGCGAGTGCCGCTACGGGGACTTCTCGCGTTCCTTTACCCTCCCCGAGGGCGTAGACGCCGAAAACGTCCGCTCCGAGATCAAGGACGGGGTACTCACCCTCATCCTCCCCAAGAAGCCGGAGGTGCAGGCTCGGCACATCGCGGTGAAGGGCACCGCCGCGGGCAGGGCCAAGGCCTGACCGAGGCAGGCTGCGGCGGGCCGCTCCCGCCGCGGCTACCTCTGCCGCTCACCCCTCCTTCGCCGGAGGTAGGGCCGGATCTTCGCCAGATCCTCCACGAAGCCCCGGTACTCCCGGTGCCGCCGATCGATGCCCACCTCGGCGAGCGCCCGGTCGAGGATTCGGCCCGCCGGCCCCACGAAGGGGCGCCCGACGCGGTCTTCGTAGTCGCCCGGCTTCTCGCCGACGAACATCACCCTTGGCCGTGTGCCGCCTCCTTGCAGTCCGCCGCTGCCTCCCGGAGCTTCGGTATTGTCGGGCGGGCAGAAACGAGCGGGGAGGCGTCGGGCCACTTCGGCATGGTGAAAGGTATGGGCGCCGTCCAGGAAACGGCTTCGAGCTTCGAGAACCGCCTGCGCAAGAATGCCCGGCACCGGGCGCGCTGGGCGGCGCGCGCCGGCCTGACGGCCTACCGGCTGTACGACCGGGACGTCCCCGAGTACCCCTTCGCGGTGGACTGGTACGCGGGGCGGGCCCACGTGGTGGAGTACCCCCGCCGCAGGGCGATCGCCGAGGGGAAGTCCGAGGCGCAACGGGCGGAGGTGCTGGAGGCGGTGGAGCGAGTGCTCGAGCTGCCGCCCTCGCGAATCTACACCAAGACCCATCTGCCCAAGCCGTGGGGGCGCGAGCAGTACGGGCGGGCGGGCGAAGGGAGCGAGTGGTTCACCGTCACCGAGCAGGGCCTGCGCTTCTGGGTCAACCTGGGCGACTACCTGGACACCGGGCTGTTTTTGGACCACCGCCTGACCCGCGCCCGCGTGAGAGAAGTGGCCCGCGGCGCGCGCTTCCTCAACCTGTTCGCGTACACCGCCGCCTTCACCGTCTACGCGGCCGACGGAGGCGCGCGCAGCACCTTGAGCGTGGACCTCTCCAACACCTACTGCGACTGGGCGGCGCGGAACCTCGAGCTGAACGGCTTCACCCAGCCGTTCCACCGCCTCATCCGCTCCGACGCGATCCGCTGGGTGATGCAGGCGCGCGCCGAGGGCCAGCAGTTCGACCTGGTGGTGGTGGATCCGCCGACCTTCTCGGCGTCCAAGCGCATGGCCCATTCATTCAACGTCCAGCGGGACCATGCCCGGCTGCTCCGCGACGTCGCCGAGTTGTTGGCCCCCGGAGGCGCCCTCTTCTTCTCCACCAACTTCCACGGATTCCAGCTCGACCCGGCCGCGCTCTCCGGCCTCGAGCACGCGGAGCTGACTCCGGGGACCATCCCCGAGGACTTCCACCACCGGGCACACCGCTGCTGGTGCGCGAAGAAGCCCGGCGCCGTTCAGCCCAGGAGCCGCCCGATCAGGTAGAGGACCGCGAGGAAGCCGGCGATTCCCAAAAGCACCTTGGTCCCTGCCTTGAGCCGGCCCGGCTCCGGTCCGGCGAAGCCCGCGTCGATCGCCTCGGGCACCCCGGCGTACTGCCCGGCGTACCTCGCGGTGCGGAGAAACTGGTCGGCCACCAGGCCCTCGTCCGCCGGGGCGAGGACTTTTCCGAGCTGCGGATCGAAGAGTCTCGCTCCGGCCTCGGCCGCCAGCACGCAGCCCTCGAGGACCAGCTCCCTCGCCAGATCGGCGCTCGCGGACATGGGAGCGCGAAGCTCGGTGGCGATGAGCCTGCCCGCCTCCACCAGCGGGCGGACCTCCACTTCTCCGTGCTTGAGCTTCCAAAGACGGCCTCCCGCTTCGGCCGCGGCGCCTCGCGAGGCGAGCAGCGAGTCGACCCTTGCGGCGTCGTAGGGAGCCCCGAGCTCGGGGGCCTGCAGGAGCAGCTCGTAGCGCACGAGCGCTTGTGTACCCTTGCCGGCGGGCCTTTAGGAAGTGCGCTCGAAACTGGCAGCGGTTCGGGCTAAAGGGCCACCATGCCGATGAAGCTCGGCCGGTTCGAGCTGCACGAGATCCGCGACGGCTCCTTCGCCCTCGATGGAGGGGCGATGTTCGGGGTGGTGCCCAAGCCGCTCTGGGAGCGCCGGCTGCCGCCGGACGAGCGAAACCGGGTGCAGCTCGCGCTGCGCTGCCTGTTGATCGTCGACGGCGAGCGGCGGGTGCTGGTGGACGACGGCATCGGCCAGGTGTGGGACGGCAAGCACCGCGACATCTATGCGATCGATCACTCCGCCCACGACCTCGATCGGGGGCTTCGGCGGGCTGGCCTCGCGCGCGGCGACATCACCGACGTGGTGCTCACCCACCTGCACTTCGATCATGCGGGTGGGACCACGAGGTACGAGGGCGGCGAGCTGGTGCTCTCCTTCCCCAACGCCACCTACCATCTACAGCGCCGCAACTGGCGGTGGGCGCACCACCCCTCCGAGCGCGACGCGGGCTCCTTTCGGCCGGAGAACTTCCGGCTCCTCGAGCGGAGCGGCCGCCTCCACCTGCTCGAGGGCCAGACCGAGCTGTACCCGGGGATCCAGCTCTTCGTCTCCGAGGGACACACGGTGGGACTGCAGCTGGTGCGGGTGACCGACGGAGACGGTTCGCTGGTGTACTGCGGCGACCTCATCCCCACCACCGCGCACCTGAGGACGGCCTGGGCGATGGGCTATGACCTCTATCCGCTCACGGTGATCGAGGAGAAGAAGATGCTCCTCGCCCAGGCGGTGGAGGACGGCTGGTTCCTCTTCTTCGAGCACGATCCCACGGTCGCGGCCTGCATGGTGCGAGACGAGCACGGGGAGGTCGTGGTGGACCGGCTGGTGGAGCTGTGAGGCCGGCGGCGCCGGGAGAGCGCGGCCTGAAGCTCACCCGGCGCGGCACCGAGCGGTGGCGGCGCGGGCACCCGTGGATCTACGCCTCGGACGTGGAGGAGCGCGCCGGCCTGGAGGGCGGCGAAGTGGTGCGCGTGCTCGACCCGCGCGGCTATTTTCTGGGCCAGGCCTTCTACTCGAAGAAGTCGAAGATCACCCTCCGCTGGCTGAGCTTCGACGACACTCCGGTCGACGCCGACTTCTTCCGGGCGCGGATCCGCGCCGCTGACGCCATGCGGCAGGCCGCCCTGCCGGGCGAGACCACCTACCGCGTGGTGCACGCGGAGGCGGACCTGTTGCCGGGGCTGGTGGTGGACCGGTACGGCGACTATCTCTCGGCGCAGTTCCTGGTGAAGGGCACCGACGACCGGAAGGAGCTTTTGGCGGACCTGTTGGTCGAGCACTTCCGGTGCAAGGGGCTGGTGAATCGCTCGGACGTCTCGGTGCGCGCGCTGGAGGGCCTGGAGCCGGAGAAAGGGGTCCTGCGCGGCGAGGTGCCCGGGCCGGCGAGCTACCGCGAGGGAGAGGTGACGCTGAGGGCGGACCTTCTCTCCGGGCAGAAGACCGGCGCCTTCCTCGATCAGCGGGAGAACCACGTGATGGCCGGGGCCTATGCTTCCGGAGAGGCGCTGGACTGCTTCGCCTACACTGGTGGGTTCGCGCTCCAGCTCGCCCAGCGGGCGACGAAGGTCACCGCGGTCGAGATCTCCGAGGCAGCGGCGGCGCAGCTCCGCGCGAACGCGGAGGCGAACGGCCTCTCCAACGTGGAGGTGCTGGTGGCCAACGCCTTCGACTACCTCCATGACGCGGTCGACGAGGGGCGGCAGCTCGATACCATCGTGCTGGACCCGCCGTCCTTCGCCAAGCACAAGGGGGCGGTGGAGGCGGCGCTGCGCGGGTACAAGGAGATCAACCTCCGCGCCATGCAACTGCTCAGACCCGGGGGCTTCCTGATCACCGCGAGCTGCACCTACCACGTCGGCGAAGAGCAGTTCGAGCTGATGCTGGAGGACGCGGCGGCCGACGCCCGGCGCAGGGTGCAGATCGTGGAGAGGCGCGGAGCGGGGAAGGACCACCCGGTGCTGCTCCGCCTGCGCGAGACGCGCTACCTCAAGTGCCTCGCGCTCCGCGTGCTCTGATTGCTCCGGCCGACGCGCGTGACTCCGAGGCAGCCGGCCGCCGGCGATCGACCCAGCCGCTTGATGGTCTCCCGGATGGATCGCAGCGGGGGAGAGCCCACGACCGTCTGTCGGCGCTCTCCCTCTTGCCGAGACCGAAGCGGGCTGGCGGGCAATCCGGGCGGCAAGGGGTACCGAGGAGCCTCAGCCGGTGCCCGGGGTGTGCCGCTCCTCGCGCGCGAGCGGAAGGCCCGTTCCATTCCGAAGCGTCAGGTACAGGCCGGTGACCAGCATCTGCCCCAGGGCTACCGCCGGCAGGACGCCGATGCAGCACACCAGCACACCGGCGATGGCGATGAGCCCGCTCAGCAAGCTGATGCCGAGGATGATCAGCCGCTGTCCCCGCGCGATCTCGAAGCAGTTCTTTATCGACTGGAATGGGCCTACGCCCTCGTTGTGAGCAAGCTCTGGAGTGGAGAAGTACAGCGGCAGAGCGAAGTAGAAGATTGGCACAATCGCCAGCAGTACCCCGATGGCGATGATCCCGATGGCGCTTGGGTTCTCCTCGATCGCGGCTGGTTTGAACCCGGCGCTGCCTGCGGCCAGGGCGAACACGAGGAGGAGGTACAGGCCAAGCGGCACCCCGAGGAGGACCAGCACGAGGAGCTTCTGCACGATGTACCTTCCGAGCTTGGACACCTGCGAGGCGATCCGCGAGATGTCCGCCTTCCCGCCTTCCACTACGTCCAAGTACATGCGGTACAGGCCCAGCTCGAAGATGCCCTGGACGATCAGCTGGCCGACCTGTACGGCGAGGAAGCCCATCACCAGGCCGGCCGTGCCGCCCGACTTTTTCATCGCCTCCTGAAGAACGCCTCCGATCGCGGAGACCACCCCGTTGACCCCGAGAAAGATCAGCACCGCCACGCTGAGCAGCACCCAGTCGCGCTTGAAGGCCTCCCACACGTGGGACCACAGCGCGTCGAAGGTCCAGGAGTCCCGGCGGAGCGTGAAGCCGCCCGGGCCGAGCTTCTCTCGGCACGCAGGGCAGAGCGGCAAGGTGTGCCCCTGGTAGCACTCGTCGCAGGTGAAGTTCCCGCACCGCTCGCAGGTGCCCGAGGCGGCTCGCTCGGGGTGGCGGGCGCACATCGCCCCGGTTGAAGCTGGGAAGCTCATCGGCCGCACACCCTACCGCGGCGGCCTCCTCCGTTCAGCCGATTCGTCGCGGAGAGATCCACTCGGGCGGCGCACGGTCGCGGACCGCGATCGGGCCGCCCTGCGAGGGGGCTGCACCGCCGGGTGGGCGCTGGAGTACGCTTGCCGCGTGCGCCATCGCGATAGCGGCGAGTCCTCGTGCACTCTTGGGGACGTGCGAGCCGCAATGTCCGAGACGCGCGCCATCTACCGAATGGCGGACCGCGCCTACGCCGCCTTCTCCTGCCAGGGCACCGCGGAGTGCTGCTCCCTGACAAAGACCGGCCGGCAGCCATGGCTCTGGCCCACGGAGTGGATGCTGCTCGCTCGCGCCGTGCAGGCTACCCCTCCGAGGCCCGACGGCGGCTGCCCGTTCCTCGATTCGGCCGGAAGGCGGTGCTTCGTCTACTCCGACCGGCCGTTTGGTTGCCGCACCTACTATTGCGACCGCGCCACCCGGAGAGCCAGGGAGCCTTCGCGAGCCGTCGCGCAGCTCCTCTCGCGCCTCGCCTCGGCGAACCTCCGACTGGACGCCGCCGCCAAGCCGCTGCCCCTGCTCCAACTCGTCACCGGTCCTCCCACCGGGAGAAGTGTTCGCCACCCGCCATCCGCCCCTCTCCCGCGCGCACCTGGGTCTGGCTTGGCCGGTGGTCCAGCGAGGGAGTAGATACTCGGCATGCGCGCCTGGCGCCGCACTTCCGTCGCGCTGGCGGTATCGCTGGCGGTCCACCTGCTTGTGGTGCTTGGGCTGTCAAGGAGTGAGCGCCCAGTGCCCACGCCGGCAGCCGAGCGCCCGCCGATCGTGGTCGAGATCCGCCGCTTGCGCCAGCCTGCGTCTCCACGCGAGCGTGTGGGCGTCGCGAAGCCGGATGCGACGAGGCGCCAGGCGCCGACGGCCCAGCGCCCCGTGGCGCCGTCCGGAGCGCACCCCCATGCCGCCGCCGACCCGTCGCGTTCGCCGGCCATCCACGACGCAGCGGAGCCGGCGAGTGAGTCCGCAAGGCTGGGCGCGGGCCTTCCGCGCTCGGCACCGCCTGATTCGGACGAGCCTCCGGCATCGACCGAGGGGGTCGCCGCCGCAGAAGAAACGCGGCGACGGAGCCTCTTCCCGACCATTCCCGGCGTCGCCGGGCACGGCGGCCCGTGGGTGCGCACCGACTCCGGACGCGGCCGGACAATCCGCAACGATCCCAGCGAGCGACCCGATCCCGAAGCCCTGGCCGCCTACGACGCCGAGCGCGCCAAGGCGAAGGTGGACGGCTGGCTCGCCGACGAGTTGGCTGCGCACCTCGTCGAGGTCGGCCTGGTCGACGGCTACTTCCAGCAGCTCCGGCACGGCCTCGAGCAGCAGGCCGCCCCGCCGCCGCCCTTCGAGGGGGGCCCGTTCGTCAAACAGCTCCTCAAGGAGTACGTCGCCAGCGCGCAGAGGTTCGGCCAGTCGGGCAACCCGTACGTGGAGGCTCCGGCCGTGGGCCGCCCGGACGAGGTGCTCTCTCCGACCGAGCGGTTCGCGGAGGCGGACCGGGACCGCGGCCCGGGAAAGGTCAACGGCACCCAGACGGCGGCCAGCCCGGTGGAGGACTTCCGCCGAACGCTGCGGATGGGCGCCAGCCTCCGCGACTTCGCCGACGGCAAGATGAGCGGCGCCCTGGTGGCGGTGGTGGAGATCCGCCAGTCCGCCGGCGGGCAGCTGCTGGGGCACCTGCTGGTCGAATCGTCCGGCAACAAGCTCTTCGACACCCACGTGATGAGCACCGCCCCGGAGGCCGTCGCCAAGCTGCCGCCTCCGCCCGCCACCGGCTCCGGCATCCACCCCGAGGGCCTGCGCAGCCTGTGGGCCTTCGAGGGCAAGGTCATCTACCGAAAAAAGCTCAAGGACGTGAAGTGGGACGAATCGTGGTGGTACCACGCGGCGATGCTCCCGGCCGGGCTCGTCACTGGAAACTTCGACGAGATGACCGGGGACGTCTACGTGGTCGACCTCACCGACCCTCAGTTCGTCTGCAACGTCCGGCTGTTGCGCGTCTACTGATCCCCACTACCGAGCCAGGCGGATTTCTTTCCCGAACGGCGCCAGCGCCAGGGCCGCCAGCTTGATGTGCTGGATAGCGAAGGGAATGCCGATCACCGAGACCGCCAGCCCGACCGCCAGCACGATGTGGCTGATGAAGATCCAGATCCCGGCGAAGACCAGCCAGACGATGTTCAGGCCGAACGAGACTGCGCCCGCGCTGGGCGCCCGGACGATCTCTTTTCCGAACGGCATCAACCCCAGCCCTGCCACCTTGAAGCACTGGGCTCCGAATGGGATCCCGACCACGGTCAGGCAGAGCAAGAGCCCACCGAGGAGGTACTCCAGGAAGATCACCAGCCCGCCGCCGAGGACGATCCAGAGGAGGTTGAGGACTAGCCGCACCACGGCGCCTTATACCCTTTTCGGAGCTATGATTGTTCCCATGCGGCCAATGCTGCCATTGCTGGCGCTGGGGCTATTCTCCTGCGCGGGCAGCTCGGCGAGCGTGGCCAATGCGGTGGCAAACACCACCATCGCGCTGATGAGCTCTGGGGCGAGCCGCGCCATGGGCGGCTGTTACGCCTCCTGCCCGACCGGCACGCGGTGCAACGGCGACACCGGCCTGTGCGATCCGCTCCCCTGCCGCGGCGAGTGCCCCAGCGGATTCGTCTGCGAGGAGATCCCCGGCCGGGCGCCTCAGTGCGTGCAGGCGCGCCGCCCGCCCGCGGACAACCGCGCGTTCTCGGACGTCCCCGTGCGTCCATGACTGCCCACGACTCCCGGCCCTTGGTCCTCATCGCGCCACAGGAGTTCAAGGGCACCCTTTCGGCGAGAGAGGCTGCGGAGGCCATCGCCCGCGGCCTGCGGCAGTCCATGCCCAGGGTCGAGTTGGACATCCTCCCCATCGCCGACGGGGGCCCGGGAACGGTCGAAGCCTTCCTGCGGGCGGGATCCGGGGAGCAGCGGGTGACGCGGGTGAGGGACCCGCTGGGAAGACCCGTGGACGCTGCCTGGGGCCTGCTCGACCGCGGCCGCACCGCGGTGATTGAGATGGCGGCCGCGTCGGGGCTCGCGCTGCTGGCCGAGGCCGAGCGAGATCTCCTGCGCTCCGACACCACCGGCACCGGGGAGTTGATCCGCGCCGCGCTGGACGCAGGCTGCTCGCAGGTTTTAGTGGGAGTGGGCGGCAGCGCCACCACCGACGGCGGCGCCGGAGCCGCCAAGGCGCTCGGAGTGTGCTTCCTCGACGCGTCGGGCTCGGAGCTTGCCCCCAACCCGGAATCGCTCCGGAGGCTCGCTCGCATCGACACCGCAGGGCGCGACCCCCGCCTGGGGTCGGCGGTGCTCAAGGTACTCACCGACGTGCGAAACCCGCTCTGTGGCGCCGAGGGGGCGGCGCTGGTGTACGGGCCCCAGAAGGGCGCGGACCCCGAGCTGGCCACCGCGCTCGACGCGGTGCTCGAGCGGCTGGCGGCGATCGTCCGCTCGCAGCTCGGCATCGACATCGAGCACGCCGCAGGAGCGGGCGCCGGGGGTGGCCTGGCCTTCGGGCTGGCCGCGCTATGTGGAGGACAGCTCGTCTCCGGCTTCGAGGCGGTGTCAGCGGCCCTGAGCCTCTTCGTCCGGGTGCGGAAGTCGAGCCTCGTCCTCACCGGAGAAGGCCGCCTGGATGCGCAGACGGCCTATTTCAAGGGCCCCTTCGCGCTGGCGCGGCTCGCGCGCATGCAGGGGAAGCCGGTGGTCCTCTTCGCCGGCAGCGTGGCGGGGGCTGCCTCGGCGCGGGAAGCCTTCGACGAAGTGGTGGCGGTGACGCCGCCGGGGCTCTCGCCGGCGGAAGTGAAGGCGCGCGCCAGCGAGCTGCTCGAACGGGCCGTGGCGGCCTGGTCGGCTCGGGGCATTCCCTTGAAGGCCAACGGCGCCTGACAAGATCCCGACCGCCGCGTAGGATGGGCTGCTTTCCCGACTCGCCCGGGCCGGCACCCGAGGGTCACCCTGAGCTCCCCAGCGTCCCTCGCCTTGGCTGTCCTGGCGCTCGCTGCGCAGACGTGCGGGGGCGAGTTGCCGGAGGACCGAGTCTCCCGCGCCAGCAAGGCGCTGGAGGGAGCCCCCTGTACCATCACCTCTCCCGAGGGTTGGCGCGAGGCTCCCCAAACCAGCGGCGTGCTGTCGCACGTCGTCGAGCCGTACGAGAGGGAGAACGTGGTGGTGCGCTCCTGGCTTGCGCTCCGGGAGCCCTCGCGCGGCCCGCTGGAGGAGGCGGTGCGCGCCGCCAAGGCCGAGGAGCAGCTTTCGCTGGGCGAGAGGCCGGAATTCGAATTGGTGCGCGACGGTCGCTTGCCGCTGGCGAAGATGAGCGCCCACCTGCTGGTCTACCGCTACCGGAACTCCGCCGGGGCGCCGGTGATCCTCAAGTTCCACGCGGTGTACTCGACCGGTTTCCGCACCGTGCACGCGGTGGGGGAGAGCCAGGCCACGATCATCGACGCCCTCCACACGCCCTACCGCGAGGCGGGCCTGCACGAGACGCTGATGCGGCCGGCGCTGCAGTCGGTGCGCTGCTCCCGGTGAGGCCATGGCGAGGACCATCGCCATCTCGGCGCTCGGCGCCGCGCTGCTCGGGTGGCTCCTGGTGGTCGGCGCCAACGTCAACGTGTCGAACGTCCCCGGCGAGCAGGAGGAGGTGGACGTGGCGAGCGACCCCACCTCGCCTGGGCATCTGATCGCCGGATCCAACGACGTGACCACCGGCGTGCCGCGCGTCAGGGTCTACGAGTCGACCAGCGGCGGGGCGAGCTGGACGAACGGGCTCCTCGCGCTCCCGAGCGGCTACACCTTCGCGGCCGATCCCGCCCTGGCCTTCGACCGGAACGGCAATGCCTACTTCGCCTTCATCTCCTACAACATGTCTTGGCAGCTCGGGCTGCACGTGGCCAAGAAGCCGGCGAGCTCGTCGAGCTTTGGCGCTCCGGTCGCGGTCCCGAGCATGCAGGCCGACAAGGAGTTCCTCGCCGTCGACGCCAATCCCTCCAGCCCGTGCGTGGATTACGTCTACGTGGCCTGGGACAACAACGAGACGTTCGGCCAGACGCTCCGGCTCTCGAGGTCGACCAACGGCGGCGCGAGCTTCGACAACCCGCCGAAGGTGAACGACACCGGCACCGCCGCGATTGGCGCCTGCCCGGCCGTGCACCCGGACGGAACGGTGCTGGTGGCTTGGGCGGACTACGATGGCAACCGCATCCTCTTCGACCGCTCGGCGGATTGCGGGGTCAGCTTCGGCGCCGACGTGACCGTCCACACCTGGACCCTGCCAACCGGTGGCGGGCTGTCCTACTACCCAGCTTCCGCGCCCAACCGCGGCATCGGAGTGTTCCCCTACCTCGCGGTGGACCATTCCTCCGGCAGCCGGCGTGGCCGGGTGTACCTGGCGTACAACGACCTCGGCAATGGGGTGGACATCTTCGTGCGCTACAGCGACGACAAGGGAGTCACCTGGAGCTCACCCATCCGGGTGAACGACGACGGCCCCGCCCAGAACGACCAGCTGCTCCCGCGGATCGCGGTGGACCCCTCCGGCGGGAACGTCCACCTCATCTTCCACGACACTCGGAACGATCCGAATCGCAGGAAGACGGACGTCTATTACGCCTCCTCCGCCGACGGGCAGACCTTCGGACCGAACGAGAGGGTGTCCTCGGCGATGACCGACCAGTCGGGCGCCAGCGCCACCAGCATGGACTACGGGGAGTACACCGGCCTGGCGCTGAGCCCGAACCGCGCGCACGCGTTCTGGACGGACAACCGCAGTGGGGACGATGAGATCTACCAGGCGCCGGTCCTCATCGGCCTGGGCATCGACACCGCGTCGCTGCCCAAGGCGTTCGTGGGGAAGGCATACTCGACCGCGGCGCTCGCCTCCGGGGGGGCGCCTCCGTACGCCTGGAGCGCCACCGGGCTGCCGGCCACCCTCTCGATGGATCCAGCCTCAGGGGTGATCGCCGGGACACCCTCCCCCGCCGACCTGGGGACCCACGCCATCTCGCTGGCGGTCACCGACGCCGCGAATGCGACCGCCGTGCGGTCGCTCTCCCTCGTCGTGGAGAGGCCTCCGCTTCAGATCGACACCGCGACGCTGCCGGTGGCCAAGGTGGGCCAGCCATACGCCGCCCAGCTCGCGGCCTCGGGAGGGACGCCCTCCTACTCTTGGAGCGCCGCCTCGCCGCCGCCCTGGCTCAGCCTGGATCAGGCGGGTGGTGCCCTCGCGGGCACGCCTCCGGAGGAGGAAGCTGGAATCCGGCAGCTCTCGGTGGAGGTGGCCGACTCGGCCGGGGCCCGGGCCAGCCGCACCTTCGTGCTGAAGGTCTCGGGGCTGCCGCTCATGGTCACCGCCGCCAACCTCCCGCCCGCCCAGGAGCGCGCCCCCTACTCCGCCTTCGCGTTCCAGAGCCAGGGCGGTGCTCCTCCGATGAGCTGGTCATGGGTACCGGGGTTCACGCCTCCGGATGCGATGTTCCTCTCGGTCCAGGGAGTGCTTTCGGGCACGCCCGCCAGCGGCACCGCCGGACTTCGGGAGCTGAGGGTGCTCATTCGCGACTCCGACGTCCCGGTACCGCAGGAAGTGAGCGCCTCCTTCGAGCTGCTCATCCACGGTCCGCCCGTCGCGGATCCCGGCGAGGATCGCACCGTCGATCCCGGCGTGGTGGCGCTCAACGCCACGAGGTCGAGCGATCCTGCGGGCCGGCCGCTCCGCTACGAGTGGACGGCGCCGCCTGGCGTAGCGCTTTCCGATGCGGCCAGTCCCACCCCGTCGGTGGCCTTGAAGAAGAGCGCCGGCTACACCTTCGCCTTGGCGGTGAAGAGCTCCGCCGATGTGCAGAGCGCGGTGGCTACGGTGACGTACACCGTCAACGAGCTGCCGCCGGTGCCGGTCATCGACGTGGAGAGCGAAGTCCCGGTGGGTGCACGAGTGGTGCTCGACGGGAGCCGATCGAGCGACCCGAACGGCGATCCGCTGTCCTACTCCTGGCACTCCGGCGGGAGCCTGCGGGCGGAGCTTTCGGGCACCGCGGGCAGCAGCACCTCTTTCGTCGCCAGCTCCCCGGGCCAATACACCTTCACCCTCGCGGTGAGCGACGGGAAGGCGACCGCCACCAACGAGGCGACCGTCTCCGCGGTCGGCGCACGAGGCAAAGGCTGTGGCTGCGCCGGGGCGCCCGCCGAAGCGCTGGCCGCCGCCGGCCTGCTGCTCCTGCTCGGTCATGGCGCGAGGCGCCGTCCCGGCATCCTCTGACAGGGATGCCCGAGCTGGCCCGGGTCGCGTGGAGCGTGCCTGTCCGAATCTCGCGTTTCTCAGAGTGAGACCCGCCGGCACGGGCCTTGCTGGCCCGAGCAGCTTGCGCCGAGCCGGAGCGCGGAGGGACTCGAGCGTGAGCCACCCGAATCGGTTTCCACTTTGGCTGATCCTGTACCTGCTCGCCGCTTGCCCAGGGGCGACCGACTCGCAGATTGCGGAGTCGTTGAAGGCGGTGACCTCCGACCAGCTCGAGCGCTTCGGCTCGCCGGAGGAGTTCGATGCCTACGTGAACGAGGTACGGTCCATCCGGGATCAGCGGTCTGGCTGGGGCGGACCCTTCGGTTGCGGCGCCAGCTCGCGAGAGGCGGCCGAGAGCGCCCCGCAGAACGCGGGCCAGGCGGACGAGTCCATCACCAACAACCAGGAGTCGGGCGTCGACGAGGGCGACATCGTCAAGGCGGCGGGGGACTACTTCATCATCCTCCGCCGCGGGCGGCTGTTCACCGTGCGCCTCCGGGACGCGGGGCAGCCGGCGCTGGCGCCGATCTCCAAGGTCGACGCCTTCCCCGCCGGCTACACTCAGGGCACCTGGTACGACGAGATCCTGGTCTACGCCGACCGGGTTGTGGTGATCGGCTTCAGCTACCGGCTGAGCGCGACGGAGATCGGCCTGTTCCGCCTCTCGCCGGAAGGGCGGCTAAGCCACGAGGCGCACTACTTCCTGCGTTCGAACGACTACTACTCCTCGCGCAACTACGCGAGCCGGCTGGTAGGCGGGAAGCTCGTCTTCTACATGCCGCACTACATGTTCGCCTACGACCGGCAGGGAGGCGGAGTGACGCTCCCGGCGATGCGGAGCTGGGTGAAGGGAGACGACGTCACCCCCTGGAAGGACATCCTCTCCAAGGTCGAGGTGTACAAGCCGGTGCAGCCGAGTTCCTATCCGACCTTGCACACGGTGGTGCAGTGCGACCTCACCGCGGAGACCACCGAGTGCACTGCCCGCGCGGTGATTGGCCCGTACGCGCGGACCTTCTACGTGTCGCGCGACGCGGTGTACCTGTGGGTGTCGCCGGGCTGGGAGGTCCGCGAGGGCCGTCTCGAGTCCTTCGTCTACCGATTGCCGCTGCTCGAGGGAGAGGTGACCGCGCTCCGCGCGAGGGGAGGTCCGATCGACCAGTTCTCCTTCCGCGAGGAGCAGGACGGTCAGCTCGACGTTCTGTTGCTGGCCGAATCCGGAGGCGACGCGATGTGGCACCCGGAGATCGCCACCGGCGATCTGATGCTCCTCAGGGCGCCGGCCTCCGCCTTCTCCGGCACCCCGGCTCCGGTCGGGGCCGAGCGCTTCACCCGCCTCCAAGGGCCGAAGAGCTGGAGCATGCAGAATCGGTTCGTGGGCGAGCACCTCCTCTACGGCACGGGCGGCGGGTGGGTGAGCCGGAATGAGACCGATCGCCGAGTCTTCGTGCTGGAGATCGCCCAGCCCGAAAAGGTCCGCGAGCTGCCCCTCGAGCACGGCGTCGACCGGATCGAGGTGATGGGGAGCGGTGCGGCGGTGGTGGGCAGCGACGGAACCAATTTGCACTTCTCCGCCGTGGCGCTCGGGGACGTTCCCGAGGTGCGGAGCACCCATGTCCGGCCCGATTCGGCGCAGGGCGAGACAAGGAGCCACGGCTTCTTCTTCAAGCCGGACGCCCTAGGCGGCGGCGTGCTCGGCCTGCCGATCCGGCTTGACGGCGATGCCTGGCGGCACCTGCTCTACGGATCGGCGGAGGTGGTCTTCCTCAGGGTCGACAGCGAGCTTCGCTTCACCCCGATGGGCTCGCTCGCCGCCAGCGAGGAGTCGGCCGACGACCAGTGCAAGGTGTCGTGCGTGGACTGGTATGGCAACGCGAGGCCCATCTTCTACCGTGGCCGGATGTTCGCGCTCCTGGGCTACGAGCTGGTGGAAGGCGTCGTCGGAGAGACCGCCGTCTCCGAGTCGGGACGAGTGAGCTACCTCCTTGCGGGCCAGTCGCTCTGAGCTGGTGTTCAGAGCCACGTTGCCGCAGGCCCGCGCCTCGATGATGGCTCGCACCGGGGAGGAAAAGGAGGCGGCTACTCCAGGCGAACCAGCCTGTCGCGCACCTGCTCGACGAATCGAAGCAGCGAGCTCAAGTCCTCCACCAGCCCCGGGTGATTCACTCGAACGAGATTCGCCAGGTCCACGAGCCGCGCGGGGTCGAGGGTCACGGCGTAGGCATTGCGCAGGAAATGGCGAAATCGGCGAAGCTCAGAAAGAGCCGGCAGCCTTTCGCGAGAGACGAGCGCAGGACGGAGTGGCTCTAGCGGCATTGCGGCGTGCGCGAAGAGCGCAAGATGCCAATCAGGGCCCTCGGGAAGCTCTCCCTCCAGCGTCCGCACGGCCCGGGAGAGGGCGGTTTCAAACGCAGTGAAATAGTGATGCAGCGCCAGCGCCAGCACCGCCGCCGCGGAGCCATCCAGGCCTGCTGCCAACTTTGCCGCCTGGCGCTCGATCTCCTCGGCCTGCTGCCCGATGGCGGCCTGATCCCGGTGGAGGTCGCGGAGAAGCCGAAGGATCGCCGCGTAGGTCAGCTCCGCTGCGGTCATGAGATCTGCCGTCCCTCGCGGGCAACCACTTCACGGAAGCTTTCGTCGAGCTCCTCGTAGCGGAGCAGGTCCACGCGGACGCCCAAAAGTTCAACGGTCCTCTCTTCGGCGAAACCCGCGCGGCCCGAGGAGATGCCCTCGACGACCAGGTCCACGTCGCTCTGCTCGGTGAACCAGGGAGCGTCGAGAGAGCCCACCAGCACGATCCGCCTGGCGCCGAATTGATCCCGGAGCATGCGCGCGGCTCGAGGAAGGCGATCCAGGAGTTGGGCACGGCGGTCCTCGCGCGCCTCAAGCCGCCTCGCCGTCCGCTGGACCAGGTGCTCCGCGGCTCGGTCGAGCTGTTCCTCGGTGAAGGGCACGAGCAAATAGTAGCGCTTGACGCCGGGTTGCGCGCGGAGGGCTTACCTTGTGGGCATGCCCCTCACGTGGATCGTCGTCGCCGACGCCGCCACGGCCCGCCTCTTCGAGTCCAGGAGAGCCGGCGCCCGCTGGCAGCTCCTAAAGGAGTTGAGCAACCCCGAAGGCAGGGCCAAGAGCCGCGACTTCCTCTCCGAGCCGACGGGCGGGCTCCAGAAAGAAGAGGGCTCCACCTTTCGCGGAGCGATGCAGCCGCTCTCCATCAAGAAGGTGGAGGCCCAGAGGTTCGCCCGCCTGCTCGCCGAGGCGCTGGACAAGGGCCTGGCCGAAAACCGGTACGAGCGGTTGGTGCTGGTCGCCGCCCCGGAGTTCCTGGGGATGCTGCGCGAGGCCCTCCCTCCGCCAGTCGCGAAGCGGGTGCTGAGCGACATCGCCAAGGACTTCTCCCACGCCGATGCCCGAGAGCTCGAGCGCCGGGTCGGGGAATCCCACCACGTTTAGAGCCAAGCGGAAGAGCGCCGGGGTGAGGGGAACCGGAGCCCCACTTCCGGCGTCCACTCCCGGGCCCTGGACGCGTAGGATGCGCCCCGGGGGATTCTCTAGATGGCTTCAAGCTGGAAACGCCGGCATTTCTTCGTCGCGGGCCTGCTCGCGGCGGTGCTCGTGGTACTCGTCGCCTCGACCCAGGTCTGTCTCACCGCCTGGTTGAAGTACGGAGTGGCCCTCGGCCGCTGCCCCGACGGAGACATTCGCCAGACCGTCGAGGTGGAGGCCTTGAGCGTCACTCGCGGGGCAGAGGGCTCCGTCAGAGTCCGCGCCATCGGGCACTACACGCTCGGCCCTTCGGACCGGGCGATGACCGTGGCCCTCGAGCGGTTCGAGCCTTCGCTCCTCCTGGTCTCCGCCGGGCAGCAAACGCCGCTCGTGCCGGAGAAAGGATGGACCGACGACGGGGCCGGGAAGCTCGCTTCGGTCGTCCTCCCCAAGGTGCCCGACGGCGAGTACGTGCTCCGGGCGAGGGTGAAGAGCTCCCTGGGCGAGTCGAGCCACGACCTGCCGCTGCCCCTCTTCGCGCCCGCGCGAGTGCACGTGATCACCGACCGCCCGCTCTACGAGCCGGGGAACACGGTCAAGTTCCGCGCGGTGGGGCTCCGGGCGAGGGACCTGGCTCCGCTCGACGGCCGGCCTGGGACGTGGATGGTGATGGACCCTTCCGGCGAGGTGCTGCTCGAGGAGCTGGCGCCCGCCGGGGAATGGGGCGTCGTCTCGGGCAGCTTCCCGCTCGATCGCGGCGCCGCCACCGGCAACTGGACGGTGCGATGGAGCTCCGGCGGCGCCTCGGGAGATTCGTCCTTCCGCGTTCAGCCCTTCACCCTCCCCCGCTTCCGGGTGGAGGCAGAGCCAGCAAAGCCCTTCTACGGCCGCCACGAGCGTCCGGTGCTGCGCGGGGTCGTGCGGTACAGCTCGGGCGCGCCGGTGCCCAAGGCTGCGCTGTCGATTGACTGGAGCGTCGCGGGAGAATGGCCGCCTCCCACCTCATGGCTCGAGGGAGCGTTGCCCAAGAACGCCGAGGCGGGCGCGAACGGGCGCTTCACCCTGGAGCTTCCCCCGGTGCCGGAGGACTTGCAGGGGCAAGCCACGCTGTCGGCGCGGATCGCCGCCACCGATCCGTCCGGCGATCGAGTGGAGGGCGGCGCCTCGGTCCTCCTCTCGGAGGATCCGATCCAGGTGTCGGCGGTCACCGAGCTGGGCGAGGGGCTGGTGCAAGGCTTCAACAATCGCCTCTACCTGCGAGCCACCACCGCGGACGGGCGCGTGCTCGAGGGCGCCCACCTCACCGTCAAGCGCGCCTGGGAGCCGAAGGATCCAGGCGTGAACGCCAAGGCCGACGAGGACGGCGTGGCCAGCCTTCAGCTCGATCCGGGCCCGCCCGTGAACGTGGTCATTCCCCCGGCGCCCTTCCGGCCGCCTCCCCGCGAGCCTGCCGTGGAGCGCGGGGAGGCCATCGACCTGTTCAGCGACGAGGAGCCGCCGCTGGCGGACCAGGTGGCGATGGAGAAGTGGGACGCCGCGCTCGAGCCCTGCGCGCGCTGGGTGCAGAACGGGTTCGACGAGCTGGTGGTCGGCGTCAGGGTCGGGGCTGGCGGCGCGGTGACCGCGGTCGCCGCTCCGGCCAACAGGCTTGGAAAGTGCGTGGCGACGGCCCTCTCCGCGCGGAGCCTTCCGCCCGGTCGCGAGCGGCTCTACTCCGTAGGCCTCGGCTTCCGGGACGACGAGCTGCCCAAGCTGCACGCGGAGGTGGATGGGCTCCCGCTCACGCAGGCGGTGGGAGACCCTCCGGAGGCGATCGCACAAGCGCTCCGGGATGCGATCCAGGGACTGCGAGACTGCATCCCGCCGGCCGCCCCCAGCGCGGGGGCGCTGCCGAGGATTCTCGAGTGGCGGCTGCGCGCCGGGAGCAAGGAGATCTCGATCGGCTGGGTACGGGCGAAGAACGCGGAGCCGTTTCCTGCATCCGCGCTGGACTGCATGCAGGCGCGGCTGAGCCGGGTGCCGCTCGCCGATCCGGCACCGGAGGACGGCCTCGGAGTGGCGCGGCTGAGCGTTCAGGCGCCCGAGAAGTACGAGGCGATGCGGCCGCAGGCCACCACGATGCTCGGCTACGACTTCGTGGTCACCGCGAGGAGAGGCGATGAGCTGCTCGGGACCACCCGGCTTCGCATGGCTCCCGGCGCGGTTCCGCCGGTGCGCCTCAGGGCCACGCCGGTGATCGCCAGCCCGGGCGACGCGATCACGGTGGATATCCTCCGTGGGCCGGACTTCTCCGGCGAGCTTCCGGAGAAGCTCTTCCTCTCCTTCGGCCACCAGTCGCTCGAGGCGAAGGTGGAGGAGAAGACGCGCTCGGCGCAGTTCCAGCTCCCGGCCGGAGCCGAAGGATGGATGGAGGTGAGCTGGGGCGGGGCGAGGGCGGTGGTGTTCGTGCGGCCGAAGGCCCAGCTTTGGCTCTCCGTCCGCCCGGACCGGGAACGCTACGCGCCGGGACAGCTCGCGCATCTTGCGGTGGAGACGCGGGCATCGGGCGCGGGGACTCCTGCGGCGGTGGGACTGTTCGGAATCGACGAAAGCTTGGGCCAGCTGGTCGCGCTTCCCGGCCCCGACGCGCTCGAGCAGCTCCGGCCGCTGCCCACCGCGACCGCGGCCTTCGGCTCGCTGGACGCGCAGGCGCTCACCATGGGGCGGGTGCGAGGAGCCAGCGCCGCCGCGGCCACGGTGGTGCGAGTGACGGCGATTCCCGCGCCGGAGCAGCTCGAGGTTCCGGTCCACGCTCGGGGCGGAGGGAGCTTCGACCCGCTCATCGAGCTGACCGACCACTTCTACTCGGTGCTCGCCGAGCTGCACGTTCAGACCCGCGCCTGGGAGGCCGGGGCGCCGGAGGCGGAGAAGATGACGCCGAAGACAATGGCCTCTCTGTGGGAGAAGGCGCTCGACGCGTCCGCCGGCAGGAAGGAGCCGGTCACCGACGCCTTCGGGCGGAGGCTCAAGCTGTCGCAGTTGCCGAGCGACCTCCTCGCGCTGACGGACCCGCGGATGGTGGTGGTCCACGGAACGCGGCTGCCGGAGGACGTGGAGAACTGGTCGAACTGGGTCGCGAGGGAGACGCCATGAAACGCGCGGCGATCGTCGTGGTGGTGCTGGGCGGGCTGGTGGTGCTGGTGCTGGTGCTCGGCTCGCTGTCCCTCGCGGGGCGCGCGAGAGAAAGTTTCGGCTACCGAGCCAAGGGGATGGCCATGGCCGGCGAAATACCTGCGGCCGAGGAGAAGGCGCTTCGGGATTTCGGGGCTGACTCCCCGGCAGCGCCTCCGGCGCTTGCAGCGGCGACGCCGGAGCCCGAGCCTCCGCGGGATGAGCTGGAAATCGCCGCCGACGGCTACATGACCGGAAGCAAGCGCATGCTGCTCAAGGCGAAGGTCGGCGGCAAAGGCATGCCCGCGTCCGAGGTCGAAGGCGATCGCGGCGGCGAGGGCCAAGAGGCGCCCACGCGCTCCTGGTTCCCGGAAACCTTCCTCTTCGAGCCGCTGGTGGTCACCGACCAGGAAGGCCGGGCCAACGTGCCGGTACGAGTGCCCGACCGCCTCACGCGCTGGAGGGTGCTCGCCCTGGCGCACTCTCGCGCCGGCGCCCAGGCCGGTGCGCTCTCCACCTTCGAAGGCACCCTCCCCGCCTACGTGGATCCAGTGGTGCCTCCGTTCCTCACCGCGGGCGACGAGGTGAGGTTGCCGGTGCAACTCGTCAACACCACCGAGACTGACCTCGACCGCACCCTCAAGCTTTCCGCCGCCGGGGCGAACCTGGCCGCGGCCGGCGGGAGCGTGCGCGTGCCGGCGCAGGGCACGCTGGTGCAGTACGCCGAGCTGAAGGTGGAGCGGCCGGGGCAGGTGGTGGTGAAGGCCTCGCTGGGCGACACCGACGCCGTGGAGCGCACCATCGAGGTGAAGCCGGCCGGGAGACCTCTTTCGGTGAGCAAGGGCGGGACGCTCGCCGCTCCGCGCGAGGTGCAGCTCTCCGGCCCGGCAGATCCGCTTCCGGAGAGCGAGCGGGTGCGGCTGCTGGTGTTTCCCGGGGCGCTGGCGCTCCTTCGCTCCGAGCTGTCCACCGCCCTGCACCGCGCCGGGACGGCCGACGACGCCTACTCCCTGCTGATGGCCGGAAGGGCGCCGGCCCTGCTCCGTGCCCTCGGTGACGAGCCGGACCGAGAGGTCCTCCGGAACCTGGCGCTCGTCTCCGGTCAGCGCGCCATCCACCATTCCCGCTCGCCGGACATCTCCAGCGCGGCCTTGCTCGCCGAGGCAGCGCTCGCCCACCCGGACAATCCGGTGCTCTCGCGCCTGGGCGAACGGTTGGCAGCGATGGTGGCGGGAGCGCAGCTCCCCGACGGCACCTGCCAGGGCGGCAACGGCTGGACGCTCCAGCGGCTGCTGGTGGCGACCGCGGACTGCGCCAAGGCGGTCGGGGCGGGGAAGGCCACCGAGGCGGCGCGGCAGCGATCCACCGGCTTCAACCTGCGCGCCTCCGGCGCTTTCGAGCGAAACGCGGGGAGGATCGACGACGGCTACACTGCGGCGGCCATCCTGGCGAGCGGCGCCTTGAAGGGTTCGCTCGCCGAGGAGCTGCGCGCCAAGGTCCGCGCGGCCATCGCCGCCCAGCAGGACGGCTCGAAGGTGCTCCAGGCGGACGAGGGAGTGGTCCGCGCCGACGGCAGCGTGCCGACTCAGGCCGAGGCCACCGCGCTCGCGGTGCTGGCGCTGGAAGGCGACGCGCAGGCACCGATGGCTGACCTTGGCACCTCGCTGCTGGCCGGCTACAGCCCTGTCTATGGCTGGGGCGACGGCCGCACCAACCTCGCCTGCATGCGCGCGGTGCTGCAGCTTTTCAAAGAGCCGGTGCCCTCCAACGTGCGGGTGGTGCTGGAGATGGACGGCAACCCGGTCACCGAGGGCGCGCTCGATCCGTCACGACTCAAGGACGTGGTCGCTCTGGAGGCGCCCGCTCCGGGCTCATCCGGGATGCACAAGTGGCGAGTGCGCGCGGAGCCCGCGGTGCCCGGGCTCGGATTCTCGCTGACCCTCACCGCCTATGTGCCCTGGAAGCAGGAGGAGCCCACGGGAGGACTGGACTTGGCGATCGCCTCGCCCACGGAGCTGGCCGTCGGGCGACCGGCGGAGATCTCGCTCAGCGCCACGGCGCCCGCGGGGATGGCGCTGAAGATTCGCCACTCGCTGCCGGCGGGCGTGCAGCCGGACACGCCAAGTCTGGAGCTGCTGGTGAGCTCCGGCTCGATCTCCCGCTTCGAGACCGAAGATGGAGCGGTCCAGCTCGAGGTGCCGGCGCGGCAGGCAGGTCAACCCTTCACCGCCAAGTACCGGCTGGTGCCAACTTTGGCGGGCAAGCTGCACGCCTCGGCGTCGACCATCACGCCGGTGGGACGCCCGGACCTGATGCGTTACGTGGCGCCGGCGACGTGGGTGGTGCGGTAGCTGGGTGGTCGGCGACGTCCCTCACATCGGCTTCTCCCCCACCGCCACCACGTTGGTCGCCGGCCAAGGAAGAGCCTGGCCGGAGTCGTCGAACAACTCGACGGTGCCGCGGTAGCGGTTCTCGGCGATCCAGGGATTCACGTAGGCGCGGATCTCGATCGGCGTGAGGCCCGCGCGCTCGAGCGCCTGGCGGTACCCGTCGGCGGTGAGCGGGCCGAACTCCTCGTGCACCTCGATGTGCCAGTTGCGGATGTAGTCCTTCTTGCAGAGGAACTCGTTGGCGAGGTGCACCGAGAGCCGGACCTCCTCGGGCGAGATCCGCTCGTGCGCCGCGCCCTGGCCGCGCTTGAATTCTTCTGCGAACTTCTGGAACCGCTCCTTGGTGCCGGTGTCGAGCAGCCGCAAGCGGCACACATGATCGCCCGGGCTCACCCCGTCGCGGATCAACAGCCGCCCTCCCGGGCGCAGCTCCTCGCACGCGTTCCCCAGCGCGCGGTGGATCGCTCCGTGGTCGTAGCCGGAATAGGAGTACAGCTCGTGCCCCACCGAGGAGAGGACGATGGTGCTTGCGCTGCCCGGCTCCAGCAGCCGCTCCGCGGCATTGCCGAACAGGAATGTCACGTCCTCCGAGGAGTAGTGGTTCTCGTCGCATCGCCTCAGGAACTCGCGGGACAGCTCCACGCCCACGAAGGCCGAGTCGGGATGCCGGCGCGACAGCTCCACAAGCAGCTTCCCGGTGCCACAGCCCTTGTCGACGATCCTCCCGGGGACGACCCAGGGCGAGAGGTCCTCGAGCTTCTGGGCGAGGGCCGCGTCCATCTGGGCCCCGTAGCTCGCGAATTCGCGCGCGTGGCCGAGCTCCCCATCGTCGTTGAGGAGCCGCTGCGCGTAGATCGCCCTCAGCCTTTCGGGGACTCCGTGGCGAAGGTAGCTGGCGACGGTCGAGGCGGCCGCCTCTTCTCGCCAAGCCCGCCCGTCGGCGGCGCGCTGCACCAGCTCGTGCGGGGTGAGGCCGCGGACCTCGCCCGGCACCACCTGGAAGCCGGCGGCGACGAACAGCTCTTCCACCTCGTGGTTCGAGGTGTACACGCGGCAGCTTGCCGGCCCCAGCTCGAGCCCCGTCGAGCCGCGGACACAGGCAAGGACGTGATCGACCCACCGCGCGCTCTCGCCGATGTCGTCCACGCGCACCAGCGCGAACGGCCGGCCGCTCGCCTCCAGCACGGGGCGCAGCATCTCCTCGCGCAGCTCGACCGGAAGGGGGTTCCGACGGGTACCGGAGTGGTCCGCGCTGCTGAGGACGCAGACGGTCCGCTCCACCCCGGTGCCGGCCAGCGAGGCGATCCAGCGCGCTTGCGCCGCGGTCACCGCGTGGAACCGACCAACGAGAAGGGCGATCACGTGCCGAGTCTACGCAGGGCGGGCTGATCGGTGGGTGCCCAAGCGGGCAAGGCGGGGCGCACGAGTCGCCATCAACTCGCCGTGCCCGCCGGCTCGTTCCCGTCCCCGTCCCCCATCCCGAGGCCGCACCCGGTCCCGGTCCCGCTCCCGGCATCTCCCAGTTCAGTCCTCGATCCGCTTCACGGGGACCTCGCTACCTGGATCGGCCGAACCTGTACACCGTGGCCGGCTTCGAGGCGGTGATGCGCTTCCCCGGCGCTTTCTCGATGACCCCGCTCTCCAGCATCCGGTTGAAGCGCCTCCGGAAGTTGCCGGGGTCCTGTTTCTCTCCGGTGACGATCTCGTGCACCGCCCTGAGCTCCGGGACGGTGAAGGTGAGCGGCACCAGGCTGAAGGCCACGTCGCTGTACTCCAGCTTGCCCGCCACCCGCCGGAGCGCCGCCCGGACGATCTCCTCGTGGTCGAAGGCGAGGGAGACCTTCCCCAGATTGCGCATGAGGAACCAGTCCGCCATCGCAGCGTCCCCGCCCGCCCGGACCATCGGCACCAGGTCCGGCCGGACCAGCGCGAAGTAGGCGACGGTGATCACCCTCATGCGCGGGTCCCGGTGGGCGCGGCCGAAGGTGTAGAGCTGCTCGAGGTAGACCCACTTCCGGTCCAGCCCGGTCTCTTCCTCTAGCTCCCGCGTCGCCGCAGCGTCGAGGTCCTCCCCCTGATCCTTCTGCCCGTCCCCTACCCTCACGAAGCCCCCGGGGAGCGCCCACTTCCCCTTGAAAGGGTGCTCGTCCCGCTTGATGAGCAGCACCCTCAGCTCCGCGTCGACCACCGTGAGGACCACCAGGTCCACCGCCACCGCCGGACGCGCGTAGTCGCCCGCCTTGTAGCGAGCCAGGAACGCCCGCTCCTCGCCGTCCCGCTCGAGCTTCCCGGTCGGAGTTAGAGCCATGGTTTCAGGGCACGAAGAAGCCGGCGTTGGAGCCCGGCCGGATCCTCGCCTGGCTGGCGCGGATGGCCGACTGGCTCACCATCTGGAACACCTTCCGCAGCGCGCTCGGGGTGGCGTCCTTCTGCACCGCGATGCAGCCGTCGGGGACGCCCATGCTCCGGGCCACCTTGTGGAAGTCCACGTCGCTTCCCACCCCCACGAAGGCCAGGATGAACTGCTCGGAGGCGAGCAGGTCCCGGGAGATCTTCGCGGCGTCGACGGCGGTGCGGCGGGAGCCGACGTCCTCTCCGTCGGTGATCACCACCACCACGCTGCGGACCGGGGTGCCGCCGTCCCGCAGGCGCTGGGCGTAGGCGACGTTGGCGGCCAGGGCGTCGCACCAGGTGTCGTACAGCCGGGTGGTGCCCGAGCCGCGGTAGTTCCTGGCGTCGAGCCTCACCGCGTCCGTCACCGGAACGTAGGAGTGGAGGACGTCCATGTCGCTCGCGAAGGTCCACAGGGCCATCAGCACCGAGTCGCGCTCCTTCGCGCCGGCGAAGGCGTCGGCCAGCGCGTTCTGGCCGTCGCGCACCGCCTGCTCGAGGCCCCGCTCCGCGATGCTCGAGGAGGCGTCGATCAGCACGGTGATCAGCGTGACGTCCGAGGCCGAGATGTCCTCCGCCGCGACGCCCGCCGCGCCGGCGATCACCACCTTCCCCAGGTGGCCGGTGAGCATGCTGGAGGTGGCCGGGCTGATCACTCCGTCGGCCACCGCTCCGGCGAAGAGCGACTGGAGCGCGCTTGGGCCGTTGCCGTTGTTTCCGTTGGGCTTGTTCATTTTTTCCTCCGGGGTCAGATGCGGATGGGGTCGGTGGTCTTCACGATGTGCATGCCGGCGCGCTTGAAGTCCTCGATCGCCTGGTCGGCGATGCGCGGGAAGTCGAGGTGCGGCGGCAGCGGGTCGACCGGCGGCGGCGGCACCGAGCTCATCGCGTCCTCCAGGATCCAGACCTTGTCCGCCAGCGCCGGGGCCGTCTTCTGGATGTGGTCCCGGATGTCCATCAGCGTGGAGCGCACGCAGTGCGACTTGGCCTCGCCGAAGATGTAGACCCGGTCGTAGTCCATCAGCATCTTGAAGAACGGGGCGTTGAACTCGCCCACCACCTGGCCGCCGAGCTCGGTCACCTCAGGCGAGAGCACCGAGTAGTTCTCTGTCATCGCGTGGGTACCCTTGGTCTCGAAGTGGGTCTGGTGCTTGCGCGCCGCCGAGTGGAACACCACCGCCTCCATCAGCGCCGGCACCAGCGCGTGGCCTAGCCCGCCCAGCATCGCGTGGTAGGGCCAGATGGTGAGGACGTACTTCCCGGTCGCCTCGAGCCTCTTGGTGTACTCGAGGCACTCCTTCGGGTGGGAGATCGGCGTCCAGCGCCCGGAGCGGACCTCCTCGTGGAAGATCGGCGTGAGCGGCGCGGGGTGCTTCCCGCTCTTGTCGACCCACCAGGCGGGGTGGAAGATCTGGAACACCCGGTGGGTGTCCATCGAGAAGTGCAGGCCGGTGAGCTGGTCGAGGTTGCGGTAGATCCACCCGATCGCCCGCTGCGCGTCCTCCACCGCGCCGGGCACGAACAGGCTCGCCCCGGGGGTGCAGAACGCCACCTGCATGTCGATGCCGAAGACCGCGATCCGGAACTTGTCCTGACCCGACGGCTTGATGCCGTGCTTCTTGGCGTACTCCTCCGCCGCGTCCGCCACCATTCCGGCGCGTTCGAGGTAGACCTCCGGCACCTTCCGGGGATCGTAGAAATCAGGGAGTGGCAGGTTCGACATGTGGGCCTCCTTTCAGACCAACGTGAGCTGGGTGATCTCCTTCGCGCCGACCACGAAGACCGAGCCTCCGGGGCCCGGCAGTAGCTCCACGCCCGCGCCCACGAAGGGCTGGGTGTCGGTGAAGAGCGTTCCTTCCACCAACCGTCCCCCGTCGGCGCGCAAGGACAGCAGTCCTTCGTCCGTCGCGCAGACGATCCGCCCGCCCGTGAGCGCCTTGCCCCGCACCGAAGCGAACATCCGGCCATCTGCCGGCGCGCCAGACGCCTCGGCGCGGAGGCACCCGTCCTCTCCGAAGAGGACCATCGCGTTCGTCCTGCGCCCGTCCCGCTCCACCCCTAGCGAGAGCAGAGCGTGCCCGTCATCGAAGACTGCGTCCGCCTCCACGATGCGTCCGCCCGGAGGCGAAAGCTTGAGCATGGCCAGGCCTGGCCTCCCTGCCCGGAAGAGGAAGAAGACGGCCAAAAGGCCCGCGCGGTAGAAGCCGAGCCCCAGCCGCTCGCCGGCCCGGAGCCACGTCTGCCCCTCGAGGATCCGGCCGATCCGCGAGCCCGTCGACGAGTCCACCAGCCACTCGCTCTCCGTGCGGTAGCAGGTGGCTGCGCTCGCCGCGAAGACGCTCGAGCTCCCGAACGTCCCGGTGCAGGCGCGCTCCACGACCTGCCCGCGGAGCACCCGCGCCAGCTTCCCTCCCATTCCCACCCAGGTGGCGGGCCCCGAGAGCGCAAAGCGGACGCCAGGCACCAGCGCCTCGCGCGTCACCTCGGAGCCGTCCTCGCGCAGCACCACGCCGTCCTGGAGGTAGGCGTAGCGGAGCCCGCCCTGCACCGCCGCGGCGAGGATGCGCCCGGCCGTCCGGAAGACCACCTTGGCGGAGCAGCGCCCGGAGTAGATGACGGCGTCGCGCGATGCGGCCGCTCCGAGCGCCGCGCACTCCGGACAGGTCGCCCGCGCGTGTTCCGCTCCGCAGCGGCAGCGGGTCCATCTGATGTCCAAGAGCCGCGGAGGAAACGCGCCGCGCTCGTCCTTCTCGAACACCCGCGAGAACCAGTCGAGCACGTCGACCGGAAGCACCCGGTAGTGCACCGCCGCGCGCGGGTACTGCACGTCGGGCCTTAGGATGCTGTGCCTGGCCTCGGCTCGCCGGAGCGGCGTGGGGTACTTCTTCTGCAGCCCGCCGAACGGGTGCACGTAAAGGAGGCTCGAGAAGAGCATCACCGCGAAGGCGTACCAGTCGGTCCCTTCGCCAAAGCAGGGCCGCTCGGTGAGATCGACCCCGTACAGCTTGGGATCCAGGAACCGTTCGTGGCCGACGGAGCACGGCAGGCCGCAAAACTGCATCGAGTCCGCGTCGATGAGGAAGGGCTCTCGTCCGCGGAACAGCACGTTGCCGTCGTTGAGGTCCCCCACCACCACGCCCCGGCCGTGCAAGTCTCCGAGCACGCGGTGGACGTTGCCGAACAGCGACACTACTTCCTCGTTGGGGACGACTCCCTCCCGCCACTTCCGCTGCGACAGCCGGAAGGCGTCCTCCGCGCCGATCGCCGCCTTCATCGCGTAACCCAGCACCTGGCCCCTGCGGTCCCGCGCCAGCTCGAGGGGCCCCAAGACCTCGCGCGGCAGCCGGGATGGAAAACGCCGAAGCTTCTCCAGCTTGTCGCGCCGCACCTTCTCGGCCGCGGGCTGGGCCGGATCCACCGGGTGGAAGATCTTCACCGCCAGGTCGCGCCAGCGGTACACGCGGGCCTCTCCGCCGACTCCGAGGAGATCGGCGTCCGACAGCCTGGCGCGCTCGCCGCCGATCAGGACATCCATGGCCGCTCCTCGATCGCGCCGCGCCGGCGTCGGATGATCGCCAACGTGGTGTCGTCGTGAAGGCGCCGGTTCAGCTCGCCGATCACCCACAGGCGCTTCTGTAGGAGAGAGGGGTTGCGCAGCCAGCCGGGCTCGGCGATCAACTCGGCAAGCCCGCCCTGCCGATCGCCGCTCCGCAGCGGCTCGTCGGCGCGGGCGATCAACTCCGTCACGCCGTCGGTGGCGATCGCCAGCGAGTCCACCTCCTCGGTGGGGACGAACAGGTGATGCTCGGGACCGGCGCAGCTCCCCTCCGAGTCCACCGCCTCGGGAACCAGCCGGTAGCCGAGGTAGCGAGGCGCGTTCTTTGGCCCGGCGTCGAGGATCGTGACTCTGCCGTTCAGGGAGAAGACCCCGTCGCCTACCCCGAACACCATCGCCCTGCGCTCGTCGACCACCGCGCAGAGGAAAGAGAACAGGAGGAAGTCCTGCACCGTGGCGGGCATCGCCGAAGCAGCGGGGGAGAGTCCTTGGGCCACTAGGCGCAGGTATTCCAACAGCCCGCCCGTCGCCGACTCGACCAGCGAGGGGGCGACTCCCCCATCGCGGCGCGCGAGCTCGGCCGTCCAGGTCGCCAAGTAGGCCGCCGCCAGATTGGCGCCGACCTCGCTGTGCCGGCCCGAAGAGCACCCGTCGGTCACCACCGCGACCAGAAGGCCGTCCTCGGCGTGGAGCGCGATCCCGTCCTGGCAGCTCCGGCCGAGCCGCGCGTGCTCTCGTCCTTGCACCGAACCCGCCGCCATCGCCAGCGCGTCGGAGAGCTTGGGTCCCGCCGCGATCGCCAAGAGCTTGTGTCCCAACTCGCTCACCTGGGGCCTCCGAAGGACTGGAGCCGGATCGCCTCCACCAGTGCCTGCGTCGCCGGCGAGAGCGCTACGGTGAGGTGCTCGGGCGGTATCCGCCGGGCGAGATCGAAGGAGGCGGGCTCGGTTGCGCTCCCGGTCAGGAGGCAGTAACCCTTCGGGGGCACCTCGCCCTCCTGTCCGATGACTCCGTAGGGGCCATCCCCCGAGAGCCGCCGGAACAGGACCGGCCTGCCCGGGACGCTCTGCTTCCCCGAGCCCGCCTCGTCGCCGAACTTCATCGTCGGCCGCGACCCGGTCTGGCTTAGCTTGTAGACGGCCGCCACCCGGTCGCGGGTGAGCGAGCCGCCCATGGTGGCGGCGACCAGGTAGCCGCCGTACCCGTAGAACTGCTCCTCCGGGCGCCAGCCCACTTGCTGCCGCAGCTCCTCGAACCTGCGGGTCTGCGTGGCGTCGAAGCCATCCTCGAGGATCTGCACCGGGCGGATGCCGCGCTCCTTCGCCAGCGAGGCCGCGTGGAGGTACTGAGCCACCTTGTCTCCAGAGTCGTAGCGAATGGAGTCCCCCCGCCCCGGCTCCTCGGCGATGAGCTTTAGGGCGGTGGGGATTCCCGAGCGCACGGTGTCGAAGGTGTCGAGCAAGTAGCTCGAGCGCTGCGGCCTCCGCTCGCGCATCGCCCGGAACGCTCCCTCATCCGAGCCGTAGCGCTGCACGTGCTCGTGGCCCATCGTCCCCACCGGGACCATGCCCAGCTCCCGCGCCAAGAGGACGTTGCTCGTCTTCACCACGCCCGCCTCGCGGCAGCCCTCGAGAGCCAGCCGGTGCTGGGAGGCGCAGGTGGCGGCGCGCATTCCCACCTCGAAGACGCGCCGGCCGTCGCCGACGAGCCCCACCAGCCCACCCGCCCTCTCCCTCACGCGCGAGCGGTAGCCGCCGGAATCCACCGAGATTCGCGGCGGGCGAACCCCGACCGCCTCCAGGGCCTCGAGGGCGACAGAGCGCTGCTCATCGCAGGTGACGGTGCCGAGCTCCGCCTCCAGCCGCTCCGGACTCGTGAGCGCCAGCGTGGCCACCTGGATTCGATAGTTGAGCTGCAACACCAGCGGCTCGAGCCAGGAAACCAAGGCCGACGGACCGGTCACCGAGAAGACCGGCTCCCGCGGCAGGAACGCCGCGCCTTTCGGCAGCGCTTGGATGCAAAGGCCTTCGCTCCGGACGATCGCCGCCTTGAAGCCGGCTCCCATCTCGTACTCGTGCGCCGCCAGGCAGGCGTATTCCTCAGGCGCAGGCGAGGGGAGCAGCTTGCGCACCTCCGCCTCCACGTCGAAGGGTAGAAGCTGCGGCCCGCCGCGGCGGTGGACGTAGTGGAAGGTCTCCACCCTCAGCGGCCAGCCCGCCTCCGCCATGCTGAACTTGTAACCGTCCGTCGCGAGGAGGGAGCTGCCCATTTCGCCACCTTCCTGTTTTAGAGTGTAACAACACAATATAGAGTCGTCAAGACTCTATTTCACCCGCGAGCGCGTCCGCGGGGGAGGAGTCGCGGAATCTGCCGTCAGTTCTGGGCCCGCTCCGGGGTGACGTAGCTCGGGTCGACGGTGGGCGGCGCGTTGAGGACCCAATCTCCCAAGGGGTTCACCTCGTAGATCGCCTTCTTGCCGCAGCCGCTGACGAGGTGCTGGCCGGTATCGCCGCCGCCCAGCTCCATCACGGTAATCTGGCTCGCGGGGCAGGAGAGATCTGCCGAGGCCTTGCCGGGGATCTTCGCCGCGTGCCGCACGCAGGCGGAGAAGGCCAGCGCGCCGGCCACCAAGAGGAGATGCTTGAAGCTCGCCATCACGGACCTCCGGGCGAGGGAATCAAGCACACCTCCACCGGCGCGGAAAGAGGGAGGCCGAGACAAGCGCCTGGCCGGGGGCGGCCGGCGCGCGCTCAGCCGATGATGCTCACCGGCTCGCCGACCTCTGGCCGCCGCAGCGCCTCGATCACCTGGGCCGGGAGCTCCCGCCTGAGCGAGGCGACCATCTCCGGCGATCCCGCGTAGTGGTGGTGCTCGGCGTCGAGCAGGCGCTGGATGACATCCCGGTCCACCTCGGGAGGGAAGCTGTAGCGGGCGAGGAACTGCTTCCACACCTGGTCGTCGCGGGAGCTCTCGTCGATGTCCAACGACTGGGCGAAGCCGATCAGCCCGTTGAGCTTGGCGTCCACCGGATCCAGCCGCCGCTTGCCGGTGGCGGTGAGCCAGCGGTCGAACTCGTAGACCACCGAGGCGCGCAGGGCCTCCTCGCTCATGTGGGAGTAGCGGGCGTTCACCTGCATGCGGAGCTCGGCCTTCCCGTCGGGCCCCTTGGCCTCGGTGAAGCGGACCACGTCCTTCTCCCCCATCTTCGGGTCGAACCAGCCCTGGGGCACCACCTTGGAGTCTGGGTTCACCCGCTCGAGGATGGAGCTGAACTCGGAGACGGTGTTCAGCATCTGCGCCGCCACGTTCACCTTGGTCCCGTCGAGGATGTTGGCCGGCCGGTCCTGCTTGATCGGGCGGAACTCGCGGGCGGTGTCCTCCGGCACTTTGAAGGTGTTGAAGTTGAAGTGTTTGTCCAGGTAGTCCGCCTGGCCGTCGTTGTCGCGATCGAGGACCCGCTCCCGAACCAGGGTGGCGATGGGAGTGACGAAGTTCTGCTTGTCCCAGTAGCCGTCGGTGCGGTTGAAGAACTGATCGAGCTTCTCCCAGTCCGCCCGCTCGGCGATGGCGTTGCACAGCCCGTCGATATCGGTGTCGAGGTAGCTCGCTCCGAAGGTGGCCACCGGCTGGAGCTGGGGGTACTTCTCCCGGAGCTGGTCCAGCACCCCCTTCCCCACGCAGAGGTTGTAGACGAACATCTTCCCCTCGCCCCCGTCGCCGACCTCCGGGCCGCGGCGGATCGACGAGGTCATGTTGCGGCCCCAGTTGGAGTGTCCGTCGTAGCCGATGATGTTCGCCGATGGGTCGCTCATCGCGGCGAGGAGGTTGGTCCCTCCCTCGCGCACGCTGATGCGGAACTTGGTCTCGCCCACCCCCGGCTTCTGGATGGTCTTCTCGTAGACGGTGACTCCGTACTGGTCCTCTCGCCCCACCGGCTGGAAGCCGCGGGACTTGAGCGTGCCGGTGAAGCCCTTCCAGAACTCGCCCTGCCCCACCGTCCATTGGAGGTTGACGGTCTTGCTGCCGTTGGCGAACCACTTCTCGTAGGGGGGCTTGGTGGGAGCCAGCTCCTTCATCAAGGTCGCGGCCACCTCCTTCGCCGGGCCGGCCTGGGCCGCGGCGGAGTTGGCGAAGTGGAAGATCAGGTTCTCCCGGAGCCTGACGTTGGCCTCCGCCCGCACCAGTCCCTCGTAGGCTTGGACCATCGGGGCGCGCAGGTCCGGCTCGGTGCTCGCCTCCATCAGGTGGAGCAGCACCGTGGCCGAGCTGGCCCGCATCTGCAGCGCCTGGTTCTGGTCCATGCCCGCGGGAGGGGTCGAGCCGGCGGCCACCTTGGCCAGCGCGGCCTTCACGTTCTCGAAGGCGGCGGCGCGGGTGGCCTTCGGCACCTGGGTGTCGAGAAAGACGTTGCCCGAGGCGTCGTCCACCAGCTCCGCGGCCCGGAAGAGCGAATCCCCAAGCTCGGCGTCGTTGGCGGGCGGACGGCCGTCGGCGTTGGCGGTGAAGACCCCCGCCGGAGTGAGAAAGACCGGCCGGTGTGCACCTGAGGGGTCCAGGCTGATGGTCTGCCCCGACGGCGGCGGAGGCGGCGGCAACGACACCAGCACTTGTTGGATGACGGCCAGTGCGCCGGGCTCGAACTTGTCCCGGTGCTGGGTGATGGCCTGCCGCAGCTGCAGCTTGTCCCAGCGGCTGACGGTCCCGTCCTCCTTGGCCTTGGCGACCAGGGCCTGCGCCTCGGCGGTGGTGATGACGCGGTCCGTGGCGAACTGCTCGGCGAGTCGGCGGATGGATGGCATCGAAACCTCCCGGGGAGCTGAGCTACGGAGGGCAACCCACGTAGGCGAAATACACTTCGTAGTTTCCCGCCGGCGGGTCGCGGCTGTCGCGCCAGGCGAAGGCGAACTCGGTGCCGTTCCAGAGCGCCGTGGTGTACATGCTGCTGGCGCTGCCGCTGCTCACCTTGAGGTCGGCGCCGTTCTTCACTCCGGTGGAGGTCACCAGGGCGAAGTATACCGAGGAGAAGGCCGCACCGCGGTTGTCGTGCCAGGAGAGTCCGTACTCGGAGCCGTTCCAGTCGATCGAGGCGAACGCCGAAGTCCCCGCTGCATTGGTGATGCGGATGTCTCCGCCCTGCTTGTTGCCGGTCGCGGAGAGCCGGGCGAAATAGATCTCGCTGTTCCCGTCGCGAGTGTCTTGCCAGGCCACCGCCCACTCGCTGCCGTTCCAAGCCAGATCCGGCCAGGCCGAGTCGGCAGGGTCATTGGTCACCCGCACGTCCTGGCCGATGAGCGAGCCGGCCGAGGAGAGGCGCTGGAAGTACACCTCTCGCTTGGCGCCGCCGAATCTCTCGTCCGTCCACACCAGCCCGAACTCGGAGCCGCTCCACTTGAGGATGGGGCCTTCCTGCGGCTCGTTGTCGGTGGTGATGCGCAGCTCGCCCATCAGCTTGTTGCCGTTGGCATCCAGCCTCGTGAAGTAGATGTCCGGATTCCCGAAGCCGTTGCGCTCGTCCTGCCACGCCAGTCCGTACTCACTCCCGGTCCAGACGATGTCCGGCCAGTCGGAGGTGT
The DNA here is from genome assembly GCA_016191815.1 of Myxococcales bacterium. Classification (GTDB taxonomy): domain Bacteria; phylum Myxococcota; class Myxococcia; order Myxococcales; family Myxococcaceae; genus JACPVI01. The sequence goes on from JACPVI010000031.1 coordinate 43,763, forward strand.
AGACCGCGCTGGTGATCTGCACGGCTGCGCCGAGCGAGCTCCCGTCGGCATCGAGCCTTTGGAACCAGATTTCGCGGTTGCTCACGCTCGAGTCGGCGTAGGCGATGGCGAACTCCGTCCCTCGCCAAGCCAGCGCCGGGTGCGAGGAATAGGCGCTGGTGTTGGTGACCCGCACGTCGCTGGGCCGGAGCCGGACCCCCTTCGGGTCCACCGGCACGAAGTAGATCTCCGCGTTGCCGTCGCGGCGATCTTCCCAGGCGAGGCCGAAGCGAGTGCCGGTCCACTCCGCGTAGACGTAGTCCGAGGACGCCGGGTCGTTGGTGATCCGCTTGTCGGTGGAGATGTTGGTCACCAGGCCCTCGTCGACGGTGCCGTCGCAGTCGTTGTCCAGCCCGTCGCACGCCTCGGTGCCGGGCGAGCCGGGCGTGCAGCTCTGGGGCACGCCTCCGACGCAGCCGGGCACGGTGACGCGGCACTCGCCGATGCCACAAGTCAAGCTCTGGATCCCGTTGTCGACGGTGCCATCGCAGTCATTGTCCAGCCCATCGCACACCTCGCCGGAAGACGGCCCCGGCGTGCAGCTCTGCGAGACGCCGCCGGCGCAGTTCTGCACCGTCTGCTGGCAGACGCCCACGCCACAAGTACTCCAGCCCAGATCCTCGTCGGTCTGTCCGTCGCAATCGTCGTCGAGGCTGTTGCACGATTCGACGCCGGCGTCGGCGGGCAGGCAGCTCTGCGGCAGGCCGCCCACGCAGTTCTGCACCGTCTTTTGGCAGACGCCGAGGCCGCAGGTGGTGACGCCGAGGAATTCGTCCACGTCGGTGTCGCAGTCGTCGTCCACCCCGTTGCAGACCTCCGGCGAGGTCGGCCCCGGAGTGCATGACTGGCTCACCCCTCCCACGCAATTCTGCACGGTGCGCTCGCAGGCGCCCACTCCACAGGTGGTGGAGCCGAGGCCTTCGTCGGTCTGGCCGTTGCAGTCGTCATCCGAGCCGTTGCACGCCTCCACGCCCGCGTCTCCCGGCACGCAGGACTGCGGGACGCCGCCGAGGCAGTTCGACACGGTGCGGGCGCACGCCCCGACCCCGCAGGAGGACGTCCCCAGTTGCTCGTCGGTCTGCCCGTTGCAATCGTCGTCGAGGCTGTTGCACACCTCGGCGCCTGCGTCCCCGGGCAGGCAGGCCTGGGGCAGGCCGCCCGAGCAGTTCGCCGCCGTTCGCGCACAGATGCCCGTCCCGCAGGAGGTGGACCCGAGGCCGTCGTCCACCTGCCCGTTGCAGTCGTCATCGTCCCCGTCGCAGCTCTCGGGAGACGGGGTGACTTCGCCCAGGCAGACGTCCCAGCCTCCGTCCACGCAGTTGCTGGTGCCGCCCAGGCACACCCCCACCCCCTCGGTGCCAACCGGGCCGGTGTAGCAAGAGCGGGTGTCGCCATTCACGCAGGCGCAGCCCTCGTCCACCAGGCCGTCGCAGTTGTCGTCGAGCGCATTGCAGCTCTCGATGCCCGCGTCTGCCGGCATGCAGGTCTGCGCCACGCCGCCCAGGCAGGCCGGGACGGTCCTTTGACACACGCCGGCGCCGCAGCTCACCGTACCCAGCCCCTCGTCCGTCTGCCCGTTGCAGTCGTCGTCGATGCCGTTGCACGCCTCGGCGCCCGCATCTCCGGGCTGGCAAGTCTGAGGCGCGCCGCCCGCGCAGTTCTGCACCGTGCGCTGGCAGGCGCCCACGCCACACGTCGTGGAGCCGAGGCCCTCGTCGACCTGGCCGTTGCAGTCGTTGTCGGTCCCGTCGCAGGCCTCGGGTGAAGGCGAACCGGGCACGCACGCCTGAGGGACGCCGCCGTCGCAGGCGTCGACCGAGCGCGCGCACGCCCCCGATCCGCAACTGGTCACGCCCAGGGCCTCGTCGACGTCGCCGTCGCAGTCGTCGTCGATGCCGTTGCACGCCTCGGCGCCTTGGGGCAGCGGCACGCAATTCTGCGCCCCTCCGTCCACGCAGCCGTCCACCGTGTTGAAGCAGGCTCCCACCCCGCAAGAGAGCTGCGGCAACCCGTCGTCCACCGTGCCGTCGCAGTCGTCATCCACGCTGTTGCAGGCCTCCACCGCCGGCTGGCCGGGAACGCAGGCCTGGGCCGTGCCGCCGTCGCAGGCGGCGACCGTGCGCAGGCAGGCTCCGAGCCCGCAGCTCGAGGCGGGGATTCCCTCGTCGGTCTGGCCGTCGCAGTCGTTGTCGGCGCCATCGCACACCTCGGCCGACGAGGGGCCGGGGATGCACGACTGAGGCGTGCCTCCCACGCACACGTCCACCGTCTTGACACACGCGCCCTGGCCACACGATGAAGTGCCCAGCCCGTCGTCGACCATGCCGTTGCAATCGCTGTCCTTGCCGTCGCAGGACTCCGGCACCGGATCCACCGAGCCCATGCACGCGCCGAAGTACCAGCCTCCGTCGAACAGCTCGCAGCTGGAGACGCCGAGGCGGCACTCGCCGAGCTTGCTCACTCCGCAGGACCGCACCGCTCCCTCCGCGCACTCTCCCGGAAGCCCGGCATCGAGCAATCCGGAATCGGGGTCCTCCAGCGGCACGCAGGCGCCGGTGCTCTTCACGCACCCTTGCCCGGGCGGACAGTCGCCGTTGCTCTGGCAGCCGGAGCCAGCATCGGGGAGGGCGCAGGCGCCCTCCACGCAGGACTCCCCTGCGGCGCAGTCGGCGTCAATCGTGCAGCCGGACCCGGAATCGCCGTCGGCCCCAACCGGCGGCGGCCCGCACGTGCAGCCGCACAGCGCAAGGAGAGCAGCCGCGGCGTACCAGCGACTCATGGGCCCCCAAGGAAGCCGCTCCGGCGCGGCGAGAACAAGCTAGCAGGTGCCCGCCCCGCCGTTCCATTGGCCCGCTGCGTCACGCGGGCGTTTCAGCTCGCCGGCGCGGCTTGACGCGAGAATCAACCCGGCGCTAGACGACCCGCCTCGGCCGACCTTCCTCATCGGGCCACGAGGCACGCCATGCCATTCCCTCGCAGAAAAGCCGGCGCGGTTGCGCTCGCCGCGGGCCTTCTCTCCTGCGGACCGGAGATCCCCTCGGTTCAGCGGGAAGAGGTGGTGCTCGCGGTCTACGACCCTTCGAAGGCCAACCTCCCCACGCCCAACGACCTGGCCATGGAGGGCGGCAAGGTGGCGATCTCCGAGAACCCGGAGCTCTCCGCCGCGGAGAACGAGCTGAAGCTCTCCTTCAACGGGGCCGACGGCTTCTCCACCGGCTCCTCGGCGCGGGCGCAGTTCACCTCCGCGCTGAGCGCCGCCTCCATCTCCGACAAGACGGTGCTGGCGATCGACCTCGGGGAGAACGGCAAGGGCGCGCCCACGCCGTTTGCGGTCCGCCGCGACTACGCCGACTGCGACAGCTCGATCTCCCTCGTGGCGCCTGCGGGCTACGCGCGCGGGCATGTCTACCTCTTCGCGGTGCGCGGCGGCGAGAGCGGCCTCGAAGGCGCCGGCGGCGAGCCGGTGGTGGCGGCCCCGGCATTTCACTTCCTCCGCGCCGGGGTGGATCTGACCGCGCACCCGGACGCCTTCCCCGGTACGCGCGAGGAGAAGCAGGCCAAGGCGAAGGCGCTCGAGGCGGTGCGGCAGAAGCTCGAGCCCTACTTCCGGGTGCTCGAGGCCCAGGGCCTGCCCCGCCGCGAGGTGGCGGCGCTGTGGACCTTTACCGCCGTGACCGGAGGCGAGGCCTACTTCGATCCGGGGAGCAAGCGCATCCCCTTCCCCAATGACCTGCTCAAGGACCCGTCCACCGGCCTCGTATCCCTGCCGATCGATCCGTCGGAGAAACCGGAGTCCCAGGCGCTCAAGCGCGGCTTCAACCAGCTCGACGGCTTCTCGCTCACCGCGGCGCTGGCGATCGATGCGTCGGAAGCCCTGGACCGGACCAGCGTCGGCGCCGCCTCGGTGCGCGTGTTCCGACGGGACACGCTGGAGCAAGTCGCTGCCACGGTGAGCCTCTCCTCCGACGGCGGGAAGATCGTCGTCCAGCCCACCTCACCGCTCAGGCCGGCCACGGCGTACGTGGTGGTGGCCGGCAAGGTGAGCGACGTGCAAGGCAACCCGCTGGGCGCGATGCCGCTCGCGTCGCTGCTCAAGCTCAAGAACCCGCTCCTCACGGCCGGCGGCCAAAGCACCATCTCCTCGGTGTGCGCCGGCTCGGCCGCGCGCCTCGAGCCGCTCCGCGCCGCGATGGCCCCGGTGCTCGACAAGCTCGAATCGCTGCCGGAGCCGGAGCGCCTCGGCCGAGCGCAGATCGCCGCCGCCTACACCTTCACCACCCAGGACATCGCCAAGCGGGCGAGGGAGCTGTGGAGCGCACCCTACTCCGCCAACCTGCCCCTGACGGTGCAAGGAGTCCAGAGCGCCGGCGCTCCGCTCACCATGCCGGACGTCTCGAAGCTTTTGACCGGCCAGCTCTCCACGGTGGACTTCCTCGAGCCCACTAGCCGCGCGTTCCGCGACAAGGGTCAGCCACGCCAGATCGAATTCGTGCTCAGCGTTCCGAAGGGAGTGAGCGCGGGCAGCTCGCTGCCGGTGGTGGTGTTCGGTCACGGGCTGAACACCGAGCGGCGTCTGTCGTTCTTCGTCGCCAACCGGCTCGCCAAGGCAGGGTTCGCCACCATGGCGATCGACTTCCCCTACCACGGCGAGCGGACGGCGTGCCTCGCCGACTCGCATTGCTCGTGGGGCGCCACCTGCGCCACCGACGGGACCTGCCTCAAGAACGGCCAGCCGGCGGAGCTGGCCCGCTCGCTGAACCTCTGGCCGGTGGGCAAGGGCACCCCTTCGGCCACCGGGGTGGCCTTCGTCGACGTGGAGAACCTGGTCGGCTCGCGCGACCACTTCCGCCAGGCGTTCGTGGATCTCTCGGCACAGGTGCGGCTGATCCGCGAGATGGACTGGAAGCTGGTGACTGGTGGCTACGGCCTGGACGGCGACCGGCTCATGTACGTGGGCATCAGCCTGGGGGGAATCATCGGCGGCGGCGAGTCGGGCGTGGACCCGCATTTCAAGTCGATGCTCCTCAACGTGGCCGGCGCGGGCCTGGTGGATCTGATGCGCGAGAGCAACGTCTTCGGACCGCTCCTCAAGCAGGGGCTGTCGGCCAAGGGCATCCAGGAGGGCAGTCCCGAGTACGACTCCTTCGTCAACGCCGCGCGCTGGGTGCTGGACGAGGTGGACCCGATCAACCTCGCCCAGTTCGCCTCGCGGGAGCCGCTGCGGTGGACCGACCCGAAGACCGGCCAGGCGAACACCGCTGCGCCCAAGCGGCTCCGCCTGCAGATGGCCAGCGGAGACATGGTGGTGCCCAACTCGTCCACCCTGCGGCTTTTGACCGCCTCCGGCATCGACAAGGCCACCCAGTTCCGCAGCTTCCTGGGCAGCCACGGTTTCCTCGCCGACCCGGCCGAGCCGGCGTACTACCCCGGCCAGGACGACATGGCCTCCTTCCTGGAGGGAAAGTGATGAACCGCGCCGCACCGGCACTGCCGCCTTGGCTCGATTCCGCTGCACCTGACGAGGCGGCCCCTGGGCTGCGCGTGTCTCTCGGACATGCGCCCTGCAGCGAGAGGATCGGCGGCCGCAGCCGGCCGGGTAGTCCGTTCGGTTCTCTAGTGCTGGCCGCGCTCCTCCTTCCCGCCTCCTCGCTCGCCGGAGGCTTCGCGGTGTCCGAGCAGGACGCCGCAGCCTCCGGACGCATGGGCACCGCGGTGGCGAGGCCGGGCTCGGCCTCCTCGGTCCACTTCAACCCTGCCGGACTGGGCGAGCTTCGCGGAGCCTCCGCCCTCGCCGGAGTCACCGCGATCATCCCCACCGCCACCGCGGGAGATCCGGCCAATGGTCCCTCGTTCAGTTCGAGCCCCTCGCTCCGCACGCCTCCTCACGCGTACGCGGCGCTCTCCGTCGGGCCCGCAGCCGTGGGAGTGGGCTTCAACGCGCCGTTCGGCGGAGGGCTTCGCTGGCCCGAAGGCTGGAGAGGCCGCTACGAGCTGGTGGAGATGAAGCTCGAGGTGCTGGCGGGCCACCTCGCCGCAGCATATCGCGTCACCGATCAGCTGAGCCTCGGAGCCGGCGCCTCGCTCTACCGGGTGGGCGTGATGCTGGACAAGCGGGTGGATCTGGTGGACCGCGACGGCAGGGCGCTCCTCGGAGGCAGCGGGGTGGGCCTGGGCGGCGGGCTCGGGCTGCAGTACGCCCCGTCGCCGGGCGCCCGCCTCGGGTTGGCCGCGCGGCTTCCCTCGTCGGTCGGCCTTTCGGGCGGGGCGCACTTCGAGGGCGTGCCGCCGTCCTTCAATCAGGTGTTGATCGATCAGCCGGTCAGCACGAGCGTCGCCCTTCCCGCGAAGCTTGCCGCGGGAGCGGAGCTCCAACTGGCGCCCGTTCGACTTTTCGCCGACGTGGAGTACACCTTCTGGTCGTCCTTCCAGTCCTTCGAGGTGGATTTCAGCGATGAGCGCACCCCGGATGTGAGCCAGCCGCGGAACTGGGCGAACGCGGTCACGGTACGCCTGGGCGCCGAGAGGGACTTCGGCCTCACCACCGCGCGGGCCGGGCTTCTCTTCGACGGCGCCGCCTCTCCCGCGGAAACGCTCTCGCCCTCCTTGCCCGACTCGGTGCGTCTTGGACTGAGCGTGGGCGCCGGGCGGGACATTGGACCCGTGCGCGCCGACCTCGCTTATCAGTTCATCAGCTTCCTGCCCCGGGAGTCTTCGGGAGACGCCTTCCCCGCACAGTACGCCGCCTCCGCCCACCTCCTGGCGCTGTCCATGTCTTGGAGCTCGCAGGGCCTCTGAAGGACCGGCAGGGCGGACAAATCGGTAAAAATGCCTGACAAAACGGTGAGGCAACCGTGCGCTCCGGATTCGGAGAATGTGCGCGGTCGCAAGCGGAACCCTGACCGAGGCCCACATGAAGACGGTCCGCACATCGCCCGTAAGAGTGCAGAATTTCTACGAGAAGTACGGACCCGCCATCTACTCTCGCTGCCGGAGGATGCTGCGTGACGCGGCGGCCGCCGAGGATGCCACCCAGGAGGTCTTCCTCCGGGTGCTGCGGCACATCGACACCGCGCCGGTCGACGAGGCCGCGCTGGCGTGGATCTACCGGATCTCGACCAACTACTGCCTCAACGCGCTCAGGGACGGACGGCGCCAGGCCGAGCCGCTGGCGGCTCTACCGGATTCGGCTGTCGACGACTTCGAGGACTCGGTGATGAGCCGTGAGCTGACCGGGAGAGTGATGGGAGACGCGCCGCCCGAGCTGAAAGCGCCCGCGGTGCTCTACCACGTGAAGGGCATGGAGCAGGCGAGGATCGCCAAGGCGCTGGGCGTCTCCCGGCGCACGGTGATCTACCGGCTGAACGAGTTCGCCACCCGCGCCAGGCGGTTCATCGAGCGGGCGGAGGCCGGCGCCGCCTAAGACTGAATTCATCGGCTCCCGTCGCCGCCCGTCGCCAGGCGGCCGGCGAGGCCGCTCGCTTCCTTTAGCAGGCGGGCCACCGCGTCTCGGGCGAGGTCGGTGAGGCGATCGCGGTCTTCGAACGCGAGGCCGGTGGTCTCCAGCGGCTCGCCGATCGCCAGGGCCACGCTCTGGCCGCCGCGGATCAGCCGGCCACCCTTGGGGAGGATGCCGCGGGTGCCGGCGACTGCGGCAGGGACCAGCGGCACCTGGGCCTCGATGGCCAGGACGGCCGCTCCCTTCTTGAACGGGCCGAGGGCCCCGTCCTCGCTGCGGGTCCCTTCGGCGAAGAAGACCACCGAGGTCTTCTCCCGGAGCCCGCGGACCGCGTGGCGGACGGTGGCCCGGTCCTTCTCGGCCCCTTTGCGATCCACGGGGAGATTGCCGGTAGCGGCGAGCGCGGCCCCGAAGATGGGGATGCGGAACAGCTCGGCCTTGCCCACGAAGCGGAGGTGCCTCGGCACCAGGCTCAAGAGGACCGGCGCGTCGAAGTGGGACTGGTGATTCATCGCGAGAACGAAATTGCCGCCCGGCAGCTTGTCCAGGCCGGAGAGCTGCGCCCGCACCCCGGCGGCCCGCAGGATGGACCTCGCCCAGAAGCGGATCAGCGGATCCGGCAACTGCTGGTCCAGGTAGGACAAGAGCGTCACCAAAGGAGCGATCGACCCGGTGAGGCCGAGCACCGTACCTCCGGTGAGCGCGGTGCGGAGGAGATCTCTCATCGGAGAAACTCGTGCGCGGGAAAGAGGAGTACCTCCTCGATGCTCTCCGCGCCGAGGAGGAGCATCAGCACCCGGTCCAGCCCCACCGCGATGCCAGCGGATGGCGGCATGCGGCCAACCGCCTCGAGGAAGCGCTCGTCCAGATCGAAGGCGGGGCGCCCGGCTGCCCGGCGCTGCTCCTGCTCCGCCAGGAGCCGGGAGCGCTGCTCCTTTTCGTCGGTCAGCTCGGAGAACCCGTTGGCCAGCTCCACCCCGCGAGCGTACAGCTCCACCCGCTCGGCCACCCGCGAGTCGTGGGGGGCGAGGCGGGCGAGCGAGGCCATCGAAGCGGGGTAGTCGCAGAGGAAAGTAGGGCGCTCGCGGCCCAAGTTGGGCTCCACCTTCTGGAGGAAGAGGTGGAAGAAGACGTCATCGAAGCCATCGCCGGTGACGCGCGCGCCAGCCGCTTCCGCCGCGCGCAACAGCGAGTTGGCGTCCGGGTGCTCGAACAGGTCGACCCCTGCCCACTTCCGCACCGCTTCCCTCACCGACAGCCGCTCGAAGGGAAGCTGTCCGAAGGTCCGCCGCGGATGCTCGGGCAGCGCGCGGAGCAGCGCGGCCTCGACGAAGGCCAGGGCTTCCTCGAGATCGGCCATGATGGCCCGGTAGTCTGCGTTGGGGCGGTAGATCTCGAGCAGGGTGAACTCCGGGTTGTGCCCCCGGGACACCTCGCCGTTCCGGAAGGCCTTGCAGATCTGGAAGATCGGCCCGGCCCCGTCGGCCAGGAGCCGCTTCATGGCGTATTCGGGGCTGGTGTGGAGGTAGAGCGTGCGCTTCCGGCCGATGTCCGTTTGCGGGGCGAAGGGGACGGCGAAGGGCTCGATGTGCGGCTCCATGCCGGGGTGAGGGACGAGGGCGGGAGTCTCCACCTCCTCGAAGCCGCGGCCCACGAAGAAGCGGCGGAGCGCCGAGTACATCGCCTGCCTGGCGCGCGAGGCGGCTCGCTGCTTGGGGTTGGGCATGCCGGTCGCCAAAGGTACATTGCCGGGACCAGCCGCCCAAGGCCCGCTTGGCGGAAGGGAACTGCCGGCACCCGGAAGGGCGCGCCGAATCGCTGAAAGGCTCGACAGCCCCGTCACGTGCTTCAATGCTCGGCCAGGAGGCCTTCGCGTCCCGGCGGAAGGGCTCCCCGTTCGGCGGAGAATGCTCCCCCGGCCGCATTAGGCATCGGCGTCCACATTGACGAGGCTTCCCTGGCCGGAGGCGACTGCTCGCCGTTCGGGCGTGCATCTTCCCCGTTCGGAGGTGGGTGCAACCAGCGTGCGCTTGGGAATCCGTAGCTCGAGGAGATACACTCTTGCCGATTGAGGATTGAGTCTTTCGAATAGGACGAGGAGAACGAGGAGCACATTGGTCGCCACGGCATCGAGCCGGCCGAAGCAGAAGAGCTTCTGTTGGGGGCGCACCTGCTCCACCGCGGCCGATTCGATCGGTTTCTCGCCTGGGGCCGGACGGCCGTAGGCAGGCATCTCCTGGTGGTTGTGCTGGAAGCTCCTTGAAGTCTTGGTCAGGGTGTGAACGTCAGGACGAAGCCGTCTGTGCCATTCGCCTGCTGCGGGATGCCGGTTCCCAGGTCGATCGTGCCCCAGAATGCGCCGGCGATGGCGAAGCTTCCTCCCTGCGCCGAGGCCGCATTAGGAATGGCCAGGTTGTCGCCAGGCAGGCTCTTGGACCATGTGGTAGCGCCCGAAGAGTCAAAGATCGCGATGAAGGTGTTTAGACGGTACGAGGGCACGACCACCATCTTCCCTGCGCCAAGATCGAGCTCAGGCGTGAACCGGCCGGCGGCGAGGACCGAGTTCGCCGGGCCTGGCGCCAGTGACCAGATGTCACTCGTACTGGCGGGTGGTGCGCCTGATGTCGGAAAGCCCGCGATCCGGGTCCAGCGGCATCCGCCACTTGCGTCGAGCCGCGCGAGAAAGAGGTACAAGTCCTTTCCGGAACCGGGGTGCGAGGCCCCGCAGATTGACGCGGCGCCTTCGAACCTGCCACCGACGGTCACTTCCCCGTCGGACGTCACCGCAACGGAGGTAGGAAACCACCTCTTTGGTGGCGCTGAATGCCTTCGCCCAGGAGAACACTCCGGACGAGCTGAATCGAGCCACATAGGTCCCAAATGTTCCTGGGGGTGCGACAAGTGGCCCCCCGCCTGGGTTGATTGAGTCGGTGAATCGTCCGGCCACCACTACACTCCCCGACCCGCCTACTGCCACCGCGAAGGCCTGGTCAGTCCCGAGTCCGCCGAAGCTCTTGGTCCACTGGTGGCCGCCAGCGGAAGTAAGTTTCACTGCAAAGGAGTCGACGATGCCCCCAGAGTACCAGACCGGGCCACCTCCAAAGTCGAGCGCGCCGTCGTTCGTCTCACCGACGAGAACAACGTTCCCGCTCGCGTCAGTCGCGATGCCATAGGCGCGCTCGTTACCCGCCGAACCAAATGTCTTTGCCCCCACCACCGCTCCGCTCGCCGACAACTTCACCAGGAAGATGTCCCGGCCTCCGTCGGCCATAACGGGCCCAAGCCCGAAGTCGCCGGTCCCTTCGAATTCCCCAGCAAGGAAGAAGTTGCCAACAGTGTCCAATGCCCCGCCGAAGAGGAGGTCGTTGTCCGCCCCCCCCAAGGCGGCGTGACCAGACGTGCGCACCCTGCTGGGTGTACGACGAGGAACCGGTGCTCAAGAGCCTCAGGCGCGCGTTCCGACGCTGTGCTGCCGAAGTCGAAGTCGAAATCTGCGCCTCCGGCGCAGAGGCCCTTCTCCGCCTTGGCAAGAGGGCAACCGATGCCGTCCTCGTCGACCTCAGCATGCCCGAGGTCGACGGCTTCCTCTTTTGCCGGCGCGTCCGCGAGCAGGACTTCCTCGCCAACGTGCGCCTGATCGCGATGAGCGCACGCGTCACCCCAGAGAGGACGGCGAGGGCTCTGGCGGCCGGCGCGCTTGCCTGCATTGAGAAGCCGTTCGAACCTGAAGAGGTGCTTCGGTTGCTTCGGTGGTCGCGATGGCGAAACCCAGGTTGACCTCGGCATCGTGACCGGTTAGATAACCGGTCATCAATGAATAGAAAGTCTCAGCGAGACGCCGTCACCAGGCATCGACTCCGGCTGCGCGAGCAAGGCCTCAGCCGTTACGAGGTCCGTGGGCTGGACCGAGACAAGGAGCTTGTCCGCCAGCTGGCCCAGCGCCTCGCCGTGGGCGACGACGCCGCCGCGCAGCTCCGGGTCACCGTCGCCGAACAGGTCGCGACCGCGCCGAAGCGGCGCGGCCGGATCCTGGCCGCCCTGCGCCGCTCGCCGATGGTCGGGGCCGGCCTGAGCTTCAAGCGTGAGGTCAGCCTCGGCCGGAACCTAGTCCCGTGACCCGATTCCTTCTCGACACCAGCATCGTGAGCGAAGCCACCCGGCCACGGCCTCTGGCCTCCGTGACCAAGTGGCTCGGCCGTCAGCTCGATTCGCAACTCTTCATCGCCACGCTCACGCTGGCGGAGATCAAGCGCGGAATCCTCGAGAAGCCACCTGGGCGCAAGCGGCGCGAGCTGGAGAAATGGTTCGACGGTCCGGAAGGGCCTCAGGCGCTCTTCCGCGGGCGCATTCTGCCTTTCGACGAGCGTGCGGCGGTCGAGTGGGCCCGCCTCATGGCGTCAGGCACCACCGCCGGGCGCCCGCGCAGCTCGCTCGACATGGTGATCGCCGCCACCGCTGCCGCCAATCAATGCGCGGTGGTCTCCGGCGACGAGCGTCACTTCAAAGGCACAGTCGCGCTCATCAATCCATTGAGCGCGCGATGACCCCAAGGCGCACCAGTGGGCATCGACTCCGGATGCGCGAGCGAGGCCTCAGCCAAGAAGCGACCCCGCAACGGCTGGCGGCGGCGGCGAAGAAGGCCTGCGGACCGATCGGAAGGCCGGCCCGGAGGCTGCTCGCTCTGCCTGCCGGGGCGCTCGCCGCGCTCTTCTGGCTCGGCTGCCCCAAGGCGCCGCCTCCCGCGCCTGGTCCTCCGAGCGAGGCGGAACAGCTCGCGCAAGGTGCGAGGAAGCTCTCGGAGGAGGCCCGCGAGCTGGTCCGGACCCAGGACGAGACGATCTGGCGCCACTGGACCACCGGCGCCCCGCTGGATCTCGCCAAGAGCTACGAGGGGCGCGATCGGCTCCTCTCCGCCGAGAGCATCGCCCTCGCCCACCGCGCTCGCGAGGCGGCGACGAGCCCCGAGGAGGTCCGCGCCCTCACCCACCTCAAGGTGTACCTGGTCGGCGAGCAGCTCTCGCGCGCGCTGGCCGAGCACACCGAAGCGATCACCAACCTCGAAGCCTCGATGACCTTCAGCGCCGAAGGCCAGGAGTACGCCTACCGCGATCTCGAGCGGCTGCTGGCGAACGAGGCGAGCGCGATCCGGCGCAAGGCGCTCTATGAAGGAGCCACCCCGGCGGTCGAGCGGCTGAGCCAGTCGCTCTGGCGCAAGGAGGAGCGGATCGTCCAGGTGCTCCACCCCTTCGGGTACACCTACGAGACCTACGGCGCCGAGCTCAGGCAAGTGGACGTCGATCAGCTCGGAGCGCTCGCCGACGAGGTCCTCCGGTCGACCGAAGACACCTACTTGGCCCAGCTCGAGCGGCTCGCCCCCAAGGAGCTGGGGCTGCCTCTCGCCAAGCTCAAGCGGGCGGACTTTCCCCGCCTGTTCCGTCCCCGGGGTCTGGACGCCCACTTCCCAAAGGACAAGCTCTTGAGCCGGGCCGCGGACACCCTCAAGGGCCTGGGTTTCGATCCCACTTCGAGCTCCAAGCTCAAGATCGACCTATCCGAATCGCCGGGAAAGGTGCCGCGGCCGCTGACGGTGGCGGTGCAAGTCCCCGACGATGTCCGGCTCTCCATCCGGCCCACGGGCGGGGCGAACGACCAGGCCGATCTCCTCCACGAGCTGGGCCACGCGATGCACTACGCCCTCTCGCCTCCCGGGCGCTTCGAGCTGTCGCGGCTCGGAAGCATCACCGCCAGCGAGGCCTTCGCCTTCCTGTTCGAGGACTTGATCGACGATCCCATCTGGCTCGAAGAGCAGACCGGCCTCTCGGGCGCGAAGCTCGAGCAGTCGCTCGAGGCGGGCGGCGCCCAGAGGCTCAACGGGCTCAGGAAGGCTGCCGGCGGGCTGCTCTATCAGATCGCCCTCCATCGCGGGCACGCCTCACCGCGCGAGCTGTACGGCGAGGTGATGTCCAGGGCCTTGGGCATCGAGCTGGCGGCGGAAGACCGAGCCCGCTTCCTGGTCGATTCGGAGGACTTCTACCAGTCGGCGGAGGACCTGAGGGCCTGGGTGCTCGCGGGTCAGCTCCAGGCGCAGCTCAAGGCGCGCTTCGGGCCGAGCTGGTGGCGGGACGCCCGGGCCGGCGCTTTCCTCCGGGCCCTGTTCCACGCCAACGCGCTCACCGCCGAGGAGGTCGCGGTGCGGGCAGGGGAAGCAGGGCTCAGGCCGGAGGTGCTGCTGCTCCGGCTCACCTCTCGCCTCGGGCAGCCTCGGGGCTGGGTGCCGCGCCCGTTCGGCAAGCCGATGCAGATCGCCGATGGAGGAAGCCCCGGCGATTGGAGGCCGAGGCCTTGAAGCGCTACTTCCCGAACGCGAAGCTCGCGGCAACCTTGCCCCTGGGCGGAACCTCCACCTTCGCCTCCCTGAGGCCCAACTTCGGGTGCCAGGCCTTGACGAGGTAGCTGCCCGGCGGCACCTCGGTGAGCGAGTACGACCCGTCCTCCTTCACCACCACCGCGTACGGGTGCTCGGGCGCCAAAAGGTGCGCGACCATGAAGTTGTGGATGTCGCAGCCGACGGTGAGGAACGGCGAGCGCTTGGGTTTCACCTCTTTGATCAGCGTGCCCGTGGTCGGCTGGGCGACGTTGAAGAGCATCTTCCTCAACGTCCGGCCGGACTCGACGCCGACAATCTCGCGCAGGTTGACGTTGTGGGGGACTCCCTCGTCGCTGTTCTTCACCGCGATCGGTCCGGGCCGGACGACCTGCGCGGCGGGCACGAAACGGCACTTCTGCTGATCGAGCGAGTAGCCGCCGGACGGCTCCGGCCACCTCTTTCCCTCTGCGATGGAGTCCAGGAAGACGAACGCGCCGCGGAGCGCGCCGTCTTTCACCTCCACCCAGACGACTTCGCGGTGTCCCTCCCCGCAGACCTCGGTGCCGCTTGCCACCGCGAACCGCTCCACCGCGTTGGGCGGGAGCGGCCCTTCGAAGGTTACCCGGCCAACGATGGTGCCGCCGTTCTTGACTGCGACTTCCTGGTACTGGGCCAGCCCCACTGCAGGGAGCGCCAGCGCAGCGCCAAACAGCACTCGAAAACCGATCGTCATCGCCTCCCGCCGTTCGCCGAGCCTTCCTTCTGCACCTTCCCGACCATGAGGATCTCCGGGAACTCCCTCTTGAGCTCCTTGCTGTAGAAGTCCTGCATCAGGACTCCCTCGCCGTAGCGAATGCGGTCGCCGGGGCTGAACTCGCCGGCCGGTGCGGAGAGCCAAACCTGGCCACCCTTTCCGGCGACGCGGAGATAGACGTGCTTGGGGGCGGGAACGACCTCCGCCACGACTCCTTCGTTGGGCAATGGCCGCTCGGCCTCCGAGGCCTTGGGAGGAAATGCCTTGAAGGCCTCGGCCTCCTCCTTGGTCGCCCAAGAGCCGATCTCTCCGGCCTCGTTGAATCGCGCGAAGTAGACGCTGGTGGAGTAGCCCGCCCGGTTGGTCCCGCCGATGGCGTAGATCCAATCACCCTGGACCTGGACCTCGAACATCGCGAGCGGCACGGGGAGTCTGGTGGAGACCGGCCTCCAGCTCTCGAGCCCGCCGTCCGCGGAGACGGTGGCCACCTCGATGCTGTCCAGGTACTCGACTCCGGAGATGCCGCCCAGTGCGTACAGCCTGCCGCCGTGGGCCGCCACCGCCAGGCCGTAGCGGCCGGCGAGCAGCGGCGAGGTGGAGGTCCAGCGCCCGAAGCCGGCTTGGTCGGCGACCCGCCCCCGCTCCACGCCCCTCAGGCCGAGGCCTGACTGCTGATCGTGTCCCCCGACGACGTAGGTGGTCCCGCCGACGTTCTTGACGCCGCTGATGTAGCGGAGGGAAGTGAGCCTCTCCTCCTCCTCGAACCACTCGTCGACGCCGCCGTCGGGGCGGATGGCCGCATGCTCCACCGTGTTGAGCATGTCGCCGCCGAAGCCGCCCAAGGTGTAGAGAGTGCCCTCTTCGAGCACCACCTCGCAGCAGCGCCGCGGCACGTTCAGCTCCTCGGGCGCGGTCTCCCAAGGCGAGAGGTGGCCGTCGGGCAGGATGCGGGAGTGCTCCACGGTGCGGAGGAGGACGTGACCGTGCGGCCCCTTGCCTCCGCCGACCACGTAGATGCGGCCCTCGTGCACCACCGCGTCGAAGAATCCCCGGGGCTCGTTCATCGGGGGGCCGGGCTTCCAGGGCCCCAGCGAGCTGTCGCTGCGGATCTCCGCGATCTCGGTGGAGGGGAGGAAGTCCTTCCCGTCGACGCCGCCGATTACAACCAGGTGGCCGTTGGCGATCACTGCTGCGGTCCCTGCCCGCTTGACGGAGAGCGAGCTGGCCTGCCTCCACATCGGCACCCAGACCGGGGGCGCAGCCTCGCGCTTGCAGCCCACAAGAGCGGGCAAGCAGGCCACCATCACGGCAGTCGGAGCGAGGCGCATCACGGCGGGAGCCAGTATCAGAGGCCACGCGCGGTGCCTAGAGCACCGAACAGGTTACCCGGCCGTCGCGAGGGCGCCGAGACCGAAGCGAGGCTGGCGCCCGAGGAGGGAGCAGCGGAGGCGGGCTGGTGGGCCCGTCGAGCAGCGGACCGACGAGGCCGCCGGCCGCAGCGAGA
>JACPVI010000023.1 GCA_016191815.1 Myxococcales bacterium
CCACGTCTCGGTCGCCCTGTGCTGCTACGCGTTCGTGGTGGCCGAACGCAATCGCGTTTTTCCCCTCCCGACCAGAAGGGGAAGTCCCGCTGGTCCGCAGCGACGCGCGGCCTGAGCGCCACTTCGCGGATTCGTTCATCAGAACGTCCGAAACGTTCCCCACCGCGTCGCGTGCGCACCGCCAAGAAAGTAGATGCGGAAGAGGCGGGTCGCCGCAGGGCAGTTGTGGAGCTGGGGCGGCAGGCCCCTTACGCGAGACACGTCAGGGTGCGGGAGCTTCGCCACGCCCGTGTTTCTATAGCTCCAGCACAAGCTCGGCCACTTCGGCCGGCGGCTTCCCCAGCGACAACCATTCGAGAGGAGTGAGCTCGGACTGGCCCTCTTCGTCGGCCGGCAGGTCCGCATTCGGCATTCGGAACCACCGGTCGATGGTCAACAGGCTCGCACCGGCAGGGATGTGGGGGACGACCTGTTCGATGCCGGGAACGAGTCCGCCCTTCGTGAACTGGAACGCCGGAAGCTTCCACTCCTTCTTCGCTCGGAGCCCGTACAACGTCGGGGGTTTGGCGAGCAGCCGTTGCCGCACGCGACTCTCGTTGACAGCGAGGAGCCTCGCGGCGCGCTTCGTCGACAGCGCCCTCCCAAGAAGCTTGGCGTACTCCGCCTGTCCCCGGGCGATTGGATCCACCTCGCCTTCAAGGAGAGCTTCGAACGAGAGTCCACCGTCCTCGAGCGCTCTCCTCTCGCCGCCCGATAGCCCCCCGGCGGCCGACCTCTCCCCCGCTTGGCCCTCCAGCTCGCGCAACAGCCTTCGCGCAGCACTCGCTTTCTCGGCGAGGCGGTAGAACGCGAGGCCCCTCGGCTTCCGGAAGACGATGAGAAGCTCCCCCTTCAGCAGCCGGGCGCCTGTTGCGCTGGACGCGGCCAACGCGACAGCCGAGGTGGCCTTCGCGTGCCTCAGGGCCTTCTCGACGGCGGCGACTCCGCGCATTGCATCGGCGCTATCCTTTCCGGTCAGCCGCGCCTGTTCAGCCATAACGGAGGCTCTCCTAACGAACAATGACGAGTGGTAACGCAAGATAACGATACCCCCTGGCATGGGCGACTGCAACCTGCCCGCTGCTCCTGTCGATGCGAGGACCTTCGGCCGCTCGCCTTGCAAGGAGCTACCGCTACAAGCCGCACTCCCACAACTCCAACGCCACCAGCGCTGCAACGAGCCGCACCGCCTGCTCCCCCGGGGCAGCCCTTGATGAAGAGGTGGCGGACGCTGCTGCCGGCGAGGACGGTCACTGGCCGGCGGTCCACACGTCGTCGACCCGCGGACCGATGGGCGATGCGATTGATGGCGATCGAAGCTGCTTCATCGGCCTGCGCCGTGCGGCCGGGCAGAAAGTCGGGCCATACAGCTCGCATTGCGGAGGAAGCCCGAGGATGCTGCGCTCGATGGTCTTGACGGTCTTGACGATTGTCTCCATCGCGGTGTCCGCCTGCCAAACGGAGCTTCCCATTAGGTACCTGGTGTGCGATCCGCTCGGCAACGATTGCAAGGTCGTCGCGCGCTTTGGTAGCTGGGCGTCCTGCCAACGGCATCAGCGCTTCGCCAGCGCATATTGCGATGAGGTTTCCAAGCCTGGGCACATCGTTTGTCGGCTGAGCACCAGCCCAAGCTCGATTTCGAGCTCGCGGTGCAGTGAGTGACGCTCGCCCACGGATGCCCCCCTACGTTCAATGACGGGCGAGCCTCTGCCGCTCGAGCACGCCCACCAGTTCCGCCGGCGACAGAAGTCCATCCGCGATGAGCTGCCCTCCGAGGAGTCGATTCAGGCGCTTCCGCTTCGGCGCTCAGCGGGGTGAGCGGTCATGCACCGACAGGATAAGGTCTCCCGAGGGCGGCGACCACCGCCACTCCGACGTCGGGTCGCTGACTCCCCGGCCCGTCGGGGAATGGTCCCGCAGCCACCGGCCGGCGTCGTAGTCGGGCGTGGCGGTCAGGCCGACGCGGACGGCCGCCAGGTCCAAGGCAACCTCGACGCCCGCCGCGACGGGGGCTTCGCCGGCGACTACGTCGAGGCCATGTGGCTCATGCTCCAGCAGGACCCACCGGACGACTTCGTCATCGCCACCGGAGAGACCCACTCGGTCCGCGACTTCCTCGACGCCGCCTTCGGCCACGCCGACCTGGAATGGAAGAAGCACGTCGAGTGACATCGACGCTGGACGCCATCCATCCGGCTGCTACGCCACACGGTGCCCGTCACCGTTCTCCCGCGCCAGAGGTGACGGGAGCTCCACTGCAAGAACATCGATGTCCCGGCCGCGCCGTCTCTTTGGAATCCGTTCAAAGACCTACCTTTCGTCCTCTGCCGAGCTGTTCCTTCCGCTTCCTCTTTCAAGCGCCGAACGTACTCGGCGATTTCGATTCGCAACGCTTTCATTCTCTCGGCCGCAAGGAGGCGCGGCGACGCCCCAGAGCTCGAGTTGGTGGGTCGAGGGCTCGCGAGCGGCCGCGACCCTGGCCGCCGCCTTGCGCCCCTTCGGGCTGCTCGCGCCCAGCCACTCGAGGATCGCCAGCAGCCGCCGCCCAGAAGTCGACGCGCAGCGCCCCTGCGCCCTCGCCGCGTGCTCGCACGCGCTCGCGAGCCGCCCCTCGGCCAGCTCCCGACGCGCCCGCGCCCGCTCGCGGAACGCCTCGGCCCACAACCTGAGCAGCGGCCGCAGGTCCGCCCCGCACCGGCCACAGCTCGGCCCTCGAACCCGCGCTCGGCACACCGGGCAAGGGGGAATAACGGCCTGGACTCGACGAAGTACAACAGCTCCTTCAAGCTCGCGCTCGCCGCCGCCAGACCCGCATCGTCCCCGGCGTGAAGCGCGCCCTCGAGCTGCTCGTTCAACCCCACCGCCTCCTCCCGATCGTCGTCCTGCATCGCCGGCAGCGCTGCCCGACACCGCTCGAGCAACGCCCTCGCCTCCTCTATCGCCGCCGCCAGCGCCGGATCCGCTCCCTCGGCCGCCGGGCGCGGGACCCCCACCTCCACCGAGGCGATGACACCCGGTTCGCCCTCCGACTCCTCGCCGTCCTCGTCTTCCTCGTCGTCGAACGCCTCCGCCCGCGTCGCCCATAGCGCCTCCAGCGCCTCGCGCGCCGCGGCCAGCTCGGCCGCGCTCCTCGGCCTCAGCGCTCCGTCGATGCGGATGCTCTTCGACAGCCCGGTCCGCTTCTCCGTCGCCGTCACGTGCAAGATGCCGTCGAGGTCGAGGCTCATCTGCACCAGCACCTCGTTCGGCTCGCGCACAGGAGCCAACCCCTCCACCCTGAAGTGCCCCACCAGCGTGTTTCGCAAGGCGTCGGGGTCGTCTCCCTGGAAGATCTCCAGCTCCACCGCGGTCTGGCTTGCGTAAGCCGTGAAGTAGCGCTCGGTGCGCGTCACCGGAAGCGCGGTGTTCCGGCTGATGATCGGCCGATAGCAGTGGGGGTAAGGCACTCCGCCCCGCTCCCCGAGGTAGGAAGGCCCGAACGAGTACGGCGTCACGTCCACCAGCACCCTCTGCACCTCGTGGCCGGCCAGCCGCGAGGCGAGCACCCCCGCCCCCAGGGCCACGCACAGGTCCGGCTGCACCTCGTGGCGAGGCAGAAGGCCGGTCCGCTCCTCCAAGAGCCGCGAGACCAGCGGCGTCCGCGTCGAGCCGCCCACCAGGAGAATCCCGTCCAGCTCGGCTGGCCTCTTGCGCGCGTCCTCGAGCGCCCGCGAGACGCTCTCGAGCGTCCCCTCGATCAGCGGGCGAATCAGCTCTTCGTACTCCACCCGCGACAGCTCGACCTCGAGGTTCAGCGGCACGCCACCGGCCGTGACCAGCCCCTCCTCTCGAACGGTCGCATAGGGCTCGGCGCTGAGCTGCCGCTTCGCCGCCTCGGCCGCCACCCGCAACCGCGAGAGCGCCAGCGCGTGGCCCTCGCGCAGATCGACCTGGTGCCGCTTCTCGAACGCCGCGAGCAGCCGGTTCAGGAGCAGCTCGTCGAAGTCGTCGCCCCCGAGCTGGTTGTTCCCGTGGCTCGCCAGCACCTCGGTGACCTCGCCCTCGCAGGTGACGATGGACACGTCGAACGTCCCGCCGCCCAGGTCGTAGACCAATAGCGTGCGGCGCTCACCGCCCGCCCCGTAGGCCAGGCTGGCCGCGGTCGGCTCGTTGAGGATCCGCGCCACCTCCAGTCCCGCCAGCGCGCCCGCCTCTCGCGTCGCGTTGCGCTGCGCGTCCGAGAAGTACGCCGGCACGGTGATCACCGCCCGCCGCACCGGCTGGCCCAGCGAGCCCTCGGCCCACTTGGCCAGCTCGCGCAGGATGAGGCCGGAGATCTCCTCGGGCGAGAGCCCGCGGTCTCCCAGCGGAATCTTCTCGGTCGAGCCCATCCGCCGCTTGACGCTTCTCACGGTCCGCTCGGGCGCGAACAAGAGCTGGTTCTTCGCCGCGGCCCCCACCAGAAGCTCCCCCTGCGCCGACAGCCCCACGCACGAGGGGAGGATGGGGGGGTTGCCCGGGCCCAGGACCCGCACCCGGCCGTCGACCAGGGCGGCGACCTCCGAGTTGGTGGTGCCGAGATCGATTCCAACGACCATGCCGTCGCTCATGCTGGACCTCCTGGGTTGTTCGCGGAAGAGGCACTGGCGACCCTGACCTCCGCGACGCGGAACAGCTCGCCCGCCACCCGGTAACCAGGGCGGCAGACCTCGACCACCGAGCCCTGCGGCGAGTCCGAGGTCTCCACCACCCCGACCGCCTTCATCAGATATGGATCGAAGGGACGGCCCTGGGCGGCGATTTCCTCGACGTGGAGCCGGCGCAAGCCCTCGTTCAGGCGCTCGAGCGACAGCTCGTAGCCTCGGGCGAGCGCGAAGGCTGCCTCGAGCAAGGGAGGCACCCGCGCGTCGGACAGCCCGAGGAAGCCGAAGAAGCCGGACCGCGCGGGAAGCTGCCGCAGCCTCTCGTTTTGCGCGCTCACCGCCGCCAGCCCCCGCTCGAGCCGGTCCCTCACGTCGAGGAGCAGCTCGAGCAGCTCGTGCCGGCCGCGGCGCGCCTGCTCCGCCGCCGAGGCCCGCTCTTTCTCCTCGCGGGCGAGAGCGTCGTAGAGGTTCTGGAACGCCCGGCCCTGCAGCTTGACCTCTTGCGCCAGCACCGTGAGCGCCGAGAAGAGCGAGTGGAGGTCGGGCGCGGGCGAGCCCGGCTCGTCGGTCGCCAGGAGCTCCGAGGCGATCCCCGGGGGAGGCGCCTCGGCTTCCAGGGCCTGGTCCAGCCACTGGGTGAAACGCTGGAGGATCCGCTCCCGGAGGGCGGGATCGGCCCTGGCCTCAGCCTCGCCCTGCGACGGCGGCCGAGGCTCGGGCGGCACCAGCTCCAGGCCCTCTGTCGTCATCGACCCCTCACCGCGCGGCGCCACGCGTCGGGTCCGACGTGTCTTCTTAGGGACGCGGCGCGATCGAACCAGGCCGTGAACGACAGGTCCAGCTCGCCCCCCGAGAGGATCAGCGCCGCGCGCCGCCGCGGGTCGCGGAGCACCTCGTACGCGTCGCGGAGCCGCTCGAACTCGGCCCCCGACCGATCGGGCGGATGCTCCTTGAGCTTGCTCAGGTAGGCGGCGCGGATGGCCTCGTCGCTCGCCCCGGCACCCAGGCCCAGCACGCCCCAGGGATCCTGCGCGTTGCTCATCGCCTGCTCCGCGGCATGGCCCTCTCCAACACGTTCAGCAGCCGCTGCGCGAGCCGCGGGTCCTTGCGGAACATCTCGTCCATCACCGCCCCGGGATTGTCCAGCTTGCGGGGCGGCCCGTGCTTGCGCGCGTACTCGAGAATCACCGAGAGGGCCTGGGGGGGAATGTCGCCGAGGGGCTCGTCGTCGAGCTCGAATATGTCTTCGCCATCTTGCTCGTCGAGCCTCCGCGAGCGGCAGGTGGGGCAGTCGCAGGGCGCGGTGAGCATGCGGCACAGCTCGCAGCGGCAGGCATCGAGGTACTCCCGCTCGTCGTCGGACTCGGACGGGAACGTTCGAGCCTCGAGCTCCCGCTGGACGACCGCCTCGGCGGCCGCGGGCGGCAGCGAGAAGTGGCGCGCAGACACCGCCGTGAGGTCGAGGCCGCCGCCGTCGGCGATGGCCTCGGCGACCTCGCCGGCGAGCGCCTCGTCGCGGTGCCGCCTTGCCAGCTCGGCCGCGGCAAGAAAGCAATGGGCCCGGCGCACCGCGAGAGCCGGCGGAAGCGACCGGGCGCGAAGAAACAGGAAGCGCCCGCAGGCCGCCCCTCCGGCCGCCAGCCCGGCCCCGGCGGCGGCGTAGGCCACCCTCGTCCACCCGGCGCGCAGGCACCACCCGGCCAACTTCCTGAGCCGAGAGCCGTCCAGCGGCTTGCCGGGAGCGGAGGCTCGATTCGCGACCTCGCCCGGGTCGATGGGGAGGAGCTGTTGTTCGGGCCGGGACTCGTCACGGCCGGTAAGCTCCGCGACCAGGCGCGACTGCCAGCTCGAGGGAAGCTCGACCTCGAGCCCGTGGTGCTCTCCGCCCTCGCCGTCGAGCGACGCCAGCCGCGCGGCGGCTTCGAGAATGGATTCGGGGCCGTGCTCGGCACCCGGCGAGACGGGGTAGTTGCACGAGCCGGCCACGATGCGAAGCAGCGTCGTCCCGCCCACCGGCCCCAGCGAGGCTTCCGCGCGCTCTCGGTGCGCCGCCGCCTCGCGCTCGTCACCCTTCTGGACGGCGAGAAGCCAGCGCAGCGCCGTGACCAGCGTGGGGCGCTCGCCCTCTTTCGCCTCGGGCATCGCGTCGATGGCCGCCAGCTCGTCGAGGGCCAGGGCCGGCTTTCGCGCGCGCAGGTGCCGCAGCGCCCCGGCGAAGAGCAGCCGGACGCGCGCCCTTCTGACGATGGGCTCGAGCGGGTCGAGCTTCTCCGCCTGCTCGACGAAGCCGAGCGCCTTCATCGAGGCGCCCCGCTCCTCGGCCGATTCGGCCAGGAGCACCAGGGGCCGGGCGTCTTGCGGCAGGGCGCGCCGCCATTCTTGGGCGACGCGATCGACCTTGCCGCGCGCCTTCTTCTCCCACACGTACCACCGCTGGTAGGTGTCGGCGCAGGGGTCGGCGGCCGCGGCCTTCTCGAAGAGCTTCCCCGGCTCGCGCTCGAGGTGGCTCGAGGTGTCGCCCTCGCCCTGGTCGGATTCGGCGGAGCCTCGATGGCGGCCGCCGGGCGGCCGTTCGGAGAGCAGCTCGGCCGCGTGGAGCCAGACGGCGGCGGCCTCGGCGCTGTGGGGAGCGAACCAGCCCTCACAGGGCGCAAGCCGGAGGAACTCTTGCCAGGCCGCGGCGGCCCCGAGCTGGTGGCCGATGCGCTCGTGCCCTTGCGCGTAGAGCCGCCAGAAGCGGGCGTCCTTCGTCGACGCGCCGCCCAGCGCCTCGCGCACCCTGGGGACCGGGAGGTCCGCCATCATGGCGCGGACGGAGATGCGTTGCCGGAGCTGCTCGAGCAGGTCCGGGCGGGCCTTCTTGCAGGCGAGCACGGCCTCCTCGATGGCTCGGTAGACGTGCTTGGGCTTCTTCTTTTCGAAGGCGGCGTCGAGGGCCCCGAGGCACTCCCGCAGGCGCGGATCGCGACCGAGCACCTGGTCGACCAGGGCGGCGCTCGCGGGCGAGGGCGGCGGCTCGCCTTTTGCTGCTCCGGCGCCGCCGCGGAGCACCGTAGTCACCGCGGGGACGAGCCGGGCGGGCGGGGAGGCAGGGTCGATCATCGCCAGGACCGACGCGCACGCGCCGTCATCTCGCCGGTGGAGGAGGGCGATGGCGTGGGCCAGGAGCTTCCACGGGGCCAGGGGGCTCTTTCGGGCGACCGCCGAGAGGATCTCGCGCAGCTCCCCTTCGGCGATGGGCGCCGAGGTGGCCCGTTCGAAGGCCGTCGCCACCGCGGCCGCCGAGAGGCGCAAGGGGTCGTCTTCGGCGAGGGAAGGGCAGCGGAGCAGATCGCGCGGGTCGGAGAGCTGCTCGCGGAGGGTGGCCTGGGCGACCAGCCGCTCGTGCTCGGTTGCGGCGGTGCGAACGAGCCGGGCCAGCTCGTCGAGCCGGCCGAGCGCGCTGGGGGCGGCGGCCGACGCCGAGCGGAAGCGCTTCTGGCAGAGCGCGGCGAGCTGATCGGCCTCGAGGTTGAGGCCGCGGCCGCGCAGCGCGTCGATGCGCGCCCGGTAGGCTTCCACCGCGAGGGCCTCGGACTCCGGCGAGCGTTGCAGGGCGTGCGCTTGCTTGGCCTGCTCGACGGCTCCCTTGGTGTCGCCGCTGGCGATGAGGGCGCGGACCTTGGAGGCGACGCCGGCTAGCACAGACGAGTCGGGGCCTGGGGCGCGCTCGGCCAGCGTCATCGAGCGGCCCTGTGTACTGGAAGCGGGCGGGTTTCGCAACTGCGAGGCGCGCGCCCGGCTGGGAGTGACTCAAGGTGCGTTCAGATCGATTACCCCTCGGTCGAGTCACTGAGCACTGCGCCAATTCGCGAAGTCCACCCTCGCCGATCTCGCTCAGCCTCCCAGCACCCTCCTGCGCCTCCTCCACAGCGCCAGCGACAGCACCAGCGCCCCGGCCAGCACTGCCGCCGCGGCCCCGGCCACCCCGCGGGAAGCCTCCCTCGAGCTGGGCGGGTCCGCCCTGAACGTGTCCAGCGACGCGCGCGCCGTCCCCGAGAGCGCCTCCCACCGCCCGGAAGGCACGCTGAAGGTCACCACCGCGTGCCTGCCCTCCCCCGCCATCGCCGCCACCAGCACGAAGCGAAGTTGGTCCTCTTGCTTCACTGAGCCGAACACCTCCACCCTCGGCGAGGGCCCCAGCACCAGCTCCGCGCGCTCGATGGCCAGCTTGAGCGCCAGCTCCTCCGAGAAGTGCCGCATCACCCGAGTCGAAAGCTCGTCCCGCGCCGCCGCGTTCGGCTGGAACCCACCCTCCACCACCGAGATCAACATCGACGCCGCGTCGGCCTCCGCCCCGTCCGAAAGCGCCGCCGACAGCCACCTCCCCTCCCCCGCCCCCACCGCCCCCGCCCGCGTCAGGTGGAACAGCTCCATCCGCGCCATCTTGAAACCCTGCGGCGGGCGAACGCTGTACCCGTCCTGCCGGAGCGGCGTCCCCAGCGCGCTCCCCTCTCCAGCGTCCAGCGCCGCGAGCGCCCAAAGCCCGATGGCCCATAGCTTCATCCGGCTCGTACAGTAACCCCGCTTGGGGCTAATCTCCTCCGCCCCCATGACTCCCTCGGAACGCTCGGAGCTGGAGGCCCGCGCCGACCGCTGCGTCCGCCGCGGTGAGCTGGCCGACGCCCTCGGCCTCTACCAGGCCATCACCGCCGCCTTCCCCGACGAGCCGGCCGTCCTGCGGAAGATCGACCAGCTCCGCGAGAGCCTCCAGCCCGCCGAGCTGAACAGCGCCAAGGTCGCCTTCGAGCCGGGCGCGGGACTCACCGAGACGCTGGAGGCCCAGGCCGAGCGCCTCTTCTCCCTCGGAGACTACCCCGGCGCCATCGCCGCCTACCGCAGGGCCCTCAAGGCCAAGCCCGACAACGAGCTGATCCGCGAGAGGCTGGCCGAGCTGTTTCGCCTTGCCCAGGACGCCCCTCCCCGGGCCACCGAGCCGTCCTTGCCGCAAGAGCCGGTGTCCATGCTCCAGGCGCTCCTCGATCGGGTTTCCTCCCGGCGCCGCGGCTAGGCCGTCAGGAGCCCTCCGACAGCCCACGGCGCGCTTGCACACCCACCCTGGCAGGAGTGTCGTGCTAGTGTCACGACCCCGACGCCGCTGTCATGGCTTGTGGCTCGTCCGCGACGCACTTGCCGTAATTCGAGGACTTGGGCATGCGACTAGGTGTGCTGACAGGGGGAGGTGACTGCCCCGGCCTGAACGCGCTGATCCGCGGAGTAATCAAGCGCGGCACCACCGAGCTGAAATACGAATTCGTCGGCATCGAGAACGGCTACCAGGGCCTGGTCGAGCCGGAGATGGCCCACCCGCTCACTCTGGCGGAGACGCGCGGCATCCTCCCGAAGGGCGGCACCATCCTGGGCACCTCCAATCGGGCCAACCCCTTCCAGTACGCGGTCAAGGAAGCGGGGAAGTGGGTGGAGAAGGATCTTACGGAAGTGGCGCTCCGGCGCTACCGCGAGCTTTCCTTGGACGGGCTGATCGCGGTGGGGGGCGACGGCACCCTCTGCATCGCGAGCCGGCTGGCGGAGCTGGGGATGCGGGCAGTGGGCTGTCCGAAGACGATCGACAACGATCTCTCCGGCACCGACCAGACCTTCGGCTACGACACCGCGCGCGCCATCTGCACCGAGGCGGTGGACCGGCTGCACACCACCGCCGAGTCGCATGACCGGGTGATGATCCTCGAGGTGATGGGCCGCAACGCGGGCTTCCTCGCCCTCGACTCGGGGATCGCCGGCGGGGCGGACGTGATCGTCATCCCCGAGATCCCCTACCGGGTGGAGCCGATCGTCGAGAAGATCCACCGGCGGGCGATCCGCAAGCGCTCCTTCACCATCATCGTCGTCTCCGAGGGAGCCTTCCCCGCCGGCGGGACCCAGGCGGTGGCCCAACAGGCCGAGGAGATTCCTGGCCGCGGCGTGGTGCGGCTCGGCGGCGCGGGCAAGGTGCTGGCGGATCAGTTGGCCGAGCACATCGAGGCGGAGATCCGGGTGACGGTGCTCGGTCACCTCCAGCGCGGCGGCTCGCCCACCGCCGCCGACCGGCTCTTGGCGACGCGCTTCGGCTGCAAGGTCCTGGACCTGGTCCGTGACGGGAGGTGGAGCCATATGGTGGCCCTCAAGGGGTTGGAGGTGGTCCCGGTGCCGCTTTCGGAGTCCAGGAAGGTGCGGAGCGTCGACCCGAACGCGGAGCTAGTCCGGTTCGCCAAGAGCATGGGCACCAGCTTCGGAGATTGAGAGAGCGATGTCCCTGGTCGGGAGAAATATCGGCCGCTACCGGATCCTCGAGCAGCTCGGCCAGGGCGGGATGAGCGTCGTCTACAAGGGCCTGGACACCGCGCTGGAGCGCGAGGTGGCGGTGAAGGTGCTCCACCCGCACCTCTCCGGCAAGGAGGAGTCGCGGCGGCGGCTGGCCCGCGAGGCGCGCGCGGTGGCCAAGCTCCGCCACCCCAACATCCTCGAGGTGTACGACTTCGCCGGCCTCGACGCGGAGGACGCGTACATCGTCACCGAGCTGATCCGCGGGCAGACGCTGCGCCAGTACGCCGCGGTGCACAGCTTCGACCCGCCGGAGATCGCGGCGATGGTGGTGCACGAGATCGCCTCCGCCCTCGCCCACGCCCACGACGCGGGAGTGATCCACCGCGACCTCAAGCCCGAGAACGTGATGGTCCGCGAGGACGGCGTGCTCAAGCTGATGGACTTCGGGATCGCGAAGATCGTCGACCGCGACGAGAAGATGACCATGACCGGCGCCTTGGTGGGCTCGCCGGCGCACATGGCCCCGGAGATCATCGAGGGCCTGGAGGCCGGCCCGGAGGCTGACGTCTTCTCCCTCGGCACCATCCTCTACCTGTTCGCCACCACCCGGCTGCCCTTCACCGCGCCGAACACCACCGCCACCCTGAAGAAGATCCTCGACGGCGTCTACGAGGACCCCAGGCAACTGGTGCCCACCATCTCCGACGACTTCGCGGAGGTGATCGCCACCTGCCTCATGCGGCAACCGAACGCGCGCTACCCGAACGCGGGCAAGCTCCGCTACGCTTTGGACGAGTACCTCTCCAGCGTGGGCTTCCCCAGGGTGGGTGAGGAGCTGGGCTCGTTCTTCGCCGATCCGCCGTCCTACCGGAAGCAGATGGTGAAGAAGCTCACCGCGGCGCTGGTTTTGCGGGGCGAGGGCTTCATCTTGGAGAAGCGCCCGGCCAAGGCGCTCTCCTGCCTGAACCAGGTTCTGGCGCACGACTCCGGCAACACCCGCGCGCTCGAGCTGTTGCACGAGATGAACATCGCCCGGAAGCGGCAGCGCACCGCCGCGGCCTGGCTGCGCGCGGCGGTTGCCACGGGAGTGCTCGCCGTGGCCGGCGGCGGCGGGTGGCTTGCCTACTCGCTGCTCACCTTGGCGCCCGACTTCTATCCGGAGCTGGCGCTGCGCGGCCCGGAGGTGCCTGTGCCCGCGTCGGTCTACCCCAAACCTCCCGCCCCGGTGCTGCCCGAGGCGGTGGCGATCGGCCCAGGTCCGTCGGTCGTCTCGAAGGAGGCGGCGGGCGAGCTTCCCAGGAACGGGACCTCCACCGATCCGTCGAAAGGTCCGGAAAAGGGACCGAAGAAGGAGAACCCCAAGGTGGCGCTCGCTTTGGCGGCGCCGGAGCTTTTGGACGTGGCGATCAACATCCGCCCCTTCGGGCTGGTGCAGGTCGATGGAGGCAAAAGCTCGGCGGAGGAGCTGGCCCGGCACGAGCTTCGCCTCCCGGCCGGCCGCCACGAGGTCGCGGTGAGCTGCAGCCGCTTCTGCGATCCGGAGCCGGTGCGGAAGACGATCGAGGTGGCCGCCGGCGAGAAGAACGAGGTGAACGTGCCGGTGCTCCTCAAGCGCTCGATGGTGGCGTTCGACGGCTTCCCGCCCGAGGCCACCGCCTCCGTCCGCGGGGAGAGCCGCGCGGTGAGGGACACCCGGGAGAACCCCTTCGTGGTCGCCCGCGGGCCGGCGCGCGAGGCCAAGATGGCCCACGTGGTGGAGTACGAGGTGAGCCTGAAAGGCTACAAGACCGAGACCGGCACCGCCTACGTGACCCCAGGAGAGGTGGTCACCATCCGAGGGAGCTTGTCGCCCGAATGAATCGGTTCGCGGCGATCTCGCTCGTCCTCTGGCTCCTGTCGGGGCACGCCTGGGCCCAGGCGCTCTCGCCCAACCAGCAGCTCGAGAAGGTGCGCGGCCTCTTCGAACGGAGCGACTTCAAGGAGTGCCTCCGCTTCTCCCGGGAGGCCCTCGCCACCTCGAACTTCACCGATCCCCAGAGGATCGAGCTGAACAAGTACGCCGGCCTGTCGGCCTTCAACCTGGGTGAGCTGCCGGGCGCCGAGGAGCACCTCTACCGGCTCCTCCTGGTGGATCCCGACTACCAGCTCGATCCCTTCGAGGTGCCGCCGGCGGCGATGGCCTTCTTCGCCGAGCTGAAGAGGAAGAACTCCGCCGCCCTGGAGGTGGTGCGATTGCAAGTGAAGAAGCGCTTCGAGCAGGCCCGCCTGGAGGCCGAGCAGCGAGAGCGACAGCGCAGCGCCGAGGAGGAGCGGCGAAGGCGCCTCGAGCAGCTCTCCAAGCAGCTCACCGTGCGGACGGTGGAGCGGAGGTCGCTCCTGTTGAACTTCGTCCCCTTCGGCGCGGGGCAGTTCCAACAAGGCAGGACCGCGACGGGCCTCACCCTGGCCTCGGTGGAGGGCGCCCTGGCCGCCACCAGCGTCGTGGCCTACTTCGGCTTCGGCTCGCTCTCCGAGGAGAAGACCTACGTCTTCCGGGACCGCCTCGGCACCGACGAGCCGGTGAGCATCACCGTGCGGGGCATTCCGCCCTCGCGCATGGGCGAGGCCTCGACCTGGAAGCTGGTGAAGTACGTCTCCGGAGCCGCCTTCTACGCGGTCTACACCCTGGGCGTGGCCGACGCGCTCTACCACCACAAGGACGAGGTGGTGACCACCACCGTGATGGAGGCCGAGCCGCCTGTGGAGGAGAAGCCGCCGCCCAAGCACGAGGCGCGGCCGCCTCCCGAAGAGCGAAGGCCTCCTTTGGTGCCGCCCCCTCCCGAGCCGATTCCCGCAAAGATGCGCGGCCCGCCCGAGCCTGCGGTGGGCCCGCGGGCCTTCCTCTTTCCCACCCCCGGCGGCCTTGGCGCCGGTCTGCAGCTCCACTTCTGAGGTCCTCTAGCGATGGCAAGTCTGACGGTACGAACTCCCGACGGAAAGACCCGCACGGTCAACCTGCTCAAGCGGATCACCAGCATCGGCCGGGGCGAGGACAACGACATCAAGCTCGAGGACCCGCGGGTGCCCGACAACGCGATCCACATCGTGTTCGACGGCAGCCGCTACCAGGTGGGCAGCCACGGGGTGACCTTCGAGGTGAACGGCAAGCGGAGGGACGAGCACCAGCTCCAGCCCAACGACGTGATCCGGGTGGGGGAGTGCGAGCTGTGCTTCGGGGCGGCGGCGGCTCCGATGGCCGAGCCGGCGCTTTCGCCCACCAAGGCGAAGTCCGATTCGCTCAACCCCGACGCCCACACCTCCGAGGTGCCCGGAGTGCCCGGCCGCGAGCTGGCGGCGCTCCGGCGGCTCACCGCCTTCTCCGCGAAGCTGATGGGCTCGTACGACCTGGACAAGATCCTCGAGAGCCTGATGGACGAGGCGATCGAGGTCACCCGGGCGGACAAGGGCTTCCTCATCCTGATGGAGAACAACGAGCTGAGGGTGAAGACCGCGCGGAACATCTCCAAGGAGAACATCGAGGACGCGGTGGAGCGGGTGTCGGACTCGATCGTGGCGAAGGTGGTGAAGTCGCAGAAGCCGCTGATCATCGCCGACGCCCTGGACGACCCGGAGCTGGGCGCGAGCGAGTCGGTGGTGAACCTCAAGCTCCTCTCGGTGATGTGCGCGCCCCTGATGCACAAGGGGGAGCTGTTCGGGCTCATCTACGTGGGCAACGACCGGCTGGTGAACCGCTTCGAGCAGAAGAGCCTGGACACCCTCACCATCTTCGCCGCCCACGCCTCGCTCATCTTGCAGAACGCGATGCTGGTGAACGACCTCAAGCTCGACAACGCCGAGCTGCGCAGGAAGCTCGAGGACAACCGCTATGGCGACATCGTGGGCGCCTGCCCGGGGATGCGGGACGTCTACAAGCGCATCGACAAGATCGCCCTCACCGACATCTCGGTGCTCATCACCGGAGAGACCGGCACCGGCAAGGAGCTGATCGCCCGGGAGATCCACCGCCGCAGCCCCCGCCAGAAGGGCCCGTTCGTCACCATCAACTGCGGCGCCATTCCGGAGAACCTGCTGGAGAGCGAATTGTTCGGCCACGTGAAGGGCGCCTTCACCGGCGCGGTGGCGACCAAGCAGGGAAAGTTCCAGGCCGCCATCGGAGGGAGCCTGTTCCTCGACGAGATCGGCGAGATGCCGCTGCAACTTCAAGTGAAGCTGCTCCGGGCCTTGCAAGAGAAGGTCGTCTACAAGGTGGGCGACAACCGCGGCGAGCCGGTGGACATCCGGGTGGTGGCCGCCACCAACAAGGTGCTCGAGGACGAGGTCCGCAAGAGCACCTTTCGCGAGGACCTCTACTACCGGCTGAACGTGGTGACCTTGAAGCTCCCGCCCTTGCGCGACCGGGGCGAGGACCTTTTGGTGCTGGGGAAGTTCTTCTTGCAGAAGTACTCCAAGGAGTTCGGCTCCAAGGCGCGGGGCTTCACTCCTTCGGCGACCATCGCGATGAAGAAGTACTCCTGGCCGGGGAACATCCGGGAGCTGGAGAACCGCATCAAGAAGGCGGTGGTGCTGGCGGACAAGCCGCTGCTGGGGCCCGACGACCTCGACCTCCGGCCCGAGAACCTGGAGCCGATCATGGCGCTCGCCCAGGCCAAGGAGGAGTTCCAGAAGCGCTACATCAACGAGGTCTTGGAGCGGAACAACGGCAACCGGACCAAGACCGCGAAGGATCTCGGGGTGGACCCGAGGACCATCTTCCGGCACCTGGAGCGGCTGGAGGCGGAGCGCAACGGCCGGCCCCACCCCCCAGACGACGCGGAGGAGCTGGCCTGACCGCCATGTCGCAAGACCCGAGGTAGGACAACCAAGTCAGACCAGGTAAGGCCTTGAATCAGCAGCGGAAATCGCCACTCGGACGGTTGGCAAGAGCGTTGCTTCGGCACCCGGTGATGAAGGGGGCCGGGGCATGGCTGGCCGTGCTCGCCTTGGCCTGGGTCGGTTGTCTCTTGCCGCAGGACGAGCGCATGTTGCCGGAACTGGAAAGAGCGCGGAACCTGGCGCCGAGGATCATCGGCGTCCAGCCTCAACTCTACGGCTTCACGATTCCCCTCGGAGAGGGCTGCTCACCCCAGACTTGGAGCCGCCTCGAGTTCAGGGCTTTCGTGAGCGATCCAAACGACGACTTCATTCGCGACCGGTGGTTCGTCGATCCCGACCAGAACTACTCCACCGCAATGTGGCAAGGCCGGCGCATTCCGGGCCCGGCAGGGAGCGGGATGACGACCGTCGAGGCACAGCCGAACATCATCGCGATGACCGAGCTCTCCAAGCCTGGCGACCACCGGCTCGAGCTCTTCGTTTCGGATGGCGAATTCACGCAGGGCATCCAGACGCTCCCCGAGTCGGTCACGTTGCTCGATGGCGGGAGGACTGACGATTTCAAGTACACGGATTCCGTGATGTGGGTCGTCAAGTCCGACCCCCAGGTGTGCTGCATCCCCGATGGGGGCTGCAACTAGCCATGCACCGTCTCGTCACAGGCGCGCTCGCGACCCTCGTCTTCGGATGCGGTGCGGAGGCTCGTTTCGATCTACCGCGTTGCACCGATGATTTGCAGTGCCCCGAGGGGCAGCTGTGCTTCGTGGGAGTTTGCGGTGACCCGAACCGCGACCTGGTGGTCGAGATTGTTGCCAACACTCGGACCGGGCATCACGCCCAGGACTTTGAAGTGGCGGTGCTGACTCCGGACGCATCCGTGTTCACCCTGGCCGACCCGATGTCGGTGGGCGGCGAGATCCAGCGCTACACGATTCCGGAATGCTCTTCCGCGACCTGCTCGGTCGCGTACACCTCGGGAGTGACGGTCCGCGCGGTTGGCGAGAGCGAGCTCATCCCGGGCCTCACCCGCCGCTACGAGTATGCCTTCACCTCGCTCGATCGCGGCGCGTACTCGCTGTTCGTGGGAGCAGGCAAGTACACCGTCACCGCGGCGGCGCAGGATCTAGCCGTCCCGCCGGCGATGAAGGACAGCGTGGCCATCGCTCCGGGCGCGAAGTCGAACGTCTCGCTGGTTTTTCCCGCCCAGGACGGCACCCTGCAGCTCGCAGGAAGACTGCTCAAGCGCTACGTACCGGGAACCCCGCCAACCGAGACGCCGGTCTTCCAGGCCGAGATGGACCTGCAGGCATTTGACTCCACCACCAAGAGGCCCCTCTCGCAGCGCGTGCCGGCGTCCTCCGGCAACGCCGGCAGCACCGGGGACTTCACCATCGCCGTCGATCCCGCGGCGCTCAAGGCCGAGAGCTTCATCCTGGTTGCGAGCCCCAAAGACCCGTTCGCCCCCGTGCCTTCGAAGACCTTCATCATCTCGAAGCCCTACCAGCCCACGGTGACGCTCGAGCTCGGCGACTTCGGAGAGCTGGTGCCCGTGACCGGCCAGATCCTCGCCGCCGACGGCGTCTTCAAGATCGCCAAGGCGACCGTGGTCGTGGAGGGCACCGTGCGCGGTGGAGGCTCCTATCGCAGCCGCCCGGCGATCACCGACGCCGACGGCACCTTCCTCCTCGACGCGCTCTTGCCCGACTCCGCCTTCACCCTCACCGTCACCCCAACCTCCCCAGGCCCCAACGGCATCTTCCGCGGGCAGGTCCGGATCCTCGCCACCCGCAACAAAGACGGCACCTACCCGATCGACCCGCTCCAGGTGCGGTGCCCGGACCGGGTGAAGATCATCGGCACCCTGCTAAGACCCGGAAGCGAGCGGCGCGTCGCGGCGAACGTGCCCTTCAGCGCTGTTCCCATCGAGCCCATCGACGGCCGACCACTCCCGTGGCAGGGGGTCGACTCGGTGACCGACGAGGACGGTGCCATCTCGCTCAGCCTGGACCCGGCGGTGTACCGCTTCGACTTCCTCCCCGGAGAGGACCTCCCGCGCCGCAGCCGCATCGTCCGGGTGAAGGCGGTGCCCACCTCCGACGGCAAGGGAATCGAGCCGATCGATCTCGGCGAGCATTCGCTCTACAACGGTCGACTAGTCACCGGCACCGTGAAGCTCGAGCAGTCGACCATCACCACCGGGAGCGTCGCGGCAGCGGCTTCCGTCCGCTTCTTCCGGGTGAGCACCGTGGAGGGCAAGCCCTCCCCACTCTTGCTCGGCCAGGCGGTCACCGACGAGCGCGGGCGGTACAGCGTCCTGCTCCCGGCGGCGGAATAGCATTCCCCCTCACCCTGCCCCCTCCCCGCCCTTGGGGCGAGGGGAGGCGGCGACCTCATGTCATGTCGCGCGGCCCCCAAGCACCAGGTCGCGCGCACCGGGGGCTGTGCCGGAAGAATGGGCGCGGTGGCGTCGGCACGGGTTGCGTGGGTACTCTTCCACCATGGTATCGGAGGAGGAGAGGGCTCACTTCCGCTCGATCGCGCAGGGCATGGAGGAGCTGAACCGCGATGCGGTTCGCCGCGCCGCCTTCTCTGCGCCAGGGAAGAACATCGAAGAGGGCCTGGCATGGAGCGAGATGGTCTCCGCGCTCGCCGCTGACCTCTCCCGGCCCGACGAGGTGTCGCCGGCAAGCCTGTGGAGGGAGCGAGCGCTTCGCCGCCCGAACACAAGATGAGCGCCGCGAGCCTCGAGCTGCTCCGGGCCTTGAGCGACGTGCGCTCGGCGCTTGCCCAGAGCGAGCTTCTCCACGCCTTCATCGATGCGTTGCCGGTCTTGGCGTGGGGCCGCGTCCGAGCCACCACGGACCTGGACCTCGTTGTCTCCGCCTCACCGGAGTCGTTCGCGCCACTCGATTCGGCGCTCAGGGCGCGTGGCTTCTCCGCGGGGAAGAACGTAGGGCCGGCAGAGCCGACGGATCCACTTCCGGACATTGCCGTCTACTGGAGCTCGACGCAGCCAGCCGTCCGGCTGGACGTCTTCATAGCGAAGACGAGCTTCGAGCAAGCCGTGCTGGACTCCGCACTGGAGACGGAAGTCCTCGGGTCAATGCTCCGGTTGGCAAGCCCGGAGGCATCCATCATCTACAAGTTGCTCGCGAGCAGGGCCCGGGACATCGCGGACGTGGAGTGGATTTTCGAGAACCGAATCCTCGGCGGACACCCGTTGGACTGGCCCTTCCTGGAGCGCTGGGCAGCCGAGTGGGGCATCGAGGATCGACTGGCTCCGTACAAGGAAAAGCGCCGGGCACGGTGATCACTCAGCGACCGGCCACGTCCTTCCGCGCGGCCTCCAGGTCGTCCCGGAAGGCGTCCGCGGTCGGTCCCACCTCGCCCGCGTACTGCACTGCGTGCGTGGTGTAGAGGTCCATCACCTTGTCCAGCCGCCGGTACACCGCCCGCGCCGCCGCGCGGTCCTTCCCCTCGCTGCACATCGCCTCCGCCTCGCGGTGCCGCTCCAGCCACTTCACCCGGAACTCCGCCCAGGCGTTGTCCGCCTCGCTCGCCGGAGGCCGCGACGGCAGCTCCTTCCGCCGCTGCTCAAGCTCCCCCCACAGCCGCTCCGCCCGCTCCAGGCAGTCCCTCGCCGTCAGGACTTTGGTCGGATCCGGCCGGCTCCTCGGCGTCATCGCGCTCACCGAGCGCGCCACGCTCACGATGATCAGCGTCGAGAAGGACACCACCACCACCAGGTAGGTCACGTACGCCGCGATCCGGAACGGACGCAGCTTCGGGTCCGGCTGCCCCTTCGCCATCGGCTCCCTCTCCCTCGTGCTACTGCGGCACCGCGCTCGCTGGCGGCTTCTGCGCCTCCGCCGCGGGCCTCGGTGGTTCGGCCGGCGGCCTCAGGGGCGTCCGCACCGCGGGCTTCGCTGCCTCCGCGCCAGGGCTCGCCGCCTCCGGAGGCTTCGCCACTGCCGCACCCGGCGGCAAAGGAGGTGCCTCGGCCCCCCCCAGCCCCCGCTTCGCCGCCGACAGCCGGCCCTTGAGCAGCGGCAGGTGCTCGCTGTTGGGGTAGGCCGCCAGCGCCTCTTTGGCCACCTCCAGTGCCTTGTCGAACTGCTGCGTCTGCTCGTAGGCCTGCGCGAGCAAGAGCATCGCGTAGTCCCTCGTCTTCGATTTCTTGTCCCCCGACACGAAGCGAGCCAGGTGGGCCGCCGCCTCCTGCGGCTTCCGGACCTGGAGCAGCGACGCCCCCAAGAAGAAAGACGCGTCCAGCGAGTCCTCCTGGCCCGGGTTCATCGCCATGAAGCGGCCCAGCTCCTCCACCGCCGCCGGGTAGTCTTGCTTCCGGAACGCCGCCTTTCCCCGCTCCAGCGCTCCCTGGCCGAGCTCCCGCCGCACCAGCTCAGCGCGGTCGGCCAGCGCCCGCTTCTCCAGCGGCGTGAGGAGCGAGGGGTCGACCTGCCGCATGGCCTCCACGCCTTCGAGCTTCTTCTCTCCCTGGAAGGTGCCCATCATCCGGTACGCCTCGGCCGCCCCCCGAGAGGCCTGGCCCGAGGCGGCCGACTCCGCGCGCAGCTTGTCCACCGCGGCGGTCAGCTCGGCGATCTGCTTCTCGAATCGCTCCTTCTCCGCCCCGGCGGCCTTGATCCGCGCCGAAGCGACAATCATCGACCCCGCCGCGCACAAGACCGCGAAGAGGGCGTAGGCCACCGCCGAGGACAGCCACTGCCTTCGCTGGAAGTCCTCCTGGCGCTTGCCCACCATCTTCAGCTCGGCGTGGAGATTCTTGAGGAGGTTGTCCGTCTTGATGACCAGGTTCCGCGACTCGATCACCTCGCGGCGGATCTCCTCCATGGCCTGGTCCTGCGGCTTTGGATCGGCGGGCATCGGCGGCTCCAGGCCCGGGGTTTACCGGACGGCGGCGCGGCAGGAAAGCCCTGGCAGCTACTTCGGCATCCCGAATGGGCCCTCAGGAGGGAAGTAGACGACCAGGCCCACGGACACCCAGTGCCCTCCCCCGTTGAGGCTCGAGACTCCCGGCACCTCGCCCCTGGCGAAGAGAAGCCTGTACTCGGCACAGATGCCGTACCGCTCTCCCAGCCGCAGGGTGGCGCCCGCCGATCCGGCCCAGGCCTGGGTCAAGGTTTCGGCCGCTCCCGATTCGCTCGAGACGTAAATCAGCACCGGCCCGGTGTGCAGCCCCAGGTAGGGGACGAGCTGCTTTCCCATCGCCCCAGGCCACTGGAACCGCGCTCCCACCAGCGCCCCGTAGGTGACCGAGGAGGCCGTCCCTCCGCCCACCGACAGCCGCTCGCCGCCGGCGAACAGATCGATCGACGCCTCCACCCACTGCGAGGCCGCGTACCCGAAGGCCCCGGTGAGCTGGGGGCCCCCTGCCGACGGCCGCCCCACCTCGAGCCCGAGCGAGGACGCGGCGGCCCGGAAATGATCGTTCGGGGTCAGCCGCCAGCCGGCGCAGGGTGCGACCCGGCCGAACCCCTCGAGGTTCGCTTGACCCAAGGCCACCGCGGGGATGAGCGCAAAGAGAGCGGCGAAGAGCCTCACCAGGCCTTCCAGCCGTCGATCCTCCGGCGCGCGCCGGCCGCCACCACCCTCGGCGGCGGAGTGTCCACCTGCAGCGGTGGAGGAGCCACCTTGAGCCGCGGCGGAGGCCGCTCCGCCGGCGCGGGCTCCGGCTCCACCGCCTCGACCGGCGGTGACCTGGCGAGCTTCTCCTCCAAGAGCTTCACGTACATCCTCAGCTCGGCGATGGCCTGCTCCTTCTCCATCAGCCGCCGGTAGAGGTCGACCCGCCGCTCCTTCTCGTCCATCAGCTCCGAGTGGAGCTGCATGAGCGAGGCCATGGCCTTCTCGGCGTAGCCGGAGGGGACGAGGGCCTGGGCGGAGTGGAGCGCCAGCTCGGAGTCGTTCATCGGGGTGCTCCCTGGAATCTCTTGAAGGCCACGTCGAGGAAGGTGGTCCTCCGGCCTCCGGCGCACACCCACAGGCAGCGCAAGAGGCAGACGAGCCCGAACTCGCGCCAGATGAGCCGGAAGTTGGCGAGCACGTCACGGCTCGTGATGACTCCTCGCATCGGCCCCTCCAGCGCGACAGGGCTGATGCGGACGGTAGCAGCGGGGGGAGATCGGTCAATTTTTCCGCCGCACGTTACTCCCGCTGCACGCAATGCCGGAGGACGCCGCCGGCGGCCGGTGCAGCGCTTTTCCGTGCAGCATCCGCAACGCCGAGAGCGCCGAGCGGGTCGCGGCGCCCGCTGCGCGGCGCCCTCCACTCCGCTCGCAGCCCTAGCGCGCGCGGCGCTCCAGCTCGAGGAAGGGGACCTCCATCACCACCACCGTGCGGTGCTCGCATGGCCGGTGGAAGTCTATCTGGTCGAGCCTGGCGAACAGGGCGTGGATCTCCTCCTGGCCCATCGCCCGGTCCCCTTGGCCGGCCGCGTGGCAAGCGAGCATGCGCAGCGCCATGGCCAGCGCCCCAGCCGACACCTCCTCCGGCAGCACCGCGGCGAGCGATGAGAAGAGCCTCGGCAGCTCGCACGCCATCAGTGCCGGCGGGAGAGACCTCACCGCCAACGAGCCGCCGCCGAACGGCTCGATCGCGATTCCCAGCCGGGCCAGGATCGCCGAGCGGGCGAGCAGCAGCCGTGCCTCGGGCTCGGGGAGGTCCACCGTCCCGGAGAAGAGCGTGCCCTGGAACGCGTCTGCGCCGGCGGCCTCCGACAGCTCCTCGAGCCTCACCCGCTCCAGCGCCGCGTGCGGATCGACCACCACCAGCGTGCCCCCCTGTCCTTCGCAGGCCCAGAAACGCCTTCCGAGCGCGCCCAGGTAGCGAAGGGCGCCGAAGTAGCCGGCTGGAGGCGTCTCGTTGATCCCCGGCCTGGCCTGGCCGAAGGCCGGCCGCACCGGCCAGATCTGCTCCACCTCTCGCGCCGAGGGCACGCCCAAGGGCCCGGCGAACAGCGAGGGGCCTGGCGATCGCGAGAGGAAGCGGTCCACTGCGGAGGCGTAGTGGGCTCCCGCCACCGCTTCGCTCGGGGCCTGGGGAAAAAGCTCCGCCGCCGAGCGGATGGCCCTCCCCACCGCGGCGTGCACCGCCTCGTAGACGCTGCGCCCGTCGGAGAAGCGGACCTCGAGCTTCTGGGGGTGCACGTTGACGTCCACTGCCTCGGGGTCGATCTCGATGAAGAGGACCGCCAGCGGCTGCCGGCCGTGCGGCAGCGTCTCCTGAAACGCGCGCTGCACGGCGTGGTTCAGGCCGCGGTCGCGCACGTAGCGGCGGTTGACGAAGGTGTAGAGACCGCGGGCGTTGGGGAGGGTCAGCTCCGGCGAAGCCACGTAGCCGGACACGCGCACTCCCAGCCGCCGCTCCGCCACCTCGCGGAGGTGGGGGTAGGCCTCGGGACCGAGGGCGGCGGCGATCCGCTCGCGGGGATCCGCCTGGGCGGCGGGGCTCGAGAGCAAGGGCTTCCCATCGTGCTCCACGAAGAAGGCCACCTCTGGATGTGAGAGCGCGAGCCGGTGGACCGCCTCGAGGCTGTGCGACAGCTCGGTGTGCGGCCTGCGCATGAACTTCCGGCGGGCAGGGGTGTTGAAGAACAGCTCGCGCACCTCGGCCCTGGTGCCCTCGATCGGCGGGGCGTCGGACACCGCGGGAGGGTTTCCTCCTTCCATCTCCACCTTGGTTCCCACCTCCGCGCCATGCTCGGAGGTGTGGAGCGAGAAGCGGCAGACCGCCGAGATGGCTGCCAGGGCCTCTCCGCGGAAGCCCAGGGTGGCGATGCGGAACAGCCCGTCGAGATTTCGGAGCTTGCTGGTGGCGTGGCGGCCGACCGAGGCCAGCGCGTCGTCCCTCGCCATGCCCTGACCGTCGTCGGTGACCGAGATCGCCCAGAGGCCTCCCTCCGAGAGCTCGACCCGGATGCTGCGCGCCCGGGCGTCGAGCGAGTTCTCGCACAGCTCCTTCACCACCGAGGAGGGGCGCTCCACTACCTCGCCGGCGGCGATCTTGTCGATGATCTCGCTGGGGAGGACGGCGATCCGGCCCATGGCACCCGGGCGGCGGCCCGGTCGGCGGCATTCTGGCAAAGAGCGCCGGTGCGCGGCCAGGCGAGGTGCCCGCCTTCGTTTGCGCGCTGCCTGTCGAGCACCAGAAAGGACTCGGGCGCGTCGCTAGGCCGCGGCACTCCTCGAGCGGCCGTGCGCTCGTGCTACGGTCCCCGACCGAGCGCCAAGGACGCCCATGCCACCTCGCGCGCGTCAATTCGGAGCGGACAACCCTCGGGCGGCGCCCTTCGTCGGCTGGCAGCGCCGCTTCTTGGGCCTTCGGCAGCTCCTCGCCGCCAAGCGCGGAATGCGGCAGGCGCGACGCAACGCGGGCGCCCTCGCGGAGTTCCCCGTCTCCCTGCAGCTACAGACCGTGACCGGCTGCAACGCCTCCTGCGCCATCTGCCCGCAGCGCACCATCCGCAACCTGTTCCCCAGCGAGGCAATGGAAGACGCCCTCTTTCGCCGCCTCGTGGAGCAGTGCGCAGGCGCGCGGGAGTTGCGCGGAGTGGGCTTCGTGCTGCAGAACGAGCCGCTCACCGACCCCACCCTCTCTTGGAAGATCCGCCACTTCCGCGACCGCGTGCAGACCCAGGCGATGACCTTCATCGTCACCAACGGGACGCTGCTGACGCCCGCGCGAGTCGAAGAGCTGTTGGCCTCGGGCCTCGACGCGATGCACATCAGCGTCAACGGCCTGAGCCGAGAGGACTTCGAACAGG
Source organism: Myxococcales bacterium (assembly GCA_016191815.1). Lineage (GTDB taxonomy): Bacteria > Myxococcota > Myxococcia > Myxococcales > Myxococcaceae > JACPVI01. The sequence continues at coordinate 24,622 of JACPVI010000023.1, forward strand.
TCAACCAGGGCAAACCCTGGGAGACGCTGCAGCGCAACCTCGAGCACTTCCTGGCGCAGGATCTCTCGCGCGTGGCGGTGATGCTCTCCTTCGTCCGCCATGCCGGGCAGCAAGGCGAGATCGAGGAAGCGGTGCGGCGCTGGCGTGCCCGCGGAGTGTCGGTGTACGTGCACGGCATCAACAGCCGGGGCGGCATGGTGGGGGACTACGAACGCTACGCCATTCCCCTCGAACGCGAACCGCCCCTCAAGCGATTGGGCAAGGATCTCGCCAAGAAGCTCCTCGGCTGCTGCCCCTACCCCTTCATCCAGATGTCGGTCTTGGCCAGCGGCAAGACGCTGCTGTGCACCCACGACTGGGCCCGGAGGGAGATCATCGGCGACGTCGCCCGGCAGAGCATCAGCGAGGTCTGGAACGGCGAGCACATGCGGGAGATCCGCCTCAAGCTGCTCGCCGGACGGAGCGACGAGCTGGAGGCCTGCCGGCGCTGCGACGTCTTCGAGAGCGCGACTTTCGCCTGAGCGGGCGGCTATCCGACCACTGCCAGAGGGGGGCAGCATCCGGCTCGGACCGCAAGCGAGCCCCGCCGGATGTGCGAGCGACCGCCGATTGACCGACTCTGGTCACTGAACGGGGACGCTCGGCTGACAACTTGGCGCCTTTCGAGCTATCACCGCTCGTCCCATGGCTCGGAACGGACAGATGGGCGGCCTTTGCGTCGCAGTGACCGGAGCCAGCGGCGACCTGGGAGCGCTGCTCTTGCCTCTGCTCGAGCAGGACGAGCGGGTGGAGCGCATCCTGGCAGTCGACGCGGCGAAGCCGACCGCCCACGGGGCCAAGGTGCAATTCCGGAGGGTCGAGCTGTCGCAGCCAGGCGCTGACTCGCTGCTGGCCTCGGCGCTGATCGAGGCCGAGGTGACGGCGCTCTACCACCTGGCCTTCATCCACGGGCGGATCCACAGCGGGGCGTTCGCGCACGAGCTGGAGGTGGTGGGCTCGATGCACACCCTCTCCGCGGCCAAGCGGGCGGGCATCCAGCGGCTCATCGTCCCCTCCCTCACTGCGCTGTACGGGGCGAGGCCGCAGAACCCCGCGCTGCTCCGCGAGGACGCGCCTTTGCGGGGATGCGATGGGAGCCGCTACCTGAATGACAAGGTGCAGGTGGAGCAGCAGCTCGAGGACTTCCGCAGGGCCCATCCCGAGGTGGCGCTGGTGGTGCTGCGCTTCGCCCCGATCGTCGGGCCGAGCGTGGACAACCCCGTGACACGGTGGCTGAGGACGCGGGTGGTTCCGAGCTTGCTCGGATTCGATCCGCTGTGGCAGGTGATCCACGAGGAGGATGCTGCGGCGGCGCTCCACCGGGCGCTGTTCGGCCAGGCGGTGGGCGCCTTCAACGTCGTAGGGCGCGGGGTGATGTCGTTCTCGGGGCTGGTGCGCGAGACCGGGGGAGCGGTGGTGCCGCTGCCTCAGGTGGTGGTCAGGGCGGCCATCCGCGCGCTCGAGGCGACCGGCATCGCCGCGCTGCCGGAGCCAATGCTGGACTTCATTCACTACAGCTGGGTGGCGGATGGGCGGCGGGCGCACCAGGAGCTAGGGTTCTCCCCTCGCCACCACGCCAAGGACGCCGCGGCGTCCATTCGGGGGAGCTGATCATGGCCAAGGGCGTCCTGGGGAACGACCCTTTCTTGCGCGGTGCCGCACCAGTGGGGAAGAGCGGCGAGGCGCCTCCGGCTCAGGGGGAGCCGCGAGGGGAGCTGGCTCCCACCGGGGCGGCGCCGATCATCCCGAAGGCTCAAGGGCCGCGCTCCTCCGGGCCGGCAGCGGAAGCGCGCCGTGTGGGGAAGCCGGCCGGCCGGGCGACCGCGCAACCGGGGCGGGCTTCCGGAGGTCGGCGGGAGAAAGGGCGCGGGGGAAGGGAATCGGACCGCGCGGAGCGAGCGACACAGGCGGGCTCTCGCAAGCCCGGCCAAGCCATTCCCCACGCTTCCGCTCCGGTGCTGGTGGGGAACGTCGCCGGGACCTCCGTCCCGCACCCCGCCTCGCCGGAAATGGTCGGGGACGTCGCCGGTCAAGCCATCCCCCACGCCGACGCCCCCGAGTGGGTAGCAGAAGCAGAAGGCACACCGGCCCAGCACGCCGCCGCTGATGCCGCCTCGCGTGACTCATGGCGCGAGCCTCCGCCCGACCTCTCCGCCACGCGTCGCCAACCCTCACCGGCGGAGGAGATCGGATCCAGGGTTCCCTCGGCGGACGACGCAGGCACGCTCCGCTCCATGGTCGTCCACGCGCTCCAGAACCCCGCCCTCGGCCGGGGAGCCTCCGCGGCCGTGGGGCTCTTGCGCGCGCTGGCGACGGGCCTAGGTTTGGGCCGCAGCGTCCTCCTCGACGACTACGGCCGGGACGGCGGCCTCGTGGACGCGGTTCAGCCTATCTCCGACTTTCTCTACCAACGCTACTGGAGGGTTTCCGTCGACGGCGCCGAACGCGTGCCGAAGGGAGCGTCGATCCTGGTCGGCAACCACTCGGGCGCCCTGCCCTTCGACGGGTTCGTCCTTCACCTCGCCCTCACACGCGAGCGGCCCGAGCTCGGCGAGTCGCGCTGGCTGGTGGAGGACCAGATCTTCCACGCACCGTTCGTGGGCCCGCTGATTAACCGGCTCGGAGCGATCCGCGCCTGCCCGGAGAACGCTCAGCGCCTCCTCGAAGAGGGCCGGCCGGTCATCGTGTTCCCCGAGGGCGTGCAGGGAATGGGAAAGCTCTTCCGCGAGCGCTACCAGCTCAAGCGCTTCGGGCGGGGCGGCTTCGTCAAGCTCGCGCTGCGCACGCGGGCGCCGATCGTGCCCGTGGCGGTGGTGGGCGCCGAGGAGTCACTGCCCCTCCTCGCCAAACTCCCGGGCGGCCTGTTCGGCGCGCCCTACATCCCGATCACCCCTTTGGGCCCGCTGCCTCTGCCCGCCAAGTGGACCATCCGGTTCGGCGAGCCGATCGACCTCGCCGGCCTGCCGCCCGAGGCCGCCGAGGATCCTTCCGAGGTGCAGCGCCTCACCGAGCGGACCCGCGAGTCCATTCAGGGGATGATCACCGCCCTGCTCGGGGAGCGCGGCTCGATCTTCTGACCGCCTCCGAACGCCCACTGTCTGACATGGCAGTGCCGGCCGGGCGCCGCCGCCACCAACTTGTTGCGGGGCTGTCACCTCCCCGTCACCGGCGGAGGCTACCCTCCCCACCCGAAAGGAGCCACCATGCCCAGATCCTTGCCGCTCGCCGCGCTGCTGGCGCTCGCCGCCGCAGCGTGCAAGCGGGAGGGCGCCGCGCCGAGCGAGGATCGCCCCGCTCGCCCAGCCGTGAGCCTCCAGGGTGCCGGCGCGACCTTCCCCTACCCGCTCTATTCCAAGTGGATCTTCGAGTACGGCAAGCAGCGCCCGGAGATCCGCGTCAACTACCAGTCAATCGGCTCGGGAGGCGGGATAAGGCAGCTCATCGAACGGACCGTCGACTTCGGCGCCACCGACGCGCCGATGACCGACCAGGAGCTGGCGAAGGCCTCCGGCCGGATCGTCCACCTTCCGACGACCCTGGGCGCTGTGGCGGTCACCTACCAGGTGAGAGGGCTCGAAGCGTCCTCGCTGCAGTTCTCGCCGGAGGCGCTGGCGGGCGTCTTCCTCGGGGAGATCGCCCGCTGGGACGATCCCGAGCTGGCCGAGCTGAACCCCGGTGTGCCTCTGCCTGCCGAGCCGATCACCGTGATCCACCGATCGGACGGCAGCGGCACCACCGCCATCTTCACCGGCTACCTGGCGAAGGTCAGCCCCGGCTGGAATGAGAAGGTCGGCGCCGGAAAGAGCGTCCGCTTTCCCTCCGGTCTGGGAGCGAAGGGCAACGAGGGAGTCACCGGGCAGATCAAGAGCACCCCCGGCAGCATCGGCTACGTGGAGCTTGCCTACGCGAGGCAGAACAAGCTCCCGGTGGCCGCCGTCCGAAATCGCGCCGGCAGGCCGGCCTTGCCCACGCTGGAGGCCGTCTCCGCCGCCGCTGCCGCCTTCACCGGCTCGCTGCCCGAGGACCTGCGGCTGTCCATCGTCGATCCGCCGGCGGAGTCCGCCTACCCGATCTCCTCGTTCAGCTACGTCCTCGTCTACGAGCAGCAGCCCGATCCGGTGAAGGGCCAGGCGCTCGTCGACTTCCTCTGGTGGGCCATCCACGAGGGACAGGCCATGGCGCCTCAGCTCGACTACGCCCCGCTCCCGGAGGCGGTGGTCAGAAAAGTGGAAGAGAAGCTCCGATCGATCTCCCCCTCCAAGAGGCCTTCTCCCCTCCAAGGAGAGGGCTCTTGGCCGTGAGCGTGACTGCGCTCGGGCGATTGAGCCTGCCCAGGCGCCTGGCGCCGGCGTTCTGGGGTGAGGCTCATCTCGGCGACCGGGCGTTCCGGCTCTGCACGGCCGCCTTCGCCGCGGGAGCGCTCCTCACCCTCGCCGCGCTGGCGCTGCAGATGACCCGCGCCTCCGCGCTCAGCCTGAGGCGATTCGGCCCGGGCTTCGTCCTCGGCACCGAGTGGGATCCGGTGCGCGAGAGCTTCGGGGCCCTCCCTTTCCTCTTCGGGACGGTGGTCTCCTCGGCGCTGGCCCTGCTGATCGCGGTCCCCGTCTCGCTCGGAGCGGCGATCTTCCTCTCCGAGCTGGCGCCCGGCTGGCTGCGCTCGCCCATCGGCTTCCTCTTGGAGCTGCTCGCCGCGATCCCCAGCGTGGTGTACGGGCTCTGGGGCATCTTCGTGCTCGCCCCGTGGCTTCGGGACACCGTGCAGCGGCCGCTCTCGGGTGCGCTCGGCGGGCTCCCCTTCTTCTCCGGCACTCCGCGCGGCTTCGGAATGATGGCCGGGGGACTCATCCTGGCGATCATGGTGCTGCCCACCATCGCCTCGGTCAGCCGGGAGGTGATGCGGGCCGTCCCGGTCGGCCTGCGAGAGGCGGCGCTCGCCCTCGGCGCCACCCGCTGGGAAACCGTGCGCCACTCGGTCCTGCCTTCCGCCCGCTCCGGGCTCGTCGGGGCGATCATCCTCGGCCTCGGCCGCGCGCTCGGAGAGACCATGGCCGTCACCATGGTGATCGGCAACCGCGCCGAGATCTCCGCCTCCCTCTTCGAGCCCGGCTACACCATGGCCAGCGTGATCGCCAACGAATTCACCGAGGCTGCCGGAGACCTCTACCTCTCCTCGCTGGCGGAGATCGGCCTCCTCCTCTTCGGGGTGACCCTGCTGCTCAACGCGCTCGCCCGGCTGCTCGTTTGGCGCATCGCCCGGCTGCCTGACGGCGCCAGGAGGGCCTAGGTGGACCGCTACCGTCGGCGGAGCGCCATCGACCGGCTCGCCAAAGCCGCCTGCGTGGCCGCGGTGCTCCTCGCGCTGGTGCCGCTGGCGAGCCTGCTCGCCTATGTGGCGGCCAAGGGAGTCTCGGGACTCAGCCTCTCCTTCTTCACCGGGCTGCCCAAGCCGGTGGGCGAGCCGGACGGCGGGATGGTGAACGCCGTCACGGGCACCCTGGTGCTGGTCGGGCTCGCCTGCCTGTTCGGCGTGCCGCCCGGAGTGATGGCCGGCATCTACCTGGCCGAGTTCGGCGACAACCGTTTCGGCAAGGCGGTGCGGTTTTCCGCCGACGTCCTCTCCGGAGTGCCCTCCATCGTGGTGGGCATCTTCGTCTACACGCTGCTCGTCCTTTGGATGCGCGGCTTCTCGGCGCTCGCCGGAGGGGTGGCCCTGGGCATCATCATGCTGCCCACCGTCACCCGCACCACCGAGGAGCTGGTCCGGATGGTGCCGGATTCGCTCCGCGAGGCCGCCCTCGCCCTCGGCGTGCCCAGGTGGAAGGCCATCGTCCGGGTCGTCCTCAGGACCGCGGCGCCCGGGATCCTCACCGGGCTGATGCTGGCGGTCGCCCGGGTGGCCGGCGAAACGGCGCCCTTGCTCTTCACCGCCTTCAACAACAGGTTCTGGTCGATCGACCTCTCCCAGCCGATGGCCTCGATGCCGGTCCAGATCTTCACCTACGCCGTCTCACCGTACGAGGAGTGGCACCGCCAGGCCTGGGCCGCCGCGCTGGTCCTGGTGGCGATGGTGCTGGCGCTCAACGCCGGGGCTCGGCTGCTCTTGCACCGGAGGGCCCCGCGATGATGTTCCTCGGCGGACCCCGGCGGGAAGATCCAGCACAGGGCCGCGAGGCGGCGCCAAGGAGCGCTCCCGCCCAAGCGGTGGAGAAGCTGAGGGCGGAGGGCCTCAAGGCCTGGTTCGGCGCCACGCTGGCGCTCAAGGGCATCTCCCTGGGGATGAAGGAGCGGCGAGTCACGGCGATCATCGGACCCTCCGGCTGCGGAAAGTCGACCTTCCTCCGCTGCCTCAACCGCATGCACGAGGTGGCGGCCGGAGCGAGGGCCGAGGGGCGGGTGCTCTTGGACGGGGTGGACATCTACGGGCGGGGCGTGGACCCGGTGCAGGTGCGCAGGCGGGTGGGCATGGTGTTTCAGAAGCCGAACCCCTTTCCGACCATGTCCATCCGCGACAACGTACTGGCGGGGGCGAAGCTGAACGGGGTGCGGCTCCGGGAGGAGGACGCCCTTTTCGAAAAGGCGCTCCGCCGGGCGGCGCTATGGGAGGAAGTGAAGGACGTCCTCGCGCGCTCCGGAGCGAGCCTCTCCGGGGGCCAGCAGCAAAGGCTGTGCAGCGCGCGGGCGCTGGCGCTGGATCCCGAGGTGCTGCTGATGGACGAGCCTTGCTCGGCGCTGGACCCGATTGCCACCGCCCGGGTGGAGGAGCTGATCCACGAGCTAGCCGAGCGCCTGACGATCGTCATCGTCACCCACAACATGCAGCAGGCGGCGAGGGTTTCGCACTACACGGCCTTCCTCTACCTCGGTGAGCTGGTGGAGTACGACGAGACCGATGTCCTCTTCACCAAGCCCCAGAACCCCCGGACCGAGGAGTACATCACCGGCCGGTTCGGCTGACGGTGCACCGATGGCGCGCGAGCATACCGATCGCGAGTACGAGCAGCAGCTCAAGAGCCTGCGTGACCAGCTTCACCGGATGGGCGCGATGGTCGAGGAGATGATCGCCCACGGCGTGCGAGCCTTGCTCGAGCGCGACTCGGATCGGGCCCGGCGGACCATCGAGGCCGACCACCAGGTGAACCGGCTCGAGGTGGAGACCGACGAGCTGTGCCTGCGCATCCTGGCCCGCCGGCAGCCGGTGGCCTCGGATCTGAGGTTCATCACCATCGCCCTCAAGCTGGTCACCGACCTCGAGCGCATCGGCGATCTCGCGGTGAACATCTGCGAGCGCGTGCTCGAGTTGAACGCCGAGCCGCCGTCTCCGCCCTACCCCGACCTCTCCAAGATGGCGGGAGAGGCGCGCCAGATGGTTCGCGAGGCCCTGGACGCCTTCATGGCCTCGGACGCCGAGCGCGCCCAGCGGGTGATCGAGCGCGACCGGCTGGTCGATGCCTACTACGCGCAGCTCTTCCGCCAGCTCCTCACCGACATGGCGCACGACCCGCGCGCCGTCTACCGCGCCACCCGCATCCAGTCGCTCGCCAAGTACCTCGAGCGGATCGGCGACCACGCCCAGAACCTCGCCGAGATGGTGGTCTTCATGGTGAAGGGCAAGGACATTCGCCACCTCGGGCGCCTCGAGGAGCCCGAGGGCAAGCACTTCCCCCACGGGGTGCTCTTCATCTGCGTGGGGAACTCCGCCCGCAGCCAGATGGCCGAGGGCTTCGCCCGCCGCCTGTTTCCCCCCGGGATCCGCGTCTGGAGCGCCGGCAGCCGGCCGGCGGAAGGGCTGAGCCCCCGCGCGGTGCAGGTGATGCGGGAGGCCGGCATCGACATCACCGGGCAGCGCCCGAAAGCCGTGGCCGAGGTGCCCTTGGGTGACGTGGACACGGTGATCACGCTCTGCTCCGAGGAAGTCTCGCTGCCGCTCCCCGGCGAGCTGCGCCGGGAGAGATGGGAGCTGTCCGACCCCGGCTCCACCCCGGGGGGAGAGGAGATCGTGCTCCAGGCCTTCCGCGAGACCCGCGACGCGATCCGCGACCGGATCTCCGCGTTTCTGGCCGAGCTGGAGCGCCCGCGCAGATAGGCCGCCGGGGGGCGGGGGTCGTCGGCGAGGCGCCGGCGGTAGATCAACAGCAGACGCGATTCCGGCCGGAGGACTTGGCTTCGTACAGCTTGGCGTCCGCGGCGCGGATGAGATCGCCCCCGTCCCGGAGGCCGGCCTTGAGCGTCGCCACCCCCAGCGAGATCGTCACCGGGATCACCTGGCGGTCGAACTCGAAGCGCTGCTTCTCCACCAACTTGCGCGCCTTCTCGGCCATCGAGGTGGAGCCCCGCAGGTCGATCTCCGGCAAGAGCAGCGCGAACTCCTCCCCGCCGTAGCGGGCGAAGATGTCCTCCCGGCGGATCTTGGTCTTGATCGTCGAGGCCAGGTGCTTGAGCACGTGGTCGCCCGCCAGGTGGCCGTAGTTGTCGTTGATCTGCTTGAAGTGGTCGATGTCCACCATCACCAGCGAGACCTCGCGGCCGTACCGGTTAGATCTGGAAATCTCCCGCTCGAGGGTCTCTTCGAAGTAGCGCCGGTTGAAGACCTGGGTGAGCCCGTCCACCGTGGTCAGGCGGTAGATCTCGTCGTGGTAGGCCGCCTCGATGTTCCCGCCGGCGATGAACTTGAAGATGGTCCGGCCGATCTTCACCAGGTCGCCGTTCCGGAGCGTGTAGTCGCCCTGGGTCGCCTCGTCGTTCACGTAGGTACCGTTGGTCGAGCCCAGATCGCGGATCATCACCTGGGTCCCGTTGCACGCCACCTTGGCGTGATTCCGGCTGATCGACTCCTGGTCGATCTGGATGTCCGCCTTCGACGATCGGCCGATCACCGTCTGGTCGCGGTTGAGGTCGAACTTCCGCCCCAGGTCCAGCCCGTAGATCACCACCAGCGCGGCATCCCTCGCGACTGGCCGCTCCGAGATCTTCGAGATGACCGTGACGACAGTCTTCGTCTTGGCCATGTCTCCGGGATGCTAGCACTCCCCCGCCCGGAGCACATTTCGCCGCCCGCCCTCAGAGGACCCAATCCCTCGAAGGCGGAGGCCGGCCCTCCAGCTCGGCCCGCGCCCGCTCGTAGCCCGGTCGACCCAAGAGGCCGCACGCGTACCGCTTCCCCGCCTCCACCCCGGGCTGATCGTACGGGTTCACCCCATAGAGAGGGCCGGCGAAGGCGGTGGCCACCTCGAGCAGCATCATGAGCTGACCCATCGACCGCGCGTCCAGGCAGGGCAGCCTGAGTGTCAAGGACGGCCTGCCCTTCGCCGCCAGCGCCGCCGCGGTCGCCCGCTGCTCCGCCGACAGAAGCTCGTGGAAGGTGTGGCCGCCGAGGTAGGCCGCGTCGGGCTCGCTCGTCCAACCCTTGGGCACCTCCAGATCCTCTCGCGGCCGGTCGAGCGAGACGAACACCGCCACCTTGTCCTCGGGTCCCTCCATCAGGAGCTGCAAGAGCGAGTGCTGGTCGGTGGCGCCGACCGCCCGGACCGGGGTGGGCCCCACCGGCCCAGCGGGGCCCTGCTTGCCAAGGCTCTCCGCCCAGAGCTGGACGAACCAGTCCGCCGTCTCCCGGAGGCCATCGGCGTACGGCATGAAGACGTGGGTGCGCCTCATTCGCGAGGTGTCGAACAGGTAGAGGGCCGCGGCGAACAGGTAGGCCGGGTTCTCGAACAGCTCGGAGGAGTCGCAGCGCCGCGCCATCTCCCCCGCTCCGGCGAGCAGAGCGCCGACGTCGATCCCCGCCGCCGCCGCGGGCAACAGGCCCACCGCGGTCAGCACCGAGAAGCGGCCTCCGACCGGAGGGGGCACCGGCAGCGTGCGCCAGCCCTCGGCGGCCGCCACTTTCCGGAGGGCGCCCTTCTCGGGATCGGTGACCGCCACGATCTGCCGTCGCGCCGCCTCGGCGGACAGCCTGGAGAGCCGCTCGCGCGCCACCATGAGCTGGGCCCAGGTCTCGGCGGTGCCTCCGCTCTTGGTGATCGCCGCGAACGCGGTGGTGCGGAGATCGAGGGCGTCGAGCAGCGCGGAGAAGGTGGAAGGATCCGAGTTGTCAGGGAAGAACAGCCGCGCCCCGCTCCGCCGCTCGCGCGGGAGGAGGTTGTGGAAGGGGTGGCAGAGCGCCGAGAAGAGCGCCTTGGCCCCCAGCGAGCTGCCGCCGATGCCCAGGACCACCAGGTTCTCGAAGGCGCTCAGCTCTCCGCCCAAAGACTGCGCGGCCTCCGCGGCGCGGGAGTCGAACGGGAGATCCATGAAGGCGATCTTCCCCGCCTTCCGACCCTCGCAGAGGGACCGGTGCGCTGCGCGCGCAGCGGGTATCAAGGCCTCGAAGTCCTGCCGCGAGAGGCCGGCGCTCCCGACCTGGGCGGCGGTGGAGAGGTTCAGATCGAGGGCGATGGGGTCGGGCACGGGGCTCCTCCTGTCCGAGCGCGGGACCCTAGCGTAGGGCAGGCGGCTTGGCGAAGGCGGCGCCCCGCTCCGCTACTGGATGTTGACGGTGATGCTGCTCGCCGCCGGAGGCTTGATCGCCTGGTTGTCCTGACCGTAGAGGGTCGCGGTCATGGTGACGTTGCTGCCGGTGCAGCCGGCGGGCAGGTTCATGGAGATCTCCCCCTTGCCCTGCGAAGCGTCCGTCTTCCCGTCCACCGCGGTGCAGCTCGCGTTCCCACCGGTGAAGGTCACCTTGACGTAGCCATCGTCGGTGGCGGCGGTCCCGACCTTGAAGGCGCTGACCTTCACCTTGATCGCGCTGGCCGCGGCGACGGTCGAGTTGGCATCCTTGGGCGTCAGCCAGTCCACCTCCGGGCGGCCGTAGTCGATGAACACGAAGCCGGTGGTGAAATCGACCATCCGATCGGAGTTGAAGCTGTTCAGCTCGACCAGCTTCTCGTAGGAGATCGCCGGGGCGGTGCTCTTCGAAGGATCCTCGGTGAGGCGAATCGCCTGGACCAGGATCGGCGCGCGCGAGCCGGTGGTGGAGCCGGTGTAGAAGGTCCGGTCGGCGAACGTCCCCGGAGGAGGCGGCAGCGCGAAGCCGGTGGTGGCCTGCGCGGGAGAGAGGTACACCACCCAGCGGTGGTCCAGGTTGTCGGTGAACACCACCCTCACCACCGTCGCCCCGCCAGTGCCGGTGAGACCCGGATCCGAGGCGAACTTGAACGTCCGCGGCGGCAGCGCGCCCTGGGCGGTGTTGGTGAAGTTGTACTTCGCGTTCTCCGGGAACTTGAGGTAGGGGCTCGGCAAGTCCACCACCGTGGAGCCGGTCGGATCGAAGGCGATCCGGTTTCCGGGGACTCGGCCCATCACCGCCGAGCTGGCGATCCCCGCGGAGGCGTCGTTGGCGCTCTTGAGGGAGAGGGCCAGGGCGACCACTCCGTAGTCGGTGCCCTCGATGCCGTGGTGGGTCGGCGCCATGCGCAGCTGCACCAGGCCAGGCGCCGCCAGGCCCGCCTGCAGGTCGGTCTTCGCGTCGGTGTTCTGGTTGACCGCCGCGCCCATCCCGAGCGGCACCACCCCGCGGCCAGAGACCAGGGCCCCGCCGAGGAACATCGCGCCGTCGACGTAGGCGCCCTTGAACTGCGGAAGGTCGGGAGAGCGGACCACGAAGCTGAACGCCAGCGGCACCTGGGCGAAGTCGTGGTTCACCGGGGTGAACTCGGTGACGTTGGAGAAGTCGGGGTCGCCGTTCGTCTTGCGCGGGGTGGTCTTCAAGGTGAACTGGACGTCGCGGCTGATCGACGAGTTGAACCTGCGGAAGATGGGGATGATCTTCCCCAGCACCGCTCCGAAGTCGATGTTGCTGGTGCCGCTCGCGAAGGCGTCGATGGGCAGGTCGCCCAGTGGCACGTCGCCCGCCAGCGCCCAGGCGGTGCGGGTCCCGCAGGAGCCGGAGAGGATCTCCGCCTCGCGGGGCGCTCCGCTCGCGTCGGTGCACGTCCCCGCCAGGCCCTGCGCCGAGATGTCCTTCTTGATCACGGTGTCGGTGAAGCCCAGGTACACGCCCGCCGGGAGCGGCACGTCGGCCTTGTCGATGGCGGTGCCGATCTTCACGTGGGTGGGGACGCTGGGCCCGAGCAACTGGGCGATGGAGAGGTCGGTGATCGAGCCGGCCAAGGACATCCCGGCGATGCCGGCGTGGACGTTGGGCGTGGCGGGCACGCCGTTGAAGGTGCCCTTGTAACCGCCGAACTTGTCGACCTGGTTTCGCCTCAGCGCCATCGCCAAGAACCGCGCATCCGGCGAGGAGGTGGACATGTCGTAGTTGGCGATGGTCAGGTAGTTGTAGTCGTCGTGGAAGGCGGAGACCGACACCAGGTTCTGCCCGCCGGTGATGTTCAGGCGCGCGTAGCCCTTGGCGTCGGTGGTCCCCACCGCGCCGATGGTGGCGCCGGTGGTCGGCACCGAGGCCAGGATCGACGCCCCTTGCACCGGGCGGCCGGACAGCTCGTCGACCACCAGCACGTCGACGTTGTTCGCCGGCACGGTGCCGGGGAGCACCAAGACCTTCGCCTTGCAGGTGGCCCCGCCGATCTTCGCCTGCACCGCATCCTCCGCGGAGGTGTTGGCCGCCGCTCCGGTGAACTCGGCAGACAGCCCGGTGCCGCTGCCGGTGACCGCGGCGGTGAGCGCCGACCAGGTCACCCCGGTCTTCGGCACCACCGGGTTCTTCGCCGAGTCCCAGGCGGAGAGGTAGAACTTCGCCTTCGCGCCCGCCCGCAGCACCACGTAGTCGGGCGTCACCTGGCAGGAGGTGATGGAGCTTTCCGCAGGCGCCGCGGTGCAGGCGCCGTTGCGGCACACCTGCGAGCCGCAGTCCGGATCGGCGGAGCACAGCGAGGCCACGCACTTGCCCTCGTCGCACTGGCAGCCCAGGTTCCCGCCGCAATAGTCCAGCGCCCAGTCCTTGCGCACCTCCGCGGTGCAGTCGTTCTTGGTGCGGCAGGCCGGCTCGCACTTCGAGGTGGATTGGTTGCAGTAGAAGAGGTTGGGGTCGGGGCAGTCGGCGTCCTCGATGCAGTCCTCGGTCCCTGCGTCGACGCCCCCATCCCCCTTCGTCGGCGGCGGAGGGCAGGCCGAAAGCAAGAGCCCGAGCGCAGCGAGAAGTCCCAATCGAGTGGTCGCCGTCATTTGTGTCGCTCCCTTTGGGGGGTCGAGAAGGGGCTGGCATTGAACGCAGCGCACCCCTGGTTGTCAACCGAGCGCGGCTGGCGAGCCGCCGCGATCGAGCATTTCCTGGCGCACTGCGGCAACCCGTCTTGGAGGGGAGCGCGTTTGCGCCGATGATGCGGCCGTGCCGCTCCGCGAGATGCCCGGTGTGAAGCAGCTCCTCCCCAAGGTGCTGGCCCAGCTCGCGCGCGAGTCCGGAGGCGCGAGCCAGCTCGCTCCTGTCTGGGAGGAGGTCGCCGGTCCCGCCATCGCCCGCGCCGCCGCTCCGGTGTCGCTCGCCGATGGAACGCTGGAGCTCCGGGTCTCGCAGAAGGCGTGGGCCGCGGAGCTCGCCTCGCGCGAGGCCGAGCTCTTGGACCGACTGTCGGCGCGCCTGGGACCGTCCGCGGTGCGCCGCCTCTCGTTCCGGGTCGAATGACGCACCTGCTCGCCGCCGCGCTGCTCGCGCTCTCTCCCGCCGACCTCGAGTCAGCCGCCGAGGGCCACCTCGCCGCCGAGTTCGAGCGGCTGGGCCGTGCCACTCCCCAGAAGGACGCCGCCCTCAAGAGCGCCGCGCAGGCCCTGGCAAGGGAGGCGCTCTCTCGCTCGGTGGCCGACGCCGCGGATCTCCTCACCATCACCGGCGCGGTCTCGGACGCCGGCGGGTTCGATCCCAGCCCGCGGGCGCTGGTCGTCCGGGGCACGCCGCGGGACGAGCCTCGAAGGAGCTTCCTCGAACGAAAAGATCTGGCCGATGAGCCCGCCACCCACGCCGGAGTCGGCGCCGCGGTCGACGGCGAGCGCGCGGCGGTGGTGGCGTTGCTCGCCCATCGGAAAGTCTCCCTTCTTCCCTTCCCGAGGTCCTTGCCGGCTCCAGGCAACCGGAAGCTCTGCGGGGAGCTGGCTCATGGCTACGCGCGGTCGGAGCTGTACGTCACCCGCCCCTCCGGCTCGGTGGACAAGCTCTCCTCGCCGGCGAAAGCCAACTTCTGCGAGCTGGTGGCATTCCCTCAAGAGGGCCGTCACGTGGTGGAGGTGATCGCCGCCGCCGAGCGAGGGCCCGAGGTCGCCGCCCTCTTCTTCGTCCAGGTCGGCGCGCCGTCCAAGCGGAGCGCGCGCGCCGCCGGTCTCGAGCCCACCGATGCACAGTCCGCCCGGTCGGAGATCATCGACCGGATCAACGCCCTCCGCGCGGGGAGCGGGGTGGCGCCGGTCGCGCGCGACATGAGGCTCGATCTCATCGCCCAGGCCTACAGCGATCAGATGGCCGAGCAGGGCTTCTTCGGCCACGTCGCCCCAGACGGCATGGATCTCCGCGCCCGGCTGGTGCGCGGGGGCTACCCGTACGATCTCGCCGCCGAGAACCTCGGCCTCGCCTCCGGGCCGCTGGCGGCCCACTTCGCGGTCGAGCACAGCCCCGGTCATCGCCGGAACCTGATCGACCCCACCTACTCGCTGGCCGGAGTCGGCGTGACCTTCCGGAAGGGGCCCGATCGCTCGGAGGCGATCATCGCCGAGGTTTTGGCGAGCCCGCAGAAGCCGCCTGCCGACTTCCTCGCGGAGGCCTACCGCGCGGTCCACTCCAAGCGAGAGGCGCTGGGGCTGCCGAGACTCGAGCGCAGCGAGGCCCTGGAGTCCATCGCCCGCGCCCACGTCGAGAAGGCGCTTTCGCTCGATGAGCCGAGGACCGCGCTCCAGGGGGAGCAGATCCACGAGCGCGTGTTCGCCGCGCTGGAGGACGTCTCCTCGGTCGCGGTCGACTTCTTCGTCGCCGCCCACCCCTCGCTGGTCACCGACTCGAAGAACCTCTCCGGCACTCGTGTGGGCCGTCTGGGCATCGCCGCTCTCAAGGGCGACTCGCCCCGCTTTGGGAAGGGCAACTACTGGGTCGTCGTGATTTACGCAACGGCCAGGTAGAAGCTGTAGCCAGAGATTACAAACGCCTCGTGTAGCCGCGCGGCGCAGGCTGTGCGGCGCCGACTCACACGCCCGATTCCGGTTGAGTGGCGCGCAGTTACGGTGACAGCTCGCGCGCTGGTCTCCCGGGCGAAACACGCAATTCCGCGAGCCGACGATTCCTTTCAAGGAGGAACGAAATGATCGTCCGACCGACCCCGCCGTTCCCGAGGCCCAAGCCGGGACCGCGGCCGACTCCGCCGGAGCCGCTGCCTCGGCCGAAGCCAAGGCCGACTCCACCGGTGCCGGTGCCGAAGCCGAAGCCGCGGCCCACGCCGCCGGTGCCGGTGCCCCGGCCCCGACCGACGCCTCCACGGCCAACTCCGCCAGTGCCGGTTCCCCGGCCACGGCCGACGCCCCCGCGGCCGACTCCGCCAGTTCCGGTTCCCCGGCCACGGCCGACGCCCCCGCGGCCGACTCCTCCGGTCCCGGTGCCGGTGCCGAGGCGCACGGCTCCGGTGCCCAAGCCGGTGCCGCTGCCCACCCCTCCCGTCAGGGTGTAGCAGCATGAGTCGGGCGGCAAACCGCCGCCCGAATCACAAAGCGGCGAGCGCCCCGTTTTCCGGTATCCTCACGCCCGACGGCCCGCCTGGGCCAGAGGTGAAGGATGCGATCTGCGCGCGCAAGATCGCGGCCTGGTAGGAGGCCGCGGTGAAACGCGAGCCGTGGAAAGTCCTCGGCATCGACGAGGACAAGGCCCACCAGGCGCCGGTGGCGGTGGCCTTTAACCAGGCTGGGGCAGTCTACCGCTACGTCACCGACCCGAAGAAAGTGTCCGCCGGCATCAGGAAGCTGGCTCCCGACCTGCTCCTGGTGCACGGGGAGGTGCGCTCGGCGCTGGTGGAGAGCGTGCTCACCACGCTCGCCGGCGAGGTGGGACTCTCCTCGGTCCCGGTGGCGCTGTTGTGCAAGGACACCTCCGACGCGCACTTCCTCACCGGCCTGCGAACCGGGGTGGTCGCGCTGCTGAGCAAGCCCTTTACGCCCACCGAGCACGTGGCCCAGACCAGCCGGCTCCTGGAGGAGCTGGCCTCCCGGCCGGGCTCTGCCTCGGGCCAGGGCGACAGCCGCGAGATGGCGCGGCTGGTGGAGCACCTGAGGCGCACGCTGCGCTCGGGCGAGCTGTCCGTCGAGGCCGCTGAAGCGGCCGGCCACAAGCGCTCCGGCCGGGCGATATTCATCAAGGGCAAGCTCGAGTCGGCGAGCTACCTCGAGCTCAAGGGCGTCGAAGCATTGGTGACCATGGTCTCGGAGCCCCGGGCGCGCTGGCGCTTTTGCGAGATGGGCGGTGCCGCCGGCGAGGGTGCGGGCGTGGTGATCGAGGTGGGCACCGAGGACAACGGGGAAGAGGAAGAGCTGGTCGCGGTCATCCTCGACGAGGGCGACAAGCTCGGGCAGTTCGAGCTGCCCAAGGAACCCTCCCCGCAGCCTGCACCGGATCGGCCCCAAGAGCCGACCTCGCTGCTCCTGGTCGACGACGACCCAGCCCTCTGCAAGCTCTTCCGCAACCTCTTCGAGAAGCACGGCTTCAAGGTCTCCACCGCCGAGGACGGCGTGGAGGGCTCCAAGGCGGCGCTGGAGGGGCGTTTCGACCTGGTGATCGCCGACCTGAACATGCCTCGAATGGACGGCTGGGGAATGCTGCGCGTCTTGCGGGAGGACTTCCGCACCCGCGAGCTGCCGCTGGCGTTTCTCTCCTGCCACGACGACTACCGGGAGGCGCTGAAAGCCGAGGACGTCGGCGCCCAGGCCTACTTCTCCAAGGGCACCCGGCTGGACGCCCTGGTGGGGAAGGTGCGGGTGCTCTTGCAGCCGCGCCAAGAGGTGCGCGACCGGCTCTTGGCGAGGAAGAGCCAGCCCTTCAACGTGACCCAGGTCGGACCCCAGTGGCTGCTCAGGGAGCTGGCCTCACAGGGCGTCTCCGCCCGGCTCGATGCCAAGGACGGCTGGGCCGAGTACCAGCTCTATCTCTCCTCGGGGAAGCTGGTGCACTGCTTCGCCAAGGCCGGCCGCTTCAACGCCGAGGGCGAGCGGGCCCTCAACGCATTCCTCGCCTCCAAGGCCTGCCAGGGAGCGCCTTGCTACGGCCAGTTCCCTTCCCCGAGCACGCTCACCGGCACGGTCGAGGAGTTGCTGGCCCGCGCCAGTGCGACGCTGAACGAGAACGAGCGCAGGCTCAGGGACAGCTCGCTGGTCCGCGCCTCCCGGCTGGAGGTCAACCACGAGCTGTACGAGCTGTACTCCCAGGTGGGCCCCCCGCCCTGGCTCGAGGTTGCACGGCTGATCTGCCGCGACCGGCTCTCTCCCCGGGAGGTGATCGCCAAGGTGCAATTGTCTCCGCTGGACGTGGAGGAGGCGCTGCGCGACCTCGTGCGCCGGGGAGTGGTGACGGTGGCGGCCTGACCGCCCCTCAGAGCGCCCGGCGCTGGGTGGCGTAGGCCTCGATGCCCATCTGAGGGGCGGCGGCCACCGCATAGAGTGGGCACTTCATGCAGGTGAAGCTCTGCCAGCCCCGGCGCACCGCCTCGTCCAGGCAGGTGTCGTAACGAACGCAGTTCAGGTTGCGGTGAGTTTCGACTCCGGCGCGCTTGGGGCCCGCCTCGGGGTTGATCGTCTGCGGCAAGTCGCTCGGGCACGGCTTCAGGCTGGAGAACGCAAACGGCTTCATCTTGCTGGGCCTCCCATTCGGTTGCTTCCCCCCAGAACTCCTCACACCGGCGTCGCTTTGTCGGGCAAGCTGCGTTCCCGATCTCCCATGACGCAACGGGTTACGAATTTCGAATCCCCTCCTCGGTTTGGCCGAAGAACGACTGGCGCGTTTAGGCCGGCTCGAGGCCCGATGTCAAACCGGCGGAGGAACGGTTGACGCGAAGTGAATTCACCCTGGTGGCCTGGGCGCTCCTCTTCGGCGGGCAAGCCCGAGCGCAGCAGGCCCCAACGCTGGAAGCGGTGCGGTTGCGCCGGCCGGAAGCGATCGAGCTGGCCCGGGCAGACCTGGCCCGCTGCGCGCAGGCGAACGCCCGATTGGCGGCCTCGCCCCCGGACGCCGGCGCGGTGGGCTGCGATGCCACGCCGCGACTCTCACTTCTGGTCGGCTACCTCCTTTTGACCTCCGGGGAGGCGAAGGAGGCCGCGCGGCAGCTCTCCACTCACCCTGCCCCGCTCCAGCTCGCGGCCTTCCACGCCTTCTACCTCGGGCAGGCGCAGTTCTACTCCGGAGAGCCCGCCGCCGCCGCGCGGAGCTTCGAGAAGGCCGAGCGGCACTCCCCCGCCTGGCTCAAGGGCGCGGTGAGGGCGCGGCTGGGAGAGGCGCTGCTCGCGGCGGGAGATCCGGTGCGTGCGGGGCCGCTCCTGGAGCGCGCCGCCCCGGAGCGGGCGACCGCCGAGCTGTACCACCAGCGCGCCATCGCCCGGCGCGCCCTGGGAAACCTGGATGGCGAGCGCGCCGACTTGAGGACCCTGGTGCTCAGGTTTCCCGCCCACCCCTATGGCCGGGCTGCGTTCGACCGGCTGCTCTCGGCGAAGGGCAAGCCGTTCGCGCTCTCTTTCGAGGAGCGCCTCTCCCGCTCGCGCGGGTTTCTGGCCTCCGGCGAAGCGCGAGCCGCCCTCGAGGAGCTGGACCAGGCGGCCAAGCAGAAGTTAGCCAGGGGAGCGTCCGCCAAGGCGAGGCTCGCCTACGCTCGCTCGCTGGCGCATTTCGCGCTGGGCGAGGAAGCCGAGGGCGAGCGGCAGCTGGATCTGGCGCTCAAGGGCCAGGCGTCGGTCGCCTCGGAGGCGTTGATGCTCCGCGCCAGGCGCGCCCTCAAGGTGGACAACCGCAAGGCGCGAGGGCTCTTGGCCGAGTTGGACTCGCGCTTCCCGAGGGAGCCTGCTGCGGCGGACGCGGGCTTCCTGGTGGGGTGGCTGGATCTGCAGGCCGGCCGCTACGCCGACGCGGTGCGCGCCTTCGAGCTGTTCGAGAAGCGCCACGGCGGCTCCAGGAAGCGCGACGAGGCGGCGTGGTTCAAGGCGCTCTCGCTCCTCGAGCTGGAGAGCTGGGCGGAGGCGGCGGCGGCGCTGGAGGCGCTGTGCGCGGACTTCCCGCGCTCCTCGCTGGTGCCCCAGGCCCGGTACTGGGCGATCCGCGCCGGGCAGCTGGAAGCGAAGGGGAAGGACGGCGAGGAGCTGGCTTTTGAGTACGAAGCGGTGGTGGCGCAGTTCCCGGGGAGCTTCTACTCACTGCTCGCCTCGGAGCGGTTGAGGGAGCTGGGGCGAGAGCCCAAAGCTGCCTTCCCGGAGCCGCCTCGCCAGCTCGACACCGAGCCTCCGAAGGAGCTGGCGCTCGCTTTGGCGCTGAGGTCCGCCGGCCTCTTGCGCGACTGGGCGGAGGAGACCCAGGCGCGGCTCTCCCAGGTGCGGAGCGCCGAGCAGGCCCTGCGCTTCGGGCACGCGCTGCAGTCGTTGGGGGAGTACGGTTATGCCCACGCGCTCGCGGCCCGGCTGTTGTGGGGAGCGGCGTACGGCGCCAAGGAGCCCTTTGCGCTCGCCCTCATGTACCCGCGGGCATTCCGCCCCGGAGTGGAGAAGTGGGCGCAGCAGAACGGGCTGGACCCCTACCTCATTTGGGCGGTGATGCGGCGGGAGAGCGCTTTTCGTCCGGAGGTGGCGAGCGCCGCGGACGCGCGCGGTCTGATGCAGGTGATTCCTCCCACGGCGGAGGCCATCGCCCGGGAAACCAACGAGGAGGTTCCCTCGCCCGAGGAGCTGTTCGCGCCGGAGGTGAACCTCAGGCTCGCGAGCTGGTACCTCTCGGCGCTCCGCCGGCGCTTCGGGCACCCGGCCCTGGCGGTGGCGGCCTACAACGCGGGGCCCGGCCCGGTGGTGAAGTGGGCCAATGAGAGGGCCGAGCTGCCCCTGGACTTGTGGGTGGAGGAGATCCCCTACAAAGAGACGCGCGGCTACGTGAAGCAGGTGGTGGCGGACTATTTCGTCTACCGCTCACTCTACGGAGAGCCTCCTGAGCGGATCTCGCTCGCGGTCCCGCGGCCCGGCGAAGGGGTGGACTTCTGAGCGGTGCTCGGGCGGGCGGAGGTGCTGGCGCGCGAATGCAGCGATGTGTAGTGTGTAATATGCCGTGCGTAGATCTCAGCTGATGCTCGAGGACTGGCAATTCGACGCCCTTCGCTCGCTGTCCGAGCGGGAAGGCAAGAGCATGTCCGAGGTGCTGCGCGAGATTCTCTCCACGCACTTCCGCACGCCTCGACGGCGGAAGAAGCTCCAGGACATCGCGGGGATCGCCAGCATCGCCGGGCTGCGAGGAAGGGAGCACGACCTCCACCTCTACGGGGCAAAGACCGGGCGCTGATGGACCGGCTATTCGTCGATACCGGCGCGTGGATGGCCTACATCAACAAGCGCGACCCCTCCCACAAGCCGGTGAAGCAAGCACTCGATGAGTTCGGGGGCCGCCTGGTGACCACGAACTTCATCTTCGATGAGGCAGTCACGCTCTGCGCGTTCCGCGGCGGGCATCTGCTCGCCCGGCGCGTCGGCGGTCATCTCCTCGCGCCCGATGTCGTCGATCTAGTCCGGGTGACGGTAGAGGACGAGGCGGGCGCCTGGAAGCTGTTCCTCGCGCGCGAGGACAAGGAATACAGCTTCACGGACTGCACCTCGTTCGTGGTGATGCGCCGGCTCGGGCTCACTCGCGCCGCTTCGGTCGATGATGACTTCAGCCGAGAGGGCTTCCAGACGGTTCCGGGTCTGTAGGGGGTTGGTCGGAGCCGGCCGCCTCGCATCCGGCGGCGCTCATTCCGGGGGGTGTAACATGGGAGCCACCATGGGTGGCCAACCGAGCACTCTGATGGGCTCACCCCCTCGCGCGGCGGTGGAGGTGATGCTCCGACAGGAGGTGCCGGTCTCCCGCTCTCGCCGGGCACCCCCGCGGAGGGCCGGAAGGTGTCCGGCAGCGGCACCCGCGTTACAGTCTTGGAGATCGCAATGCGCCAGCCCACCAAGAAGCCGGCGACCTACGAGGAGCTGAAAGGTGTTCCCGAAGGGTTCCTCGCCCAGATCATCGACGGCGAGCTGGTGGCAACCCCGCGGCCGGCGGTGCGCCACGTCACTGCAGCCTCTGCGCTGGGGGGCGATCTCTCTGGTCCATTTCAGCGCGGCCGCGGCGGCCCGGGTGGTTGGTGGATCCTATTCGAGCCCGAGTTGCACTTGGGCGCAGACGTCGTCGTGCCCGACCTCGCGGGGTGGCGCCGCGAGAGAATGCCCTCGCCTCCGGATGAACCTGCCATCAGCCTCGCGCCGGACTGGGTCTGCGAGGTGCTCTCTCCCTCCACCGCAAGCCTGGACCGAGTGCGGAAGAAGCACCTCTATGCTCGCGAGCGCGTTCGACACGTCTGGCTCGTGGATCCGGTCGGGAAAACCCTGGAGGTCTTTCACCTCGCCGAGGGCGACCGGTGGATCGAACTGGGCACCTACGAAGGCAACGAGCGGGTGCGCGCCGAGCCCTTCGATGCCATCGAGCTGGAGTTGGACGCTCTGTGGCTTCCCGACAATCCGCAGCCGCGGTAGCTCACCCGCGAGGCTTGCGGCGATCGCTCGGTCGCCTGCAACCGCGGGCATACGCGACCGCGATCTCCGCCGCTACCGCGCAATTGTTCGCCAAGAGATCCACGTTCGCCGCGAGCGTCCTGCCCTCGCTCCTCCTCGCGAGCTCTGAGAGCAGAAACGGCGTGAGCGCCTTGCCGCGCACGCCCGCCTTGGCCGCCACCCCGAGCGAGGCGGCGATCATCTGCTCCACCTCGGCGCGAGGCAGCGCGCTCCGGCGAGGAGGAGGCACCGCGATCAACATCCCTCCCTGACCCAGCTCGTCCAGCCTCGCCGCCACGAGCCGAGCCGCCTCCTCGGCCCCGTCCACCCGTTCGTCCAGCGGAAGGCCCGTCTCCCGCGCGTAGAAGCCGGGCAGCTCGCCCGTGCAATACCCCACCACCGGAACCGCCAGGCTCTCCAGCAGCTCCAGCGTCCGCGTCAGATCGAGCACCGACTTCGCCCCCGCGCACACCACCGCCACCGGGAAGCGGGAGAGCGCCCACAAGTCCTGCGACACATCCAGGTGCTCTTCCACGCCGCGGTGGACTCCGCCGATGCCCCCGGTCGCGAAGATCCGGATGCCCACCCCGGCGGCGATCTCGCAGGTGGCGCTCACGGTCGTGCCGCCGGTCCGCCGCCCCGCCAGCGCCGAGGCGAGATCCCGCGAGCCGAGCTTCAGCAGTCGTGCCCCGCCCTCGGCCAGCCTGCTCACCTCGGACCGGGAGAGCCCCACCCGCACCACCCCGTCGAGCACCGCCACCATCGCCGGGATCGCCCCCTTGCCGCGAACCGCCTCCTCACACGCGCGCGCCGCCGCGAGGTTCTCCGGGTGAGGGAGGCCCTGCGCCACCACCGAGGTCTCCAGCGCCACGAGCGGGCTGCCTCGCTCGAGCGCCCGCGATATCTCGGAGGCCAGACGCACCCTCGCCCTGACCCTCTCCCGCCCGCGGGAGAGGGGGTGGCCCGCGAGGTGAACCGGCCTCTGACCGGAGCGGCCCACCGCTACGCCTTCCGGATCTTCTCGACCGTGAGCCGGTAGTCCTCGATCTTCTTGTCCAGCGTCGGCCGGCTGATGCCGAGGATCGCCGCCGCGCGGATCTTCTTCCCCCGAGCCTCGCGCAACGCCTCCGAGATCGCGTCCCGCTCCAGCCTTCCGATGAGCTGGGACAGCGTCTTCGGGCCGGCGGCGGCGGAGCCCTCCTGCACCTCCGGCGGCAGCTTCAAGGCCGACACCTCGGCGCCCGCATAGAGCACCGCCAGCCGCTCCGCCAACAGCCGCAGCTCGCGCACGTTCCCCGGCCACGCATAGTCCACCAGCATCCTCCGCGCGTCGGGCGAGAGGGTCGGCGGCTCCCGCCGCAGCGGCCTGGTCGCCCGAGCTGCGAACAGCTCGAGCAGCGCCGGCACGTCGGTGCGCCGCTCCCTCAGCGGGAGCAGCTCGATCTCCGTCCCCGAGAGCGCCTTCGCCAGCTCTCCGTCGATCTCCCCCTTGGCCGCCAATAGCTGCAGCGGGGCCGAGGCGCTGGCGATCACCCGCACGTCCACCGGCTCCTCCCCGCCCTGGCGGGCCGGCGCCATCTTCCGGGCCAGCAGCCGGGCCAGCCGCTCGGCGGTGCTGCGCTGCAACATCTCCACGTGGGCCAGCACCAGCGTGCCTCCGTCGGACCGGAGCAGCGCCGAGGAGAGCGGCGGCACCCCGGGTCCGCTCTGCCTCCCGAACAGCTCCTCCTCCACCGCGAGCGGCCCCTGCCGGCAGTCAACGCTCAATAGCGGACCGAGCCCCCGCGAGGAGCGGCCGTGAATGTAGTGCGCCGCCAGGGACTTCCCGGTGCCCGCCTCCCCGTGAAGCACCACCGCCTCCGCGCCCGCCGCCGCCCGCCGCGCCTGCTCCACCGTCTTGCGGAACTGCCGGGAGCTGCCCACCAGCATCACTTGAGGAGCCTCCCGCTCGGTGCGGGAGCGCACTGCCGCGAAGGCCTCTCCCGCCAACCTCCCCAGCGCCGCCGCCACCTTCTGCTCCTCCGCCCCGAACGGCTCCGTTCGGTCCGCGTAGAGGATCCCGAACGGCAGCCCGCCCGAGGCCGCCAAAGGCGCGCACAAGACGCCCTCGGCTCGGCCGGTCTCCTTGCGCTCCAGCGCCGCCCGCACCATCGAGCGCGGCACCTCGACCGCCTCCGCGCCCACCACCGCCGCGGTGAGCAGCCCCTCCATCCCGCCCAACAGCGCCGCCGCTCGGTCGGCGTTCACCGAGCGACCCAATTCCTCGGCCGCGCGCCTTAGCACCATCGCCTCGCTGGTGGCCGACAGCAGTCCCACCCCGGCCGAGTACAAAGCCGCCACCGGCCCCACCGCCGGCAGCACCTCCTCCACCGGGAAGGTGTGCACCTCGCCAGCCTCGCGGTCTTGCAGCGACGCCTTCGCCGGCGGCTCGTAGAGCACCGTCGAGTCGCCGACCTGCACCCGGTCTCCCGGCAAGAGGATCGCCTCGCCCTCGATCCGCTCGCCGTTCACCGCCGTCCCGTTGCGCGAGCCCAAGTCCACGATCCGCGCCTGCCCCTCCTTGAGGAAGATCCGCGCGTGGCGCCTCGACACCTTTCCGTCCTCGAGCGGGATCTCACAGGAGGGGGAGCGGCCCAGCACCGCCTCCTCCTTCACCTCGAGCCGCAGGCCCGCGGAGGGCCCGGTCAACAACAGGAGCGCCGGCATCGGCCCCACACTGTAATCCACCGTTACAGGCGATGTAACCGGGAATGACAGCCGGAGGGCTACATCGGCTTCTCGGCCAGAAGCAGCGCGCGCATCTCGTCGTCCTCCAGCGTGCGCCCCTCGCGGCCGAGGGCGATGGCGTTGATCTGGTCCTCCGAGATCTCCACCTGCGCGCCCTTCCGCCACTCGGTGGTGGACTCGCCGCCGTCGACCAGCTTGGCCACCAGCGTCTCCTCGTCCCAGGAGAGGACCTCGGCCCAGAGGTTCTCGGTGACCGTCTCGCCCTTGGGGTGGGCCTCGAAGGGGGCCCGCACCAGGAAGGTGAGCGGCTCCATGAAGCCCCGGCGCTGGAAGCGGGCCTTGAACGAGGGGAGCAGGAAGCTGGCCTGCTCTTTGAGCTCGTGGGCCTCCTCGGCGGTCTCGCTCTCGAAGCGCTCGCGGTATGGCCTCAACAGCTCGGCGACGCTGTGCCTCCCGTCGGCCGAGACCACGGTGACGTACAGGCCCTCGTGGCCGTCGAAGGTGTCGGAGGAGATGCCGAAGAGGTTGAGCCGCCCCTCCTCGGAGGGCAACAAGGTGAAGCTCGCGCCGGCGCTGGTCTGCACCGGCGCCCTCAGCTGCGGGCCCTGGCCGAAGGCGAGATCGGTGCACAGCTCGTGGAGGAAGGTCTCCGCCGCGCCGAGGTCCGCCTCTCCCAAATGGAAGACCTCCACGTCCCTGGAGCCGAACTTGGCCATCCCGTGGGAGTGGACCCACAGCGGAGTATCCGTCTCGGTCGCCTCCACCGCGTGCAGGTTGAGGTGGTCCCGGATGTCGAAGTCCAGCTCGGTGATCTCCACCACGTCCTCCATGCCGTGGAGCTTGAAGGCGCTGACGTCGAGGAGCACTCCTTGGGCCTGCTCGAGGATCGCCCGGGCGCACCAGAGGGCCTCGAACACCGCCACCGAGGGCTGGGGCTTCGCCGGCTCGAAGGAGATCCGGTAGAAGCCGCGCGCCGCCTTGAGCGCCGCCCGAGTCTCGTCGCTGCCGGTGATCAGCTCCGGCGCCCAGCCCAGCCCCGCCTCGCGCCGGTCGAAGCGCACCTCCACCCGGGCCTGCTCGGCCACCACCGTGAAGAACAGGCCGCCCTCGCCGGTCGCGAGCTGCGCCTCCTCCGACTCGTACGCCTCGGCGAGCTTCTCGAGCGTGATGGGCTCGGGCTGCCCGGTGGCGACGATGTAGATCTCCCTCACAGGTGTTTCTCGATCTGGCGGAACAGGTCCGCCCGATCCACCAGGTCGGTAAGGTAGTCCAACTTGTCGGTCGGGAGGGCCAGCACCGGCGAGAGCTTGTAGCTTTCGAACCACTCCTCGTAGAGCGCGTTCAGGCGCGAGAGATAGCTGGTGGGGATCTCCCGCTCCATCGGCCGGCCCCGCAGGAGGATCCGGCGCTTGAGCGTGCGCACCGGGCACTGGAGGTAGATCATCAGGTCCGGCGGGCAGAGGGCCGCGCTCACCGACTGGTACAGCTCCCAGTAAGTGCGGAAGTCGCGCTTGTCGATGTACCCCCGGCGGTGGAGGTTCTTGGCGAAGATCTCCGCGTCCTCGTAGATGGTGCGGTCCTGCAGCGCGGTGCCCTTCTCTCTCTCCAGCTCCCGGTGCAGCTTGAACTTGTGGGTGAGGAAGAAGACCTGCGAGCGGAAGGCCCAGGTCCTCATGTCGCGGTAGAAGTCCTCCAGGTACGGGTTCTGGTCGTTGGGCTCGAAGAAGGGCCGAAGCCCGTACTTCTTGCACAGGAAGGTCGTCAGCTCGGTCTTCCCGGCGCCGATGTTGCCCGCGATGGCGATGAACTTCTTCTGGGCCACGAAGATTGAGACGCCCCCCATCGTCGGCCGGGGCACCTTCCGCCCTTCTACCAGGGAATCCCCCTGACCGGCTCGCCGTTCGCCTGCGAGCCCACCCGCGCCGCTTCACCGGCGGCGTGGTAGAAGGGCCGCGGCCATGAGGATCCCCTCGACGCTCGGAAGCCTGCTCACCGCGGGAGCCTTCCTCCTTACGGCATGCACCGAGCCGGGGCAGACCGAGATCGCCCGCGGGAACGTCCTTGCCTCCAGGGGAGAGCACGAGCAGGCGATCGAGGCGTTCCGGGCGGCGGTGGCCGCCGCGCCCGGCAAGGCGAGGCCGCAGGAGCTCTTGGGGCACGCGCTCTTCGACCGAAAGCGGCTGGTCGAAGCCCGGGCTGCGTACGAGGGGGCGGCGCGCTCCGAGCCGCGGGCGGCGATCGAGGCGAGGATCGGCCTCGCCCGCATCGACGCGGAGGAGGGGAAGCTCGACCAGGCCATCGCCCGCCTGGATGAAGTGCTCGCGGGCGAGCCCTCGAACCTCTACGCGCTGCTCTCGCGCGGAAACCTGGCGATGCGCCGCGGCGGCCCCGGCGACGCCGAGCGGGCCATCACCGACACCGCGGAAGCGATGCGGATCGCGCCGAAGAACCCGTCGGCGCTCTACACCCGGGGCTGCGCCTTCCTCGCCGCCCAAGACCCGAAGGCCGCCGGCGAGGCCTTCGAGCTCTTGAAGAAGGCCCACCCCACCTCCCCGCTCGGCCCCTACGGGCTGGCCCGGGTGGCGGCCGCCAGCGGCCGGGAGACCGACGTGGTGCTGCACCTGCGCGAGACCAAGGCCAAGGCCAAGGGCCTACCCGGCGCCTGGGATCCCGAGGAGATCCGCAAGGACCCCGCCTTTCAGTTCGTGAAGGACAAGAAGGACTTCCAAGAAGTGTTCGCCGAGTGAGCTCGCAATGGCGCGCAACCTCTTCTGCATGCTGGTGGCTGCACTGTGGCTGGCGGTGCTCGTCCCGCTCGCCGCGCTCCTGCTCCTCTTCTCCCCGAAGGGCAACCTGTCGATCTGGGTCGCCAGGAGGCTCTGGGCTCCGGTGCTGCTCGTGGCGGGAGGGGCCCGGCTCAGGGTCTTCGGGCTGGAGAACGTCGACCCCAGCCGGCCGACCATCTATGCCTCCAACCACCAATCCACCATCGACATCCCCTGCCTGCTCAGGGCCATCCCGGTGAACCTCCGCTTCGTGGCCAAGAAGCAGCTGCGCTGGGTGCCGCTGCTCGGCTGGTACATGTGGCTCGCCGGGTTCATCTTCGTCGACCGCGGCAACCACCGGCGGGCGATCGCCTCCTTGGGCGCGGCGGCGAAGCGCATCCGGGCGGGGACGAACATCATCGTCTACCCCGAGGGGACCCGCTCGCCGGACGGCCGCATCCTCCCCTTCAAGAAGGGCCCCTTCGCCCTGGCGCTCAAGGCCCGCGTCCCCATCTGCCCCGTCACCATCGAGGGCTCGGGGAAGGTGATGCCCAAGAACACCTGGAACATCACCCCAGGCGAGGTCAAGGTGATGATCGGCAAGCCCATCGACACCACCTCGTTCGGCGAGGGCGACCGCGAGTCGCTCCTCCGCGTGGTGCGAGAGAGGATCATCGACCAGAGCCTGGCCTTGGGGGGCAAGGGGGGCGACCGGGGCGATGCGGTGGCGGCACGCGGCCTGGAAGGCGTCGGCGTCGCCCGCCCGGCCGAGCAGCCGCACCGGGGAGCGACCGGCTCGTGAGGCGCGCGATCTTCGCCGCGCTGGCGGCCTTCGCCGCTTGGGGGTGCAGGCACGCTGGAGATGGGGCTTCCCTGACCCCGAGGGAGCTGGCCCACTTCCACCTGCACCGCGGACAGCCCGAGAAGGCCATCCCCCTCCTCGAGGAGTTGCACGCCCTCCACCCGTCCGACTTCGATCTCGCACGCTCCCTCGCCGAGGCGCACGCGAAGTCGGGGACCGCCCGGTCGCTCATCGACCGGCTCCGGGCCGTAAAGAAGCCGGCGGCGGTGACCCATTACATGCTCGGGCTGTCGCTCTTCTCCCGGGCGGCCGATGCCGCTGGTCCCGCCATCTCCGAGCTGCGTCAGGCCGCCGAGCTGGCGCCCGCGGAGCCCGAAGCGCACCACAGGCTCGGGGTGGCCCTCCTCGAATGCGAACGGTACGAGGAGGCCCTCCCCCCGCTGGAGCGGGCGCGGGAGCTGGCCCCCGACCGCCCCGCCTACGCCCTGCCGCTCGCGAAGGCTTACTACCGCAACGGGAATCGGCAGCGCGCGGTGGAGGCGATTCGCGCGGTCGTCTCCAGCGAGCCCTCCCCCGCCGAGGTGAAGGTCGCCCGCGCCCTGATGGACGCGATCGCCGATCCCTTCGCCACCTTGCCTCGCGCGGCCCGGCCGAAGCTCGAGCTGGGAATGGCCTGGCTGTTCGACCGCGACATCCCCCAGCAGGCGGCGATCTCCTTCGAAGAGCTGCTCCGGGAGTACCCGGACCTCTCGGTGGTGCACGCGCTCTTGGGGCTCTGCTACCAGCGGCTGGACGACGCCGGCCGGGCAGTGGACGAGCTCAGGCGCGCGATCGAGCTGGCCCCCGACGACGGGAAGAACCACCTCTACCTGGGCGAGCTGTACCTCGGCCGGCAACGGCCGGAGCAGGCCCGCGAGCACCTGGAGCGGGCCCTCGCGCTGAACCCGGTGCTGGGAGAAGCCCACCACCGGTTGGGAGAGCTGGCGCTCGAGCGCGGCGAGCTGGACCAAGCCCAGCCCCACTTCCGGGCGCTCACCTTCCTCGAGCCCGACTCGCACGCGCCGAGGACCAAGCTCGCGGTGGTGCTAAAGCTCAAGGGCGACTTCGCCGGGGCGGAACGCGAGCTGCACCGGGTGCTGGAGCGCGACCCCTCGAGCACCGAGGCCAAGCTCGGGCTCGGGCTGCTCCACGCCGAGAAGAACGGCCGCGCGAGGACGAAGGAGGAGCGCGCCGCCACGAGGCGAGAGGCCGCCCGCTGGCTGGAGGAGGTGCTCGCGGTGCAGCCGGATCACGCGCTCGCCTCGCGCGCGCTGGAGGGGCTGAAGTAGACTGCCGGCTCCGATGAGCACCGCGCCGAAGCCCGCGCCTCCCCCGGGACCGTCCTCCTTGCCCTCGCCAAGAGCCGGTGGCGCCGCGATGAGCCCCGCCTGGGCCTCCAAGGAGAAAATGGGCGCCGCGCCGGCGGCCAAGAGCGGGCGCGGACGGCTGAAGGAGAGCGCCGCCGACACCCTGCTCAACGCGGTCGCCATCCTCAAAGAGGTGTGGGAGGACTTCCGGAGCTCCGACCGCTTCTTCAAGTACAAGGCGGCGATCATCGCCTCCTGGGTGGCGCTCTCCACCACCACCTTCTTCGTGGCCTGCCCCTCGGCGGGGGTGAGCGACGACATCGGTGCCTCGCTGGTGGCGAGGGAGCAGCACGGCCGCCTGGCGGTTTCGGTGAAGAACGAGAGCAAGGACACCTGGAACGACGTGCTGGTGGTGGTGAACGGCGCCTACCGCGCAGTCCATCCGCCCGTGGAGCCCGGGGGGATGCTCACGGTGACGCCCAAGCTGCTCGCCACCCAGGACGGCCAGCCTCCACCGGCAGATCTCAAAGTGGTGGACCTCGAGGTGAGCACTTCCGAGGGCAGCACCACCCTGCTCAAAGGCGGCCTGCCGCCCTGAAGGCCCGGTCAGCTCCCGCCCGGGGAGCGGCGCCTCGCTTCCCAGTAGCGCTGGTGCACCCGCAGGTTCAAGGGCTCCAGCCTGAGGGCGGCCTCGTACTGATCGAGGGCGGCCTTGAGCTCGCCGTTCTTCTCCGCCTCCGCCCCCGCCTCGAACAGCCGGCGCGCCTCCGCCGCGGCGGCGCTCCCGGACGGCTCGATCCGGCGCCTCACCCCTTCGATCTCGGCCATGCTCACACCCGCCCCCAGGCAGCAGGCCACTCCGCGGAAGTTGCCGTGGCGCGCGTCGTGCTCGAGCCGGAGGATCGGATCTCCGAGCGTGTCCACTGCCTTGCGTACGCGCTGCAGCGCCGCCTCGAGCTTCGCCTTGTCCGAGGGAGGCGGCTCGCCCTCGATCAGCCGCTCGAGCTCCACCCGCACTTTCCTGCCCACCCGGCGCACGTCGGTGAAGCTCGCGTCCAGCGTGAGGCCGAGGAGCAGGTAGTCGTCCCCGAGCATCCGCTTCTGGAACCGGGCCAACGCTGCCGCGAGCCCTTCGGGCGCCGGGCGCTTCGAGGCCGGCGGCTCTCCGCCCGGCTCGGCCCGGGGCCGATCCAGGAGCCTTCTCAGCTCGGCCGGCGCGTCCAGCACCTCGAGGCCGTACCCCGGGATCGTCTTCGCGGCGCTCGCCTCCGGGGGAGTCACCTGGCGCGTGACCTTGCAGGCGCACTCGATGCGCTCGCCCCACTCCAGCTCCAGGGCGACCTTCACCCTGGCGAACAGCGGGAGGAAGGTCAGGCCATCGGACTTGAGGAACAGCTCCTTTTGCGAGGCCTCGGCGCACTCCAGGCGGGCGAGCGACTTCCCCCCGGGAGAGAACACCTGAGCCGCGGCGCGAAGCGGGGTCGCCTTGGCGGCGGCCCGGGGGGCAGACGGAGCGCTGGCCACGGATGCGGCGGGGCTCGGCGGGACAATCGCCGGGGGCGGCAGGGAGGGCCTTTGGGCTTCCAGCGCGGCGCCGAAAGAGGCCGCGTCCTGGTAGCGGTCCGAAGGGGCCTTGGCCATCGCCCGGGCGATCGCGTCGGACCAGGAGCGCGGCACCTTCGGGTTCACCTCATGCGCAGGCGGAGGAGCGTCCTCCATCTGCGCGAGCAGGGTGGCCACCACGCTGCCTCGCTTGAACGGGGCCCTCCCGGTGGCGAGCTGGTACGCGATCACGCCCAGGGAGTAGATGTCGGCTCGCCCGTCCACCATCGCGCCCTCCGCCTGCTCGGGCGCCATGTAGTCGGGCGAGCCGACGATCGCGCCGGTGGGCGTGTTCTCGCGGCCACGGCGGTCGAACAGCTTGGCCACTCCGAAGTCGAGGACCTTGACGAAGTTGGCGAGCTGCCCGCGGTTGACCAGGAAGATGTTCTCGGGCTTGAGATCGCGGTGCACCACGCCGCGGGCGTGCGCCGCCTGGAGCGCGTCGCACACCTGCAACAGCACCGGCACCGCCACCGCCGCTTCCACCGGGCCGTCCAACAGCTGCGCCAGCGGACTGCCCTCCAGGTGC
The DNA here is from genome assembly GCA_016191815.1 of Myxococcales bacterium. Classification (GTDB taxonomy): domain Bacteria; phylum Myxococcota; class Myxococcia; order Myxococcales; family Myxococcaceae; genus JACPVI01. The sequence goes on from JACPVI010000023.1 coordinate 56,146, forward strand.
TCCATCACCAGGTAATAGCTCCGCGGCGGAGCCACGTTCATGTCGAAGATGTTGACGATGTTCTCGTGGCCGATCAGGTTGACCGTGCGGGCCTCGTCGAAGAAGCGCTGCACCAGCGTGGGGTCCGCAGAGAGGTGCTCGTGCAGCACCTTCACCGCCACCTTGCTCCCGATGATGGAGTGCTCCCCGAGGTACACCGTCCCCATCCCCCCGCCCCCGAGTTTCTTCACGATCCGGAAGCTCCCCAGCAGGGACCCGACCAGCGGATCGGCGCCGGCCGCCTGCAAAAGTGGAGGCGCCACGGTCCTCAGCGAGCCGGGGCAGACCGCTTCGGGGGCGTGGGCCAGCCGGCAGGAGGGGCAAGGCAGGTAGGGATTCCCCGCGCCGGTGCCCTGCCGTGACAGCCGCGCCCGGATCGGGTCGTTCACCTCCGCCCAGCGGCGGGCGCGGACCTCCTGCACCTCGGCCTCCGACAACCCGCAAGTCAACGGCGACCCGCAGCTCCGGCAGCGCAGCGGCCCCTCCCCTCCCGCCCGCAATTCGTGGACCTGCTTGGCCTCCAGCTCCAGCTCCACCGGCTCGCCCCCACAGTTCCCGCACCGGTACGGGAGGCGGACCGACACCAGCTCGGCAGGGAGATCCCCAGGGAGCTCCCTCAAGAGGAACGGCGGCACCCGCGCGATGGCGAAGCTCGCCCCCGGAGCGCGCACCAACTCGCAGAGCCTGGCCACCCCCTCCAAGGTGGCGGCGGTCACTCCACCGCAGAGGACGAGCACCGGACCGTCCAGCCCCTCCGCCACCCGGCGGAAATTCGCTCGCCCGTCCAGCTCCCCGCTCAAGGAAAGCGCGGTGAGCGGGTCGCCGATCTCCCTCGAGATCTTCAAGCCGTGCCCGGCCCCGAGGGCGCGGCCGCCCAGCAAGGCCTCCACCGCCGCAGGAGGATTCGGCCGGGGCGCCCGCATCGCGTACTCGAAGTACGTCGCCGGGTCATCGTCGATCTCCGCCTTGCCCCCGCAGGCCGAACAGGCGATGGGCGGCGGCTCGCTGGTGAGCGCGTCCTTGAGCAGGTCGACCAGGACTTCGCTCTCGCGGCCACACTCCCCGCAAAGGTATGGCACGTAGAAGCTCAACAGCTCCCCGCGCCCGGCGAAGCCGGCGACCATGTTGAACTGGATCAACACCTGGGGCCGGCAGCGGACGAAGCAGTAGTAGAGGTCCGCCCGCACCCGCCCCAGGGCCTCGAGCCAGGCGCGTACCCCGAAGGAGGTGATTCGCCCGACCCCGTCCAGGTCCAGCACCAGCGGGCCATGCGCCCCGGAGAAGATCGTCCGCCCGTCGAAGCGCTCGTCTACCACCGCAGGCAGCCCAATGAGCTGGCCGGGTCCCTTTGCGGCTTGGGCAGCGGGCACTGGCTCTCCCCCGAGAGCGAATCAGGGTAGCAGAAACCGCGCGGACGTTGGGCGGCCGGCTTCCTCACCCGGGGCTGGGAATCGCCCGCTCGAGCCCCGGGCGGCGTCCTCGGCCGTGCAGCGCTACTTCTTGGCGGCCTTCTTGCCCTCGGCGTTCTCGGGCTCGGCGGCCTCCTTGGCCGCCTCTGGTCGATCCACCAGCTCTAGCAAGGCCACCTCGGCGGCATCTCCGCGGCGGAAGCCCAGACGAATGATGCGGGTGTACCCACCCGCCCTCTCCGCGTAGCGCTCCTTCAAGTCCTCGAACACCTTGGTGAGCACCGCCTTGCTCCGCACCGTGCGCGAGGCGAGCCTCATGTTCGCCAGCCCGCCACGCTTGCCCAGGGTGATGACCCGCTCGGCGAGTGGCCGTGCCTCCTTCGCCTTGGGCACGGTGGTCTGGATCCGCTCGTGCTCGAGGAGAGAGGTGACCATGTTCCGGAGCATCGAGAGCCGGTGCTCCGTCGAGCGCTGCAGCTTCCTCTGACCTACGCGGTGCCTCATGGGACTTCCTTTCGAATCAGCCCGGCGCTCGGCCGGAAATCAGACCTTGGGCGCCGGCTGCGCCGACGGCATCGGCTGCCCGGGCAGCAACTTGGGCGGCCAGTTCTCGAGCTTCATGCCCAAAGACAGGCCCATCTCGGCCAGGATCTCCTTGATCTCCTTGAGCGACTTGCGGCCGAAGTTCTTGGTCTTCAGCATCTCGGACTCGGTCTTCTGCACCAGGTCGCCGATGGTCTTGATGTTCGCCTGCTGCAGGCAGTTGGCCGACCGGACCGACAGCTCCAGCTCGTCCACCGAGCGGAAGAGGTTCTCGTTGAGCTTGGCCTCCTCCTTGGGGGTCTCCACCGGCAAAGGCTCCTCGGTCTCATCGAAGTTGATGAAGACGGTCAGCTGCTCCTTGATGATCTTCGCCGCGTACGCCACCGCGTCCTGCGGGGAGACCGAGCCGTCGGTCCACACCTCGAGCGACAGCTTGTCGTAGTCGGTGACCTGGCCCACGCGGGCGTTGGTGACCTGGTAGTTCACCTTCCGCACCGGCGCGAACAGCGAGTCGATCGGGATGGTGCCGATCGGCGAGCCCGCCACCTTGTTGCCCACCGCCGCCAGGTAGCCCCGGCCCCGCCGGCAGGCCATCTCCATGCGCACCTTCCCGCCCTCGGCGATGGTGCAGACGTGGTGGCCGGGGTTCAGGATCTCTACCTGGTCGTCGGCGATGATGTCGCCCGCCTTGACCTCCTTGGGCCCCTCGGCCTCGATCCGGATCGTCTTCGTCTCGTTAGTGTGCATCCGGAGCAGGACTTCCTTGAGGTTCAGCACGATGTCGGTGACGTCCTCGCTCACCTCGGGGATGGTGGTGAACTCATGCTCCACCCCGTCGATCTTCAAGGAGGTGATCGCCGAGCCCTGCAGGGACGAGAGCAGCACCCGCCTGAGCGAGTTGCCGAGCGTGGTGCCGAAGCCGCGCTCCAACGGCTCGGCCACGAACTTGCCGTAGGTGTTGGTCAGGCTCTCCGGCTCGACGTCCATCCTGCGGGGCTTGATGAGATCCCGCCAGTTCCTCGCCACGAAGCTGTCTGCCATTTTTGCTCTGCTCCTCATGCCCGTCACCGACATACCCGCCGCGAAGGCGGGAGGACAGGCTCTTGGGTTTCAACCGCCGAGCGCCGAATTGGCGCTCCGACTACTTCGAGTACAGCTCGACGATCAGCTGCTCCTGGATGGGCATGGTCAGGTCCTCGCGGTTGGGGACCGACTTGATGGTCCCCTTGAGGGCCTTCTTGTCCATCTCCAGCCACTGGGGCACTCCTCGCCGATCGACAGTCTCCACCGCCTCGGCGATCCGGAGCATCTTCTTGCTCTTCTCCGTCACCTCCACCACCGCCCCCGGCCTCACCCCGAAGGAGGGGATGTTCACCCGCTTGCCGTTCACCGTGAAGTGGCCGTGGCGCACCAGCTGGCGCGCCTCCGAGCGGGTGTCGGCGAAGCCCATGCGGAACACCACGTTGTCCAGCCTGAGCTCGAGCAGCTGCAAGAGGGTCTCGCCGGTCTTGCCCTTGGCCGCCGAGGCGCGGTGGAAGTAGCCGCGGAACTGGCTCTCCAAGAGCCCGTACATCCGCTTCACCTTCTGCTTCTCGCGCAGCTGCACGCCGTAGCCGGAAAACTTCACCCTCCCCTGCCCGTGCTGCCCGGGCGGGTAGGGTCTTCGCTCGATCGCGCACTTGTCGGTGTAGCAGCGGTCCCCCTTCAAATACATCTTGAGGTTCTCGCGCCGGCAGATGCGGCAGACGCTCTCGGTATATCGGGCCACTGGTTCTCTTCTCCGTTCTCTTTTTAGACTCGACGCCGCTTGGGCTGGCGGCAGCCGTTGTGCGGAATCGGGGTCACGTCGCGAATGATGGAGATCTTCAGCCCGGCGGAGGCCAGCGCCCGCAAGGCAGACTCCCGTCCCGCCCCGGGCCCCTTCACCAGCACCTGCACGTTCTTTAGCCCGTGCTCCATCGCCTTGGCCGCGGCGTCTCCGGCGGCCACCTGGGCGGCGAAGGGGGTGGACTTGCGGCTGCCCTTGAAGCCCCGCGCTCCCGCCGACGACCAGGCAAGCACGTTGCCCGACACGTCGGTGATCGTCACCAGCGTGTTGTTGAACGTGGACTGGATGTGGACCACTCCGTTGAGGATGTTCTTCTTCGCCCGCCGCTTGACCTTCTTGACCTCGGGGGTCTCTACCGCCGGCGGTGCCGCCGCTGCCTCTTTGGTTTCCTCTGCCATCTCGCCTCTTTGCTCCTCGCTAGGTGATCAACCTCGCCCGGTGGCGAGGCCTACTTTCCTCACGCCTTCGGCGCCGCCACCGGCGCCACCGCCTTCGGCCGGATGATTCCCCGCTTCGGACCCTTGCGGGTGCGGGCGTTGGTGTGGGTGCGCTGGCCGCGGACCGGCAGCCCCTTGCGGTGCCGCAGGCCCCGGTAGCACCCCAGGTCCATCAGCCGCTTGATGTTCATGGTCACCTCGCGGCGCATATCCCCCTCCACCTTGAACCCGCCCTCGATCGTCTCGCGGATCTTCCGGGTCTGCTCGTCGGTGAGGTCCTTGGTCCGGGTGGCGAGGTCGATCCCCGCCTTGGCGCAGATCTCGTGCGCCGACTTGCGCCCGATGCCGTAGATGTACTGCAGAGAGATCACCACCCTCTTCTGGGGCGGCAGGTCGACGCCAGCGATGCGAGCCATCTTTCGGTTGTCCTTCCTTCTTCCTTGCCAGTGGCGCCAGAAGGTCAGCCCTGGCGCTGCTTGTGCCTCGGGTTCGCCGAGCAGATCACCCGGACGACTCCCTTGCGGCGAATCACCTTGCACTTCTCGCAGATCTTCTTCACCGACGCGCGCACCTTCATGGAACCCTCTCGCGAAAACCTCTGCCGCCCGGTCACTTCGCTCGGTAGGTGATGCGGCCTCGCGTGAGATCGTACGGCGACAGCTCGACCTTCACCTTGTCGCCCGGGAGGATCCGGATGAAGTGCATCCGCATCTTTCCCGAGATGTGCGCGAGCACCACGTGGTCCGGGTTCGAGTCCAGCTTCACCCGGAACATGGCGTTGGGGAGCGGCTCCATCACCGTCCCTTCGACTTCGATCGCATCGTCCTTCGGCAACGAAAACCTCGTCTTCTACAGCCCTTACCCCTGCCCCTCGGCGGAGCGCGGCGGATAGCACTTTGCCGGCCCCTAGGCAAGTCCCCCTGCCGGAGGCGGGCATCCTCATTCAAAGGTCCTGAAATAGCGTGGAATTTCCCCGCCGCAACCGCCTCGCCCGCCTGGCCGCCCATCAGGGGAGCCGAGTGAGGATCTCCGGCCCATCTTCGGTGACGAGGACGGTGTGCTCGAAGTGGGCGGAGAGCTTCCGATCCAGCGTGACCGCCGTCCACTCGTCGTCCAGAAGCTCCACCTTGTGAGTGCCCTGGTTCACCATCGGCTCGATGGCCAGGGTGATCCCCGGGCGGAGCTTCATGCCGGTGCTCGGCCAGCCGAAGTTCGGCACCTGTGGCTGCTCGTGCAGCTCTCGGCCGATGCCGTGCCCCACGAAGTCGCGCACCACCGAGTACCCCTTGGACTCCGCGAAGCGCTGCACCGCGAAGCCGATGTCTCCCACCCGATTCCCCTTCACCGCCTGCTCGATGCCCACCTTGAGCGCCTGCTGGGTGCCTTCGACCAGGGCCCTGGCCTCCTCGGAGATCTTCCCGATCGGCACGGTGCGGGCGGCGTCCCCGAAGTAGCCGCGAATGGAAACCCCGAAGTCGAGCTTGAGCAGATCTCCCTCGGCGAGCTTGCGCTTCTTCGAGGGGATTCCATGCACGACCTCCTCGTTGATCGACGCGCACAGGCAACAGGGAAAGCCCATGTAGCCCTTGAAGGCCGGCTTGGCGCCCCGGCGTGCGGTCAGCTCCTCGGCGATGCGCTCCAGCTCCCAGGTGGAGACCCCAGGCCCCGCCGCCCGCTCCATGGCGTCGAGCACCTCGATGACGATCCGGCTCGCATCGCGCATCAGGGAGATCTCGTCGGCCGTCTTGATCACCACCTGCGACATGGTCGTCTGGCCGCCGGCGGCCTACTTCCCCAGGGCCAACCTGATCTCGGAGTAGATCCGCTCGGGGCTCCCCACCCCGTCGATCGTCCGGAGCAAGCCACGCTTCTCGTAGTAGGCCTTCACCGGGGCGGTCTGCTTCGCGTAGACCTCCTGGCGGGCCCGAGCGCTCTTTGGCTTGTCGTCCTCCCGCTGGACGAGCGGGGCCCCGTCTTTGTCGCATTGGCCCTGTTGCTTCGGCGGGCTGTAGACGACGTGGTAGATGGTGCCACAGCTAGGGCAGCTCCTCCGGCCGGACTGGCGCTCGATCAGCAGCTCGATCGGCACCTCGAGGGAGACCGCCGCGTCGATCCTCCTGCTCGCTCTCTCGAGGGCCTGGTCGAGGGCCTCCGCCTGCGGAATCGTGCGCGGAAACCCATCGAGGACGAAGCCGCCCAGGCAATCCGCCTTCTGGAGCCGCTGCTCGACGATCCCGATGATCAGCTCGTCGGGGACGAGCTTGCCCGCCTCCATCAGCGGCTTGGCTTTCTTGCCCAGTAAGGTGCCCGCCGCCACCGCCTCTCGGAGGATGTCCCCGGTGGAGATCTGCGGCAGCCGGTAATCGGCGTACAGCTTCTTCGCCTGGGTGCCCTTGCCGGCGCCCGGCGGGCCCATGAGCACGAGATTCATCGGTCGTCTCCCGCGCGGAAACTCCTCTCCCGCCCCCGGCCGCCGACCGCTATCCCATCACCTTGAGCCGCCCGCGGATCCGCGGCCCGCGCGGGCCAGCGAAGCCGTCGTAGTTCCGGCTGATCAGGTGGCCCTCGATCTGCTGCACCGTGTCGAGCGCCACGCCCACCACGATGAGCAGCGCGGTGCCACCGAAGGAGAAGTCGACTCCCAAGAACCCCGACACCACCTGGGGGATGACGCAGATCGCGGCCAGGTACACCGCACCGCCGAAGGTGATGCGGTTGAGCACCCGCTCGATGTAGTCCGCCGTCTGCCGGCCCGGCCTGATGCCGGGGATATACCCGCCCTGCTTCTTGATGTTGTCGGCCACGTCGTCCGGCCGGAAGGTGAGCGAGGTGTAGAAGTAGGTGAAGAAGACGATCAAGAGCACGAACACGCCGTTGTAGATCCACGCGTTCGACTGCAGGCCCCGCTGGACGTCGATCAGCCACGGGAGCCAGCTCCCCAGGGTGGCCGGGAACGACAGGAGCGCGCCGGCGAAGATCGGCGGGATCACCCCCGAGGTGTTCACCTTCATCGGGAAGTAGGTCGCCTGCCCGGCGAACATCCGCCGCCCCGCCATTCGCTTGGCGTACTGCACCGGCAGCCTTCGCATCCCCCGCTCGATGTACACCACCACCGCCACGATGAGCAGCATGAACGCCGCCAGCCCCAAAACGCTGCCGATGCTCACCACGTCCTGCGAGGTGAGATCGTACAGCTGCTTGGAACCCGGCGGGATCCGGGCCACGATCCCGGCGAAGATGATGAGCGAGATGCCGTTGCCGATGCCGTTCTCGGTGATCCGCTCACCCAGCCACATGATGAAGGCGGTGCCCGCGGTGAGGGTGATCACCGTCATGAAGGTGAACCAGAGGTTGTCGGTGGGCACCACCACCTGGTTCAGCTCCTGCGAGCCAGGAATCTGCGAGCGCCCCAAGGACGCCAGCCAGCGCGAGATGCCCACCCCCTGCACGATCGAGAGCACGATGGTGCCGTAGCGGGTGTACTGGTTGATCTTCTGCCGGCCGACTCCCCCCTCCTTCTGCAGCCGCTCCAGCGTGGGCACCACCACCGCGAGGAGCTGCATGATGATCGAGGCGGAGACGTACGGCATGATCCCCAGCCCGAAGATCGACATCTGCTCCAGCGCGCCGCCGGAGAAGAGGTTGAACAGGCTCACCAGCCCGCCTGCCTTCTTCTGGGCCTCCATGAAGGCGTTCATCGCCGCCCGGTCGACCCCGGGGGTGTTGATGAAGATGCCCAGCCGGTACACCGCCAAGAGCACCAGCGTGTAGAACAGCCGGGTGCGCAGCTCGGCGATCCGGAAGACGTTGGCGACCGCGTTGAGGGCCATTCCCTTTCAGTCCTTCGCGCCTACTGAGGGCGCGCAACACTACACGAGCGCTTCGCGCGCGGCCACCGCGAGTCGCCTCAGGCCTGCGCGGCCGCCGCCTTGACGCCCTTGCCGGCGTGCGCCTTCGCGGCCGACTCCGGCTTGTGGACCACCAGTGGCAGCTCCTCGGCCTTGCCCCCGGCGGACTCGATGGCTTGCTTGGCTCGCGCGGAGAACCGGTTCGCCCGTACGGTGAGCTTCCTCCTGAGTTCCCCGTCCCCGAGGATCTTCACTCCGTCCGGCCGGCCCTTCAAAAGCCCCCGGGCCCTGAGCGCCGCTTCGTCCACCGTGGCGCCGTCGCCGAACCGCTCGAGCTCGCGCAGGTTGACCACCGCCCAGTGCAGCCGGTTGGGCGAATGGAACCCGAACTTCGGCAGCCGCCGCTGCAGCGGCATCTGGCCGCCCTCGAAGCCCTCGAAGTGCATGTTGCCGGTGCGGGCCTTCTGCCCCTTGCCGCCCCGCCCGGCCGTCTTGCCGAGGCCGCTGCCCTGTCCCCGGCCCACCCGCTTCTTGGAGTGCCTGGACCTCGGCGGCGCCTTCAGGGTGCTCAGCGTGCTCATCTTTGCCGTCCTCTCTGCGAAGAAACTACCTGGCGGCCTCGGCCCGCTTCGCGTCCCGCTCCCGGACCCTCCGGGGCTTGATGCGCTTGCGGGCGTTCGGCTCCTGGGCCACCACCTCCTGGCGGACCAGGTGCTGGACGTGGAACACCATCCCGCGAATGGCGGGGGTGTCCTTGAGCAGCCGCTCCTGCCCCAGCTTCCTCAGCCCGAGCCCGCGGATCATCCGGAGCTGCCGCTCGGAGGCCCCGGCGTAACTCTTCACCAGCTTGATCTTGAGTCCCATCTCGACCTCCGGCTCAGCTTCGCGACTCGGCGCCCTTGGGCGCGATGTAGGAAATCTCGCGGCCCCTTATCCGGCTCACCTGGTCCGGGGACCTCAGGTGCTTGAGCCCCGCCACGGTGGCCTTGAGCACGTTGTGGGGGTTGCGGGAGCCCTGGCACTTGGTGAGGATGTTGCGGATCCCCGCCGCCTCCAGGACCGCCCGCACCGGACCGCCGGCGATCACCCCAGTGCCTTCCATCGCCGGCTTGAGGAGCACCCTCCCCGCCCCGAAGTGCCCCACCACCTCGTGGGGAATGGTGTGGCCCACCAGGGGCACCTTGAACAGCCTCTTCTTGGCGTTCTCGCCGCCCTTGCGAATGGCTTCCGGCACCTCGTTGGCCTTGCCCAGGCCCACGCCGACGTGTCCGGCGCCGTCGCCCACCACCACCAGGGCGCTGAAGGAGAACCTTCGCCCGCCCTTCACCACCTTGGCGACACGGTTGATGTTCACCACCCGGTCGCTGAGGTCCAGCTCGTTGGGATTGATAGGAGCAGCCACTTTTCTTCCTCTCGTGAAAGCTAGAACCTAAGCCCGCCTTCCCTGGCCGCCGTGGCCACCGCGGCGATCCTCCCGTGGTAGGGGAAGCCGTTCCGGTCGAACACCACCTTCTCCAACTTGGCCAACTTGCACTTCTCGGCGATGAGCTTGCCCACCCGCTTGGCGTCGGCCTTCTTGTCGCCCTCGTTCTGCCCTTTCAGCTCCTTGGAGAGCGAAGAGGCGAACGCCAGGGTCCGCCCGTTGGAGTCGTCCACCACCTGGGCGTAGATGTGCTTGAGCGACTTGTACACCGACAGCCGCGGGCGCTCGGCCGTCCCGGCGATCTTCTTTCGGACGCGGGCCTTCCTTCGGATCCTCGGTTCGTTGCTCGACATGGCGATTGCCTCCTCCTTCCGGGCCGGATCGGGACCTCCCGGCGCGGATGATGGCGTGCTTCCTAGGTGGTGCCGGTCTTCCCTTCCTTCCGGCGCACCCTCTCCGCGGTGTACTTGATTCCCTTGCCCTTGTACGGCTCGGGGGGCCGAAGCGCCCGGATGCGCACCGCGGTCGCCCCCAGCAGCTCCCGGTTCACCGACCGCAAGGTGAGATCGAGGGTCGGTAGCCCGTCCTCGTTCCGCGGCTGCTTGCCCACCTCGGCGTCCACCCCGTCGGGCAGGTCGAACACCACCGGGTGGGAGTAGCCCAGCGCGAAGTGGATCTGACGGCCCTTCACCTCCGCCCGAAAGCCCACCCCACGCACCGCCAGCCGGCGCTCGAACCCCTGCGACACTCCCTTCACCGCGTTCGCCAGGATGGAGCGGGTCAGCCCGTGCAGCGCCTTCGCCCTCCGCGAGTCCGAGGGCCGGCTCACGCAAAGCTGCCCGTCCTTCACCTCGGCCTTGATCTCCGGGTGGGGGAGCTTCACCGCCAGCTTCCCCTTCGGACCTTCGAAGTTGACCACCTGGCCGGCGATCGTGGCCTTCACCTTCTCCACCAACTTCACCGGCAACTTTCCGATGCGGCTCATGACTTCCTCTCAGTACACCGTGCAGATCAGCTCTCCCCCGACGTTCTCCTTGCGCGCCTGGTGGTCCACCATCACGCCCCTGGAGGTCGAGAGAATGGAAACGCCCAGCCCGCCCAGCACCCGGGGGATGTCCCCCACTCGCACGTAGCGGCGCAGGCCAGGCTTGGAGACGCGGCGGATGCCCTGGATCGCCGGCTGCCGGTCTGCTCCGTATTTGAGCATCACGGTGATCTCCCCCTGGGGCTTGGCCTCGTGGGCCACGAAGTCGGCCACGAAGCCCTCCTCCTTGAGGACCTTGATCACCTCCAGCTTGAGCCTCGACCTGGGGATCACCATCTTGTCGTGCCGCGCGCGCACCGCGTTCCGGATGCGGGTGAGCATGTCGCCGACTGGATCATTGACCGGCATGTGCTTCCTTCTCCTCTTTCGGCCCGGGCAGCCAGCCGCTCACTCGTCGCGCCGGCCTTCTTTCCAGGCTCTCTCTCGGGGGGCTCTCCCCCGCCCGCGGGCCTCGTGCGCCTTCCGGGCCCATCCCGGTGGTTCGCGTCGGCCGTGCTCTTCACTACCAGGACGACTTGATGAGGCCGGTCACCTCGCCGGCCAGCGCCCTCTTCCGCAAACAGATGCGGCACATCTTGAACTTCCTCAGGAAAGCCCGCGGCCGGCCGCAGAGCGGGCAGCGGTTGTACTTGCGCACCGCGAACTTCGGCTTCCGCTTGGCCTGCGCGATCTTCGATAGCTTCGCCACGGCTTTCAGTCTCCTCTCACTGCTTGAAGGGCATGCCAAGGTGCTTGAGCAGCGCCAGCCCCTGCTCGTCGTTCCTGGCGGTCGTCACGATGCTGACGTTCAGCCCCTTCACCTTCTCGATGGTGTCGTAGTTGATCTCCGGGAAGATGATCTGCTCCCGGATGCCAATGGTGTAGTTGCCCCGGCCGTCGAACGCCTTGGTGGAGACTCCCTTGAAGTCGCGCACCCGCGGCAGGGCGACGTTGATCAACCGGTCGAAAAACTCGTACATCCGGTCCGCCCGCAAGGTCACCGCCGCTCCGATGCTCTGGCCCTGGCGCAGCTTGAAGTTGGCGATCGACTTTCTCGCCTTGGTCACCACCGGCTTTTGCCCGGTGATCGCCGCGAGCTGATCCACCGCCGACTCCATCATCTTGGCGTTGGCCAACGCCTCGCCCAGCCCCATGTTGATGACGATCTTCTCCAGCCGGGGCACCTGGTTGGGGTTCTTGAACCCCAGCTCCTTCATCAGGGAGGGCACCACCTCGTCCCGGTACCTGACCTTCAGCCGGGCGGGCTTGGCCAAAAGCCCTTCCTCGATGTTGGGAGCGTAGCCGGCGCGGCGGGCCTCGTCCCTCTTCTTGCCCTTGTCCGCCTTCTTGCCCTTGCCCTCAGACTTCTCGGCCTTGGCCTTCTTAACGCCCTTGGCCTCCTCGGACGGCTTGGCCTCGGCCTTCTCCGGCTTCGCAGCCTTGGCCTCGGCCTTCTCCGGCTTCGCAGCCTTGGCCTCGGCCTTCTCCGGCTTCGCAGCCTTGGCCTCGGCCCTCTCCGGCTTCGCAGCCTTGGCCTCGGCCTTCTCCGGCTTCGCAGCCTTGGCCTCGGCCCTCTCCGGCTTCGGGGGCTTGGCCTGCTCCTTCTTTTCCTGTTCGTCAGCCATCGCTTCGTCCTGGGCCCAAAGGGCGCGGATAGATGCCCGAACCGCTCGGGCTAGTCAATCTGGGCCTCACACCTCTTGCAGAACCGGGCCCGCTTCTCACCGTCGATCTTGACGCTCACCCGGGTGGGCTTGTCGCACTTGGGGCAGACCACCGCCACCGCCGCCAGCGCGATCGTCCCCGGCTTCTCCAGCCGGCCGCCCTCGGGGTTGCTGCGGTCGCGGCCCTTCTTCACGTGGCGGGTGACCAGCCTCAACCCCTCCACCCGGACCCGCCCGGCCTCCCGGTCGATCCCGATGATCTTCCCCCGCTTGGACTTGGCGGTGCGCTCCGCGCCCGCCGTCACCTGCACCAGATCTCCGACCTTGAGCTTCTGCATGGCTACAACACCTCGGGGGCGAGGGAGATGATCTTCATGAACTTCCGGGCCCTCAGCTCCCTGGCCACCGGCCCGAAGATGCGGGTGCCCACCGGCTCCAGCTCCTTGCTGATCAGCACCGCCGAGTTCCCGTCGAACTTGATGAAGCTGCCGTCCGGGCGGCCCACCTCGCGCTTGGTGCGGACGATCACCGCCCGCGAGATGTCGCCCTTCTTCACCTTCGAATTGGGCAACGCCTCCCTCACCGACACGACGATCACGTCGCCGATCGAGGCGTACCTCCTCCTCGAGCCGCCCAGCACCTTGATGCAGAAGACCTTCTTGGCGCCGGAGTTGTCGGCCACGTCGAGCACGGTCGTCATCTGGATCATCGCAGTCGCTCCTTGGCCTCACTCGACTCGAACGCAGTTACACCTTCGCGGCCCGCTCGAGCACCTCCACCACCCGCCAGCGCTTATCCTTGGAAGTCGGACGGGTCTCGGCGATGCGCACCTTGTCGCCTTCGTTGAGGGTGATCTTCTTCGGGTAGTCGTGGCCCTCGGCGTGCGCCTTGAACTTCGACCGCTGGGTGATGATCTTCCCGTACTCCTTGTGGGCGGTCCTCCGCGACACCGTCACCACCACCGTCTTCTGCATCTTGTTGGAGGTCACCACCCCGATCCGCTCCTTGGGGCGGCCGCGGGAGGGTTGGGCCTTCTGTGGGGTCTGTTCAGCCATCGCAGTCCTTCCCTATCAGGCCTTCGCCTTTTGGGCGGCCTTCTCCTTCTGGGTCAACACCGTGAGCACCCGGGCCAGATCGCGCCGGTGCCTGGTCCGCTCCGCCGGGCTGTCCAGGGTGCCGGTCCGCAGCTTCAGCCGGTCCTGGAAGAGCGCCTGCCGAAGCTCGTCGGCCCGACGCCTGAGGTCGTCCACCGTCAGCTCGTGGAGCTCCTTCGCGGTCGCCATCGTTTCCTCCGAGGCCCTACAGGCCCTGCTCCCCCCGGTGCACCATGCGGGTCAACACCGGCAGCTTCGCCGCGGCCCGCCTGAACGCCGACTGGGCCATCGCCTCCTCGGTCCCGGACATCTCGTAGAGGATCCGGCCGGGGTGGACCACCGCCACGTAATACTCCACCGTCCCCTTGCCGGTGCCCATTCGGGTCTCCGCCGGCTTCTTGGTGATCGGCTTGTCCGGGAAGACGCGGATCCACAGCTTTCCGCCCCGCTTGACGTGCCGGGCAATGGCGACGCGGCCGGCCTCGATCTGCCGCGAGGTGAGAAACCCCGGCTGCAGGGTCATCAGCCCGTACTCGCCGAAGGCGAGGGTGTTGCCGCGGTAGGCCTTTCCCCGCATGCGGCCCTTCTGCATCTTCCGGTGTTTCGTTCGCGCTGGCTGAAGCATGTCTTCCTCGCCGCCGAGTAGAGGCGGTCGCTCCTCACCTCGTCGTCGCTTGGCCGGGCCCCTTGGTCGGCAACACCTCGCCCCGGCAGACCCACACCTTGCAGCCGATCTTCCCGTAAGTGGTCTTGGCCTCGGAGAAGCCGTAGTCGATGTCCGCCCTGAGCGTATGCAACGGCACCCGGCCCTCGCGGTACCACTCGTAGCGGGCCATCTCCGCCCCCCCCAGCCGCCCGGAGCAGGCCACCCGGATTCCCTTGGCGCCGAACTTCATCGCCGTCTGGACCGCCTTCTTCATCGCCCGCCGGAAGGCGATGCGCCGCTCGAGCTGGGTGGCGATGTTCTCCGCCACCAGCTGGGCGTCGGTCTCGGCCTTGCGCACCTCGACGATGTTCAGGAAGACCTCGTTCTTGGTGAACTGCTGCAGGTCCTTCTTGATCGTCTCGATCCCCGCGCCCCGCTTGCCGATCACGATGCCCGGCCGCGCGGTGTGCACGTTCACCTTCACCTTGTTGACGGCGCGCTCGATCTCCACCTTCGACACCCCGGCGTGGCCGAGGGACTTCTTGACGAACTCGCGGATCCCGATGTCCTCGTGCAGCCACTGGGCGTAGTTCTTCTCCTCGTACCACTTGGAGTCCCAGGTCTTGATGATCCCCAGGCGGAACCCGATCGGATGTACTTTCTGTCCCACTTTTGCTCCTGTCTTCTCGTTACTTCCGCTTCTCGTCCGAAAGAATCACGTGCACGTGGCTCGACTTCTTGTTGATCCGCGTGGCCCGGCCCATCGCCCGGGGCAGGTAGCGCCTGAGCGTCTTGCCCTGGTCCACACAGATGGTCTTCACGTAGAGCTGGTCCACGTCCACCGCCCCCTTGGAGAGGTCGGTGGCGTTGGCGACCGCGCTCTTGATGAGCTTGGCCATCGGGGCCGCCGCCGACCGGCGGGTGAACCGGAGGATGCCCAGCGCCGCGCCGACCGCCTTTCCCCTCACCAGCGCCGCCACCAGCGCCACCTTGCGGGGCGACATCCTCAGATGCCTCAGATGTGCGTTCGCTTCCATCTCGTCATTCCCCCGTTCACTTGGCCGGCGGCGCCGCGGGCGCCGCAGCAGGGGCGGCCGGAGTCGGTGCGCCCGGCGTCGCGGGGGCTCCGGGCGCCGCGGGCCCGGCCTTGACCACCTTCCGCTCCGCCGAGTGGGCGGTGAAGGTCCGGGTGGGACTGAACTCGCCCAGCTTGTGGCCGACCATGTTCTCGGTCACGTACACGGGGACGAACTTCCGCCCGTTGTGGACCACGAAAGTGTGGCCCAGAAACTCGGGGATGACGGTCGACCTGCGCGACCAGGTCTTGATCGGCTTCTTCTGGTTCGACCGGTTCATCTCCTCCACCTTCTTGAGGAGGTGCTTGTCGACGAACGGGCCTTTCTTGAGCGAACGAGCCATGGCTATTCCAATCTTTGGGGTTTAGGAGACGCTTACTGGCTCCTCACTCCGGCGCGGCGGCCGGAGACGATGAATTTGTCGGTGCGCTTGTTCTTGCGGGTGGTGTAGCCCTTGGTCTTCTGGCCCCACGGCGAGACCGGGTGCGGGTTCCCTTGCCCGGACTTGCCCTCGCCGCCCCCGTGCGGGTGGTCCACCGGGTTCATCGCCAGGCCCCGCACCGTGGGGCGGACGCCCAGCCACCGCCGCCGCCCCGCCTTGCCGATCCGGATGATCTCGTGGTCGATGTTCCCGAGCTGCCCTACCGTGGCCCGGCACTCGATCAGCACCTTGCGCACCGCGCCCGAGGGGAGCCGCACCTGAGCGTAGCGGTCCTCCTTGGCCATCAGCTGGCCCCAGGAGCCCGCCGAGCGAATCATCTGCGCGCCCCGCCCCGGCTTGAGCTCGACGTTGTGAATGACCGTTCCCACCGGGATGCTCTGCAACGGCAGCGAGTTGCCCGGCCGGATGTCGGCGTTCTGCCCGGCGAAGAGCGTGTCGCCCACCGACAGCCCCACCGGCGCGAGGATGTAGCGCTTCTCGCCGTCCGCGTAGTGCAACAGGGCGATGTTGGCGCTGCGGTTGGGGTCGTACTCCACGCTGGCCACCTTGGCCGGCACCCCGTCCTTGTCGCGGCGCTTGAAGTCGATCACCCGGTAGCGGCGCTTGTGGCCGCCGCCGGCGTGCCGCCGGGTGATGTGCCCGTGCACGTTCCGCCCGCCCGTCTTCCGCAACGGCTGGGTGAGCCGCTTCTCGGGCACCTGACGGGTGATCTCGGTGAAGTCCGACGCCGTCATCAGGCGGCGGGCGGCGGAGGTCGGCTTGTATTTCTTGATGCCCATTTTGGTCGCCTCTTGAGGGTGGCCGCTCGAGCGGCGCTTACACCGCGCCTCCCTCGAACAGCTCGATCTTGTCCCCCTCCTTCAGGGTGACGATCGCCTTCTTGTAGTTGGGCCGCTTCCCCACCGAGCGGCCGATCCGCTTCACCTTGCCGCGCACCAGGTTGGTGCGGACCCCCTCCACGGTGACCTTGAAGAGGTTCTCCACCGCCTTCGCCACGTCGTGCTTGCTCGCGTCGCGGTCCACCACGAAGGAGTACTGGCGGAACTTCTCCCGGGCCCGGTCCAGCTTCTCGGTGATCAGCGGTCCTTTGATGACGTCGTGGATGCGCATCAGCTCGCCTCCCTCGCGGCTTCGGCCCGCCGCCTGAGCAGCGCCGCCTCCAGGGCCTTGGCCGCCATGGTGGTGAGCACCAGCGTCGACCGGCGGAGCACCGATTCCAGGTTCAACCCCTCCGGGGCGAGGACGTCGAAGCGCTCGAGGTTGCGCACCGAGCGGTGCAACTGCTCGTTCTTCGCCTCGTCCACCACCAGCGCGTCGGAGAGCTTGAGCCGCCCGGTGAGCGCCTCGAGCGCCTTCTTGCTCTTCCCGTCGGGGACCGGGAAGGCGTCGAGGATGAGCAGGTTCTTCTCCCTCGCCCTCAAAGAGAGCGCCGCCTTGAGGGCGCCCCGCCGCACCTTCAAAGGAGGCCGGTAGAAATAGTCGCGGGCCTTGGGGCCCATCGCCTTCCCCCCGCCCACCCAGTGGGAGGCGCGGATCGACCCCTGGCGGGCGCGCCCGGTGCCCTTCTGGCGCCAGGGCTTCTTGCCGCCGCCGGACACCAGCGAGGTGTTCTTCACCCCCAAGGTGCCCCGCCGCCGGTTGATCTGCTGCATCTTCGCCACTTCGTAGAAGAGGTGGCCGTTCGGCTCGGCGCCGAACACCTCGTCGGAGAGGTCGATCTCCGAGACCTTCTTCCTGTCCAAATCCACGACGTCGAACTTCATGGCGCCCTCGGCTAGCTCTTGATCTCCACGTCCACCCCGGCCGACAGGTCGAGCTTCATCAGCGCGTCGAGCGTCTGCTGGGTCGGCTCGAGGATGTCGAGCATCCGCTTGTGCGTGCGGATCTCGAACTGCTCCCTGCTCTTCTTGTCCACGTGCGGGCTGCGGAGCACGGTGAACTTGTTGATGCGGGTCGGCAGAGGGATCGGTCCCGCCACCTTCGCGCCAGTGCGCTTGGCGGTCTCGACGATCTCTCCTGCAGACTGGTCCAAGAGCTTCGAGTCGTACGCCTTCAGCCGGATTCGGATCTTCTGTTTCGCCATTCCTCGAGTTCCTTCTTCGGCAACTCCCAAAAGCCTCAATGTGCGCCCGCCGGGCTGACCGTGCGACCGATGCGCCTGGTTGTCACAGAACCCTGCGGCGAAGGGGCGCGGCTTCTACCACCGCGCCCCACCCAATTGCAACCTCAGGCGATGATGTCCACCACCACCCCCGCGCCCACGGTGCGACCACCCTCGCGGATGGCGAAGCGCATCTCCTTCTCCAGCGCCACCGGGGTGATCAGCTCCACCGTGGCGGAGATGTTGTCGCCCGGCATCACCATCTCCACGTTGTCGGGGAGCTTGAGCGAGCCGGTCACGTCGGTGGTGCGGAAGTAGAACTGCGGCCGGTACCCGTTGAAGAACGGGGTGTGCCGCCCGCCCTCTTCCTTGGTGAGCACGTAGAACTGGCAGCTGAACTTGGAGTGGGGGGTGATGCTGCCCGGCTTGGCGAGCACCTGGCCGCGCTCCACCTCCTCGCGGGCCACGCCGCGCAGCAGGCAGCCCACGTTGTCGCCGGCGATCCCCTCGTCGAGGATCTTGTTGAACATCTCCACTCCGGTCACCACCGTCTTGCGAGTCTCCCTGAAACCGACGATCTCGGCCTCCTCGCCCACCTTCACCTTGCCCCTCTCCACTCGCCCGGTCACCACCGTGCCGCGGCCGGAGATCGAGAACACGTCCTCGATCGGCATCAGGAAGGGCTTGTCGGTGATCCGCACCGGCTCGGGGATGGCGGTGTCCAAGGCCTCCATCAGCTTGAGGATGCACTCGGTCCCCTCCTTGCCCTGCGTCTGGTAGGGCTTGAGGGCGTTCCCCCGGATGACCGGCACCTTGTCGCCGGGGAACTTGTACTTGGTGAGCAGCTCGCGGATCTCCATCTCCACCAGATCCAAGAGCTCGGGGTCGTCGATCACGTCGATCTTGTTGAGGAACACCACCAGGGCCGGCACGTTCACCTGGCGGGCGAGCAGCACGTGCTCGCGGGTCTGGGGCATCGGGCCGTCGGCGGCCGACACCACCAGGATCGCCCCGTCCATCTGGGCGGCGCCGGTGATCATGTTCTTCACGTAGTCGGCGTGCCCCGGGCAGTCCACGTGGGCGTAGTGCCGCTTCTCCGACTCGTACTCCACGTGGGCGGAGTCGATGGTGAGGATCTTGGTCGCGTCGCGGCGGCCCTGGGCGATCGAGGCCTTGGCGATGTCGTCGTAGCTCCGCGCCTTGGCCAGACCCTTCTGCGCCATCGTCATGGTGATCGCGGCGGTCAGGGTGGTCTTCCCATGGTCCACGTGGCCGATGGTGCCGACGTTGACGTGGGGCTTCTTCCTTTCGAATTTTTCCTTGCTCATCGGTTCCGTTCTCCGTCTGTCTGGTTCGGGGTGGGTTGTATAGCCTCGCTTTGTCCTGGAATCTCCAACAATCGCCGGGCCGGTCGCCTCACTGCCGGGCGCCGGCTAATACCCCCTCATCTTCGAAACGATCTCGTCTCCCACGTTCTTCGGCACCTGGGCGTAGTGGGCGAACTGCATGGTGTAGGTCGCCCGGCCCTGGGTCCTCGAGCGAAGGTCGGTGGCATAACCGAACATCTGCGCCAAGGGAACCTCGGCGTCGATCACCTGCACACCCGCGCGCGGGTGCATGCCCAAGATCTTCCCTCGCCGGCTGTTGAGGTCGCCGATCACGTCCCCCATGAACTCCTCGGGGGTGACCACCTCGCACTTCATGATCGGCTCGAGCAGGACGGCGCCCGCCCGGTTGCACGCGTCCTTGAAGGCCATCGAGCCGGCGATCTTGAAGGCCATCTCGCTCGAGTCCACCTCGTGGTAGCTGCCGTGGAACAGCTCCACCTTCACGTCCACCATCGGGTAGCCGGCCAAGACCCCGCTGGAGGTCGCCTCCGCGATCCCCCGCGCCACCGCCGGGATGAACTCCTTGGGGACCACCCCGCCGACGATCGCGTTCACGAACTCGAAGCCCTTGCCCGGGTTGGGGTGGACCTTGATCCAGCAGTGGCCGTACTGCCCCCTCCCGCCGGTCTGCCGGATGTAGCGGCCCTCGGCCTTGGCCATCCGGGTGATGGTCTCCCGGTAGGCGACCTGCGGCTTGCCGACGTTGGCGCTGACCTTGAACTCCCGGAGCAGCCGGTCGACGATGATCTCGAGGTGCAGCTCGCCCATCCCGGCGATGATCGTCTGGGCGGTCTCCTCGTCCACGCGCACCCGGAACGAGGGGTCCTCCACCGCCAGCTTCTGCAGCGAGGCGGCGAGCCGGTCCTGGTCGTCCTTGGACTTGGGCTCCAGCGCCAGGTCGATCACCGGCTGGGGGAACTCCATGCGCTCGAGGACGATCGGATGGTCCCCGTCGCACAAGGTGTCTCCGGTGGTGACGCCCTTGAGGCCGACGATGGCGCAGATGTCGCCCGCGAAGCACTCGTCGATCTCGTCGCGCTTCTCCGCCTTCATCTGCACCAGGCGGCCGACGCGCTCCTTGCGCCCCTTGGTGGAGTTGAGGACGTGCGAGCCCGCCTCCAGTCGCCCGGAGTACACCCGAATGAAGGTGAGCGTCCCAACGTAGGGGTCGGTCATGATCTTGAACGCCAGCGCGGAGAAGGGGGCCTTGTCGCTGGTCTCGCGGGTGGCGTCCTTGCCCTTGAGATCCTTGCCGGTGACCGGGGGGATGTCGACGGGCGAGGGCAGGTAGTCGACCACCGCGTCCGTGAGCGGCTGCACGCCCTTGTGCCGGTAGGCGGACCCGCACAGCACCGGGAACAGCTTCATCTCGATGCAGGCTTTGCGGACAGCGCGGCGGATGTCGTCCTCGGACAGCTCGTGGTCGAGCAGGTATTTCTCGGTCAGCTGGTCGTCCAGCTCGGCCGCCTGCTCGAGCAGCCTGGCGTGGTAGCGCTGCGCCAAGGGCAGCTGATCGGCCGGAATGTCGATGACGTCGAACCGCGAGCCCAGCTCGGTGTCGTGGAAGACCAGGGCCTTCATCCGGACCAGGTCGATCACGCCGCGGAAGTTCTCCTCCGAGCCCAGCGGCAGCTGCAGCACGCACGGGGTGGCGCCCAGCTTCTCCCGGATGGACTGCACCGACATCTCGAAGTCGGCGCCCACCCGGTCCATCTTGTTGATGAAGCAGATGCGGGGGACCTGGTACTTGTCCGCCTGCCTCCAGACCGTCTCGGACTGGGGCTCGACGCCGTTCACCCCGTCGAAGAGCGCTACCGCGCCGTCGAGCACCCGCAGCGAGCGCTCCACCTCGATGGTGAAGTCGACGTGGCCCGGGGTATCGATGATGTTGATGCGGTAGCTCTGGTCGTTTCGGGACCAGAAGGCGGTGATCGCCGCGGAGGTGATGGTGATCCCCCGTTCCCGCTCCTGGACCATCCAGTCGGTGACGGTGGTGCCTTCGTGCACCTCGCCCATCCGGTGGATGGCGCCTGTGTAGTAGAGGATCCGCTCGGTGGTCGTGGTCTTGCCCGCGTCGATGTGGGCCATGATCCCGATGTTGCGGTACCTCTCGAGTGGATGCTCCCGGGGCATGGGGTCAAAACTCCGTTGGGCGCTCCGCCGCCGGAGCGATCGACCTACGGCCTGCGGCTGTCAAAGAGCTGATCGTGCCGTCTGGCCGCCGTCTCCTCACCAGCGGTAATGCGCGAAGGCCTTGTTGGCCTCGGCCATCTTGTGGGTGTCCTCGCGCTTCTTCACCGCGTTCCCGCGGTTGTTGGCGGCGTCCATGATCTCGCCGGCCAGCTTCTCTTCCATCGTCTTCTCGCCGCGGGCCTTGGAGTAGTTGATGAGCCAGCGCATCCCCAGGGCGACCCGGCGGTCCTGGCGGACCTCCACCGGCACCTGGTAGGTGGCGCCGCCGACCCGGCGGGACTTCACCTCGAGGATCGGCTTCACGTTGTCCAGGGCCTTCTTGAAGGTCTTGAGGGGGTCCTCCTTGGCCCGCTCCTCGATCAGCGTGAAGGCGCCGTAGCAGATCCGCTCGGCGATCGACTTCTTCCCCTTGCGCATGAGGTCGTTGACGAACTTGCTCACCAGCCGGTCCTGGAACTTCGGGTCCGGGAGGATCTTGCGCTTGGCAACGACGCGGCGACGAGGCATGGCGAGTCCTTTCCCTTTCGGTTTCAGCTCGGGCGCTTGGCTCCGTACTTGGAGCGGCCCTGCTTGCGGCCGGCGACGCCGACGGCATCGAGGGTGCCGCGGATGATGTGGTAGCGGACGCCCGGGAGGTCCTTCACTCGGCCGCCCCTGATCATCACCACCGAGTGCTCCTGGAGGTTGTGCCCCACGCCGGGGATATAAGAGGTGACCTCAATTCCGTTGGTGAGCCTGACCCGGGCGACCTTCCGGAGGGCGGAATTGGGCTTCTTGGGGGTGGTGGTGTACACGCGGGTGCACACGCCGCGCTTTTGCGGGCACTCGCGCAGGGCGGGGCTCTTGCCCTTGTAGCGGACCTTCTCGCGGCCGCGGCGGATGAGTTGGCTAATCGTCGGCATTGATTCGGAAATCCCTTCGGAGAAAGGCGGGCCGTTTATAGCGTCGACGCTCGGGAGTCAAGCGCTCCCCCGACGCCCGACGTGTTGCGCTCGACCCTCGACCCTCGACGCTCGACTACAGATCGGCCACCATCACGATCGCGTCCTCGCCGTCGTCCGCATAGTAATTCGGCCTCACCCCTACTTCGCGGAAGCCGAACGACTTGTATAAGCCCAGCGCCGCGGCGTTGCTTCGCCGCGCCTCGAGGGTCGCCAGCACGCACCGGTGGCGGCGCCCCCGCTCGAGCGCCGCCTGGAGCAGCGCCCGCCCCACCCCCCGCCGCCTTTGGGCCGGGGCGACCGCCACGTTGAGGACGTGCACCTCGTCGTGCACCAGCCAGAACACCATGAAGCCGAGTAGCCTCTTGCCCCCGGCGGCGTCGGCCTCCTCGGCCAGGTAGATGGTCGACCACTCGTGCGTCAGCTCCCGCCGCATCAATTCGAGCGACCAGGGGTTGCGGAAGGCGGCGCGTTCCAGCGCGTCAACCGCCGGCAAGTCCACGGGCTCCATGGCGCGGATGTGGAAGACCGGCGCCGGCTCCTCGAGCTTCCTCACTGCGAAGCCTCCGGCCGCGCGCGCGCGAACGGTGCGAGCACCCGCACGTCCGCCGCCTTCCTCGCCCGCTCCAGCTCCTGCGCCGCCAGCCTCTTGTAGCGGTCGGCGAACAGCTTCTCGCGAAGCGCGCTTCGCAGCTCCTCGTACGAGCTCGCCCCCAGCTCATGCCGGTGCTCCTCGTAGTGCCTTCTCAGGTCTACCTCGCTCACCTGGGCCTTGAGGCGGAGCTTCCCGTCCAGGAGCTTCTCCGCCCGGAGCTTCCGACTGATGAAGGTTGCAAGGAGCTGGAGGTCTGCGTCGTGGCGATCGAGGAAGCTCTGGAACTCGCGGTCGCTCTCGAAGCGGTCGCGGAAGGCTTGAAGCGCCGCCTCGACCTCCGCTTCGGAGAGCGGGTAGGCCTGCAGCTTGTCCGCCTCCGCCGCCGCGAGCCGGTGCCCGATCGCCACGTAGAGCGCGCCGGAGAGCGTCTCCTCGTTCAGTTCCTCAAAGGCCGCCCGCACCGCTCCGGCCTGCACCAGCATCGCCCGGGCTTCGAATTCCAGCTCGGAGAGGGTGATCACCCGCCCGTCCACCAGCGCCACCGCCCGATCGACCACCCTCCCCGCGTCCGCCTGGGCGAGCGCACTGGCGCCGGCGAAGAACGCTGCCAGCGCGAGTGCGCCCAAGGAGCTGGATGTGGCCTCGGCCATGCGGTGGCTTATCCTCCAAGGCTGGTTAGCTTCCACCCGTCGCTTGCGCTCAGCTCGCAATGGCCGAGGACTATTACCAGATCCTGGGCGTGCCCAGGACCACCTCCCTCGAGGGGCTCAAGAAGGCCTACCGGCGCCTGGCGCGCAAGTACCACCCGGACGTCAACCCGGGGAACCGGGCGGCGGAGGAGCAGTTCAAGAAGATCAGCTCCGCCTTCGAGGTGCTCTCCAACTCGAAGAAGCGCGCCCTCTACGACGAGCTCGGCCCCGCCGCCGAAAAGATCGGCTTCGACGAGAAAAAGGCCGCCGCCTACCGCGCCTACCGCGCCGCCCAGGCCGGCAGGGGCGCTCCGTTCGGTGGACCGGGGTTCGACGCCGAGGCCTTCGGGCGGGAGTTCGATCTGGGAGATCTCTTCGGAGACCTCTTCGGCCGCGGCTTCGGGGTGGAAGGCCCGGCCGCGCGAGCGAGGGGGCCGGCGCGCGGGGAGGATCTCCACACGAAGATCGGCGTCTCCCTGGCCGAGGCGGTGGCGGGAACCGAGCGCGTGCTTGCGGTGCGGCGAGCGGGCCGCTGCCCTGACTGCGAAGGGCGGGGGCAGGCCGGCCCCACCAGCACCTGCCGCACCTGCCGCGGCACCGGGCGCGCGCGGCGAGCCGTCGGCGGCCTGCAGATGTCCGGCGCCTGCCCCAACTGCAACGGCACCGGCCGGAGCGGCGAGCCCTGTGGTACTTGCGCCGCCAGCGGGCTCTTGGAGGAACTCAAGCGGCTCACGGTGAAGATTCCGCCGGGGGTGCGAAGCGGTTCCCGGGTCCGGCTCGCCGGCCAGGGCGCCCAGGGGCCCGCGGGTGGCCCTCCCGGCGATCTGTTCGTGCAGACCGAAGTCTCTGAGCACCCGCTCGTTCGCAGAGAGGGGGACGATCTCCACATGGACCTGCCGATCACGGTGCCGGAGGCAATCCTCGGCGCGGAGGTCCGGGTGCCGACCTTCGGCGGCGACGTCACGGTGAAGGTGCCTCCAATCTCGCAGTCGGGGACCAAGATGCGCCTCAAGGGCCGGGGGGTGCCCGACCTGCGGAGCGGAAAGCGGGGCGATCTCTACCTGGTGCTCAAGGTGATGGTGCCGGACTCGGGGGATGGAGAGGTGCGCACCGCGGCGGAGCGGCTCAAGGGCGGCTACCGGTCCGACGTCCGCGCCGAGCTCAGGCTGTGACTGGGCCTTTGGGCCGGGAGCCCGGAAGGCGTCCGGGCCCCAAAGCGGCGTCGCGCCGAGAGTCCGTCGCCGGCCTGGCTCGGGCCGAGTGGGAACTGCTATAGACGCGGCGCGACGGAGGCGAACGGTTGTGGGAATCCTCGACTTCTTCGGCGGCTCGCCCGCCGACAAGGCGCTCAAGCTCAAGGCGAAGGTCACCCAGAAGTACGGAGACCCCACCGCGCGGCAGAAGGCGATCGATCAGCTCGGCGAGATGAAGGTGAAGGAGGCGGCCGGCGTCCTGCTCGCCCGCTTCACCATCAACGTCGATCCCCAGAGCACCGATATCGAGGAGAAGGAGCACGTCTTCGAACTGGTGTGCGCCTTCGCACAAGACGCGGTGGAGCCGGTGAAGGAGTTCCTCCGCAAGACGGACCTGGGCAGCTCTTGGGCGGTGCGGCTCCTCTCCGCCATCCTCCCCGAGGAGCAGGTGATCGGCATCGCCACCGAGATGCTGGCCAAGCTCGGCGCCGAGTACACCAGGAATCCGGAGAAGAAGGCGGTCCTCCTGCATTTCGTGGAAGGGAAGACCGACCCGCGGATCGGCCCCGCGGTCCTGCCCTTCCTCGAGGACATGGCCGACGACATCAAGATCGCCGCGCTCAAGGTGTTGGGCCCGCTCAAGCTCGAGGCCGCCCGGGAGCCGATCCTCCAGCTCTTGGCCTCCGAGGAGACCGCCCGGAGGGTGAAGACCGCGGCGCTCCAGGCGCTCCACGACGCCGGCTTCGGGGTACAGGGGTACCGCGAGAAGGTCGAGGCCGCCATCTTGGAACCCTACTTCGTCGACAAGTCCGGCGTGGTGAAGCGGCGGGGGTGAGTGCCTTGAGCAGTGATTCCAGCGGCGCAGCCGTGAGAGGCCCGGGATGATTCGATCTGCCATCGCCTTGTCCGCACTGGCCGCGCTGCTTGGGGGATGTCCACCTCCGCCGCCCCCCGTGGAGGACGCCGGCGCCGACGCCGGACTCCAACTCTCCGCGGTGGAGATGTGCTCGCGGATCTCCGCCGCCCGCTGCGAGCTGCTCGCGCGCTGCTATCCGGCCTTCCTCCGCCAGACCCCGGCCGCCTGCCGGGCCGAGGAGGAGGCCCGCTGCTTCGCCCAGTACGAAGCGCTCAAGCGCTCGATCGAAGGTGGAAAAACCGAAATCGACTCCGAGAAGGTCCTCTCCTGCGAACAGCGGATGAAGACCTCGTTCTGCGCGCCGACCTTCCCACCCGGCTACCGCGCGGCAGCGGTCCCCTTCGCCGACTGCGAGCTGGGCACCGGCCTGTTGCGCGGAAAGGTGCCTTCGGGCGCCACCTGCGCGGCGCAACAGGAGTGCGCCGCGGGCAGCGCCTGCATCAAGCCCGGCGGGGTGTGCTTGGGCACCTGCTCGAGCACCTCGAAGGAAGGCGAACCCTGCGGCTTCGGCTGCTCGCCGGGGCTGTACTGCGAGACCCAGGACACCTCCGACCCCACCGACGACCGGTGCGCCCAGCCCAAGGGCCTGAACGCCTCCTGCACTTCGAGCCGCCAGTGCCATGCCGACCTTCACTGCCGCGCCGCGAGCTGCCGCCCCAGGGGGAAAGCCGGGGAGGCCTGCAGCTTCGATCCCGACCGGCTCTCCACCTGCGATCCGGGCCTGGCCTGCGACGTCACCCCGTTCGTGGCCAACCAGACCGGCGCCTGCGTGCGGCCGCTCGAGCTGGGCCAGAGCTGCCACTTCCACTGGAGCTGCGCCTCCAATCTGGTGTGCTTCGACCTCGACTTCACCGGCTTCCCCAAGGTGGCGCCCTCTGCCGGCGTCTGCCAGCGCCCGGGGCCGCCGGGAGGCAACTGCCCCTACACGCCCTACGCGTCCTACGTCGGAGATCAGTGCATCCCCGGCACCTACTGCTCCTCGGCCACGCGCAAGTGCGAGGCCGCGCCGGCCCTCGGAGAGAGCTGCGCTCCCTCCTCGCAGAGCTGCGAGGGAGTCGACGTCTTCTGCAAGCCCTCGGGGAGCGGCGACACCGGCACCTGCGCCCGCGCTCCCAACATCGGTGAGGAGTGCGCCTTCAAGGTGGACGACGGCAGGACGGTGAGCATCCCCTGCTCCTCGGGCTGGTGCGATGACGAAGGCACCCTGCGCTGTCTGGAGGCGAACAAGCAGATCGGCGAGCTCTGCCGCTCCGACGGCGAATGCCGTTCAAATCGCTGCGCGGTGCAGCAGGACCGGACCCTCAAGTGCGCCCAGGAGTGCCTCTAGAGCACTAGCTCGATGAAAGCGCCCGACCGACCCTCGCCCGCGCCGGACCAGTCCGCGCTGGAGGACGCTGTCGCCCAGATGGCCGCCCGCATCGCGGAGGCATCGAGCGGCGCCGAGGTGGAGCGCACCCTGCTCGGTCTGGTGCACGGGCTGGTCCAGCCCAGGGCTTGCTTCGTCCTTCGCTCCGCCCCGGATCGCGGGTTGCTCCAGGTCACCACCGTGCGGGGCCGGAACGATCCGCGCATCGCCGCGGTCCGGCCTGGCGAAGGGCCGGCCGGGCGCGCGTTCGCCCGCGGGAGCGTGGAGCGCGAGGGCGGCGTGGTGGCCGCCTCGCTCGGCGACCGGGGGGGAACGGGCGCGCTCGTCTTGTTGGACTCCAAGCTGACCGTCTCGGACAGCCTGGCACGCGCGCTGTCGGCCCACCTGGCCGCGGCGTCCGAGGTGGGGAGGCTCGCGGACATCGCCGCCCGGAGGACCAAGGACCTCGAGACCGCCGTCTTGGGGCTCAAGTCGCTCGAGCGCACCCGCGACGAGCTGTTGGGAGGCGTCTCGCACGATCTCAAGAATCCGCTAAGCACCATCAAGATGAACCTGGCCTTGCTGGGGCGGTCGGACCTGGGCGAGCTGACCGAGCGACAGAAAAGGGCGCTCGCCACCTGCGAGCGCAATGCCGACCGCTTGCTGCGGATGATCAACGACCTGCTCCTCATCTCGCACCTCAAGGACGGAGAGATGGAGCTGTCCGACCGGCCCTTCGGCCTCAAGGCGATGGCGGAGGAGGCAATGCAGGCCCTCGCGCCGATGACGGCCAGGGCGAAGGTGAAGCTCGCCTTCGCGCCGGCCTCCGAGGTCTTCGTCCGGGGAGACCGCGCCCACCTGCGCGAAGCGATCTCCCATCTATTGGAGTCGGCGGTGCAGCAGAGCGCCGAGGGCGACCAGGTGGAAGTGCGGACCGGCGTGGCCGACTCGAGCCTCGCCTTCCTCTCGGTGAAAGACCAAGGCCCAGACGTCGGTGAAGAAGAGTTGCGGCATCTCTTCGACACCTATCGGCCGCACCCGCTGGAGCCACCCCGGCGCGCCGGCGGCCTCTCGCTGCCGATCGCGGCGAAGATCGTGCACCTCCACGGCGGGCGGGTGGAGGGGCTGAGCCGGCCGGGGGAAGGGCTGACGCTCACCTTCTACCTCCCGATGTTCGCCGGCGCAGTCGGTCAGGCTGGGGGAGAGCCGATCCCCCGCGGAGGCGGCATCCTGCTCGTGGAGGACGACGCGGACTGCCGGGAGGTGCTCCAGCAGCTTCTCGAGCTGGAAGGCTACCGGGTGATCTCCACCACCGGCGCGGCGCAGGCCCGGGCGATCCTCTCCCAGGTGCGGCCGGCGCTGGTGCTTTTGGACCTCAAGCTTTCGGAGGAGGACGGAATGTCGGTGCTCCATTTCATCCGTGGATCTCCCGCGCTCGCGGAGGTGGCGGTGTACATCATCTCCGGCTCGCGGGACGTGGCCTCGCTCTCGTCCGGCACCGGCCTGGAACGGATCGACGGCTTCTTCGAGAAGCCACTGCATCTGCCCAAGGTGCTCGACACCATCGGCGCGGTGGTGCGCCCGACCCGGCGCGAGCCGCCCACCATATGAGCGAACCCATCTACGCCCGCTACCGCTCGGCCTTCGCCCAGGCGCTCGCCAAGGCGCTCAACTCCCCGGTCGAGGAGGTGGAGCCCCAGGTCAAGCCCGCCGAGGCCGCCCACGGCGATCTCACCTTCGCCACCTTCCACCTCGCCAAGGCCCAGAGGAAGGCGCCCCCCGCGATCGCCTCGGCGCTGGCGAGCTCGGTGTCGGTGCCGGGCCTGGAAATCGTCCCCGCCGGGCCCTACGTCAACGCCCGCTTCGCCCTCACCCCCTTCACCGCCGAGGTGATCGACGCGGCCCGGGCCGAAGGCCGCTCCTACGGCTCCGCAGAGAGCGGGCGCGGCAAGACGGTGGTGATCGACTACTCCTCCCCCAACATCGCCAAGCCGATCGCCTACCACCACATCCGCTCCACGGTGATCGGCCACAGCCTCGCCAACCTCTACCGCTCCCAGGGCTACCGGGTGGAGGGCATCAACTACTTGGGCGACTGGGGCAAGCAGTTCGGCCTGGTGGCGGCCGGCTTCGAGGAGTACGGCGACCCCTCCCGCAAAGGCGACCTCGCCCACCTGGTCGAGGTCTACATCAAGGCCAACGACCGCGCCGAGCGCGAGCCCGCCTTCGATGACCGCGCCCGAGACTTCTTCCGCCGCATGGAGGCCGGCGAGGCCGTGGCGCTCTCTTTCTGGCGGGAGGTCCGCGAGTCCTCGGTGCGCGAGCTGGAGAAGATCTACGCTCGCCTCGGGGTCCGCTTCGAGCACTACCAGGGCGAGAGCCTCTACCAAGGCAAGACCGAAGCGGTGATCGAGGAGATCGCCCGGACCGTGGGCGTCAAGCAGTCGCAAGGCGCCCTGATCGTCGACATGCCCTACGCCGAGGGCGAGCCGCCGGTGCTGCTCAAGAAGGCGGACGGCTCCACGCTCTACGCCACCCGCGACCTGGCGGCGGCGATCGACCGCCACCAGCGCTTCGGGTTCGACCGCTCCCTGTACGTCATCTCCACCGACCAGTCCCTGCACTGCCGGCAGTTCTTCGGCGTCCTCGAGCGGATGGGGAAAGAGTGGGCCGACCGTCTGGTGCACGTCAACTTCGGCCGCGTGCACGGCATGAGCACCCGCAAGGGGAAGATCGAGCTCTTGAACGACGTCTTGGACGAGGCGAGGAACCGGGCCTTGGAGAAGGTGAAGGAGAACATCCTCGCCGGCCGCATCCACACCGCCGATCCCGAGGGGCTGGCCGAGCAGATCGGCGTCGGCGCGATCGTCTTCGGCGACCTGAAGAACCGCCGCATCACCGACTACACCTTCGACTGGGAGGACGTCCTCAGCATGGAAGGCCACAGCGGGCCCTACCTCCAGTACGCCCACGCGAGGGCGTGCAGCATCCTCGAGAAGGGACGCCCTCCGGCGGGCTACGAAGCGGGGCGGCTCACGCTCCCCGAGGAGCAGGCTTTGGTTCGCACCGTGGCGCGCTTCCCCATCGCGGTGCGCGAGGCGGTGGAGCAGGACGAGCCCTCGGTGGTCGCCCGCCACCTTCTGGACGTCGCCGCCGCCTTCAGCCGCTGGTACACCCTCGGCAACCAGGACCGCTCCAAGCGCGTCCTCGTCGAGGAGGACGACTCGCTCCGGGGGGCGCGGCTCGCCCTCACCGACGCGGTGCGGGCCACCCTCGCCTCGGGCCTTTCGCTGCTCGGCGTCGCCACCCCCGAGGAGATGTAGTGGACGAACGGGCGCAGCGAATGGCCGAGGCCGGGGCTTCCGAGTCACTGGTGAGCCGGCCCGAGCCGGACGGGCTCAAGGCCGAGCTGGGGCCGTTCATCCGCGCGCTCGCGGGGAGGTACTTCGAGCCGGTCCGTTTTCCTCCCGAGGCGGAGGCCGAGCTCGCCCGCCTCAACCAGGCCGGGTTCGTGGTCCACGTGATGCGGACCACCGCCTGGGTCAATTACCTCTACCTGGCCTGGGCCCTGGCGAAGAGAGGGCTCCCGCCGATCCGCGCGGTGGTGAATCTGCGCCGGTGGCTCACCAAGCCCTGGAGGAGGGCCGCGCAGCGCGGCGAGTTCGACGTCCGCTTCACCTACGCGCGGCGGGCCGGCGGCTCGGGCCTGGTCTTCCTCAAGCAGGCCGCCTTCGGCAGCGCCCGCGGCCGCCACATCAGGGAGGATCCCTTCCCCGCCCTGGTGGCGATGGCCCGCCGCGGAGAGGGCAACGTCTTTCTGGTCCCCGAGCTGTTCGTCTGGGAGAAGTGGTCGCTCAGGCTCAAGCCCGGGATCATCGACCTGTTGTTCGGCAGCCCCGAGGCGCCCGGCTTTCTACACACCTTGATCGCCTTCTGGCGGAACTACCAGCGGGCGCAGTTCAGGCTGGGGGAGCCGATCGACCTCAAGCGCTTCATCGCCGACAACCCCGACGACTCGGACGAGGTTTTGGGGCGCAAGGCGCGGAGCGCGCTCCACCACCACCTCGCCCGCGAGACGCGTGCCGTCTTCGGGCCCCCGTTCAAGCCCGCCGATCGCCTGCTCGAGGAGGTGATGCGGGACCGCGGGCTTCGGAGGTCCCTGGAGGAGATCGCCTCCGCGTCAGGCCGCAAGGAGGAGTCGGTCCGAAGGCAGGCCCTGCGCGATCTCAAGTCGATCGCCGCGCGCTACCACCCGACGGTGGTGGCGCTCGCCTCTCCGGTGCTGAGCTGGGTGTTCAACCGCATCTACGACGGCGTCGAGGTCGACGAGGCCGGGCTGGAGCGGGCGATGAAGGCCGCCTCCAGGGCGCCGCTGGTGATCGTCCCCAGCCACAAGAGCCACGTGGACTATCTGGTGATGAGCTACGTGCTGTGGGCGCGCGGCTACTCCATCCCGGTGGTGGCGGCGGGGGCCAATCTCTCCTTCTGGCCCTTGGGGCCCTTCCTTCGGCGCGGCGGAGCCTTCTTCCTCCGGCGCACCTTCAAGGACGACAAGGTCTACACCGCGGCGTTCCGCGCCTACATCAAGAAGCTGGTGCACGACGGGGTGCACCAGGAATTTTTCCCCGAAGGAGGCCGCTCGCGCACCGGCAAGCTGTTGCCGCCGAAGCTCGGGATGATCACCTGGGAGGTGGACGCCATCCTCGAGGGCGCGCGCAACGATCTGCTCTTCGTCCCGGTCGCGATCGACTACGAGAAGGTGCTGGAGTCTTCCAGCTACTCCAAGGAGCTGGCCGGAGGGGAGAAGAAGCCGGAGGACTTGAAGGCGCTGCTCTCAGCGCCGAAGGTGCTGGCGTCGCGGTACGGGCGGATCCACCTCTCGTTCGACGAGCCGATCTCGCTCCTCGAGTTCATGTCGGCGCGCGGGCTGTCACCCAAGCAGCCGATCGCCGAGGAGCAGAAACGCACCCTGGTGCGCGCGCTCGGGCACCGGATCATGTACGGGGTGAGCCGGGTCTCCACGGTGACGCCCCAGGCGCTGGTGGCGACGGCGCTGTTGGCCCACCGGCGGAGGGGAATCTCCGCCCGCGCGCTGGCAGATTGGGTCCGCCTCCTCCGGCGGATCGCGGAGGAGGAGGGCGCCCGCCTCTCGCGCACCCTGGAGGGCTCTCCGTCGGACCCCACGGCGCTCGGCGCGGTGGGGGACGCGATGCACGCCTTCTGCTCCGACGGCATGGTGCGCGTGCACCAGGCGAAGGGCGAGCCCATCTACCAGGCCGACGAGAATCGCCGGCCCGAGCTGTCCTTCTACAAGAACACCCTGATGAACCTGATGGCGCCGCGGAGCTTGGCGGCAAACGCGGTGCTGGCGGGCGGCCAGGCGTCTCCCATCGCACAGGTGAAGGGGCGGGCGCTGTTCCTCTCGCGGCTATTCAAGCTCGAGTTCATCTACCGGGTGGGCGCCACCTTCGACCTGATCTTCGAAGAGACGCTGGCGAGCCTCACCCGCGCGGCTCTGGTCGTCAGAGACGGCGACTCGGTCTCGGTCGCCCCCGATGCGAAGGACGAGCTGGAATTCCTCGCCGGCCTGATGCGCGACTACCTGGAGGCGTACCTGCTGGCGACGCTCACGTTGGAGGAAGTCGATTCCGGCAAGCTCGACCGGAAGGACTTCATCAAGGCCGCGCTGGAGACCGGGCGCGCCGAGTACCTCGCCGGGCGCATCGCCACCTCGGAGTCCATCTCGCGCACCACCCTGGAGAACGCCGCCGCCTTTCTTCTCGAGCGGCGAGTGCTCTTGGAGGCGGACAAGAAGCTCTCGCTGGGCCCGGCGGGCGACGAGGCCTCACGAAGGAAGCTGGTGGAGGACATTCGCCGCTTCCTGACCCCCGCCGCGGACTGACGAGCGCTCCTAAGGCGCTCGAGCCGGGGCGGTCGCGGCGAGCTCCCGCACCCTTTTCTCTAGGAATGAGCGGCTGCGCTCGCCGCTGGCGGCGGCCACCACCACGCCCTCGGAGTCGATGAAGGCCACCGAGGGCACCTGGTTCACGCCCAGCGGCCCGAGCACCTCCCCTTCGGCGAACGCAATCTGCATCTCGAGGCCCATCCGGTCTGCCGCGTCGCGGACCTCCTTCTCGTCGGGCTCGAGGGAAACCGCCACGAACCTCGCCGCGGCCTGGTGCTCGCGGCGAACGGCGTCCAGCTCGGGCAACTCCCGAGCACACACCCTTCACCCAGGCACCCAGAAGGCGAGCACCGCTGGCCGGCCCTTCAGCTCCGCGCGGTCGAGCACCTTCCCGCCCAGCGTCACCACCCGGAAATCGCGCGGCAGCGGAAGGTTCGGCTTGTCGTAGTACTCGCAGCCGCCGGCCACCAGCGCCGCAATCGCGGTCAGCACAGCGCCAGCTGCTCTGTGCTCGCGTCGAGGCGCGGCTCGCCTTGCCAGGCAAACGGGTGCCATGCACCCACAGTTAGCCGCCGGCGCTCGGGGACGCAAGTGAACGACCGCTCCCTCAGCCACGCCCCGGCGCAGACTCGGCCGCGGCGGAGGGTGATCGCTCGGATTGAGCCCGGCCCTCGAGTCCGCTCGGGCCAAGCGGAGTCAAAGCCGGGTCGACCGCCATCGGATTTGACCGGAGCCGTCCACGCGGGAACGGGCCGAGCCGCGTGGACACTTCGGCCGACTGACGAGGCGCGACCCGAATCAAGGAGTCACGCGGAACTCGATGCGCACTTCCTCCGGGAGCGCGTTTCCTTGCGCGTCCCGGAGCGCCACCCTCAGCACCAGCACGAGGAGCCGCGGGCCGGGCTCCAGGATCCGTGCCGCCGGCCTCGCCTGCACGCCGTACGGCTGGTCCGGATCGTCCGCACGCTCCGGGCCGGGAGGCGGCGCGGCGAGGACCAGAAGCACCTCCTGCTCGTCCTCGAAGAGAGCGATACCTCCCGGCAGGCTTTCAGGCTCCATCGCCTCGGAGAAGACGACCTCCATTGGCTCGCCGCTCCGAAGTTCCGCGGCACCACCGTCGCCCGCCGCCGGCCGGGTAGCGAGGATCCTAGGTGGCTGCTCGTCCACAGACAGCAAGTGCGCCCTCCCCGGCTCGAGACAGCCGGCAGCGGCCAACGCCAGCGCGGCGAGGCGCCTCATCGGCAGCCTCTGCGTTCGAGGTCGCCGGGCTGGTGACACTTGAGGCAGGCCCGGTCGTTCGAACGCGCCATCGCCCCGCAGGACTGCGCGAACCCGCTCGGGTGCGGGTTGAGCCCGCGCCCCCCGGGCTTGGCCGCGACCGAGTGGCAACGGGTGCACGACTCCTCACGATGGCACGAGGCGCATTCGCCGATTTCTCTGGATGCGAACACCGCATGGTGCCTGGGGCCAGGCAGCTCGACCCATTCGGCGTAGCTCGGATGCACCTTGAGGTTCGTCGGCCGCAGTGAGCGGTCCGCGTCGGGGCCTACCCCTGCACGCTCATGACATGCGGCGCAGAACGATTGCGCGCGGTGGCAAGACTCGCAGCGGCTGCTCCCAGCCCTCGCCTGCACCGGGTGCACGGTGAGGTAGTCGTTGGGGTGGACTCGCAAGGGTTTGCGAAGCGCGTCGTGGCAGGACTGGCAGTCCCGTTCGGCGTGGCACTCGCCACACCAGGCCGGCGCGCGCGAGGCCTGAGCGCCGTGCGAAAGCTCGTACTGCGCACCATGGTCCAACCCCAGCGGATCGCCAGCGCCGGGCCGCAAGACGCCGCTCCCGAGGCGGACCAACAGCCGCCCGGACGGCTCAGCGAGGTGGCAGGTCGCACACCTCGATGGAGCCCGCAGGCCGTCGTGACACGCGAGGCAGGTCCTCATCTCGGGGAGCTGGGCCCTGGTGGCCAGCCCGACGACGCCCACGTCGCCGTGGCAGATGCTGCATTCAATCTGGCGGTCGGTGTGCGCACGGTGATCGAACCGGAGGTTCGGGATCGGCATCACCACTGCCGCCGGGCGCCTCCGGGCGCTCTCGTCGAATCCGGGGTGGCACTGCCGGCACGGCACCCCTCGCTCGCCGGCGGCGATCTCATGGCACTGGTCGCACCCGGCATGGGGTCGCTCGGCAGTACCCGGCAACAGCCGGTCGGAGGAGCGGCGGCTGGTCCTGGCGGCTGCGTGGCACGCGTCGCAACCAATACCCCTGGCGGCGTGGCGGGAGTGTTCGAACGCGAGCGGCAGCTCCTGCGGCGGATAGACCACGGCGCTCCGCTCCCCGGCCGTGGAGGCCGATGCCAAAGTTGCGGCAAGCACCGCCGCGCTCGTCCTCCACCCGCACATCTACAGCCTCGCCTCGAGATCGAAGAGAAGGAACGCCCTCAGCTCCGCGCGGGTCAGCTCGTTCGCGTTCGCCTCGAGGATGAGCGAGGCGCGGGCCGGAGGGGCGAGCGAACGGGTCGCCCAAACCTGGGCGCCTATGAAGCGGCCGCGAAGGAGCGGGTTGAGCCGATCGGCCAGCTCGGCCGCCGACAGGCGAGCGTCCACCGAGCTGCCGCCCGGATGCGAGTAGCCCGCGGTGAGGTCGAGCCAGAGCTGGCGGCCACGTCCCCCCTCGAAGGAAACCTCGGCGGAGTAGCGAAGCGTCCCTCGACGCCCGGTGGCGCCGGTCCTGGCGCCGGCGGCCACCTCCGGGCCCAGGGAGCCGAGCGACGCGAAGAGCAGGCCCTCCCGGTTCAGCTCGAGGTGGTACGCGCGCGCCGACACCTCCGAGTGCAGCCGCACCTCGCCGATTGACCACTCCGCCCGGAGCCTCGCCTCGTCCCTGGGAGCGGTGGCGAAGTAGAGGAAGACCGAGTCCGCGGAAAAGACCGGGCGGATCCTCGCGGCCTCCGCGGCGGCCGAAAAGGCATCTCCGTCGAAGCGGGCGGAGAGACGCAGGTTGGCAAGGCGCTGCGCGAAGAGATCGTGCTCGAGCGCTCCCCACAGCCGGATCCGATGGAGCGAGTAGCCCAGCTGTGCGGCGGCCCGGTCCAGATTCACCTTCCCCGCGAGGTAGGCGCGCCGGACCTCGATCGAGCCGGAGAAGCCCGAGGCGCGATCGAGGAACACCCTCGCGCCCCAAACGGGCTCGAAGTCGTCCAGCTCCGGGGAGGCGCCCGGGACCAGGGCCACCAGGCGGCGGGCGTCGCTCTCCCGGGTGCCGTCGGGCTGGTAGGCCGGCGATCCGAGGAGGCTTGCGCCTTTCACCCACAGCCCCCCGAAGGCCTCCGCCCCGACGCCCGAGCCGAGCAGGTGCCGGAGCTTCACTCCGTCGAAGGCCATGAAGTCGGTGAAGTCGATCTGGAGCTGCCGGCCGAGGCGCACCTCGGTCCTCGGACCGCGGTAGCTCAGGTTGGCGTAGAGGAGATCCGCCTCCTCGGAGCGAACCCCGTCGAGCGCCGCCGCATCGCCGCGCGGGAGCCCGAGGTCCGCGAGCACCCGCAACGACGACTCGAAGCCGATCGGCTGCCCGGGGACGAGCTCGAAGACGTCGAGGCCCAACTGCTGCACCAGCCTGCGCCGAGGGAGAAGTACCGGTCGGGACGGGTCGCTCCCTCGATAGGCGCGGAGCTGGTACGCCTGGGCCTCGGTGCGCGCCTGGAGGTAGTAGGCCGCGCCGGTTCCGGCCGCCGGCATAAGACACGCCGCGATGGCGACGACCGGTGCGAAGGCTTTCAACCGCGCGCAGTATAGCGGCGCTGGAGCCACGGGAGCGGGCGACTCGAGCCGCTCCGGCGAAAAGCGAGCTGCTGGTGCCGTGGGCGCCGAGCGCGAACTTTCCGAATCTGCGTCCCGTGCGGGCGGCGCGCTTGACGCACGCCGGGGCGTGGCCAAGAGTCGCGAAGCCTTGGAGACACGCCCGCCGGCGATCCGATCGCCCTATTCGCTCGCGCTGGTGCTGTGCCTGGTCACGCTCGTCCTCTTCATCTTCGTCGGCGGGCCGCTCCAGGCGCTGAACGTCGCCTTCGGGTTGTGGTTCTCCGAGGTGTTCATCTTCTTCGGGGCACCGTGGGTCGCCCTTCGCCTGAGCGGCCGCGATCCGGTCCGGTACGCGGGGCTTCCCTTCTCCGGCTGGCAGGCTGCCGCCTTCGGATTCCTCCTCGGGGTCGCCAATTTCTTCGCGCTGGTGGTGCCGCTGCAGTACCTCGCGCTCCTGGTCACGCCCGACTGGCTCGAGGAGCTGGTGGATCCCAGCCGGATCTTCCGCGACGCCACTCCGGTGGAGCTGTTCTTCATCGTCGCCGGAGTCGGGGTGACCGCCCCCTTGTGCGAGGAGTACTTCTTCCGGGGAGTCTTCCAGCAGGGGCTCGCGTCGCGGCGGCCGCCGGCGTCGGCGGTGGTGCTCACCGCGCTCATCTTCAGCGCCTTTCACCTCGACCCGGTGGGCTTCCTCGCGCGCTTCGAGCTTGGACTCTTGTTCGGGTTCCTCTTCCTGCGCAGCGGCTCCCTCTGGCCCGGGGTGATGGCGCACGCGGCGAACAACCTCGTCTCCACCGCGCTCTACTTCGGCTTCGAGGAGTCGATCGCTTCGGGCGAGGAGACAGACCCGGTCGGAGTGCTGCTCGTCTCGGGCCTGGGCCTGCTTGCGCTCTCCGGGCTATTGAGGACGCTGCGCGCGAGGCCGCTGTTGCTCGCTGTGGCCGAGCCTGCCCGGGACATTCCGGCGGGGCTGCCCGCCAGCCGAGGCGCGGTGATCTGGCCGTGGGTCGCCGGCGCCGCCACCTCGATCGCGCTCTTGGTCGCGGTGGACTGGCGCGGGATCAGGCTCGCGCAGATTGACGCGCGGAATCCGCTGCCGCGGCTCGGCCTGCGCCCAACCGAGGCCGACAAGGCACAGCGAGAGCAGCTGCGCGAGCTAAGGCGAAAAGCACGCGCAGGCGGAGTGCCGCTCGAGCAGTACGCGGAAGCCCGCCGGGCACTGAGGGAGGCCGCCAACGGCAAAGGAGGCGCCGGCCGGGACTGATCGCGGCGTTCCGTTCCAACGACCAGGGTTTCGACTCCCCTGGGCGAGCACGGTCGGGGCGCCGGCACGGACCGAGAGACCGCAGCGGGGTTACGCCGAACGGGTCGCTAGCGGTCCGACTGGCCCTTCTCGAGCGCGGCGACCCTGTCGTCGAGCCTGCGGAAGGAGCTGCCGATCGTCTCGATGACGTTGTCGAGCCGCTTGCTCAGCCGCTGATCGAGCCGATCCACCTTGTCGTTCAGTGCGACCAGCTTCTGGTCCACGGACTGGAACCGCTGATCGATGGACTGGAACCGCTGATCGATGGACTGGAACCTCCGGTCGATGGACTGGAACCCCTCCGCGACGTTCGCAAAGCCCCGGTTCACCTGGGATTGGAGCTGGCGAATCATCGAGGCGAGATCGTCGCCGCCGCCACCGTTCCGGCCGTCGCCGGCTCCGTCTCCGTTGCCTGATTCGCCCATACCGGTCGGGACCGCCAGGTCATCGTACCACGACCCGAGCCGACCAGCCGCGCCCGGTTCACAGGAACCGGTACCTCCGCACGTTGAAGACTGGTCCGACCATCGCCGAGGTCAGAGCGGCTTCGTCCACCTCGCCGTCCGCCTCGATGCGCGAGCCGATCTTCTTGATCTTCCGGTCGCCGCCCGCGAGCTGGTAGATGCGGCCGTCATCGCCCTCCAGGACCCACACGCCGGTCTCGATGTCCCGGAAGGCGACTTTCCCTGAGAGCCTCATTTTCGCTCCGCCTTCAGCATCGCCCGAGCGATGAACACGCAGGCCAGGGCGTTCACCACCAGCCAGGGGATCGCCAGGAAGGTGAATGGCAGATAGGCCAGCGCGGGCGCCTTGGCCCACACCGAATAGGCGAGGAAGCCGGCGAACCCGAGCGCCAGCCCGCCGATCACCGGCCGCACGCCCCTCCACTTGATCGCCAGGAAGGAGCAGGCGAGCGGGATGAGCGCGCTGTAGAAGAGCGGGTTGGCGAGCTTGCCGCGGCCGAAGATGATCTTCTGCCAGTCCGGCAGCGGCAGCGAGGCGGCGTCCACCGCGTCGCCGGCGAGCCCGCTCGAGGCGCCGAACAGCCAGCGGACGAAGAAGAACCCCACGGTGGCCGCCACCAGCGGCAAGAGGAAGGACGGCCGGACCAGGATGTTGAGGTAGCCGGGGCGCTCCTTGCGGCCGAGCGTGACCAGCACCAGCGCGAGCAGGCCGAGCGCCCACACCAACGGGCCGTAGCTCACCTCGGCGAAGGTCTCGGGCAGCTCGCGCGAGCCGAGCGCCTTGAGCGACGCCTGGGCGTTGAGGATGCCGTGCCCGAAGTGCTCGTTCCACCCGCTCTGGCCCGGGGCCGCCCGGGCGCCGGCGTAGAGCGCCTTCTCCACCTCGTCGGGATTCTTCGCTCCCGCGGCGAACAAGAGCGCCGCCCCGGCGGCCACGTGCGGCGTGGCCATGCTGGTGCCTTGGTAGTAGGCGTAGACGGACTTCGAGGGTTCCCGCGGATCGATGGTGTTCTGCAGCACGCCTCCCTCCGGCCCCTGGCGCTTGTCCCCGCCGGGCGCGGCGAGGTCGAGCTGCTTGCCCCACGAGGAATACGGCGCCCGGGTGCGGTCCGGCCCGATCGCCGCCACCGCGACCGCTCCGGGATAGGCGGCCGGGAACTCCACCTGTCCGTGGCCGGTATTCCCCGCCGCCGCGACCACCACCACGTCCTTCTTCCGCGCGTAGCCGACCGCGCGCTCCATCACCTCGGAGCGGCCGCCGCCGCCCAAGGACATGTTGATCACATTCGCGCCGTGGTCCGCCGCCCAGCGGATCGCGTCGGCGATGTCCGCCGAGGTGCCGCTGCCGAAGTGGTTGAGCACCTTCACCGGCATCAGGGTGGCCTCGAAGGCCACCCCGGCCACGCCCTCCTTGTTGTCGGTGGCCTGGGCGATGGTCCCCGCCACGTGCGTGCCGTGGCCGTGGTCGTCGTTGGGGTGGCTGTCCTTGTTCACGAAGTCGTAGCCCTTCGCGAACTTCGCGGCCTTGAGATCCGGCACCTGCTTGAAGCCGTCGTGGTCCTCGTAGGCGATGCCCGTGTCGAGCACCGCCACCACCACGCCCTTGCCCCGGCTCTTCTTCCAAGCCTTGGGCATGTCGACCAGCCGCAGGTTCCACTGCTGCGGGTACATCGGATCGTTGGGGGTGAAGCCCTCCTCCTCCGGCGCGGGAGCGAACGGGCCGGGCGCCTCGGAGATCGCCTCGTCGGGCGGAACCCGGAAGGTCATCATCGGCTCGGCGACCTCCACCTCGGCGTGGCCGCGGATCTGCGAGAGCACCTCCTCCACCTCGTCCACCCCGACCGCCACGGTGATGCCGTCCTCGGTGTCCTGGTCGGAGACGAATTCCAGGTCCACTCCCCAGCCCTTCTCCCACTCGTCGAACTGTGCCTTGGTGGTGCCGTCCTTGAAGTCGACCACGATGGCGCCGGGAATCCGCGCCGCTGGATCGTCGTAGGCGTCGGCCGAGGTGAATTCCGGCCGCGTGAGGTCAGCCGCCGGCTCGTCGCTGGCCGCGGGCTTGTCGGTGGTGCACGAGGCAAAGGCGAACAGCGCCGTCCCCATCAGCGCGGCGCGGAGAATGCCCTGGTTCCGCATAGGTCTCCCTTCGACAGGTCCCTCTACGAACGATCGCTACAACGATTGGGTCTGCCGAATCATCCGCAGGCCCGCACCGGCGGTGCATTCTAATGTTCCCGCGCACTTGGCGCGTCAGTCTCCCAGCTCCTCCTCGAGAGACTTCAAGAAGGCGACCACCGCGGCGCCCACCCGGGGGAGGTTTCTGGTGTAGGAGCGGTCCGCCCCTTCGATCACCTCCAGCGTGCCTCCGGCCTCGGCGAGGGCGGCGGCGAGCGCGGCGCGGGGGACGAGCGGATCGTGCTCCGGCACCACGGCGCACAGGCGCAAGCGCGAGCGGATCAGATCCTCCGGCTGGAGCTGGAGCGGGCTGACCAGACAAAGTCCCACCACGCTCGGGTGTCGGCGGGAAAGGGCCAGTGCGACTTGCGCCGAGCCGCCGATCGCCGCGACCGCGGTGGGGACGCCGACCTCGACGCCGCCGCTGGCGTTCTCTCCCAGGAGGCGGAGCGCGGCCTGGGCATCGTCGGCGAGCTGCTCGCCAGTGCCGCGCTTGCCCTGGCTGGCGCCGACTCCGCGGAAGTTGAAGCGGAGCGTCGGGTGGCCGGCGGTGGCAGCGGCCCAGGCGATCTCCGCGGCGAGGACGTGATCCATGCTGCCGCCCTCGTCGGGCCGCGGTGGAAGGATGAGCAGCGGAGGCCTTCCCTCGCCGCGGTGGGAGAGACCCTCGAGGACCAGCCGCTCGACCGGAATGAGCGTTGCCCGCTCGAGGAACTGGCCTTTGAGCACCACCTGGGAAACCTTCGCACACCTGACAGAAAGGCCCACGGGAAGACGTCCCGTGGGCCCGGCCGGCAACCTGCGGCGGCGCTCGTCCTAGATCTGCGGGCTGTAGCCGCTGATGTACTGGGTGTCGACGCGGCGGCCGACGAAGTTCAGCTTCGCGGCGCAGTTCACCTTGTTGTCGTTGTTGTTGCACTGCGTGCAGGTGTACTGCGAGGACGCGTCGATCGTGCCCTTCGGCGCGGGGCCCATGTCGTCGAAGGTGACGATGAGCGAGAGCGTCTTGGTGTAGGTGTACTGCGAGCCGGGGTCCGGGAGCTTCTGCTCGACGTACTGGCCGGAGAATACGCGGTCCTGCCCCTCGATCATGCTGCCCACCTTCACGGTCTCGGCGTCCCCCATGGTCACGCTCAGGCCGCCGGTGTCGAGATACATCTTGTTTTCCACGCCGTCCCACACCACCCATTGGGTCTCCGACCGCAGATTCGTGCCGATCACCCGGAGCGTGCTCACCGTGTTGTTCCGGTAGCACGAGGGCGGAAGGCTCGCGAGCGGAGACGGGTCGATCGCGATCCTATAGGTCCGCGGCTGCCCCGTGTTGCAGCCAATAGCCCCGAGAACGGCCAGCACCGCTACTGCGTGATGAACCCGAACCATGTTCGTGGACCCCTTTTCTGTTGTGGCTCTTCGGAATCGCCCGGGGCGCGTTTATCGCAGCGCTTCGCCCCGGAGTCAACGAATGCGAACGGGGCACGGCCCGGACAGCCCCTCCCACTGAAGGTCTCGTGGCAGGTCACGGGCATCCGCAAGGATGCGTTCGCCGCGAAGAACCGCCTGCCGATCGAGCACGCGAAGCCCGCTGAGGAGCGAGGCAGGTACCTGCACCCAGAGGCGCACGGCTATCCGGCATCGATGGGCATGACCAAGCCGATCCAGGCCATGCCGACCACGGCGGATGCCGTGGCGGATCCGGTCCAGACGCCGCAGAAGCGGTGGTGGTGGCGGTAGTTCACAACGCCGGCAACACCGACGCCTGCGGGCAAGGTACGTAGGCCTGGGGCGCGCATGCCCGTGAAGCCGCGTGGCGGGCGAAGGGGAGCCTACCCACTCTCCCCTTCACCGCTGTGTCGTCCGTCCCAGCCTCCTTGGCCCGCAAGTTTCCTTGGCGCCGCTGTCTGAAGCGCTGTGGTCGCGCGCCCGAGCGGAAGAGCGGAAGAGGGTTGCGGCAGTCCACTGCGCGTGATACTTGTCCAGTTCGGGAGGGTCCTTCATGCCCCATGATCAAGAGTTCGAGTTTGATCCGACGCCCTACATGCGCCCGCCCGTGCTTGGCGTAGCCGATGCCGTGAGCCTCTCCGTCGCCCTGCTGACGGCCATGCCCAAGAATGCCGGACCGGGGCCGCGCAGTGAGGCCAAGAAGCTGCGGAAGGGCGCGTTGGAGTTGCAAGAAGCCTGGGGCGCGCGCGAAGCATCGGCAGCGGGTGAGGACCCACGTCCGGCGGACACCGCGGTCGATCGCGCCTGGTCGTGGCTCCACGACCGCCTTGCACCGTGTTCGGCCCTACCCAAGGAGCGTCACCCGAGGGCTGCTCGGGCGCAGGAACTCTTGACTAAGCTCTTCCCCGACGGGCTCAAGTTCCTGACCCTGACCTTCACCACCGAGTGGGCCGAGAGCAAGCGGCGCCTGGACCTGATCGATAAGGAGCACCTCGAGACCGACCTCAACGCCCTTGCCGGGCCCGAGTACCTCTCCGAGGTGAAGCTGGCGCACAAGCGTTACGGCGAAGTGCTCAAGATCACCAAACCGGACGGCAACACCACGGTGAACCTAGCCAAGCACCTCAAAGAGGTGACGAGGGTCGTCCCCGACTACGCGCTCCAGGTCATCGCTGAGGCGAAACGCAGCGAAATCACGATGGCGCAGGCGGCGGATGCCCTGCGCCCGATCGACTTGTTCCGCGCCAACGCCGCCTCGCGCGCGGCGGGCGCCGAGAAACCGCTCTCCTCGACTCCGACCACGCCCATCCCCGAAGTCCCCGACAACTGAGGGGTTCACCCCTCAGCCGGGCCACTGGGGATCTCGCCTCCCGACTGGCGCGCCGTCAGGGGGGCGGCGCCGGGTGTCGATTCCATCCTCCCCGCGGTTCCCCCGCCGAGGTTGAACCGCGCTTCGATGGAACCGTGCGGGTGCCATGAAGACGGGTGGGGTTCCCACGCTGACGTGGGACCTCTGCTTCCGAGCCTTCTGCCGCTGCACCTTCGGCAGTGCGCGTCGCCGCATCGAACCTCCCCGGCTTGCGGGGCGCGAACATCGCTCGAGTT
Organism: Myxococcales bacterium; assembly: GCA_016191815.1. Taxonomy (GTDB): domain Bacteria; phylum Myxococcota; class Myxococcia; order Myxococcales; family Myxococcaceae; genus JACPVI01. The sequence goes on from JACPVI010000023.1 coordinate 99,666, forward strand.
GGGAAGCCTGGGTGCAGGGGCGGGCGGGCGGCTCTCTCAGGGCTTCGCGAGGGGAACGACGGCCTTCCGAGGCCAGGGGATGATGAGGGCGAGCAGGATTGCCCGGCGGAGCGAAGCGGTTCTCCGCTGGACCACACCCTGGGGGCTGCACGGGTCCCACGAGCCGCCCCGCGCTGAAAGGCCGGCGCTCCCTTCCGCAGTCCAGAGGTGACTCCGCTCGAGATCGAAGGCTCCGTCGGCTCGCGCATTGCCACGGTCCGGAGAACCCGGCTACCAGCGTGAGCACACCCGTGGGGCGCGGTCCTTCGCCAGAGCGATCGAGCACTGCCGGCGTCGCCTGGGAGCGCTCGAATGCTCGATCACTCGATCACTCCGTGATCGCTTGTTCCACGATCTGGCGCGTTCTGCTGGCGTCGTGGTCGCAGCTCAGGATCTTGAAGAGATCCTCGCCCTTGACCCCGACCGACCGGGCATTGGCCCTGATCTCGTCCACGCGAATCTCCCGGGCGTTACGCGAGAGCTTCGTCCAGAAACTCGTCTTCTTGCCGTCCAGGTGGAAGAAGAACATTTCGTGATCGCGCGATCCCGAAGCTTCGAGGAATCCCTTCTCTCGCACGGACCTACGAAAGGTACTCGCGTCAACCGGCTTGATCACGCGAAGTAGAGGCGCAAGCGCCGCAGCGCTTGCTTGGCGCTCGCATGCAGCCGGGACTCCCCGGTGCGAGAGAATTCCTCGAAGAGCGACAGCGCGGTGTTGAACAGGTCGGTCATCGCGCGGCCCTCATCGGGGCCCGCGCCTCCGACGAGAATGGCCGGCGCAAAAGCGATGATACCTTCCTCTCCCGGGGAGAGCTCAATCTTCAGCGGCACTGCGAATCGATGCTCTCGGTTCCGAAATCGGTAAGAGTTCAGGTAGACGACCGCACTCTCAGACCACCGCTCTGCCGGTTTCACGACAGAGGATTCTTCCAGCAGGTCGACGTCTACCAGATGCGCCTCGGCGTTCCCGCTCACCATCAGGCCTCTCCTCTCAGGTACCTATGGAACGATTCCGTGATCAGTCCCAAGAAAGCCTCCTCTATCAATTCATGGGCGACCCTCAAGAAGCTAGGGACTTGGCTGGGCCCAAGCTCCCCCGTCCGGTAGGCATCCAAGTCTAGCCGAGTGCCGGCCGCAGGCGAGAGCTGCAGCTCCTTGCCGCCAGGCTGGATGCGAATCTCGGGGACGCGCGGCTCTGGTGTCGAGACGGTAACCCTCAAGCGGATCTCTGATTGCTCCGTTTCGAATGTCACTTGAGGCCTGCCGGCGACATGGAGCTCTTTTTTGTGCCAGCCAGAGAATCCGAGCTTCAAACCAGGGTGCAGGTGCCCAGAGGTCTCGTCCGGAGGGAATTCGGGGGGAAGGTCGTTGATGTAGCGAAGCCCGACACGGGAGATCGGCCCATGCGCGCAGGAGCGTCGAAAAGTCCGATAGAGCGCCAGGAAACGATCCCGGAATGCGCCCCAGCTTTCGTACCGACCGGTCGCGACGGCAAATGAGTTGATAGCGAGCATCACCACCGTCTGGCCGTCCGAGCTCCCAAGGCGGAGTGCCTGTAGCAACGGAGATGTGCCCACGACGGCGCCGGGGACGAGCAGCTTCGGGAACTGAGCTCTCACACTCCGCTGGAACACACCCCAGGTGCGAAGCAAGCTCAGGTCCCCATGGAACCGGACCTCTGCGGAAGCCTCGGCGAGCGGTGAGTTCGGCAAGATCGGGCGAGGCATGGAGAATGCCGGCTGACGGGCGAGCCCTCTAGCGTGCGAGGCCAACGGCAGTCCACCGTTTTTTCTGAGCATGTCGAATCAACGACCAGGGCGCTCCGCGCGCCCTCGGCTTCGGCCCGGCAGCCCGCACGATCATGGCAGGCCCAAGACCAGGAACTTGAGGTAGCGGCCTTCCGGGAACTGAAGCCGGATGGGGTGATCCGGCGGCTGGTAGCGCTCCTCCACCAACGCGAGGTCCACGCCCACCTTGTAGGCCGCCTCCTTCACCGCGCCGAGGAAGGCCTCCGGGCTCACGCGCGCCGAGCAGGAAGCGGTCGCCAGCAGCCCGCCCTCCCGCACCAGCGCGAGCGCCTGCCGGTTCAAGGAGGCGTAGCCGTCGATCGCCGCCTGCACCGCCCGCTGCGCCTTCGCGAACGCCGGAGGATCGAGGATCACCAGATCGAAGGTCCGGCCCTCCTTGCGGAAGGAGGCGATCAGCTCGAAGACGTCCGCCGCCAGGAAGTCGTGCGCCGCCGCATCGAGCCCGTTCAGCTCGAAGTTCTGCCGCGCCAGGGCGATCGCGCCGGCGTCCTGGTCCACCGAGAACACTGATCTCGCTCCACCCAGCGCCGCGTTCACCGAAAAGCCCCCGGTGAACGAGAAGCAGTTCAGCACCTCGCGGCCTCTGGCCAGCCGGCGGATGAGGGCGCGGTTCTCCCGCTGGTCCAGGAAGAAGCCCGTCTTCTGCCCGCCGTAGGCGTCGACCCAAAACCGCGCTCCCCGCTCGCGGATCTCGATCAGCTCCGGCGCCGGCCTTCCCCACAGCATCCGCCCGGAGCCCTTCCCCTCGCGCTCCTCCTGCTCCGGCACCTCGTCTCGCCCGATCACGCCCAAAAGCTCCGGCACCCTCCGGGAGAGCGCCTCCACCAGCATCTCCCGGTAGGGCCGGAGGCCCGCCGAGTACAACCTCACCACCGCGAAACCCGCGTAGAGGTCCACCACCACCCCGGGCAGCCCATCCCCCTCGCCGTGCAAAAGGCGGAAGCTGTCGGTACCCTCGAGATCGATGAGCGCGCGCCGGAGCTCGAGGGCGGCGGCCACCTTGCGCTCGAAGAAGCAGAGGTCGATCGCCTCCGAGGCGTCGCGCGTGAGCACGCGCACCGAGATCGGAGAGAGCGGATCGAAATAGCCGCGGGCGACGAAGCGCCCGGCCTCCACCAGATCCACCACGCTTCCCGCCGGGACCTTCGGCGCGTGCTCGATGGCCTTGCGAAAAACCCACGGGTGCCCTGCGCGGATGTGCTTGCCGAGGCCCGTCCTCAGGCTGAGCTTGAGGACGCTCATCGCCGCGCCGCCAGCACCGATTCGGCCAGCTCCTCGAAGCCTTTGCCCTCGGGCGAGGGGGTGACGAACGCCGGCGGGTGTTCGATGCGCCCGAGCACCGCCCGCACGTTGGCCACTCCGACCGAGAGGTGGAAGGCCCCGAACATCGGCGAGTCGTTGAAGGAGTCCCCCACGTAGACGAAGCGCGCATCGCGCCGGCGCAAGGACAGCCCCCACTCGCGGCTCACGAAGTGACGCACCGCGGACAGCTTGTCGAAGCGGCCGATCCAGCAGTTCACGTGGACCGAAGAGCGCACCGCCGTGACTCCTCGGGACCTGAGGTGACGCTCCAGCTCGTCTGTCGCCCGCTGCCCAAGGCGCGCCTCCTCGTGGTAGTCGATCGCCAGGTCCACCTCGGTGTAGGCGCTGTCCGAAGACAGGCGCGCGCCGGGGACCCGAGCCATCGCCGCCTCCACCTCGCGCTCGAGGCGGCGGCGATTGGCGATGCGCTCCGGCGCCGGTTGCAGGTACACCTTCCGCAGCCGCCCCCGCCTGCCGGGAGCGAAGTACAACCCGCCGTTCTCCACGATCACCCCCCGCACCGGCAGGCACCGCGCCCAGCACTCCCCCCACCCCGCCGGCCGGCCGCTCACCAGCACCACCCCGATGCCCGCCTCTTCCAGCCGCTCCAGCGCGCGCACCGTCGAGCCGGCGAGCTTCCCCAAAGTGGTGAGGGTGGCGTCGACATCGGTGAAGACCGCCTCCGCACGGCCGAAGTCTGCCTCACAGAGCGCGCGGGGCCCCTCACCCTGTCCCTCCCCCGGAGGGAGAGGGGACCTTCTTCGAGCACGCACGCGCGGCCCACCTCAATAGAGCTGCAGGTTCGCCAGGAGCGCCACCAGCCGCTCCAGATTCTCTGCCACGTCCGTTCCAGTCGGGGCCGCCTTGCGCGACTTCCGGAGGAAGGCGTCCAGCTCCGGGTCGCGGCCGTACAAGGATTGCGCCTTCGCGATCGCCTCGCCCAGCGCCGCCGCAGCGCCCTCCGGATCGGTGCTCAAGAGCTGGCCGGCACGCTCCACTCCCACTCCGCATTCCGCCATCGCCTCCCGGTCGTGGATGAGCAGCATCTCCCGGCTGTTCACCCCGGCCAGCGAGCGCACGAACTCGTCGAACGGCTCGACGATCTGCAACAGGCCGCGCCTGGAGGGGTTAGGCCGGCCCAACAGGCCCCGCAGCTCGTCGCGGAGCTCGATGAGGCGGCGCTTGTCGTGCGCGCGGAAGGCTCGATACGCCGGAGTCCGGCCGAAGGAGTCCATCTCCTTCTCGAGCTGCGTGGCGTTCCACTGCACGTCCTCCGGCTCGGCCTCCCGGATCTGCTCGAGCCGCGAGCCGAACAGGCGGATGAGGTCCGCCACCGTGCCGCGCACCGTGACCGCCGCCTTCACTTCCTGATCGAAGAACGGGACCACGTCCTTCCGTTGCACCTCCGCGAAGACCAGCGCGGTGTTGAACACCAGATCGCCGATCTGCTCGCGGAATCGGGCGCGGTGTGACTGAAGCTCGGCCAGGAGGTTCCACCGGTCGGACATCACTTGCGGGCTTCGCATCGCCTCGCCGAGCTGGGTGACCTGCGTGGCGAGCTGCTGGGCCGCGCCCTGGAGGGCCGCCTCCGCCTCGCCCGCCCGTCGCGCGCCCGCCGAGCTCGCGCCCGGCCCGGTCTCCTCCAGCACCCGCGAGAGCGTGTCGCCCAGCCCGCCCGGAGGGTGCGCCGGAAACTGCTCGCGGATCACCATCAGCAGATTGTTGACGTCCATCACCGTGTCGCGGATGACGGGCGCCATCTCCTCCCAGAGGGCGAGGTCCGGCGAGCCCTCCACGGTGGGCGCCTCGTACTTCACCAGGTCGAGATCGAACAGGCGCCAGATGGCGGTGGCGGCCGCCTCGTACACCTTGCGCAGCCGCGCGGAGTAGGCGCGGTCGGGGATCTGCCCCAGCACCGATTCCAGAGAAGGAGTGAGCCGGTTGGCTTCCACGCTGGCCACGGCTCCCGAGTCTATTCACAACCTCGGCCGCGGGCTCCCTTTCCGTCTGGAAAAAAGGGGCGTTTGCCGGTAGGAGCGCCCCGCCATGGAGACCGGAGGGGGCGCCAGGATCAGCATCTGGGCGTACGCGGACGGCCGCCTCCGGGCCGGCGGGGCCGAGCTGCTCGAGGCGCCCGGCATCAAGTGGATCGACCTCACCGGCCCGGACGAGCCGACGCTCCGGGTGCTGGCGCACCGCTTCGGGCTGCACACCCTGGCGCTGGAGGACTGCCTCCACCTCGACCAGCGGCCCAAGCTCGAGGAGTACCCGGGCCATCACTTCATCGTCCTGCAGTCTTTCTCCACTCCGGCCGACAAGGCGCGCGGCCTCTCGCTGGTGGAGATGCACTTCTTCCTCGGCTCGGAGTTTCTGATCACCGTGCACGCGGGGCCGACTTCGGCGGTGGACCAGGCGAAGAGGCGGGTCGAGGAGGACGCGCCAGGGACGATCGGCCGCGGGCCCGACTTCGTGCTCTACCTGGTGGCCGATGCCCTGGTCGATCTGAACTTCCCGCCGCTGGACGCCATCGCGGAGGAGCTGGAGGAGCTGGAGACGCGGGTCTTCCGGCTCCCGGACCAGCGGCAGCTCCAGCGGGCGTTCGACCTCAAGCGTGACCTGGTGGTGATGAGGCGGGTGCTTTCCCCCCAGCGCGACGTGGTGGCGCTGCTCGCCAAGCGCGCGCTGCCGATCGTCAGCGAGCGCACCGCGCTCTACTTCCGAGACGTGTACGACCACCTGGTGAGGGTGTACGAGCAGATCGAGAGCGCGCGGGACCTCCTCTCCAACGTGATGGACGCCTACCTCTCGGTGGTGGCGAATCGGACCAACGACATCAGCAAGCAGCTCACCATCTTCGCCACCATCTTCCTGCCCCTGTCGTTCATCACCGGCTTCTTCGGGCAGAACTTCGATGTCTTGTCGGGAAAGAGTTTCTTCGTCTTGATGCTGGCGCTGACCGGGTTGCTCCCGGCGGGGATGTTGTATTGGTTCCGCTGGCGCAAGTGGCTTTGAGCCTTCGGGAGCTGGCGATGCCGACCATCCAGCGCGACCATGTGACGATCTTCTTCCGCGACAACGGGCGGGGGCTGCCGGTGCTGCTGTTGCACCCCTTCCCGATGACCTCCGAGGAGCTTGGGCCGCAGCTCGAGGGCCTTTCGGCGAGGTACCGGCTCATCGCCCCCGATCACCGCGGCTTCGGGAAGAGCGGAGCGGGCGCTGGTCCGACGGAGATGTCCACCATCGCGGCCGACGCGCTGGCGGTGCTCGACTCGCTCGGGATCGACTCGGCGGTGGTGGGAGGGGTGTCGATGGGCGGCTACGCCGCGCTCGCCTTGCTCCGGCTCGCTCCCCGGCGGGTGAAGGGGCTGGTGCTGGCTGACACGCAGGCCGGACCCGACGACGAGGAGGGCAGGCGGCGGCGGCTGGAGATCGCCTCGAGGGTGGAAGCAAGCGGAATGAGCCCGCTGCTCGAGCTGGTGCCCAAGCTGCTCGGCCCCAGGGTGGATCCAGCAGTGCGGGCCCAGGTGGAGGCGATGATCCGCGGCAACCAGCCTGCCGGCGCGGCCGCGGCACAGCGTGGCATGGCCGCCCGGCCAGACAGCCGGGAGTTGCTCTCGAGATTCGATGGGCCGGTGTTGATCATCGTCGGCGAGCTTGATCCGCTGACCACGCCGGAGAAGGCGCGGGAGATGGCGGCGCTGGCCCGCCGGGCGCGCGTGGTGGAGATTCCCGGCGTCGGTCACCTCGCCAACTACGAGGCGCCGGAGGCCTTCAACCGGGCGCTCGAGGAATTCCTCGCCGGAATCGAGTGAGCGCATGCCCCCCGCGAGGCGAATCCGTCAGGCGGTTATCGGGCGCCTGTACGAGTTCACTCGCCATGCGCTCGAGGAGATGGACGACGATGGCCTGTCCGAAACTGACGTGCGATTCGCGCTTCTGCGAGGCGAGGTGGTCGCAAGCTTGGGGGACGACCGTGTACACTGTCGCGTGACGATGAAGCCGGACTTCTGCGAGTACTGTAACGGGGCGCTCCAGACCGGTGAGCGGTTGGTCACGGTTCACCGGCATGTCGGAGATCGGCACTTCATCTTCGAGCGTGTCCCGGCCCGGGTGTGCCCGCGGTGCGGCGAGCGCTACTTCTCGGCGGCCATCGTCCGCAAGATGGACCGTGAGATGAAACACCGCAGGCGGACTTCGCTCCGGCCTGTTCCGATCATCTCTTTGAGTCCTGAAGGCTAGACCTCGGTAGTGGTGAGAGCCACCCTCACCCTCCCGCCAGGGGAGAGGGATTCGCCGACCTTACTGCTGGCAGGCGATCTGGTCCCCGGTGACCGTGCAGGTGATGCAGTCGTTCGTCTTCCGGAGCACCCCCTCGCGGCACTCCAGCGTGGCGGTCTGGGTGGAGTTGCACAGGCCCTTGCCCTCCGCGGTCGATGCGCAGGCGTCGCCTTCGAGGTTCCCGCTCATGTCGCACTTGATGAGCTCGCCCTCGCGCTTGCAGCCGCCCGGCCCCTTGCAGGGGAGCTTGGTCCATCGCTCGGCCTTGCACTCCAGCGCGGCGCTCGAGTCGAGGCAGAGGAACCCGGTCTGGCTGCAGGAGTCGCCCTCCTTCGGCGCCCCGCAACCGGCGAGGAACCACAGGGCGAAGGCCACGCTGAGGAGATGGGTGCGCATGAGTTTCCCGAATCGGTGATGCCGGCCCGTCGAAGCGGCGGCCGAATATCCTCGGCCCTCCTTCGAGCGTCAACGGGGTCGGGCGCCGAGCACCTCGCCGAAGAAACGGCGGAGGTTGCCGCCGGCGATCTTCTCCACCAGCGCCTCCGGGTGCCCACGCCGGAGCAGCGCCTCGGTCACCAGCGGGAGGTCCCTCACGTCCCGCATCGGGCGGGGAAGCGGCACCATCCCGTCGAAGTCCGAGCCGAAGCCAACCGCGTCCTCCCCGGCCACCCGCACCGCGTGCTCGATGTGCCTGGCGAGGTCGTCCAGCCGGTCGCCTCCGAGGAAGACTGTGCCGAAGATGATGCCCACCACTCCGCCGCGGTCGGCGAGCCGCCGCAGCACCTCGTCCGACAGGTTCCGCCAAGATCGATGCGCCCCGTTGACGCCGGTGTGCGAGCAGAAGGGCCGCGCCGGATGCTCGAGGATCTCCGCCAGCGTCTTCCTCGAAGCGTGCGCCACGTCGACCGCCATCCCGAGGCGGGCCATCTCGTCTAAAACCTCGCGCCCGAGCGGGGTGAGGCTCCGGTTTCCCATCATCGGAAACGAGGAGCCGCCCAGCTCGTTGTTCCCCAGGTGGGTGAGCCCCATGAAGCGCACGCCGCGCCGGTGAAGCTCCGCCACTCGATCCACCCTGCCCTCGCAGGCGTGGGCGCCCTCCACTCCGAGGACGGCCGAGAGGCGACCTGCGGCGAGGTTGCCCGCCAGCTCCTCCGCGGTCGAGGTGATCGACACTTCCCCGCCCGCGCGGCGGCACATCTGGGCCAGCCGGTCGATCTGCCAGGTGGCCCTCGCCCATTCGCCCCACCTCGCCCTTCTGGGCCAGCCCCGCCGCGCCGCGAAGAGCGGAAACATCCCGACCACCGGCAGGCCTCTGGTCACCACGGTGAAGCACTGGATCTTGACCCCGGCCTGCTTGAGGCGCGCGAAGTCGACGTGGCCCTCCTCGGAGACCACGGTGAGGTCCCGGTTCCACATCAAGGCGTCGGCGTGCGCGTCAGCCACGCAACAGCGGAGGTGGAGCGCCAAGGCCTCGGTCACCTCCGCAGTGTCGCGCAACTGCGGGCCGGCGCGGTACGATGATGGTGACGAGCCTTCCCCAAAGGGGGACGTGTATGCCCAGTCGGATCGGCACTATCGCGGAGCGAGCCCTCGCCGATCTCCGCGTCACCGAGGCGGAGGTGGACGAGCTGGTCCAGGAGGCGAAGACCGACCGCAAGCTGAGCCACCAGGAGAAGGCCGATCTCGCGCAGGTCATCCAGCAGCACTCGGACCGCTTCGACGCGGCCGCGAAGGCCAAGCTCGAGGGCTTCCTCGCTTCGAACGCGGGGGTGATGGACCTCGCCGATCCGGCGGTGCTGAACAAGGACTCGGGCTCGCTGGGTTACAGCGCGGTGGAGGGCGGGCAGCTCTTCGTCGAAAGCGCCTCGTACGACGACGTGGTCCAGGGCTCGATCGCCAACTGCTACATGGTGAGCGCCTTCTCCGCGCTGGCGCACGCGAATCCGGACCTGGTGAAGAACGCGATCCGTGACAACGGTGACGGCAGCTTCACCGTGCGCTTCCACGAGCAGCGCGGCTATGGCGGGGCGCCGCAGCCGGTCGAGGTGGTCGTGGACGGCGACCTGCCCTCCTCGGCTTTAGGACCCTCGCGCTACGGCAAGGCGCGGGAGTCCAAGGAGCTGTGGGTGTCCATCCTGGAAAAGGCCTACGCGCAGTGGAAGGGCGGCTACGAGAACATCGGCAACGGCGGGCGGGCGGGCGAGGTGATGTCCGCGGTCACCGGCCGGAGCTCCAACTGGTACTCGATCGGCAGCACGGGGGCAGACGCGCTGTTCCGGACCATCCGTGACGGGGCGGCGTCCCACCGGCCGATGACCGCCGGCACGCACGGCAAGGACTCCGGCGTGGACTACAGCGGCACCGGCGTCTACGCCTGGCACTCCTACACCGTCCTCGGGGCCTCGGAGGAGAACGGCGAGAAGTACGTCCAGCTTCGAAATCCGTGGGGACGCACCGAGCCGGGAAGCGATGGCAGGGACGACGGCATCTTCAAGATGAAGCTGTCGGACTTCCAGCGGCTGTACAACTCGCTCTACCTCGGTTGACGCGAGGCCGCCGCGCCTGCGCCGTCGATTGACACCACCTCCCCTCGCTTGTAGAGGGCCGCCGTGACGCTGACCATCAACGGCGAGCCCCGCGAGGTGCCCGAGGGCATCACCGTCGAACGGCTGCTGTCGATGCTCGAGGTCCGCGCCGAGCGCCTGGCCGTCGAGGTCAACCAGGAGATCGTCCGGCGCGCGCGGCACCCCGAGCACCGCCTCCATGCCGGAGATCGCGTGGAGATCGTCACCTTCGTCGGCGGCGGCTAGAAGGCGCGGAGGAACCATGCAGGACAAACCCCTCACCATCGCCGGCAAGAGCTTCGGCTCGAGGCTCTTCATCGGGACCGGCAAGTACCCGAGCTTCGAGGTGATGAAGCGATGCCACGAGGCCTCCGGCGCCGAGGTGGCCACGGTGGCGGTGCGGAGGCTGGATCTGGCCGCCAAGGGCGAGGCCTCGCTGATGCACTGGATCGACGGCTCGCGGATCACCGTCCTGCCCAACACCGCCGGCTGCTACACCGTCGAGGACGCGGTGCATACCTGCCGCCTCGCCGAGGAGCTGGGGCTTTGCCGGTGGGTGAAGCTCGAGGTCCTGGGCGACGAGAAGACGCTCTTTCCCGACGTGGAGAAGACGCTCGAGGCGGCCCGGCTCCTGGTCAAGGACGGCTTCACCGTCCTGCCGTACACCTCGGACGACCCGATCGCCGCCCGCAAGCTGGAGGACGCCGGCTGCGCGGCGGTGATGCCGCTGGCGGCGCCTATCGGCTCGGGCCTCGGCATCCGCAACCCCTACAACCTCCGCATCATCCTGGAGAGCGCGAAGGTGCCGGTGATCGTCGACGCCGGAGTGGGCACGGCCTCGGACGCGTCGATCGCCCTGGAGCTCGGCTGCGACGCGGTGCTGATGAACACCGCCATCGCCAAGGCGAAGGACCCGGTGCGAATGGCCCGGGCGATGAGGCAGGCGGTGGAGGCAGGTCGCGACGCCTTCCTCGCCGGCCGCATCCCGAGGAAGCTGTACGGCTCGGCCTCGAGCCCGATCGACGGCCTGGTCGGCTCGTGAGCCCGCTCCCCTTCCGGCTGATCGTCATCACCGACTGGTCGCTCGGCCGCGAAAAGCTCTTGGACGCGCTGGGCGCGGCTTGCTCCCTGGGCCCGGGGGTGGCAGTCCAGCTGCGCCATCCCGAGGCGAAGACGCGCGAGCTTCTGGAGGAGGGCAAGGCGGTCGCGGAAGTCTGCTCGCGCTTCGGAAACGCCCTGTTCGTCAACGGGCGGCTGGACCTGGCGCTGCTCCTCGGCGCTCACCTGCACCTTTCGGGTTGGGGCGTGCCGCCGGCCAGCGCGCGCGCCCACCTCGACGGGAAGCTCCTCAGCGTGGCGGTGCATCAGGGAGAAGAAGAGGCCGCCGCCGGGGCGGACATGGCGCTGGTCAGCCCGGTGTTCCCCGCCGGCTCCAAGCCGACCGACCCGCGCCCGCCGCTCGGGCCCCATGGCTTCTCGGAGCTGGCCGCACGGCTCCCCTGCCCTTCGTTCGCCCTGGGGGGCATCGGCCCAGACACGGCGCGGAGGCTGGCCGGGCGCGCGGCGGGAGCGGCGGCCGTGTCGGGAGTGCTCCGCGCCGCCGATCCGAAGAAGGCCGCGGCGGCGATCCTCTCGGCGATGTAGAGTCGCGCTGCTCGATGAGCGCGCCCGGCAGTGAGCTTCGGCCCATGGCGATGGGCGAGATGGTGGACCGCGCCGCGTCGTTCTGGCGCGCGCGGTTCTGGCCGCTCTTCAAGCTGTACCTGCCCTTCCAGCTCGCGCAGTACGTCCTGGTGAAGGCCTATCAGCTCGCGATCATCGCCTGGCTGCCGTTGATGCGGGGCGGAGCGCGCACCAACGAGGCTTTGCAGAGCAACCCCACCGAGGTGCTGAGGCAGATGGCGCTCGGCGGCGCGGGCGCAGGCGGGGTGATGCTGCTGTACTTCGCGGTGGGGTGGCTCGCCGGAGTGGCGGGCACCCGCTACGTGATGCCGGCCTTCCTCGGCGAGGAGGTCAGCCTGGGCGAGTCGGCTCGCCGGCTCGGGAAAAGGGCGGGGACGGTGATAGGGAGTTTCCTCCTCTCCCTCCTCTGGTGCGCCGGGGTCGGCGTGGGGCTGATGCTCCCCGGGCTGGTGCTCACCGTGCTCGCGGGCGCGGCGATGGAGCCCGGCCCGGGAGCGGCGGCCCTGGGAGTCGCCGGAGTCCTCGCCGTCTTCTTCGGCCTGCTGGTGGCAGCGCTCTGGTACTTCCTGCGCTTTTTCCTCACCGCCCAGGTGATCGCCATGGAGGACCTAGGCGCGGTGGCCTCGGTGCGCCGCTCGGGCCGACTCGTCTCCGGCCGCGTGGGTCCGGGCGTGATGAACCTGGTGAAGATGCGCGCCACGGTGCTGATCACCGTGGTGGTGCTGATTCTCACTGCGGTGAGCGTGATCGCCGGGCTACCAGCGCTGATTCTCCAGTTCGCCTACGGAAAGCCGTTCGATCCGGCCAACGCCGACCCGTACGCGGTGCCCCAGGCGCTCCTGGTGCCGGCGGAGCTGATCCAGGTGATCGCCCAGTCCGCCTTCGGTCCCCTGTATGTGGCCTTCGGGGTGCTCTTCTACCTGGACATGCGGGTGCGCCGTGAAGGGCTGGACCTGGAGCGCAGGCTGGAAGCCCTCGGTCCGAGGGCCGCGGCGTGACTGGCATCGCCCTGGCCATCGCCCTGGCCGCGCTGCCGATCTGCGAGGATCCCTTGGCGCAGGCCGCGAAGCTCCAGAGCGCCGCCGGGACGCCCGGGCTGGAAACCGCCATCGCAAGCGCCGAGCTCGAGCTGGGTCAACCTCTGCTGCTCCCGGACGAGGCTTCCTCGCTTCCCCTGCGTAGAGCGCAACTGGCCGCCCGGCGGCTGCCGGAGGCCTGCGCGCTGCTCCGGGACGGCCGGGTCGCGGCGACTCCGGATCGTGCCCGGCTGGCCGCCATCCTCGACCGGCCGGAGCTTGCGAACGCCCGGCGGAGGAGCTCGGGAGCGCTCGCGCTGCTCCTTTCGCGCCTGTGGGACTGGCTCTACTCGCTGCTCGGGACGTCCGAAGCGGGTAGCTTCTCGAGGGCCGCCCGAACGGCGGTGCTCGCGGGGGCCCTGGCAGTCGTGATTGGCGGAGCGCTCAGGCTGCTCCGGGCGCGATTGAGGCGCCCTCGGCCGGCCGCAGCAAAGCCGCACGCCGACCGCTTGAAGCTGGAGGATCCGCTGGAGCACCTGTCGCGGGCTCGCGCGGCGCTCGGTGCGGATGCGCGCGAGGCGATCCGGCAAGGGCTGTTCTGCCTGCTCTCGGCGCTGGAAAAGAGAAGACTCGCGCGGCCGGACCGGGTGAAGACCAACCGCGAGCTGGCCGCCGAGTTGCCGGTCCGAGGGGCGACGCCCGAGTTGCACGCGGAGGTCTCCGAGCTGCTCCGGTGGTACGACCGCACCTTCTACTCCCTCGAGCCGGTCGCGGCGGCGGAGGCCGCCCGGTTCGTCGATGACGTCGGGCGGCTCCGCCAGTTGCTGGGGGAATCGGCCGCATGAGGGGGCTCAAGACTTGGCTCCTGTACGGACTCTTGCTCGCCCTGGCGGGTGCCGCGGCGCTCGCCGGCCGAAGCGGGACACCCTCGGATTCACCGGTGCCTTCGATCGAAAACCCCGGGCCCCGAGGAGCCAGGGCGCTCTACCTTTACCTTTTGGAATCCGGGCGAAGGCCTTTGGCGCTCGAGGATCCGCTCACCGAGCTTCCCGGCGACCTGGCGGCCCTCGTCATCGCCGCTCCGGCAGAGCGGACCATCGACCCCGACGAGGTGGCTGCCATCGAGCGCTTCGTCCGCGGCGGTGGCACGCTGGTGTACCTGGCGCCCCGCCCCCACCAGGACCAGAGGCGGATGTCCAAATGGCTGGAGCTGTCGGCCGGACCAGCGGCTCGAGCCGATGCCCTCGAGGGAGAGTGGGGGGATCCGGGCGGAGCCTCCAGCTTGGCGCTCGCGAAGACCGGTGCTCTCGCCGGAGTCGGCCGGTTGAGGATCACTGCCGCCTCATCCGTGGTGGTGGACGACCCCTCGTCCGTGCCGGTCGCGAGCGGCGGCGCGCTGTGGTGGAAGCGGCTCGGGGAAGGCGAGATCTGGATCGGCAGCGGGCCCGACCTGGTGCAGAGCGATCGGATCGAGCTGCTGGACAACGCGGTCTTCTGGGAGAACCTCGCCGCCTTGGGCCGAATCGGATTCGACGAGCATCACCACCGTTCCGAGCCGCCGCCGCCGATCTCCAATGGGCTGCTCGCCTTCGGCCTGCAGTTTCTCGCCTGCTTCGCCTTCTTCGCCTACGCGCGCGGAAGCCGCCTGGGCCCACCCCGGGCCGAGCTGCTCGAACGCCACCGGTCCACCCGCGAGTACCTGGACTCGCTCGCCCACCTCACCCGGCGCGCGAAGGTGGAGCGCGAGCTGGTGCCGGAGCTGGCCCACCGGCTCAGGGTGCTCATGCAGGACCGGCTGGGGATCGCGCTCTCCCTCTCCGAAGCCGACGCCGCGCAGGAGGTGGAGCGGCGCTGCCAGGTGCCGTCCGCGAAGCTCACCTCGCTGTTGGCCCGGGCCAGGACAGAGGCGCCGGCCGCTGGCCCGCGGGAGTTCGCGCGGATCGCGCGCGAGATCGCCCAGCTCGAGCGTGTGATCACCGGGCGAGCGGGAGCTCACGCTCGGCTGGGTTGATCGGCGCAGCCCTCTCCGCCGCCCTCCGCGCGCGGTGGAGCAGGGCGTCCTCCACGTGGCGGCGGATCTCGTCGACGCGAACGTCCCAGCTCTCGTGACGGATGCGCCGCGCACGCTCGAGCGAACAGCCCGGCCCCTCGGCCAGGCACTCGGCGACCTTGAGGGGGAACTCCCCTGGGCGGTCGGCGATGCGGCAGAGCCCGAGCCGCTGCACCTCCGGTACCGCCGAGGACACCACCGGCAGGCCCGCGGCGAGGTATTCCCTCACCTTGAGCGGGTTCGCGTTGAGCGTCAGCTCACTGATGCGGAACGGCATCAGCGCCACGTCGAGGCCTTTGCAGAACCCGGGCAGCGAGGAATATGGCCGCCGGCCCAGGAGGAGCACGTTCGGCAGCGCGGAAAGGCGCGAGAGATCCACACCGGGCGCAACCTTGCCGATCACCGCCAGCGAGCCACCTGGAAAGGCGCGGGCACAGGCGGCCATCGCGTCGAGGTCCACCCACTCGGCCACCAGCCCGATGAAGCCCATCACCGGGCGCGGAGCCGCCGACAGTTCCTCTGGCACCACGGTGGCCGGGTCGCAGGCCTTCACGAAGTGATCGAAATCCACACCGTGGCGGACGAGCACCGTGCTCGCGCTCACCTGCCGCTTGCTCTCGAACAGCCGCTCCGCCGAGGTGATGACCAGGTCGGCCTTCGCCAATAGCTCCCGCTCGAGGGCGGCGATCTGCCGGCCGTTGGCGTCGGCGAACGCCGAGAACTCGTCGACGCACTGGTAGACCACCAGTTCCTCGCCGAGCGTCCCGGCCACCGGCGCCGAGGCAGGCAGGAAGGACCAGGAGATGGGGCGGCGGAAGTCGAGCCAGCGAAGAGCCAGGTGAAGCTGGGCCCTGAGCAGCTGCTTGTTGAGCCCCCGCGCCGCTGCGCTGAAGAGCGGGACGATGAGCGGCGAGAGCACGAAGATGTTCCGTTCCACTTCCCTGACGCCGCGGAGGAATCCTCGAAGCTTGTCGGCGATCCTGCGGGCATCGTGCGCGTTCGCCCGGGGGGCACGGTTGCCGATGCTGTTCACCCAAAGCACCCGGTTGTCTCGCGCCAGCCGGCGCATGATGTGCACCTTCGAGAGCGGGTCGCCGCCCCAGTCGTTCGAGAACACCACCAGGTCCCGCCCCCTCAGCGCATGCCGCGACCGCTCGAAGTCCCCCGCCCGCTGCATCGGCCCCTCCCTGGACAGAGTCAGATTTTCCACTCCAAAACGTTATCGCCGAGGTGAACGTGGTCGTGGTCGGCGACGTGAACGTGGTCGGGACCCACGTCGCCATCGCCATCGCCGTCGCCGTCGCCGTCGCCGCCCACGTCAACGCCCACGTCAACGCTGCCGTCAACGCTCGCGCTGGCGAAATGACCATCGATCAAGGCGAGGATGTTCAGTTCGCCTCCCGGTGCCCGAACAGCGCCTTTCCCGCAAGCTCTTCGTAAAGCCGGAGCAGGAATAGCCCCGCATCTGGTGCGGCGACCCGCGGTGGCGGCTCACCCAGCGCCCGAAGAAGCTTCTCCGCAAGATCCTCCGGGTCCCCGGAGCGGAAAGTCACCGTTCCCTCAGGCCGCGCGGAAGCGTCGCTGGCCACGCAGCGGACCCCCAGCGCGAGCGCCTCGCGGACCGACATCGAGTCGCCGTCGGCGGTGGTTGGCCGGACCAGCGCCTCGCAGCGCGCGATCAGGCCCAGCGCGCCGGGGTGAGCCAGCTCTCCGAAACTCACCACCCTCGTTCCCAGGCCAGCCGCCCTCACAGCCGCGGCGAACTCCTCGGACCGCGTCCCCGGTCCAAAGGCGGCCAGGCCGACGCCGGGAAGGTGGTGGGCGGCGAGCCGCAACGCCCCAAGCATCAGCTCCCGGCCGTACACCGGGGAGGGGTGATGGGCGAAGGCAAGAAGCGGCGAGTGGCGCTTGCGGAATTCCCAAAGACCCGGAGGCGGAGGCCCAGGCCGGACCTGCGACGGAATGAACGCGGGGCACACCGTCAGCCGCTCCTGGGCGACGCCACACGCCGACAGCACCCCAGCCAACTCGCACGAGACGGCGATCACTCGCGAGTAGCCCGCCAGCGCCGCGCGGGCCGCGAGCCGCCTGGCCAAGGAGGCGCGGAGGAAAGGGCGAGAGAGCCCCGAGTGGATGGTGATGAGTCGCCCGGGACCGAGCGGCTGCGCGATCAGCCCTGCCGCCGCGAGCGCCCAGGCCTTGCGGTTGTTGCCGCTGGTGTGCAGGTGCACGAGCCAACCCTCGGCGGAGAAGCGCGCGAGGCGAAGGGCGAGCGCAGCGGCCGAGCGGGTGGGTACCACCTCCGCAGTGGCGTTTCCGCCCTTGCCGACGTCCAGCACGCGCGCCACCACGCCCCGCTCGGAGAGGAACGCGAGCAGCTGACCGACGTGGACCGCCACCCCTCCGGGCGGCGGTGGATAGTCGCCGACCAACAACACCCTCACGGCCGCCTCCAGCCCGCGGAAGGTGGGGATCGCCCGCACGATCCGGAAGCCCCGCGCCCCTCGCCGCGCCAGCCACTCAGCTCTCATGCGCGCGACGCCCTCCTGCTCAGCACCAGCGAAAGACTTCCGGCCACGCGGACGCCCACCAATCGAAGCGCGAGCAGGTATCCGACCGAGAACGCAAGGCCGGCCAGCGCAAGCGGGAGAAGCCTGAGACCGAAGGACGCGGGCAGCGACGCCCATGCGTCCGGCCATGCCCACCGCGCCACGAACACCGGCGCGCCCGCGGCGAGCGCGGCGGCTCCCGCCTTGCCAAAGGAGGCCCAGGGCATCATCCCGCCCAGCCCGAGCGGGTGCTGTTTGGTGGAGAGCGCCGAGGGCACGCGGGCGAGCAAGAAACCCTTCCCCACTACCTCCGCGATGGCCCAGGACCCGATTCCCCCCATCATCCCGAACGCCTTGACCCCGAACCACACCAAGGGACCTGTCACCGCCGCCTTCACCAGGTAGCTCACGAAGATGTGACGCGTCTCGTTGCGGGCCCGCAGCGTTCCGTCCAGAGGCAGCACGGCCAGAGGGATGCAACAGACCACCACCCGGAAGATCGGCACCGCCGCCAGGAAGCGCGGCCCGAAGAACGCGGCGATCAGCTCCGGTGCCGCCGCGAAGAGGAAGGCGGCGAGAGGGAGGAACACGTAGGCGAGCTTCGAGGCCGCCTCGCGAAACGCGAGCACCCCTTCCGCGGCCCTGCCCTCCGCGTCCAATTCGCCCAGCCGCACCATCAGCACCTCGCTGGTCGGGGTGTAGAGCAGGTCCACCAGCGGCAGCTGGAAGCAGCCCGCGGCGTAGATGGCGAAGAGCGCAGGCCCCACCTCGCTCGAGACGACGAACTGGTGCGCGTACTGCTGCGGCACGCTGAGCAAGACCGCCGCGCCGAAGGGCGCCGCGTATGCGAGCTGGCTCACGAACAGGCGCCGGTCGAACAGCCGCCCCTTGGACCTGCCCAGCATCAGCACCCAGGCCGCCGCAAGGCGCAGGGCGGCCCAGGCCACCACCGCGGCCATCATCCCGTGCAGCCCTGCCCCGAGCAGCACCGGCACCACGAGGGCCGCGGCCCGGAGCAGGTCCGAGACGAGGTAGGTGAGCGCGGACTCCCGCGTCTTCCCCTGGCTCGTCATCGACAATTCCAGAGGGAAAGCCCCGACAGCGAGGGCGCAGAAGAGCGCCAGCTCCAAGCGGTGCTCGGCAAGGGCCGGGTTGTTGAGCGCCGAGGCGATGCGCGGCCCGAGCCCAAAGAGGAGCGCTCCGGCCGCCGCTCCCGCGAAGGCGAGGAACACCAGAGTCTGTCCGAAATAGGGCCGTCGCTCGCCGACCCTGGGAGCGAAGAAGTAGAGGCTCTGCGCCACCCCGAACGGCAGCACGTAGTAGAGCGTCTGCGAAATGAGGAAGAGCTGCTTGTAGGTCCCGTACTCGGCCAGGTCGAGCGCGCGGGCGAGGACGAGAGGGATTGCCACCGTGATGCACGCCGAGGCGAGTCTCGCCGCCACCAGCGGGCGAACCCTCCCGAAAAGGCTGTCGCCGCCGGTCGCCACGGTGGCTCAGGTCGATCGCCGCGGAGGCCGCCTGCCGATCACCGCCGGCCGCAGCCCCAGCATGCCGAAGATGCCATCGAGCTGGCAGGCGGTGAGCGAGGGCGAATAGTCGCCCAACATCCCGAGCGAGAAGTTCTCCCACAGCACCCCCCGCCTGAGGGCGAAAGGATCTCCTCCCACCACGTTGGGCAGATCCTCAGTGGTCACCGCCGACCGGAAGCCCTGCCGTACCAGCGACCGCACCACCTCGTCCGAGTACCATCCGTTGCAGTAGGCGAAGTGCTGCACGCGGTGACCCGTCTCCCGCTCGATGGCCTCCTTCGATGCCGCGATCTCCGCGTCGACCCGCTCCCGCGGCTCATGGGTGAGCACCACGTGCTCCGAGGTATGCGCGCCCAGTTGGAAGCCGCGGGCCGCCATCCGCCGCGCCTCCTCCCAGCTCAAGAGCTCACCTTGCTCGGGGAGGAGCCCCTGCCCGCCGCCAAGCTGAGCCTCCAGGGCCACGACCACCTCGCCCATCTCCCGCGCCGGATGCTCGGAGATGAATCTGTCCAGCGCCGCGGAGATGGAGCTTCGTCCCGAAAGCACGGGCTCGATCAGCGCGGCCGCCGGGGCCGGCATCGCCGCGTACAGCGGCCGGAGCCGGCGCGCCCTCACCAGGCGGGCGAGATGGTAGAGCCGGTCGTGGTCGAGCCGCCGCCCCGTGCCGACCAGGCCGGTGGACAGGTAGAAGATCGCCGGCACGCCCATGCGCTCGAGCACCGGCACCGCGTGCAGGTAGGCGTCGCGATACCCGTCGTCGAAGGTGACGACGAAGAGGTCCTTGTTGCCTAACCCGGTGCCGGCCAGCGCCTCCAGCGCCTGGTCGATGGTTGCGAATCGGTAACCGGCTGCGTGGGCCTCCTCGAGGTGCCGCCGGAACGTCTCCTTCGAGACGAGCAGCCCGGGGATCGAGCGCCGAAGCTCACCCTCGAAGTCCTCGACCACCCGGTGGTAGCTGACGATGGCGATCCGCCGGCCTCCGGAGCGGCGGCGCTGGATGGACCTCATCGCCCCGCGCAAACCGCTGTAGTGGACCAGCCAGGCGGCCAAGCCCTTCGCCACCCGGCGTGCGATGGCGCCCATTGCTCTCCTCTCCCGCGTGACGCTGCAGGGCCGGTGCCAGCGCTCGCTCCGCTCGGGTCCACCGGGTCCGAGAGGGCAACGGCTTTCCCATCCGAGGAACGCCCTTTCCCTCCCACGGCGCGAGGGGAAATGTGGTAGGTCGGCGGGCGGTTTTCGCCTCGACTGCGCGTCGCGCCCCCATGCCTGCCACCGCCGGAGCTGTCTCCACCGCTGCGCAGCCTGCCGCCGCTTCCCTCGCGCTGGACATCCGCGACGTGAGCAAGCGCTTTGGTCCGAGGTGGGCGCTGGCCCGGCTGAGCTACACGCTCCCCTGCGGCCTGTCGCTTTTGCTCACCGGCCACAACGGCTCGGGGAAGACGACCCTCTTGCGAATGCTGGCCACCGCCATCGCGCCGAGCGCCGGGAAGCTCCTCGTCCTCGGGCGGGACGCGGTGGCGGAACGCGAGGAGGTGCGCCGCGACATCGGCCTGCTCTCCCACTCGAGCTTCCTCTACGAGGACCTGACCGCGGAGCAGAACCTGGTGGTGCTGGCGCGGCTGTTGGGCATCGCCTCGCCCAAGGACGTGGCCGGACAGCTCCTCACCCGGGTCGGGCTCACCGCCCGGTCGAACAACCCGGTGCGTCAATTCTCCGCCGGCATGCGAAAGCGCCTGGCCATCGCACGGCTGTTGCTCAAATCGCCAAGGGTGGCGCTGCTCGACGAGCCGTTCAGCGAGCTGGATCCGGCCGGCATCGCCGAGGTGGAGAAGCTGATCGTCACCTTGCGAGAGGCCGGCACCACGGTGGTGCTGGCCACTCATCTCATCGAGCAGGGCCGGGCGCTCACCGAGACGCGGCTCCACCTCACCGAGGGAAGGGGGATGGGCGAATGAGCGCCTCCTTCGCCATACGGCCCATCGGGCTTTTGCGCGCCGCCGGCATCATCCTCGGCAAGGACCTGCTCATCGAGTGGCGCACCCGCGCGCGCATCAACGCGCTCGTCTTCTTCGCGGTCGCCACCCTGCTCCTGTTCTCCTTCGCGCTCGGCCCGGACGTTGACCTGCTCCGGCAGAACGCCGCCGGGTACATGTGGCTGGGGATCCTCTTCGCCAGCGTGCTCTCCCTGAGCGAGTCCTTCCGCGTGGAGGCCGAGAACGCCACCTTGGAGGGCCTAAAGCTCGTCCCCACCGACCCCCGGGCGGTGTTCCTCGGCAAGGCCTGCGGCAACGCGGTGATGATCTTCGCCCTCTGCCTCATCCTGCTCCCGGTGATGGTGGCCATCTACGACGTCTCCATCGCCGAGGGGCTCCCCAAGCTCTCGCTCGTGCTGGCGATCGGCTGCCTGGCCATCAGCGCGCCGGGCACGATCTTCGCGGCCATCTCGGCCAACGCGCGGGCGCGGGACGTTCTGCTCCCGCTGTTGTTGTTCCCGATGCTCGTGCCTGCCCTGCTCTCGGTGGTGAAAGCCACCGCCCTGGTGCTCCAGGGAGACCTCCAGGACTCGCTCCGCTCCTGGCTCGGCCTTTTGTGCTGCTTCAGCGTGATCTACTGGGCGCTCGGGTTTGCCGTCTTCCCGAAGGTGATCGAGGACTGACCGATGCTGTACGTGACGATCGCACTCTTCGCGCTGGCGGTCGGGCTGTTTGCGCTGCACCTCTTCTGGGCGAAGGCGCGCGGCTGGGTTTGGAAAGCGGTGGCGGTGCTTGGAGGAGCCATGCTCCCGGCGGGCGCTTACTTCGGCCTCTCCTGGGCACCCTCCGAGCAGGACATGGGAGAGGTCTACCGGATCATCTTCGTCCACGTGCCGATGGTCTGGGCGGCGCTTTTGGCGCTGGTGGTCAACTTCGTGGCCTCCGCGGCCTACTTGTTCAAGCGGAGCTGGACCTCGGATTCCCTGGGAGAGGCGGGGGCGGAGGTGGGCGTCGTCTTCGGAGTGGTGGGCCTGTTGCTCGGCTCGATCTGGGGCCGGCCCACCTGGGGCGTGTGGTGGGACTGGGACCCGCGGCTGACCACCACC
The DNA here is from genome assembly GCA_016191815.1 of Myxococcales bacterium. GTDB lineage: Bacteria > Myxococcota > Myxococcia > Myxococcales > Myxococcaceae > JACPVI01. The sequence continues at coordinate 121,563 of JACPVI010000023.1, forward strand.
GCGATCATGCTCGTCCTCTACACGGGCTACCTGGCGCTCCGGAAGTTCGTGGACGACCCAGAGAAGCGCGCCACCTGGTCCGCGGTGGTGGGCGTCATCGCCGCGGTGGACCTGCCCATCGTCTGGTTCTCGGTGAGGTGGTGGAAGAGCATCCACCAGGTGCAGTCGAACCCGAAGACCATCGACCGGTCGATGTTCGTGGTGCTGGTCTTCAACGTGGTCGCCTTCATGTGCGCGCTCTTCGTCTACCTCTGGCACCGCTTCCTGATCGCGAAGGCGGCGCGGGCGAGGGAGGTGGCGCTGCCCTCGGCGCTTCCTCCCGCCGGGCCGCAGGAGGCCGCATGAGCTTCCTCACCCACGCGATGCTGGCGCAGGTCGGCCAGGGCCGGATCGAAGGCGGCTGGGAATACATCTGGGCCGCCTACGGCCTGACCTGGCTTTCCCTGGCGCTGTACGGGGTTTCTCTTTGGCTCCGGCGCAGGTCCGGCGAGCCACCCAAGGAGCTGTCATGACACCTGGCGCGCGAAACCGCTTCATCCTCGCCGTCGCCTTGCTGGTCGCCGCGGGCGCGCTGGCCTTCATCGCCTTCGGGGACATCGGAAAGAACCTCGTCTACTACTGGAGCCCGAGCGAGATGCTGGCCCAGGGCGAGCGCGCGTTCGGCCCCACCATCCGGCTGGGCGGGGTGGTGCAGCCCGGCAGCGTCGAGTGGAGCGCGCAGAAGACGAGCGTGAAGTTCCGGGTGGCCGACAGCCACAAGTCCGAGTCGGCCTCGGTGGTGGTGCACTGCGAGCAGACCCCGCCCCAGATGTTCCGCGAGGGCATCGGGGTGGTGGTGGAGGGCACCTTGGACAAGTCGCAGGTGTTCAAGTCGAAGAGGCTGATGGTGAACCACTCCAACGAGTACCGGCCTCCCAAGGAAGGGGAGAAGCCCGCCGATTGGAAGGGCTCGGTCTCCGAGGCGGCGGAGCAAAAGTGAGCTCGCTGATCGGCTACGGCCTGGTGCTGGGCGGCCTGGGCTGCGGCATCTTCGGCGCGGTGGTGGGGCTGTGGGGAGGGCTCGCCCGCCGCGAAGCCGCGCTCATCTGGGTGCAGCGCGCGGTCTACGGCTTCGCGCTCTGCATGATCGGCTCCAACCTGGCGATGATCGCCGCCCTGCTCTCCCACGACTTCTCGGTGAAGTACGTGGCGCAGGTGGGCAGCCGATCGACGCCGGTGCTGTTCACCGTGGTGTCGCTCTGGTCGGCGCTCGAGGGCTCCATCCTCTTCTGGGGAGGCATCCTCGGGGTGTACCTGCTGGCGTTCGCGCTCTTGCACCGCCGCGCTCCGGCGAGGAGCCTCCAGCTCGCCATGGGGGTGATGTGCGCGGTGGCGGTCTTCTTCGCCTTCCTCATCGCCGGGCCGGCGAACCCCTGGGCGCACATTCCCAACCCGCTGCCGGACGGGCCGGGGCCGAACCCGCTGCTTCAGAATCACCCGCTGATGATCGTCCACCCGCCGATGCTCTACCTTGGCTATGTGGGCATGACGGTGCCCTTCGGGATCGCCGCCGGGGCGCTGATCGCCGGGGAGATGGGCGAGTCCTGGACCGCACCCTTGCGCAAGTGGACGCTGGCGCCCTGGCTGTTCCTCACCCTGGGGGTCATCCTCGGCTCCTGGTGGGCCTACGCGGTGCTCGGCTGGGGCGGCTACTGGGCGTGGGATCCGGTGGAGAACGCCTCGTTCTTGCCCTGGCTCACCGCCACCGCCTTCATGCACTCCACCATGGTCCTCGAGCGCCGGCGGATGCTGAAGCTGTGGACGCTGGCGCTGGCGCTGGGGAGCTTCGTGCTCACCGTGATCGGCACCTTCATGACCCGGAGCGGCGTCTTCAACTCGGTGCACTCCTTCACGCAGTCGGACATCGGGCCCACCTTCCTCGTCTTCATCGGGGTGACCTTCCTCTTCTCCATCGTCCTCCTCGTCGCGCGCGGGCATCTGCTCTTGGCCGAGAGCCAGCTCGACTCGATCTTCTCGAGGGAGGGGGCGATCCTGTTCCTCAACCTCCTCCTGGTGGCGTTGACCTTCACGGTGTTCACCGGGACCACCTTCCCGCTGTTCGTCGAGGCCCTGCTGAACAAACGGATGAGCGTGGGCGAGCCGTACTTCAACCGTTTTGCGGTTCCGGGAGGGTTCCTGCTGCTGGCGCTCTTGGGCGCCTGCCCGCTGTTGCCCTGGGGATCGGCGGACCCGCGGAAGGTCCTGCGCCAGGTGGTGGCTCCCGGCGCGGCCGCGGTGGGGACGGTGGCGCTCTGCGCGATCGCGGGGCTGCGCGGTTTCTGGCCGCTCGCCATCTTCGGGGTCGCCGCATTCGCCGGAGTGGTCACCCTGGCCGAGCTGTTCCTCCCCGCTCGCCAGCGCATCGCCCACCACGGCGAGGGCGCGCTCACCGCCCTGGCCCAGAGCGTCTCTCGCGCATCGCGCCGGTTCGGCGGCTACGTGGTCCACGTCGGGGTGATCGTGATCGTCGTCGCCATTGCCGCCTCCTCCGCGTACAAGATCCACGCGAGCGGCACGGTGAAGGCTGGCCAGGCCCTCGAGGTCGGCGACTATCAGGTACGCTTCGACGGGCTCTCCAGCGGCTCTGAGCCGCACCGGAGCTGGACGGCGGCCAACGTCACCATCCTCGGACCCGGGGGCGAGTCGCACTCGCTCGCCGGGAAGGACGGTCCGCGGATGAACTTCTACGAGCGCAGCACCGATCCGGTCGGCTCGCCGGCGGTGAAGCTCGAGCTGGCGAGAGATGTCTACGTGTCGCTCTTGGCCTTCGACCCCCAGGCGAATACGGCGAGCTTCAACGCCTGGGTGTTCCCGCTGGTCGGGTGGATCTGGTACGCGATCCCCATCCTGGTGCTCGGCTCGGCGATCGCGCTCTGGCCGCAGCGGAGGAGGGAGGTGGCGGCTGAGGCGGCGGCTCCGCCTGGCGCCGGGGCGCCTCCGGTGAGCCCGGGCCTTTCGGCTGGTGCCCCATGAGTGATGTTGCCCGGCCAGCTCCACCGCGGCGCACCCTGCTCTGGCTGTTCGCGGCCGGGGCGTGCCTGTTCGTGCTCGGCGTGCTCGCCGTCTGGTGGAAGGCCTTCGGGACGGATCCGCACCGCGTCCCGTTCGAGCTGGAGGGCCAGCCGGCCCCGACCTTCACCCTGCGCCGGCTGGACAACGGCGAGCCGGTCTCCTTCGACAAGCTCAAGGGCAACCCGCTGGTGCTGAATTTCTGGGCGACCTGGTGCGGGCCGTGCCGTCAGGAGCACCCGGTGCTGGAGTGGGCCGCCGGCCGCTTCGGCGACAAGGTGCAGTTCTACGGCGTAGTGTTCGAGGATTCGGAGGAAAACGCGCGGAGGTTCATCGCGGAGCACGGGGCGCGGTATCCCCAGCTCATCGATCCCACCTCGACCATGGCGGTGGACTACGGGGTGACCGGCGTGCCGGAGACCTACTTCATCGACCGGGATGGGATCATTCGCGGGAAGGTGGCGCAGCCCATCGACCCGCAGACCATGACCGAGCGGATTCGCGAGCTAGTCGCGCCTCCCGCGCCTGATGGAGGTTCGCCATGACTCTCGCTCCTCTCTTGGCGGCGATCCTGGCGGTGACCGGCTCGGGGCTGGCGGAGCCGCCTGTCATCGCCGAACCCCTGGCGCCGCAGCGGCTGGCCGGAGAACCGCTGGATCCGGCGCGCGAGGCGCGGGTCCAGGCGCTCGCCAAGGTGCTCCGCTGCCCGGTGTGCCAGGGGCTGTCGATCGCCGACTCGCCCTCCTCGATGGCGCGGGCGCAGCTCGAGAAGGTCCGCGAGCTGGTGCGCGAGGGAAAGACGGACCAGGAGATCTTCGCCTACTTCGAGGCGCGCTACGGCGAGTTCGCCCTTCTGGAGCCGAAGGCCCAGGGCATCAACCTTTTGGCCTGGGTCGGGCCCATGGCGCTTTTGCTCTTCGGCTTCTTCGTCATCCTCAGCCAGGTGCGACGCCGGGGCTCGGCGGTGTCCCCGGCCCAGGGCGGGCCGCCTGCCGCCGCGCCACCCGCCGAAGACGAGTACCTAAGGCAGGTCCGCTCGGAGATTGAGCGATGACCGAGACGAGCTGGATTCCGGGTCTGGTCGTCTTGGTAGCGGGCCTCATGGCTGGCTTGCTGTTCGTGCTGGTGAACCGGCGCGGAGGAAAGGCCGCCGCTCTGCCCACGGAGGATCGGCGGGCAGATCTGGACCAGCGGTACCGCCAACTGATCGGGCAGCTCAAGGAGCTGAACGCCGACCGCCACCTGTTGGGCGAGGAGAGATTCCTGGCGGAGCGGGCGCGGCTGGAGCGGGAGGCGGCGGACGCGCTCCGGGCCCGTGACGGGTTAGTCAAGGAAAGGCCGGCCGCCGCCAAGGAGCCGGCCAGGGCTCTGGCGGCGGACCAGCCGCGTTCCTCGGCGCTCAAGGGCGCGGCCATCGCCTTCGGAGCAGTTGGGTTCTTCGTGGTGGTCGGGCTGCTGCTGAGCCAGGAGTCGAAGCCGAAGGTGGACGCTCGCCCGCCGGCCGGCCCGCCGCCGACCGAGCCCCGCGAGGAGAACCCCCACCTCGCGGCGGCGCTCGACGCCCTGGAGCGCGACCCGGAGGACCGCGACGCGTTGGTGGGGGCCGCGCACGAGTTGATCCGGACCGACCAGTTCGACCGGGCCGGCCCGTTCGTGGAGCGCGCGCTGGCGATGGATCCCTACCATGTGGAGACGCGGATCCACCGCGCGGTGCTCATGGCCGCGCAGGGGAAGATGGCGGCGGCGCTCGCCCAGCTCGAGCACTTAGCCGACACCTACCCGGGGGCGTACGAGGCGAGGCTGTTCGCCAGCGGGATCGCCGCCCAGCTCGGGGACGGCGAGCGCGCCGCCCACCAGCTCGAGCGCTTCGCGAAGGAGGCGCCTTTGGAGCAACACCCGCCGATGCTCCAAAAGGCCATCCAGAGCCTGCGCGGTCCGGGCGGGAAGGCGAACTGACGAGCGATGCGGGGGCCCTCCCTCAGGTCCGCGTGCCTTTCTCTCCTCGCGTTCGTCCCGGGCGCATGCGCTCCGCCTTTTGCCAAGTGGGAGACGCCTTTGGAGTCTGCGCCGGACCTGAGCGAGGCGGCGTGCCTGGCGTTGCCGGGAGCGCTGCCCGCGGGGGCGCAGCTCGACACGTTCATCTCGCGCTTGAAGTCGATGTCGGCCCGGCGCGTGCGGTGGGGTTTCACCTGGGCTGCGGTGGAGCGGCAGAAGGGCGTCCTGGATTTCGCCCCGCATGACGGGCTGGTTTCAGGCCTGGCCGACGCGGACATCGAGCAGACCCTGTTCCTCGGCTACGGAAACCCGCTCTACAGCGCCGCCGGGGCGGCCGCCGGAGGCGACGAGACCTATCCGCCGGACGACGCCTCCGAATTCGGCCGCTACTCCGCCGCGCTGGTGGCGCGCTACGGAGCCCGCGTCAAGCGCTGGGAGGTGTGGAACGAGCCGAACGCCGGGATCCGCTTCTTCAAGCCTCAGACCAACCCGACCGCCTACGCCGCGCTGTTGCAGGCGGCGGCAGCGGGGGTGCGCCAGGCTTGTGCCGACTGCGAGGTGCTGTTCGGTGGAACGGTTTCCATCGCCTACCCCAACGCCGGCGTGCCGAGCGGTGGCGACTTCATCCGATCGGTGCTCGCGGCGGGAGGGACCGACTTCGACGCCGTGGCCGTGCACCTGTACATGCTCTACCCGCCCTGCTCGCCTCCCGAAGGCGGGCCAAACGCCTGCGCCTACTGGGAGGGGCGTGCCGAAGTCTCTTTCGAGACGCAGATCTCCGAGGTGGTCAGCGCCGGTGGGGACAAGCCATTCGACGTCACCGAGATGGGCTGGCCGACCTTCACGCCGGTGAGCGGCAAGGGCGCGGTCACCGAGGACGCTCAGGCGAGCTGGCTGGTGAGGGGCGCGCTTTTGGGCGCTGCCAAGGGCGCGCGAAGCCTCTGCTGGTTCACCCTGGAGGACGAGGCGGTCAGCTCCAACTCGCTGCCCGAGGGCGACTTCGGGCTCTACCGCTACGGCGGCGCGGAGAAGCGATCGCTCCGAGCGTTCGGGGAGCTGTTCGGAACGACGAACGCAGGCCGATTCATTCGGGACCGCGGCGAGGAGCTGGGGCTCTTGCGCCGGGAGCATGCGCTGCTCTTCGGCGGCTCGGATCGGCTGGTCACCTTCCTCTGGCGGGAGGAGTCCGCGAAGCCCAGGACGGTGCGTGTTCGGCTGTTCGGGCCGACCAAGGCGATGCGGCCGGGCCGGGGCGAGGCGGAGGTGGCGATCGATGGCGGATTCGCCGAGGTTCAGCTCGAGCCGGAGCCGATCGCCCTGGTGAGCACGCGGCCCTGATTCCCCCGGAGCGGTCCGAGCAGCGCCGGCCATCTCGCGGGGCCAGCCCTACGACCCGGCGCGACCGTTGGCCCCCCCGTCGCGGCTCCTCCGAGCTTGGACGCGATCATTCTTCGCGGGTAAAGCCGAACGAGCGATCGACTCCGTCGCGGCGCACGGTGACCGCGACCTTGGAGCCGGGCTCGCCGCTGCTCCGCTCGAAGGCTTCGAGGGCATTTCCCGCCGGTCTCCCATCGATCGCAATCAGCAGGTCCCCCGCCCTCAGGCCCTCGCGTGCGGCCGGGCCCGTGGGAAGCACCCAGGAGATGGCCACCCCGCCCGCGCTGCCCTCGAAGGCCGCGCCGATGGTCCCGCGCTCCGCCGCGCTGCCGGGCGGCCTCGATTGCCAGGAGTCGGCGACCGGAACCTCGGCGTGAGCCAAGGCGCCGGGCTCCACCGAGACCACCAATTTCGAGTGGTACACCGCGCCGGGGCCGGCGGCGGCGGGGTGGGCCGCGATTCGGTAGGAGCCAGGCTCGATGGGACCGCTCCGGAACGCTCCCGACGAGTCCACCGGCACCTCGATCCGCTCTTTGTCCGCCATCGCTCCGGACCGGAGCAGCGAGACCTCCACGAGTCTTGCGTCGAGCTCGCCGAGGATCCGGCCCGAGATCTCTCCCGGCCGCTGGAGGGCGAAGTCCGCCTCCTCGGTGGCCTGGGAGCGTACCTTCCCGATCCGCCTCGAGAAGCGCAGGCCGTCCTCCGCGCGGGCCTCGAGCTGCACCAGGCCAGCTCGCAGGCCGCCGAGCGAATAGCGTCCGTCGGAATCGCTCAGCGCACTCGCCCTGCCTTTCCACATCGCATCCGCCGGCGGGCCGGCGCTCACCAGCGCTCCAGGGACGGGTCTACCTTCACCGTCCGTCACCCTCCCGGCGACTGCTCCCGGAGCGATCACCGCGAGCGAGAGGTGCCGCACCTCCCCGGCGGAGAGCGTCACCGAATGAAGCCTGCTCTCTGGCCAATCGAGATGGAACACGTGCACGTCGTAGGTGCCTTCGGCGAGCGGGCCGAGGTGGAACTCGCCGGCCGCACCGGCCACCGCACGCGCCGCCTCGCCCGAGCTCCGGGAGGGCGTGACTTGGACGATCGCCCGCGCCGCAGGGCCGTCGGGGCCTTGGACCGCCCCCTCCAGCGCCGCGCCAGCTCCGAGCCGAATCGAAATGCCACGAATCACCTCGCCGGCCCGGGCGACCAGCGGCTGCGCGAGGGCGCCGGCTTCGTCGCCCCGCCGCCCGGACAGCCACACCGAGCCGGGATCGACCTCCGCGGCAAATGCGCCCTCCGGCCCGGTCCAGGCGAGCAACCTCTGGCCCGCGCTCTGGAGGGCAACTTCGGCCCCCGCCGCCCGGCGGCCATCAGGGCCGGCCACGATGCCTTCCACCGTGGCCGCGGGAGGTAGCTCGAGCCTCAGCTCGCCATCCTGCGGGACGTCCACGCTCGTGCGAGCGGGGGCACGCCCTACCGCCCTCGCGATGAGCTGGTAGCGCCCAGACGCGAGACCGTCCAGCCTGAACAGCCCTCTCGAGTCGCTCGAAGCCGCGAAGCGTCCCTCCTCGGGCGTGGGGGCCTCCTCCGAGGCGGCGATGGGGTCCGGCACGGCCACAAGCTCGGCGAACGGCACCGCCGCTCCGCTGCCTTCCTCCACCGTTCGCCCAAAGAGGGCGGCACAACGGACCAGCTCGATGTCGAAGCGTATCCTCGACCGCCCGGCCGGGACCTCCAAGTATCGGCGCTCCGTGGCGAAGCCCTTGCGGCTGACGCTGGCGATGTACACACCCGGATCGACCCCGACCGATGCCCTGCCCGCCTGATCGGCCGCAGCGCGAATGGCGGGCTTCCAGCGCAAGTCCGGAGCCTCGAAGGGTAAACGCCTCCGCAGCACCACCTCTGCGCCGCCGGCAGGTGCTCCCCCGGCTCTGACTTGGAACTCCAGGAGGATGCCGGGGCGCCTTTGCGGGGCCTGCGGCTGCGGGGGAGCCTGGGGGCCGGAGGTGCCCACGCGGCATGCCGCGCCCTCGCGAACCGGCGAGGCGTGTTCGACGGAGGCCGCGCTTCGCGCCGGATCCTCGCTCCGAGCCCAGGCGAGGGAGAGTCCGGTGGCGGTCGCCGCGGCGAACGCTCCGACGGCCACACACCAGCGCAGAGCGAGACGAGTCATGGCCCACCTCCACGCCGCGAGAGTGAGCCCGCCGCGCCGTTGGTTTCAGCGGCCGCGGGAATCAGCGACGCGCTCGTCGTCGCGACAGGAGCAAGAGGAGAATCGCCGCACCGGGCGCGAGGCCGCCAAAGACCCCGCACCCGATCGACTCCAGCCCCGTCGTCCCGGTGTTCCGAGCGACGATCTTCCTGCGCATCTGGGCCAGCTCGCTGCACGGCACCGGCGGCTGGCCGCGCGGGTAGGTGTCGCAGAACCCGGCAGCCGAGCCTGGATCGATGACCCGCTTGCGCGTCTCCCCGAGCGGCGCCGAGGGCTCCATGGTGGAACCCATTACCTCCACGTGGTCCAGGCCGAAGAAGTGGCCGACCTCGTGGGTAATGGTGTTCTGCACGTCGGTGGCGACGCAGGTGGCGGAGATGATCTCCGGCGCACAGGGCGGGGAGTTGATGGTGGTGAACATGAAGAAGTCGCCGTCCGCGTGCGGAGAGGCGTTCAGCTCGATGTCGGCGTCGAAGATCTGCCCGGTCCGGAAGCCGAAGGTGGTGGTGGTGAGCCCGATGGTGCCGTCCGCGTGGTCCCAGCAGGCGTACTTGTTGGCGCACGTCCCATCCGAGGCGCACGGGTCGCCGGCTGGCACCACGTCGACGCAGTTCTTCTCCCGGAAGGTGATGACGTTGTTCGCCTCCGAGCCCGGAGTCTTGCCCACCAGCACCGTCGCCAGCCTCGGCCCGCGGGTAATCCGGAAGTCCGAGCAGGTGTCCGAGAGCGCCTGCCAGGTCCCGAACGAAGCGTCGATGGCGACGAACTCCGCCTCCCCGGGGGTGCGCGAGCTCCCCGCGGCGTGCGCGTTGTAGGTGAGGTCGCGGGTACCCCAGGCGAGGCAGAGGTCCTTCCCCGGCACCGGAGTGCGCTTGTAGTCCTGGGCGGCGGCCGCCGCGGCCTCGAGCAGAACGAGGGCTAAGGCGGCGCGGGGCGTCACGGGCGCCGCCTCCGGAGCATTCCGAGGAGGAGCGCCGGCGCGGCCACGCTCCACGGTGCGGCAGCGCAGCCTCCGGCGGCGGGGCCGAGCGCGGCGGGCATCGGGTTGATGACGCAATCGCGGGAGGCGCGGCCCTTCGGGTACACGTCGCAGACGAACTGCTTGGTGCCAGGATCGAGCGACCGCTTGGACGTCTCCCCAGCCGGGGCGCTCGGGTTCATCGTCGAGCCCGGATAGGTGGTGTGGTCCAGCCCAAGCAGGTGGCCGAGCTCGTGCGTCATGGTGTTCTGCACGTCGGTGGCCACGCACGATTGGGTGAACGCCGGTGGCACGCAGGGCGGCGCGTCGACGGTGGTGAACACGAAGCTGCCGGCGTTCAGCTCCACGTCGCTGCCATAGATGATGCCGGTGCTGCGCTCGAACACGGTGGTGGTGAGCGCGATGGTGCCTCTCGCGTACGCCCAGCAGTCGTAGCGGTTCATGCAGTCATCGAGCCGCCAGCACTGGTCGCTCGGGCCGACTTTGTCGGTGCAGAACGCGGTGCGGAACAGCATCACGTTCTCGTTGTCCGCCCTTCCGACGTCGTGGCCGATCTTGCTCGAGCTGGTGCGCGAGCCCTCCTTGAGCGTCAGGCTCCCGCACTCGTCCATTACCGCCTGCCAGGTCTGCGCCGAGCGGGTGATCGCCGCGAGCTCCGTCTCGCCTGGCGTGTCCGGGTTCCCGTTTGCTCCTTGGCGGTACTCGATGACCGTTCCGTCCTTCCACCACAGGCAGTGGGAGTCGGGGTCGGACGGGTCCACCCGGCTCCGAACATAGGGGGCGTTGGGGATTCCAAGGGCCGCCGCGAGCGAGAGAGAGAGGGCCGCGTTCACCGCTACCTCTTGCCCGCCGGAGGAGTGCCGAGCGCGGCGCGCACCTGGGCCTTCAACTCTTCCAGCTTCACCGGGCGGACCCTGGGCGGCACCGGCGCGCGAGTCGCGGGATCGAGCAGCAGCGCATCCACCTCGACCTCGGGAATTGCGAAGGCGGCCTTCCCGTCGCTGGAGCGCTCGACGCGGAACTTGCCTTGGGCCATGCCGGAGACCAGGAAGGTGCTTCCAGGTCTCGCCTCGAGGAAGACGACCACCTCCTCGCCTTCGCGAAAGGAAGCGACTCCACCGACCTGTTGGCCTATCTCGCCCACCACTCCGCCGGGCTGGACCACGGTGATCTTCTTGCCGGGAGCGCCCTTCAGGGCCTCGGAGATCTCGATGTCCACCTCGGTGATGATCCGCGTGCGGTCGCCGTTCCAGCGGCTCTCGACTCGGGTCACCTTGCCCTGCACCACGGCGTCCGCGCCCCGGCTCAGGGAGACGATGTCCTGGGCCAGCATGGTGGTGCCGCTCGCGGGACCCGCCAGTCCGACCAGGAGCGCCCCGAGTGCGCAGTGGAGCTTGCTCATGTACGCCTCTCCGTCCGGCAGCGAGCGGCCCGGCCTCCGCTTTTCCCGACGGTGGTCGGGCTCCTCGAACTTACTCCACCAGCGCGGGGAAGACCCAACGAGCGCTCGGCGTTGTCGACAGCCCCCGATCGCTCTGGTAATTGCCCGCGACCCATGGCCACCCCACGCGTCCGATTTGCACCGTCACCGACCGGCTACTTGCACATCGGCGGCGCCCGGACCGCGCTGTTCAACTGGCTGTACGCCCGCCGCCGCGGAGGCACCTTCATCCTCCGGATGGAGGACACCGACCGGGAGCGATCCACTCCGGAGTCGGTGCGGGCGATCATCGACGGGCTCCGCTGGCTGGGGATCGATTGGGACGAAGGCCCCGAGGTGGGAGGCGCGCGCGGCCCGTACTTCCAGACCGAGCGGCTGCCGCTCTACCGCGAGTGGGCGGACAAGCTCATCGCGATGGGGCGGGCCTACCGCTGCTACTGCACGCGGGAGGAGATCGACGCCCGGCGGGCGATCTTCGAGCGCGAGAAGCGCACCTACCGGTACGAGGGCACCTGCCGGGAGCTCTTGGCGCCGCCTCCAGGGAAGGCGGGGCACGTGGTTCGCTTCAAGATGCCGCCCGGAGAGGGGACGGTCACCTTCGCCGACAAGGTGCTGGGGAGGATCAGCAAGCAGTACTCGGACCTGGACGACTGGGTGATGCTCCGGGGGGATGGGATCCCGCTGTACAACTACGGGTGCGTGATCGACGACCACCTGATGCAGATCACCCTGGTCGGCCGCGGGCAGGAGCACGTCAACTCGACCTTCCCCCAGCTCATGCTGTACCGGGCGCTGGAGTGGGAGCCTCCGGAGCTCGCGCACTTCCCGCTCATCCTCGGGCCGGACCGGGAGAAGCTCTCCAAGCGGCTGCACCCCGAGGCGGACGTGATGCTGCACAAGCGCAGCGGCATCTTGCCGGAGGCGCTGATCAACTTCGTCGCCCGGTTGGGCTGGTCGCACGGCGACGACGAGGTGATCCCCCGCGAGAGGTTGATCGAGTGGTTCGACTTCGAGCACGTGGGGGCGACCTCGGGCGTGTGGAGCCCGGACAAGCTGCTCTGGCTGAACCAGCAGTACTTGAAGATGCTGCCGCCGAGGGCGATCGCCGAGCGGCTGGTGCCGTTCCTCGCGGAGGTGGGCGTCAGCGCGGCGGCGGACGATCGGCTGGAGAAGATCGTGCTCGCTTTCCGGGAGCGGGCGAAGACGCTCAAGGAGATGGCGGAGAAGGTCCGCTACTTCTTCACCGCGGGGGTGGAGCTGGACATCGCTGCGGCGGCCAAGCACCTCTCGAGCGCGGCGAAGCCGCTTTTGGCGCAGGTGCTCGAGCGGCTGCGCGGAGCGGAGTGGAGCCCCCAGGCGCTGGAGCAGGTGATCAAGGCGGTCTCCGAGCAGGCCGGGGTGGGGATGGGGAAGGTGGCGCAGCCGGTGCGGGTGGCGCTGACGGGCAACGTGACGAGCCCGCCGATCGGGGACACCCTGGAGCTGGTCGGCCGCGACGAGGCCCTGCGCCGGATTGAAGCGGCGCTCGGGCGGATCGGGTGAGGCTGGAGCTCCGCCGTTACGGGAGGGAGCTGGGAGGCGAGCCCGCGGTCGTCATCCTGGGAGCCAGCGCGCTCCTGGTGATCTCGCATTACCAGGCGAACACGAGCTACTTCCGGACGCTGTTCGGCGCGCGCTTCGATGCGCACCCGGCGGCGCCGCTGTTGCCGTACTTCTGGTGGTTCGGGGCGAGCCTCTTCCTCTACCTGGTGATCCCGCTCGCCCTCTCGTACGCCACCCGGGGGAGCTTCACGCGGGCGTACGGGATGGGGTTGGGGGATGCGAAGGCTGGCCTGGCGATCAGCGGGCTGTTTCTGCTGGTGATGTTGCCGGCGGCGTACGTCGCGTCGCGGTCGCAGGCGTTTGCGGGGCACTACCCGCTTGCGGGGCAAGCGGCCTTCACGCTGCAGCTAGGCGGGGGGAAGCCGGCGCTGAGCTTGGGGCTGTTCCTCATCTACGAGGCGGCGTACCTCTCGTACTTCGTGGGGTGGGAGTTCCTGTTCCGCGGCTGGATGCTGAACGGGCTGTTGCCGCGGTTTGGGAAGGCCGGGGCGGTCTTGATCCAGGCCTCGCCGTTCGCGGTGATGCACCTGGGGAAGCCTGAATTGGAGGCGCTGGGCTCGGTGCTCGCGGGGGTGGCGCTGGGGGTCCTGGCGTTGAGGACGCGGAGTTTCTGGTACGGGGCGCTCTTGCACGGGGTGGTGGCGGTGTGGATGGACGTGCTCGAGAGCTGGGCGTATCTTTTTCCCTCGTGAGGCGACGCCTTGACACCCCTAGGGACGCTCCCTATAAGTCCCGCCCTCTTTTTTTGGCGGGGCTGTTGTGGGTGTTGCCGGCGGCGGCGGCGGAGGTGGGCGGAGTGGCGTTGCCGGATGGGGCGCAGCGGGTCGGGGAGAACAGGTACCGGACGCACCTCAAGTGGGAAGAGACCCGGAAGTTCTACAAGACGGCGTATCCGCCGGGTGCGTACCCGAGGAAGTCGATCATCAACCAGCCGGGGGTGAAGGCGGAGCACCTGGTGAACCCCTCGGGGAAGAAGTTCGAGGGTTTGAACATCTACGAGGCGAACGACGAGGTGCGCATCTTCGTGGTGATCGCCGAGGAGAGAAGGAAGGAGGACAAGCAGGCGAGCAAGTAGGAAGGTGGGCGGGAGGCAGCGCGTTATTGGGGGATCGTCTAACGGCAGGACGCCAGGCTCTGGATCTGGCTATCTAGGTTCGAATCCTAGTCCCCCAGCTTTCGAGGTTCCGTGGTACACATCGCGAATACTGGCCCTGTCGTCTAGCGGTTAGGACGGTGCCCTCTCACGGCACAAACTCGGGTTCGAATCCCGGCAGGGTCAAGCGGAACAAGGCCCGGAATCGACTGAGGAAACTCTGCTCGGTTTCGGGGCTTTTCTTCTCCCCGCTGGCGCTCGTTCCTGCCACCGCTCGGGTAGCGCTTGGCCAGCCACCACCGGCACAGCTCGGCCAGCGTCATTGTGGACTCGGAGGGCAGCGCTTCGAGCCCGAGGGCCTGCCGTTCCGCTTGGCGTTCGAGGTCGGCCGCGAGCCGCCTGGCCTCAAGCTTCGTGGCGCAGCTCACCCGCCTTGTCCGCCACTGGCCGGCGCCGTCCTTCCACTTGAGCCGCCAGCCGCCATCCTCGTGAAAGACGCTCGCCATGGTTCACGTCGGGGAAGAAAACGCCGGTCCTTGCGCCCTGGGCCGGCACAGGTGGAACGCGGCGCCGCCGGAGAAACGACGGACAGCGGCGCGGCGCGCGCACCTACCGGGCGGATTCGAGCACCGCGAGCCGCCGCTCGTGGTCGCCCAACGTCTTCTCTTGGGCCTTCATCGTGCGCCGGAGCGTGAGCAGCCCGCGCCCCAGCGCTCCGAGAGACTTCCGCGCAGTGAGGACCTCGGCGTACATCCGGAGGATGATGTCGCTCCCGCTCTCACTGCCGTTGCCGCTTCCGTTCTTCTTGGGCATCTCGCTTCTCTCCGTTCCGCTGGTCGCGGGTTCCAGCCGCGACGCCTCGAGTCTACCTCGCCACTCCGCTCATCGGGAGCCGGTGGACTCTGTTCCCCTCCGCCCAGCCCCTCCCCCGGCCCGTGCGACAGGACTCGAATCCGCGCTCCCTGAGGGCGGTCCCGAGAGCTGTCGCGCTCCAAGGACGCTCACCCGCTTCCGAGCACCAACCCACGTACGCCGAGTACAGCTCGCCCGACTTGCACTGCTCTCCGGGCTCGACCCGGCAGGCCTCCGCCAGGAAAGCCCCGAGGCGATCCTGCGATTCGCGGTAAGCCGCCGTCGCGTCCGAGACTTCGCGGGGTGGTCGCAAGCCTCCCCGCTGCCACTCAAGGCAGCCCTGGACCGCCCAGGCGGCAATACCCGGCAACTCAGAGCGCAGCTTCGCGGTCAACTTCGGGTCACGCTCGCCCTCGGGAATGGTCTGCTCGAACGGCACCTGGAGAATGCGCCGCCAGATCGCGTGATCGGTGCCCCGCACCCGCAGCTGGTGATTGCCGAAGACCCAGAGCTTGTGCGTGGGTGCGAAGGTGAAGAAGTCCTGGCGCATAAAGCGCGCCGACACCGCATCGCCCCCGGTCAACGACTTGACCCGGGCCTCGGCGAGCCAACGTCCCTGCTCGGTCTCGGAGCAGACGACCATGCGCCGCCCCCATAGCGCCGCCACGTCGGTAGGGTGTGTCTCGTTCGGGCGCTCAACGAGGAGGTCCGGTGCGCCCGTCGTGGTACAGCACCTGCCGCACGCCCTTGATGCTCCACACCCATCCGCCCTTGCCATCGGGCCGCCGCTGGCGAAAGGTCTTCGGCTCGAAACGCACCACCTCGAAGAGCAGCGCGCCGGCCTCATCGGTGTAGCTATAGGCGGCGACGATGCGGCCCAGCCCCTTGTTCGGCTTCGGCGCGAAGAAGGCGGAGGCGGGCAGGTCGAGCGCCCGAGCGAACTCCTCGAACGAGCACCCGCCGTGGCACTTCACCAGGACTCGGCCATCGTCCGCCGCTGTGAGCGAGAGGCTGGGCATCGAGTCTTCATGCGCCGGGCAGAGCGCGGCCCACTGACCACCGGACTCCTGCGGGTTGCAGCCGTGGGCCTCCAGCGCCGCCAACACCGTGTTGAGCGGGGTCATGGCTGACCCTCGCCCGCGCCCGGCGCCTCGGCGCGACGGCCCCGGAGCTCATCAACCGTGAGCGCGAGCGCGCGAGCCAGCCGGGCGAGAGTGTCGGTCGTGGCCTCGCTGTACCGCTCGGCGACCGCCAGCCGAGGCATAGAGATTCCGGCGCGGGTAGCGAGGACCTGTTGCGAGAGTCCGTGGGCCTGGCGCTCAGCGCGGATGCGCTCGCCGAGCCCGGGGACACTGCGGCGTCGAGTGATGATCTGCATACGGGCATGGTGCCCGCGCGCCCCGCGGCCGAAATACGGCAGATCTGCCGATCAGCCCGCCCTGCGCAATTTCGCCCCGAGCTTCCGCCCGCGCTGGAGCCGGAGCATCGGCAGACCCAGGGCCTTCCGCGTCGCGGGCCGAGGCGCGCGTCAGCATCACCTGGGCCTCATCTTCATCGAGGCGGTCAGGGTCCACCGTGGCCGTTGGAGCGCCCACCAGATACGAGAGCACCAGCTTCGCCGCTGCTACGTCCCCCGCCTTCGCTTGCTTCACCAGCGCCTGGGCCAGCTCGCCCACTGCGTCCGGCGTCACGGCGTCGAGCAGCGCGGAGCGGAGAGCCGCCACTCGCCGAGCGTAGGGATTGCCAGGGCCGCCCGGGTTGCCAGGCGCGAAGCGGCCGGTAGCGCCTCGACCGATTGGGCCGATTGGTGACGGTGACATGGCTACAGTCTACCGCGAACCTGTTCGGTGCCGGGAGGGCGGGCGAGGGTGCAGGAAGCGCAGAAACGCACGAGGCCGAACAGCTACCCGCTCGCGGGGCGTCTCCTCCAACGGGTGCTCCCGCTGGCTCAGCGGTACACCTCGCGCCGGTGGCCAACCCGAACGATGGTCACCACCAGCGCGGCGTCCTCCACCGCGTAGATGATGCGGTAGTCCCCCGCCCGAATCCGCAGGTGCCCGGCCAGCTCGCCTTGAAGGGCCTCGGCCCCGTGGGGGCGCGGGTTGTCCGCCAGGGAGTCAATCCGCGCCGCCACCCGGGCCCTCTCCCGGGCCGGGAGGGCCTCAAGCTCCCGAGCGGCCCGCTTCAAGAGACGGATGGCGTAGGGCATGGAAGGCGGGGCTTACTTCCGCCGGCGCCGCGGGGCGCGCTTGCGAGGGGCCGCCTTCGCTCCCACCAGGCCCAGGCGGGCCTTCACCGCCGGCCAGGGCTCGGCCGGTGCGTCCCCCTGCTCAGCGTAGGCCTCGCGCACCGCTTCGGCATCGCGGCGGTTCTCGAGCCCCTCGAGCAGCTCCAGGTCCTCAATCGGCACCAGGGCTGCGAGCCGCTTGCCGTGCTTGGTCAGCACCAGGCGCTCTTTCCCGAACGCGGCGCGGTTCACCACGTCCCCGAAGATGCTGCGGGCCTCGGTGGTAGGTAGCTCGGTCATGCCCTCACTATGCGCAGAATGTACGTTTTGAGCAAGTGTCGCCAACTTGGGGGCAACATGGCGGCAGGCAGAGATCTCCGCGGCCGCGTACCAGCCGCCGCTGCCCGCCACCGGCCGGAGCAACAGGCCAGGCGCTCGTTGGCTCGCTCTGGCCAGGGTGTTGATGACGCTGAGCGGCCATCAGCTCTCCCTCGCGCGCCTCCGCCTCACCAACTGCAACGCCTCCAGCCTCCGGTACAGCGTCCGCCGTGGCATGCCCAGCGCCCGGGCCATCTCCGTGCGTGGCAGCTCGGATTGGTGCAGCCGCAGGACGCGCTCCATCTCGGAGAGAACTCGCTGGGCCCGGAGCAAGCGCGCGTCATCCGTTTCGGTCGGCATGCCCTCAGCTCAGCTCAGTGTACTTCAGCCCCGGCCCCGCCGGCCCTCAGCGCTGCGCAGCCGCCGGCAGGCCGCGCACAGCCGGTAGCGCCGCAGCCGTACACCGCACTCCTCACAGTCTCGGGGCGGGGCCAGGGCCACCACGGGCCTCGGTGGGGGAGACGGCGCCCGCAGCCCCAGCGCGGCCTCCAGCGTCTCGCGCCTCACCCGGTGGTACACCTCCTGGCCCTCCCGCTGCGCCTCGACGCGGATGCCCGCCCGCTCGAGCGCCCGTAGCAGCCGGTACACGGTGCGCTGGTGCTCGCACAGCTCGGCCGCCAGCTCCTCGACGCGCCAGCGGCCGGTCCGCAGCAGCCTGAGCGCCCGCAGCGCCACCGTGAGGGCATGGCCGCGGGCAACGGTGCCTGGCCCTCCTCGCCCGCGTCGATTCATCGCTCCCCTCCTCGCCCGCGTCGATTCATCGCTCACCTCCTGCTTACTCGGTCAGGTCCGACAGCGCCAGGCGCAGCTCCGCCAGCGCCAGGCGCAGGATGGCGTGAATCGCAGCGAGGGCGTGCGGGCTCGGCGCCGGGTCAGCCTCGCCGGCCTCCGCCAGCGCCCGGGCGCCGTCAATCGCGCTCACGGCCCAATCAATGCGCTCGGCCAGCTCCGGGGGAAGCATGGCGGGCCGGCGCGCGCTCATCGCTCACCCCTCCGTGCTTCGAGGTACGCCGCGAGGTCCGCCGGCGCCACCCGGATGGCGTTCGACACTCGCACGTGCGCCAGCTCTCCGCGCTCCACCAGCGCGTAGACGGTGGCCGTCGAGACACCCAGCCGCTCCGCCACCTGGCGCACCGTGAGCAGCCAGCCGGCACCGCCCTCGAGCGCTCGGAGGGCGCGCGCGGGCCGGACCAAACGCCGGACCACCGGCGGACCAAACTGGGTCGCGAGCAGGCCACCCGGTGACACCAGGAGCGAAGCGCCGCTCGCCCCGCTCCCAGGAGCGTCGAACGCTTGCGAAGCCGAGCTACACGGAGCGAGCGCGTCCGACGGCTCCTCGCTCCCTCTCACGGCACAAACTCGGGTTCGAATCCCGGCAGGGTCATCGAGAAGCCTCCGATTCGTCGAGGGCTTTTCGTTTTCTGCCTGCTATGTGCCGTTCATGTGCCGTTACCGCTTCTGATGCGCAGGCGCTTGTCGAGTAGAGCGACCGCGTCGCGCAAGAGGTCCGCCTCGTGCGCCACTGGCCGGCGCCGTCCTTCCACTTCACCAGCCATGTCCCGTCACGCTCGAAGAGGCTCGCCGAAGAAAACGCCGGTCCTTGCGCCCCGGGCCGGCACGGGTGGAACGCCGCGCCGCCGGAGAACGACGGACAGCGGCGTGGCGCGCGCACCTACCGAGAGGTTTCCAGCACCGCGACCCGGCGTTCGAGGGCCTCGAACCGCGCCTTGTTCTCCGCATGCATGCGGAGCACGTAACGCCCCATTGCCCCCATTCCGCGCTCGGCCTGGCGCAAGCTCTCCCGGACGCGGACAATCTCCTCGAACAGGAGCATAGTCGCGTCCCGACCGCTGTTGCTGTTCCTCTTGGGCATCTCGTTCTTTGTTCCGTTGGTCGCCGGTTCCAGCCTCCGACGGCCTCAAGTCTACCTCGTAGCGCCGCCCATCGGGAGCCGGTGGACTCTCGCACTCGGCCCCCCTCGCCCTCCGCCCAGGCCCGTCCGGTACAATCAAGGCACGGTTTGTGAAGCGCTTTCTGGTCACAGTCTGCTTCATCGCCACCGCCGCGGCAGCGGCCGCTTGGTGGATGCTTGGCGAGCCGGTCGAAGCTGACAAGGACAGTTCGCCCTCGCACCGCTGGAGCTCACCTCCTCGGAGCAATACCGGATTCACGTGATCGCTCCTAGCCTGCGCGAACACCCGTCGCCCGTCTTCGCAACGCTGGCCGGCCCACCGCTCGAGCTACTGCTCGAGCCAACCCCCTAGCGGCGGACATGCTCCAGCCTGCCGCCTCGGAACCGCGACCGCGAGTTCCTACCCGCTCTCGCTCCGCGACCGAGACTCCGCGTGGTTATCGCTGGCACGCGCAATGCTCCCGCTGCCTCTTCCGATGTCCAGGCCGTCAATCCTCATCGTCGGACTGATCGCGGCCTGCGGCCCCGCACTCCCCGACCACACCGCGGTGGAAGGCACGGTTGCAGGCATCTCCTTCAGAGGCCCGTCGGCGTTGTACTCGGTCGAACGCGAATGGTTCGGGCTCTGGGGATCGTTGGTGGGGGTGACAATCCTCATCTCCGACGATCAAGACGCCTGCAGGCACCTCGACCAAAGGGAAGACGGAGTAGCGCTGCGAGCAACAAACGATCGTGAGCGCCCCACCCTGCTCCTCACGATGAGCCCCTCGGGCAGCCAGACGCTCGGCAAGGGCCTCTCTGCCAAGCAGCAGCCCGGCGGCGGATCGCTCACCCGCATTTGCCCGAGCAATTCTTCCTCCGGCTGCACCGATGCGAGGCGCAACATCACCACACCCGAGATCGGCGAGGCGGAGATCTATCTCCTCGATGACCCCGAGCAGGAAAACTCGCGCCCCACCTCCATCGGCGCCTTCGAGCTGACCTTCGCCGGGAACGAGACGTTCAAGGGGCAATTCGTGGCCACACCATGCCGCGGCGTCCGATACGCAAACCGCGGCTGCGCACAGGCTCCGGGCGGCTTGGGCGTTGCACTGGGCGGCCTGGTCCTCGCCCGACTCCGGCGCGCGAAGCAGGCGACGAACGCCAGGCATTCTCAAGGGCTGCGGACGCAGTCACCCGTGTAGGGAATCCGCGCGCCGCCGACGACCATCTCGAAGTCGGTGACCTTCAGCGAGGCGAGGTCCCTCGCCCCGAGAAGCCCTGCCCACTTCGCCTTCGTCGACCGGTCACTCCGCGAAGCTGATCCGAGCGTGCGGCGGGAAATTCCTGGCGACGGGAGAGGCGCGCGTGGTCCGGTTCGGCGCCACCACCTACGGCGAGGGCCTCCTGGAGAGCGAGAGCAGCGAACGGCGGCGCGGGCGGGTGTACGCGGTGGTGGAAGACGAACGCTTCGCCTCGGCGGCCGAGGCGATGCTCACCCAGCACCTCTACCAGTGCGACGAGATCAGCCTCGAGCAGTGGCGGCGGCGGCCGCTGCTCGACCGGATCGTCACCTGGTTCGCGTACCAGCTCCGCCACTGGCTTTGAGGTTCGGCGTCGCGGGAAGACTCTCGTGATACGCTGCGCACTCTCGCGCTGGGGCCGTGGCGTGGAGCTCCGCTTCTGAGCCGTGCGTCGAGAACGACAGCGGCCCTCGACAACGTCTGGCCGGTAGCCGTGGGCATGTTCGAGCATCGCGCGGAGATCAACTTCGTTGAAGTCTCGGTCTTCCATTCGCCTCTCGACGTGCGGCGTGATCTCCAGCTCCGATGACCACCAACCTGGATTCCGGATCCAGCGGCGCGCTCGAGACGTCCGAGTACCAGGTCGCTCCCGGAGGGAAATGAGGCCCCACCAAGCCGGCGCCCGCATCCGGAAGGCCGCCCGCGTCGACTCGGGAGATATCGCCGCTGTCGACTTCCGCTCCCCCATCCGCCGGGAAGCCTCCCGCGTCAGCCGGCGAGGAACCGCCAGCGTCGACCCCAGGAGTGGGCGCCCCGCTTCCCTCTGCAGACCTGCGCCCTTCAATCAGCGCCGCGGGTCTGCACGTCGAGACACCCAGGAAAGCCATCGCCAGTAGCCATTGCGTCCGCATGCAGGTCACCGAGTGCAGTCGCCGTGCCTCCCTTCGCCGACGCAGCTTCCTGCCGAGGTTTCGCCATAGCGCCGCGCAAGGAGGAGAAGCCCAGCCCCTGGCGCTCTGTGGCGCGCCCGTTACAGGTGGGGGGCCGACCCGTCACCAGGTGACGCTCACCCTCACCCTTTCCCTTTCCCGCTCGCGGGAGAGGGGTTTCTACCCGAGTCGATCCGCCAGCGCCTTCCGCACGGCCGCCGCGTCCGCCACGCCCTGCATCTCCTTCATCACCGCTCCAATGAAGACGCCGAGCAGCTTCTTCTCTCCAGCCCGGTAACGCGCCACCTCCGCCGCGTGCGAGTCCAACACCCGCCCCACCGCCTCCGCCAGGGCCGCGCCGTCCGCCACCTTTCCCAACCCAAGCTCGTTCACCAGCCGCTGGGGATCGCCGCCCTGCTCCACCAGCCGCGCGAGCAGCGTCTTCCCCGCCGCCGGTGCGATTCGCCCCGAATCCAGGAGCGCCACGAATCGGCCGAAGTCCTCGCCGCGCAGCGGCAAGCCCTCCAGCCCCTTCTTCGCGAGCCCCAACAGGTCGTTCAACAGCCACCGCGCCACCAGCTTGGCGTTCCCATGGCGCGACACCGCCGCATCGAAGAACTCCGCGGTCGCCAGGTCCCCAGTGAGCAGGTCGGCCTCATCCGCTGACAGCGTCAGCTCCGACTGGTAGCGCGCGTAGCGGCTGGCCAGCTCCGGGTTGCCCGCCCGCACCTCCGCGCGCGCTTCCGCCCTGCCCTTCTTCGGCGCCGCCGGCTTCGGCTCCGGCTTCTTCTTCTCCGGCTTCCGCTCGAGCTGCTCGGTGGCCTTGGCCCAGGTGTCCCTCAGCCCGATCACCCGGTTGAACACCGGAGCGCCCGGACGTGAGTCGACCGGATCCACGAAGAAGTACCCCTGCCGGAGGAACTGCCACCTCGTCCCCGGAGCCGCCTCCGCCAGCGCCGGCTCCACCCTCGCCTTCATCACCACCAGCGACTCCGGATTCATGTGCTGCAAGAAGTCGCCCTCGGCGTCGGGCAGCCCCACCCTGAAGAGCCGGTCGTACAGCCGCGCCTCCACCTCCGCCGAACGTCCCGCGTGCACCCAGTGCAAGGTGCCCGGGATCTTCCTCTTGTCCGCCGGCTCGCCGCCCTTGGAGGACGCGTCGTAGGTGCAGCGCAGCTCCCGCACCTCTCCGGCTGGTCCGCGCACCACTTCGGCGCAGCGCACCACGTATGCGCCGATCAGCCGCACCTCCCGCCCCGGCGCCAGCCGCTTCCAGTCCGCCGGAGGAGACTCGGAGAAGTCCTCCCTCTCGATGAACAGCTCTCTGCCAAAGGGCACCCCCCGCAGCCCTGCTTTCTCCGGCTCTGCCGGCCACCAAGCGATCTCCAGCTCCTCCACCCGGTCCTGCGGCCAGTTGCTCAAGACCACCTTGAGCGGATTGAGCACCGCCATGCCCCTCGGCGCGCGCCCCTCGAGGTCCTGCCGGATGCAGAACTCCAGCTTCCCGATGTCCACGATGCTGTTGTTCTTCGCCACGCCGATCAGCTCGGCGAACTCGCGGATCGCCTCCTTGGTCACCCCCCGGCGCCGCAGCCCGGCGATGGTGGGCAGCCGCGGATCGTCCCAGCCCGACACGCGCTTCTCCGCCACCAACTGCAGGAGCTTCCGCTTGGACATCACCGTGTATCCGAGCGCAAGGCGGGCGAACTCGTACTGGTGGGGCCGCGGATCCCATGGCCCCAGGTTGTCGAGCACCCAGTCGTACATCGCGCGGTTGCTTTCGAACTCCAGGGTGCAGATGGAGTGCGTCACCCCCTCGAACCCGTCCTCCAGCGGGTGCGCGTAGTCGTACATCGGGTAGATGCACCAGCGGTCCAAGGTCCGGTGATGGTGGGCGTGGCGGATCCGGTAGAGCAGCGGATCGCGCAAGAGCACGTTGGGGTGAGCCATGTCGATCTTCGCCCGGAGCACGCAGGAGCCGTCGGGGAGCTCGCCGGCGCGCATCCTCCGGAAGAGGTCCAGGTTCTCATCCGCGCTCCGGTCGCGGAACGGGCTGTTGGTGCCCGGCCGCTCGAAGGCGCCCCGCTGGCCGCGGATGGCCTCCACCGGCTGGCTATCTACGTAGGCTTTGCCCTCTCTGATCAGCCGGACCGCGCACTCGTACATCTGCTCGAAGTAGTCCGAGGCGTAGTATAGGTGCTTGCCCCAGTCGCAGCCGAGCCAGCGCACGTCCTCCTGGATGGACTCGACGTACAGCGTCTCCTCGGTGGTGGGGTTGGTGTCGTCGAAGCGCAGGTGCGCCCGCCCGCCGTACTGCTCGGCGAGGCCGAAGTTGAGCAGGATCGACTTGGCGTGGCCGATGTGGAGGAAGCCGTTGGGCTCAGGCGGGAAGCGCGTCACCACCAGGCCGCGGTTCTTCCCGGCCGCCAGGTCGGCGTCGATGATGTCAGTGAGGAAATTCGAGCGTCGGCGAGTCTGCATGGCTGCCCTCGGGGCGCCCGTCCGGCGGGCGATCCGGAGGAAGTAACACCGAAACCGCCGCGATTCCAACGCGGGGAAGCATGGCTGCCCTGCCGGCTGTTCGACCTGTCCGAGCATGTCGTCACGGATCCACGTCATCATCTGCGGTGGGGCACTGAGGCAGCTTCTGCCGTTCCCCCAGCGGGACGAGCTTCTCTCCAGGCCGGTCCTCAGCTCCTATTCGTCCTCGCTCCGGCGCGCGCTCAGCGAGCAGTACGGGACCAGCACAGTCGAGGTCCACGTGAGGCCGGACCTGTTCGGGAGGATGCGCCTCTCCTTTTCCGGAGAGGTGGACGAGCCGAGGGAGCGCGAGCGAATCTGGTCCATCGCCGAGCGCGTGTTCCGGCAGATCTTCGTCTGAGCAGACTCGGATTGGCCGAGAGCCAAAACGTTGTCGGCGACGTGAACGTGGTCGGCGGCCACGTCGCCGTCGCTGTCAACGCCCACGTCAACGCCCACGTCAACGTTCACGTCGTCGAAATGACCCTCGATCTAGGCGAGATTGTTTAGCTCAGCGGCCGAGCACCGCCGCCTGGTACCAGTCCCACAGGGCCTCCACCCCTTGCCTCACCGAGGTCTTCGGGGCGTAGCCCAGCAGCCGGCGGGCCTTCTCGATGCCGGCGAAGGTGTAGGCAGCGTCCGCGTCGTTCATCGGCCGGTCGCGGAGCTGGGCCTTCCTGCCGGTCAGCTCCTCCACGCAGCGGACGAAGTCGTTGAGCAGCACCGGCTCCCCGCGGCCGAGGTTGATGATCTCGTACCCGAGCGGCCGGTCCACCGCCGCCACCACTCCGGCGACGATGTCCTCGATGAAGGTCCAGTCCCGGTGCATCTGTCCGCCGTTGTAGAGGGGGATCTCCCTCCCGGAGCAGACCGAGTCGAGCAGCTTGAAGGCCATCATGTCCGGCCGGTTCCGCGGACCATAGACGGTGAAGAAGCGAAGGCCGGTGAAGCTGAGCCCGTAAAGGTGATGGTACGAGTGGCCCAAAAGCTCCCCCGCACGCTTGCTCGCCGGGTAGGGCGCGAGCGGACGGTCCGCGGCCTCGGTCTCGGTGAAGGGCAGCTTCGAGTCGTTCCCGTACACCGACGAGGTGGTGGCGAACACGAAGTTCCCGGCGCGCTGCTCGCGCGCCGCCTCCAGCAAGGACAGCGTGCCGCCCACGTTGACCTCGAAATAGAAGTGCGGCCGCTCCATCGACGCCCGCACTCCCGCCATCGCGGCGAGGTGCACGACCGCGTCGAAGCGGCGCTCCGCGAACAGCCGCGCCACAAGCGACCGGTCGCGGACGTCGCCCTCCACCAACTCGAAGCGGACCCCGCCCGCCGCCTCCACCTCCGCCAGGTTGGCTCGCTTTCGCGAGGGCTCGTAGTAGTCGTCGAAGTTGTCGAGCCCGATCACCTCGTCCCCGCGGAGCGCGAGCGCCTGGGAGGTATGGCTCCCGATGAACCCGGCCGCTCCGGTGACGAGGACTCGCTTGCCCATGCCAGGCGAGGCTACGGGCGGCGGTGGGGCGAGTCAAAGCCCTCGCGCCCGCCTACTTCCGCTCCGAGCGCAGGAGCTTGATCTCGATCCGACGGTTCGCCCGCCGGCCATCCTCGGTGAGGTTAGGGCGCCGCGGCCTGGACTCTCCGAAGCCGAAGATCTGAAGGCGCCGCGGATCCACCCCGCGCTCGATGAGCAGCCGCACCACGCTCTGGGCCCTCGCGGCGGAGAGGTGCCAGTTGGTGGGGTGAGGCCCGCCGCGGATGGGGACGTTGTCGGTGTGCCCCTCCACCCGGATGGTGTTGGGCATCGCCGCCAACATGCCCGCCACCTTCTCCAGCGCGGCCCCGGCTTCCGCCGAGAGGGACGCCTCCGCGGACCCGAAGGTGATCCCCGAGGGGAGCACCACCGTCACCTCGTCCTCGCTGCTCTCCACGAAGGCCTCCTCCTGCCCGGCGCCGCCGAACTGCGAGGCGATCTTCCGGGCTGCCGCCTCCAGATCTTCCGAGGCCCTGGGGTCGGCGCTCTCGCCCCCGGTCACCACGTTGAGGGCCTTGAGCAGCTCTCCGCCCTCGCTCTCGGTGAGCAGGGTGAACGAGAACATGAGGAGGAAGAACGCCAGGAGCAGCGTCGCCATGTCCGAATAGGTGATGAGCCAGAAAGTGGTGACTTGCTCGTCGTCGTCCTCGGGGGCCCGGCGGAGGATCACCGGTCCTCCTCCCCGAGCACGACCAGCTCGACCCGGCGGTTGAGCCCCCGGTGCTCGGCGCTGTCGTTGGCGATGATCGGATGGAACTCGCCGTAGCCCGCCACCGAGAGCCGCTCCTTCGCAAGGCCCCGGTCCTCGAGGTGGCGGGCCACCGAGATCGCCCTCGAGGTGGACAGCTCCCAGTTGGAGGGAAACTGGGCGCTGCGGATCGGCACGTCGTCGGTGTGCCCCTCGACCCGCAGCGAGTTGGGGGTCGCGCCCAAAACGCGCACCACGCCGTCCAGCACGCGCTCCGCGTCGGGGGTGAGCGACGCCTGCCCTTCGCGGAAGAGGAGCACGCTCTTCATCCGGATGATCAGCCGGTCCGCGCCGCGGTCGACCGTCATCGCGCCTTCCAGCTTCGCTTGCTCCACGAAGCGGTCCAGCTCTCGCTCGGTCCGGTCCAGCGGATCGGCCCCGGGCTCGGCGGGCTTCGACTCCTTGAGCCCCACCACC
Source organism: Myxococcales bacterium (assembly GCA_016191815.1). Classification (GTDB taxonomy): domain Bacteria; phylum Myxococcota; class Myxococcia; order Myxococcales; family Myxococcaceae; genus JACPVI01. The sequence continues at coordinate 148,020 of JACPVI010000023.1, forward strand.
GTCACCATCAGGATGGCGAACAGCAACAGCTGCGTCATCAGATCCGCATAGCTGTACAGCCAGGTGGCGTCGGCGAGCGGGTTGTCCCCCTCTCCGTCTCGCGAGGCATGAGGCCCTCTCACGGCGCCGCCGGCTTCTGCGCGAACACCTCGAGGGTCTCGCGGACGTTCTCCGGGTTCTCCCCCGAGCGGATCGCCAACAGCCCGGCAAGCATCTGGTCGCGGACCAGCCGCTCGTCGAGGTCCAGCGTCTTCACCTTGCCCGCCAGCGGGAGGAACAACAGCCCGGCGAGGAGGACGCCGTAGAAGGTGGCCATCAGCGCCACCGACATGCCCTGGCCGATGGCGCGCGGATCCGCCAGCCCCTTGAGCATCTGGATGAGGCCGATCAGGGTGCCCACCAGCCCGAACATCGGCGAGTAGGTGCCCATCAGCCGGAACATCCGCTCGGCGGCGCGGCGCTTCTCGGTGAGGATCTCCGACTCCAGCCGGAGCAGCTGCTCGATCCGCGCCGGCTCGACGCCGTCGGTCACCAGCCGAAGCCCCTTGAGGAAGAAAGGGTCCTTGAGCTCGGACTCCTCGGGATTGATCGAGGCGTGCCCTTGGGCCTTCGCCTGCCTCGCCAGCTTGAGCATCACCTCGGCCACCTTCGCCGAGGAGACTCCCTCCGCGATGAAGATCGCCTTCACCGCCGAGAGCGCGTGCACGATGGTGGACCGCGAGGAGGACAAGGTGGTCGCCGCGAAGGTGCCGCCCAGGCAGACCAGCACCGCCACCGGGTTGGCGAAGATGGTCCAGTCGCCGCCCTTGGCGAGCACCGCGAGGTAGACGGCCGCCGCCCCGGCGATGAGCCCCACGTAGGTGGTCGTGCGCACGCTGCCTCCTACTTCAACTCCACGCCTTCCTGCTCCAGCGCCTTGCGGACGGCCTCGTTGGTCGGGTCCAGCGCCAGCGCCTTCTTCCACTCCTCGATCGCGGCATCGGCGTTCTGCACCAGGAAGTAGAACGAGCCGAGGTAGACGTGCGCGATGACGATGTCGGGCGCGTCCTCGCTGGCGGACTTCATGCGCATCAGCGCCGCCGCCTCGTCTCCGTCCAGATAGGCGGTCAGCCCCCCGGCGATGTTCCGGTAGGCGCGGACGCGCGCCTCCACCACCCGCATCGCCTGCGGCGAAGCCAGGTACGCCTCCAGCTTGGCGATGAGCTGGGGATCCACCGCGGGGATCTGCTCGCCCTCCTCCTTGGCCGACTCGAGCGCTTTCCTCACCAGGGTCACCCGCTTCTTCTCCGACTTCACCGCCTCGGTGAGCGACGCCCGCAGCTCCTCCAGCGGCTTGCCGGTGACCTCCTTGAGGGCCCTCCGGAACTTCGCCACCTGCTTCTCGTTGGCGCCGTCGGCGAGCTTCAAGACCTCGTGAAGCTCGGTGATCCGCGAGCTGGCCTTTTCCAGCGCTTCGTTGCGCTGCTTGAGGAAGTAGCCCGCGGCGGCGAGCTGGGTCTCGCCGGCGCCCGTGTACTCCGGGATCTCCGAGCCATCGCGCGGGCTGGCCCCGGCGTCCTTGAGCGGAGGAAAGAGGACCCTCGCGAGGCCGACCTCGGGGGTCGCCGCCAACAGGCATGAGAGGACGATCGCCACTGCGGACATCGGTCGGAGCCTCAAGTCCTTCCGCGGCCCAGCTGGCCCTGTGAGTGTAGCCGCCGCATCACGCGCTCCACCTTCTTGCGAGCCGCATCGACCTCGGAAGCGGGCTTGCCCAAGACCCCGCCAGCCTCCGCCGCCAGAATGCCCTTGAGGCGCGAGGACACCGAGCGCAGCACGTTCTCCCTCGCCGCGGCCGGCGCCCCCTCCAGCGCGAGGGCCACCGTGGCCGGGTCGATCGAGGTGACGATCTGGCGCACCGTCCCCTGCGGCAGCTGGCCGAGGTCATCGAACAGCACCATCCGCCTCCGGATGGCCTGGCCGAGCGCCGGGTCATCCTTGGAGAGCTGCTCGAGCAGGCGCGCCTGCACCTCGGGGGTGACGGCTGAGAGCGAATCGGCGGCCGCGGCCTCGCCGCCCAAGCGCACCCGGCTTTGGACCTCCGCCAGCGCCGCGCGAGCCTTCTCCTCCGCGGCCGCCAGCCGCTCGGTGGAGAGAACCCGCGGCCGAGCCAGCACTCGGGCGAGCGCGAGCTGGCGATCGGGAGGAAGGAGATCGAACAGCGCCTGCTGGCTCTCCGGCTCCAGCTCTGCCCGCTCGAGCGCCGCGGCGCAATCCCCCGCGTCCAGCGCCGCCAGCGCCTCGGCGACCTGCCTTGAGTCGACCCCACGGAAGAACGCGAAGGGCCGCGGGGCGTCCGCCATCTCTGGCGGTGGCGCCTCTGCGAGAGCAGGCGCTCCCTTTTCCGGGGACGGCTGGGCCTCGCGCGCGGAGATCTCCCCCACCAGCCGGGCGGAGGCGCTCCCCTCGCGGCGGCGCGAAAGACCGATCGCGATGAAGAGCGCGCAGAGGAGCGCGGTCGCGCACAGGAGGAGCAACCCCGAATTGGCCTCGAAGAAGGCGGGGCCCGGCTGGGAGGACGAGGCCAGCTCGGACACCTCCAGCGCGTCGCCCCGGCCGGGATCCAGCGCCAAGAGCTCGGAGGCGGCCTTCTTGAGCTGGTCCAGGCGCGGGGGAGGAATACCCTTCTCCACGAAGAGGTGCACCACGGTGCGCTCGATGACCATCTTCAGCTCCTGACGGACCTCCACCTTCTGCTTCCCCGGGACGGTCACCGAGATGTCCGGCGCCCCATAGCCTCCCAGCGGCTTGTCCACCAGGGGAAGCCCGGGGAGCTTCACCGTCTTGTTCGCACCCACCTTCATCACCGTGTCCGGCTGCGACTCCTTCTGGACGATCTCTCGCTGGTCCTCGCGGGTGACGAGCTGGACGCTGACCAGCACCCGGTAGGGGTGAGCCAGGCCCCGGAGCGTCGTCTCCAGCCAGGCGCCGATGTCTCGCTGCAGGGCCACCTTGGCGGCGACCGCCTCCGCGTGCCGGGACGGGAGCTGAGCCAGCGACGCTCCGGCCGGCAGCAAGAGCGCGGCCAACACCACCCACCCACGGCTGGGCGGCCGGCCACCTCTCGCGGGCAGCGGAAGAGTCGCGCTCATCGAGCTCAACCGCCCAAGGCGCCGTGGAACTCGGCCAAGGCGTGCGCGAGGGACTCCTGCGCCTTCTGCACCGCCCGGCGAAGGAGCAAGCCCTTCACCCGGCCCGGGAGCGCGGCGGCAGCTCCGCCTCCGAAGCCGACCAGCTCGACGTGCATGGAGATGGCCTCGAGCAGGTCCCCGACGTCGGGGTCGGGCCTCGCCACGAGGAGGACATCAGGCGAGGCGTGCTCCAGCCGTTCCGCGAGCGCGCGCCAATCCGGCCGGCGGGTGTCGATGACGACGACGGCCGCCTTCTCGAGGCGCACGTCCGAGGGCTCCGCCACCGAAGCTTCCAGGCCTGCCGCCCGGAGCGCGGCGGCGTTTTCCTCCTCCCCCAGGACCAGGACCGCCCCGCCGCCCCCCTGGCGAATGGCCGCTTCGTAGGCGGCGAGCCGCGAATCCAGCCGGTTCCAGATCTCTTCGGGCACGTTCCTTCCACGCTGCAACGACTCCACCGCTTCCCGCGCCATCAACATGGCGGCCCTTCGTCCCTTGACCCGGTGCGTACGGCGCTCGAGGGCGGAGCGGATCTTGGCCCGCACGATGGGCAAGTCGTCGAAGGGTTTGGTGAGGTAGTCGGAGGCGCCCGCGGCGAGGGCGGCCAGCACCGACTCCCCGCTCGGATACCCGGTGATGAGGATGGATTCGATGGCCGGCCGGAGTTTTCGCGCTTCGGTCACCAGCTCGATCCCGCTGATGCCGGGGAGGTTCTTGTCGGTGACCAGGAGCTGAAAGCTTCGCTCGCGCAGATGTTCCAGCGCCTGCTCCCCGCTCTTGGCCGGCGTGACGGACAGGTCGCCCTCTCTGCCGAGCAGCCGCTGGAGGACGTCGAGCACCACCTCCTCGTCGTCGACCAACAAGATGCTCGAGGCGAGCGGCTCGCCCGGTTCCTCGAGGTCGATGTCCACGGAGAAGGGGAGGTCCATCGGTGGATGAGTTTTTCTATCACTCCCTGTCAGCTGGACGCATTACCCGCATCAAGTCAACCGAACAGCGGAGTGCCGAGGGCGCGCCCCTGGGCCACTTGCACTCAGCGAGCCTGGAAACGGTGGAGGGTTTCCCGGCCGGCCTGGACCACGACTTCCGCCTCATCGGAACGCTTGGGGTGCCAAATCCGCACGCGGTGCTTTCCCTCGGGCAGGGACAGTCGCCGGATGCCCTCCACTTCGCCGACGAGCTGGCCGTCGACCTCCACGGTCGCATACGGCATGACGTGCAGCACGAGGGTGCCTCGGGCCTCGTCCGGCCTCGGCGCACGCTCACCCGAGGGCTTGGCCGTGCGGCGGGCGGGCGCCTCGGCGGTCGGAGGCCCCGCTGCCCGGGCCGGAGCGGCGCTGGGCTCGCCCGCGTACAAAGGCTCTGCGGCCTCCCCGGCATCCGGGGCCGCCACCGCGCGAAGGATGGCGATCGGGGCCGGGCTCGATGGCATTCGGGCGGTGTCCTCGGCCTTCTGCCGTGCCGCCGGACGGCCCACCTCCCGCGACGCCATGATCGCGGCGGCGGCCGCTACCGCGGTCAGCCCCACCGCCGCGATGGGCAGCGCCGCTCTCCGCACTTTCCGTGCAAGAGCCGGTCGGGGAGCGCCCGCGGCGCCCTCCGGAGCGGGGGCCGGGCCGGCCGGCTGCTCGGGTGGCTTCCTCGGGACTTGCCGGTCTACGACCAAGGTGGGCGAGCTGGGATCCTCGCCGTCGGCGGGCGAGGTCCCGCCGCCTCGCCGGATCACGGCGGTCCTTTGGCTCGAGCTCGCCGAAGCTCCGGCGGAGTCGCTGGCGGCAAAAGGGGGCGGTCCGGCGGGAGGGTCGGCCGCGGACACGGTGGTCACCTCCGCCCCGAACAGCTTCCGCAGATACGCGGCGACGTCGGTATCCTCGATGCCTTGCGCGTGCGCGAGGACGTGGCGCGCCAGCTCGTGCTCCAGCTCCTGCGCGGTCTGGAAGCGCACCGCGACGTCCCGCTCGAGCGCCTTCATCACGATGGCGTCCAGCTCGGCGGGCACCTCGGAGTTGATTCGCGCCGGCGCGGCGATCACCCGGTGCTGCACGGCCCTCAGCACCGCAATCTCGCCTTGGTCCTCGAAGAGGCGGCCCCCGGTCAAGATCTCCCAGAGGACCACCCCCAGGGAAAAGACATCGGAGCGGGCGTCCACCTCTTCGCCGCGCGCCTGCTCCGGGGACATGTAGGCGAACTTGCCCTTGAGGGTGCCCGGGACGGTGAGCTTGTCGCCGGCCTTGGCGATGCCGAAGTCCGTGAGCTTGACCGCCCCGTCGAAGGAGAGGAGCACGTTGTGGGGAGTCACGTCGCGGTGCACCAGGCCGACGCGCTGCCCTTTGTCCTTGAGGCCGTGGGCGTAGTGAAGGCCGCGAGCCACCTCTGCCCCGAGGTGCGCCACCAGGGTGTGGCCCATCGGCTCCATCAGCTCTCGGGCCCGCCTTTGCGCCTCGAGGAGCGAGCGCCCCCGCACGTACTCCATCGCGATGTAGTAGGTGTCCTCGTGCTTGTCGAAATCGAAGATCTGGACCACGTTCGGGTGGTTGAGCCTCGAGGCGACCCGGGCCTCCGCGACGAACATCTTGACGAAGCTCGGATCGCTGGCGAGGAAGGCGCGGATGCGCTTGATGACCACGTCCTTCTCGAATCCCTCCGGGCCCCGGGAGGAGCAGAGGTAGATCTCCGCCATGCCGCCCTCGGCGATCTTCCGTCGGACCACGTACTTGCCGATTGAGGTGCCGGGCTCGAGCGTCAAGTCTCCGCCTTGGGCCAGCCAAGGCCGAGCCTACGAAAGCGCGATTGCGCCATTCAAGGGGATAGCGTGGCGGTGACGTTCGAGCAATCGCTCGAGAAGAGCGGCCTGCCTCTGCGGATCGGCGACGTGCGGTTGCGATACGACACCCCAGTCCTGGTGGGGCAGACGGATCGGCTCCGCTCTGGGGTGGCGCCAGCGCTCTCGGCCGCCTCGGGGGTAGCGCTGGCCCTCGGCGCCGCGGGGCTCTTGGGGGCGGGAGGGCACCCTTGGGCGGCCGGCGGTCTCGGCCTTCTGGCCGCGGTAGGCTTGGGCGCGGCGGTGCTGCTGGAGGCGCGGGCGCGGCGGCGGCGCTGCTTCGTGGTGGACTTCCTCTCCCACACGCTCCGGCTGGACTTCACCACTCCCGCCCGGGGGCTGCCGCGCACCGTGGTGGTCACCTTCGATCGCGTGGTTTCCCTCGACCTGCTGGCGCACGGGGACGGGCAGTGGGCACTGACGGTCGACTTCCGTCCCGCCGAAGGGCCGGGCGAGCTTTTGCGTGAGGTGCTGGTTGCCTTCGCCCGCGCCGACGAGGTGGAGGCGCTCCGGCGGCTGAATCGGCTTCTCCGCGGGGCGCTGGGCTTGCCGACTTGACGGCCGACCTTCGGGGGGGCGAGCAGGCTGCACCCCCGGGCTGCGCAGCGGTTCGCGCACCTGGTGCCGAATGTGTTACGCATACATCTCTTTACAGTGACGCAAGGTGTCGGAAACAGGGGAAGCGGCGAGCCTGCCGAGCCCTCCAAGAGCCGGCAGCGGCGTTGCATGTGGGCCTCCCATGCTCGACTACCTCGGGTTCTTCATGCTGCTGGCCTCGGTCGCGGGCGCGGTGGCGGTGATCCTCCAGGTCGGCTTCACGCGCCGGAGCCTCCGGCAGCCGCCCGCCTGGCCGAAGAATGGAGAGCCCGGGATTTCCATCCTCAAGCCGCTTTGCGGGATCGACGACGAGCTGGAGGAGAACCTGGCCTGCTTCGCCTCGCTCGACTACCCCACCTACGAGGTGGTGCTGGGGGTGAAGAACGCCGCGGACCCAGCCTACGAGGTGGCGCAGAATGCCTGCCGTCGCTGGCCGGGCAAGATGCGGCTGGTGGTGCAGCGCGGGGAGCCCGGCTACAACCCCAAGGTGAACCAGTTGGTGACGCTCGAGGGGGCCGCGAGGTTCGACCTGGTAGTGATCAGCGACTCCAACACCAGGGTGCACCCCGGCTACCTCCGGGAGATCGCGGCGCTCTTCGAGGATCCACAGGTGGGCTGCGTCACCCACCCCATCGTCGGGAGCGGCGACCAGAAGCTCGGGTCGATGCTCGACAATCTGCACCTCTCCTCGGACGTCGGGCCGGGGATGATCGCCGCAGCCGCGGTCGGCCAGCCGCTGGTGGTGGGAAAGTCGATGGCGCTGAGAAGGGACGATCTGCTCGCGCTGGGCGGCTTCGAGTCGATGAAGGATCTCCTCGCCGAGGACTACGTCATCGGCAAGGGCGTGCGCGAACAGCTCAAGAAGAAGATCGTCGTCGCCCATGGGACGGTGGTGAACGTCTCGTGCCGGCGGTCGATCAAGGACTTCTACCGGCGCTACTCGCGCTGGGAGGTCATCCATCGCAGCGTGGTGCAGCCGACCACCTACCTGGGCGAGGCGCTGTTGAACCCGACGCCGCTGGCGCTGATCGCCGCGGCGCTCAACCCGACCTGGTGGGTAGTGGCGACCGCCGCGCTGGTCGGCGGAGTCAAGGCGCTGGTGGACGCGATGGCGGTCCGGGCCATGCGCGGCCGCAGGCTGTACTTCAAGGAGCTGGCCGCGCTGCCCTTGAGGGACGTGCTGCTGTTCGTGGCGTGGGTGGTGGGCCTGGTCCGAGAGACGGTGGACTGGCGCGGCAACCGGCTCAGGGTGTGCACCGGCTCGCGGCTATTGCCTGGAATCAGCGAAGAGGCGGAATCGCCGGCGCGGGCGGCCTGACTCCGGTTTCATGCTCTCAGGCGCGCCAAGCGCCAAGCGTCCAGGCGTCCGAGCTGTCCGGAACAAGCGGCAGGGGACCGCAAGTTGGCGGGGCATGGGAGAGCCGGGACGGAAGATCCTCGTGGTGGACGATGACGCAGAATGGCGAGAATCGTTGCTCGAACGGCTCCGCGAGCTGGGCTACGAGCCCCACCAGGCCTCTTCGGGCCCCGAGGCGCTCGCATGGCTGGAGCGGGAGCGCCCCGCCGTGGTCCTCCTCGACCTGAACATGCCCGGGATGAGCGGCGAGGAGGTCGCTGCCCGGCTGCCCCAGGGGGCTCCGGCGGTGGTCTTTCTCACCGTTTCGTCTCCACAGGAGGCAGGCAGGGCGTTGGCCCAGGGCCCGCACTACTACCTACCCAAAGCGGCGAGCCAGGAAGAGCTGTCGCTGATGCTGCAGTCGCTCGCGGGGTGATTGCCGGTCAGCCGCCCTGCGCTGCGGCCTCGCGCGTGCGGTAGACGAACGAGCAGGCGCGGGTGGCGCTCGTCTGCCGAGGCGGCACTGAGGATGCCGCCGTCTGGTCGAGCGACTGCTGGCCGACCATCAGCAGGAACGTGGCGGTTGCATGAACTGGCAGGCGTTGCAGGGCGGCCTCCTGGGTGGCCGCATACTGATCGCGTCCCGGCGCTTCGCCAGTTTTCTGCCGCAAAAAGTGGGGCCGGTTGTCCGCGCGCGGCGCGTCGCTAGATTCAGACTCACGATGTCGCCTGTCTCGCGGGTGGGTCGACCGGTGGGCGAAGGCCGGCGGGGGGTGCGCTGGGCACCGCTGTTGGCGCTGGCCGCCCTGCTCGCGGCGGCGGGCCTGTTCGGCGGCGGCGCCTACAACCGGCTGATCCAGATGGACCAGGCCGTCCAGGCCCAGTGGGCGCAGGTGCAGAACGCCTACCAGCGCCGGGCGGACCTGGTGCCGAACCTGGTGGAGACGGTGAGGGGCGCGGCCCGGTTCGAGCGAGAGACTTTCGGCCAGGTCGCGGAGGCCCGCGCCAAGGTGGGGCAGGTCTCGCTCGAGGCCACTCCGGAGCTGGTCGAGGATCCCGAAGCATTCAGCCGCTTCCAGCAAGCGCAGGACGGCCTCACCGCCGCGCTCTCGCGGCTGCTCGCGGTGGCAGAGCGCTACCCGGAGCTTCGGGCGACCGAGGCCTTCCGGGACCTGTTGGCCCAGCTCGAGGGCACGGAGAACCGAATTGCCGTGGAGCGGATGAGGTTCAACGAGCTGGCCCGAAGCTTCAACAGCACCCGCAACAGCTTCCCCACGGTCCTCCTCGCCAGCGTCTTCGGCGAGCGCTTCGAGACGAAGGCGTACTTCAAGGCGCAGCCCGGAAGCGAGGCGGCGCCCCGGTTCACCTTCTAGGCGGCGCCATGGGTGCCCCCCGATGCGCGCTAGCGCTCTGCTTGGCCCTGCCCCTGGCCGCGCGCGCAGTGGCGGTGCCTCCTCCTCCGGGCCGCTGGGTGACGGATGAGGCCGGCTTCCTCTCGCCTGCGGTGCGCGGAGAGCTGGACCGGCGGCTCGAGGCCTACGAGCGAGCCACCGGGCATCAAGTCCTCGTGTGGATCGGCCGCGGCATCGGCGGCGAACCGCTGGAGGAGTGGGCGGTGCGGACCTTCGAGAGCTGGGGCGTGGGGAGAAGAGGGCTCGACGACGGCCTGGTGCTGTTCGTGCTCGCCGACGAGCGGAAAGTCCGCATCGAGGTCGGCTACGGGCTCGAGGAGAGGGTGCCCGACGCGGTCGCCTCCCGGATCGTCCGGCAGGTGCTGGTGCCGGGCTTCCGCTCTGGGCAGCGTGACCGGGCCGTCGCCCAGGCGATCGACGCGCTGCTCTTTGCGATCGAAGGAAAGCCACTCGCGCTTCCACCCGCGCCGCCCGAGGCGCCGAGGGCAGGGCCGCTCCAGACGGCGGTCGCGCTGATCATCGGCGTGGCGTTCCTCCTGCTGCTCGTCACCCATCCGAGGCTGGCGCTGAACCTCCTGTTCGTGATGGCGGCGGGGAGGGGGCGGGGCTTCGGCGGAAGGATGGGCGGCGGAGGTTTCTCGGGTCGAGGCGGAAGATCCGGCGGGGGCGGCGCCAGCGGCTCGTGGTGAGGAGGAGAAATGCACCGGCACACCAAGCGCGGGCTTCGGGGCCTCATCGACGCCGCCCGGGTGGAGGAGGCGATCTGCCGGGCCGAGGGGCGTTCCACCGGAGAGCTGCGGGTCTCGGTGGCGCCCTTCTTCTGGGGCCGGGTCCGGCACTCGGCCGAGCGCGCCTTCGCGCGGCTGGGCATGGAGCGCACCCGCGAGCGCAACGGGGTGCTCTTCTTCCTGGTTCCCTCCCGCCGGAAGCTGGTCGTCCTCGGCGACATAGGAGTGCACGCCAAGGTGGGCCAGGCGTTCTGGGACGAGGTGGTGGAAGCCGTCTCGGCTCGCTTCAAGGAAGGGGACTTCACCGGCGGCCTGCTCGAGGGCATCGACCGCGTGGGAAGAAAGCTCGCCAAGCACTTCCCGCCCAAGGCGAAGGACATCGACGAGCTGCCCCAGAAGGTGGACTTCGGCGAGCCTCCGCCTTGACGCGGTTCAGGGCGAAGGAGGGTGCATCGCCAGCTCCTCGCGCAGCTCAGGGGCGAAGTCGCGCTGCTCTCCCGACTCGAGCGGCAGCTGTGCCTTCCTCCAGTGAGAGATCCCCCCGCCGTAGTGGCCCAGCCGCCGGTAGCCCATCCGTTCGAGGAGGCGCACGGCCTCCGAGGAGCGGGGTCAGCGAGGCCCCGAGCAGTAGGCGATCACCTCCGCCTCCGGGTCGGGGAGCACGTCAGGGGCCCGCTGGGAGATTTCCTCCAAGGGCAAGCTCAAGGCGCCCGGCAGGTGGCGGTGCTGGTACGAGGCCCTGGGCAGGGCGTCGATGAGGAAGAAGCGGTCCGTGGATTCGAACAGCTTCTGCCTCAGCTCTTCCGTGGGGTACTCGCGCATGCCGTAGCGGTAGGCACCGGCGGCCTCATGGGCAAGGTCAGAGGTTGTCCCAGCGGAAGCGCTCCTGCTCGAGGGCGTCCGCGGCAAGCGAGCGGATGATGTCGTCGTCGTTCTCTTCGATGCGGGCGAAGTTCTGCTGCATCCGCCGCTTGGCCTGCCCGGCGAACACCCGGAGGATGTCCACCTCCTTGTCCACCGCCGGACCGCCGCGCTCTAGCGAGGTGCTGACCCTCGAGAGCACGCAGGCCAGGGCGAACAGGTCGATCATCACGTCCGCCAGCCGCCGGGTGGGGAATTGCTGCCCGATGATGTTCTTGCCGAACTTCCGCAGAATCCGGTCGGTGGCCAGCGCCAGCTCCAAGGTCGCCTCTTCGAAGATCCGCGCGTGCTCCTCGAGCGAGGGGTGCAGGCGGGTGAAGCTGGCCTTCCCCCGCCGGAGCCCGGCCGCCAGCGACGCCCTCCGGAGCGCGTACTCCGAAAGCACGCCGAAGCCCTTGATGGGATCGTTGAACACCCCCTTGAGGGAGGCGGCCAGCTCCTTGAGCTGGGCGCCGACGTCGTTCATCGCGTTCAGGGCGATGAACAGCCGCAGGATCTCGTTGGTGCCCTCGAAGATCCGGTTGATGCGGCAGTCGCGCACCATCCGCTCGTAGGGGAGCTCGCACATGTAGCCGTTGCCCCCGGCGATCTGGAGCGCTTCGTCGGCGGTGCGCCAGAGGCACTCGCTGGCGAACACCTTGCTGATCGCCGCCTCCACCGCGTACTCCCGGAAGCCTTGGTCGATGAGCCCCGAGACCATGTTGACCACCGCCTCGGTGGCGTAGCAGTCGACCACCATGTGGCCGATCTTCTGCTTGATCAGCGAGAAGTCGGCGATCGGGCGATCGAACTGCACCCGCTGCTTGGCCTGCTGGGTGGAGAGCCCGATGAGCTTCTTCATCGCGCCCACCGAGCCTCCGCCGAGCCCGGTGCGGCCGCTGTTGAGGATCTTCATCGCGATCTTGAAGCCCTTGCCCTCTTCGCCGAGGAGGTGGTCCGCCGGCACCTTCACCGAGTCGAAGTGCACCGTGGTGGTGGAGCTGGCGCGGATCCCCATCTTGTCCTCGTGGGGGCCCACGCTCACTCCGGGCAGGTCGCGGGTGACCACGAAGGCGCTCATCGCGCCGCGCTCCTCGGGCCGGCCGGTCTTGGCGAAGACGGTGAAGAAGCTGGCGACGCCGCCATTGGTGATCCAGAGCTTGTTGCCGTCGAGCAGCCAGTGGTCGCCCTGGCGGACCGCGCGAGTCTTGATCGAGGCGGCGTCGGAGCCCGCCCCGGGCTCGGTGAGGCAGAAGGCGGCGATCATCTCCCCGGTGGCCAGCTTCGGCAGCCAGCGGCGCTTCTGCTCGTCGGTGCCGAACAGGAGCAGCCCGCGCATGCCGATCGAGCTGTGGGCGCCCACCGCCACTGCCACCGAGGCGTCGTAGCGGGCGATCTCCTGGAGCGCGCGCGAGTAGGCGGTGGCGCCGAAGCCCATCCCGCCGAACTCCTCGGGGATGACGAAGCCGAAGAGCCCGACCTGCTTCATCTCCTCGACGAAGGAGGCCGGCATCTCGCCGGCGCGGTCCCACTTCCTGAATTCCTCGGCGCGCGGTTTGAGGAGCGAGTCGAGCGAGGTGAAGACGGCCCTCAGCGTCTCGCGGTCCTGCTCCTCAAGCTGCGGAAAGGGAACGACGACCTCTTCCTCGATCTCTCCCATGCAGAGCGAGCGCATGAAGCTGGCGGTGTTCTTGTCGATCAAGGTGTCCTCCAGGCCCCCGCACCATAGACCGAGGGCGCAGTCGCGACGACGGCGGAGCGGGCCATGGAGGCGGCGCCGCTACTCCTCGAGCACCGTCTCCACGCCGTCCGGGGTGGGCGCGGTCCAGCCGTAGCCGTCGGCCTCCACCAGGCCGTTGCCGTGCTCCGCCACCCAGGCCGCCGCAGCGATCGCGACGGGGAGCCGGGTGGACACCTCCGCCGCCTTGACTTGGAGGACCACGGCCTCCACCGCCCGGGAGAGCACTTCCCTCACCCGGCGGGCGCCGGATTCGTCGCGACCCCGCAGCTCCTCCAAGAGCTCTCCGGCCTGCTCCTTGGCTGCCTTCCTGCCCCACAGCTCGAGGTGCAGCCGCTCCTCGGGTCCGTCGCCGTAGTGGACGAGCCAGGCCTCGCGTCCAGGCTCGCCCGCCGGCTCGATGCGCATGTGCCGCAGCGCAGCAGCCACGTTCAACCTTGGAGTGCCAGGCATCCTCTTCGCGACGCCGGGCAGTCGGGCGGCGATGCCCTCGGCCAGCGCCTTGGGATCGATCTGCACGTTTCGCACGCAGTACGCCCGCACCCAGATGCCCACGGGCGCATGATGCACCCTGTGATGCACCGGAGCCAGTGAGTTCGACAGGGTCCGGGTCACCTCGCCCGCGCCGGCCAGACCATCCGGCGGGCCGCTGGGCGGGAGAGAAGATAGGTCCCGGCGCCCAGCGAGAACGCCGCGGCGCAGACGGCGAGGATCGCCGCGGCAAGCGCGCCCGGCACGGCGAGGTAAAGGAGCAGCACCGCGAACCCGGCCGACGCGGCAAGCCCGGCCCCTGCCAAGTAGGCGAGTAGCTTGAGGCGGCCCAGCCGCGCTGGGTCGAGCGCCGACAGGCGTTCCCAGAGGAGCTGCTCCTGTCGCCAGTAGGTGTAGACGACGGGGATGATCTCGAGGGTGAGGAAGGCCGAGGTGAGGAGCCCTCCGACCATCGGCGCCGCGATCCGCTTCATCACATCGGCGCCCGAGCCGGTGGCCCACAACAGCGGCACCAGGCCGGCGAGCATGGTCCCGACGGTCATCAGCTTCGGCCTCACCCGCATCACGGTGCCTTCCATGTGCGCCCAGATGATGTCGTCGAGATCGCGGATCTTCCCCGCCCGCTTCCGCCGCTCGAAGGCCTGGTCGATGTAGACGATCATCACGATGCCGGTCTGCGCGGCCAGCCCGACCAAGGCGATCACGCCGACCCACACCGCGGTGGAGAGCCGGTAGTCGAGGAGCCAGAGGAGCCAGATGCTCCCGGTGAGAGCGAACGGGATGGAGAGGAGAACGATCAGCACCTCGATCAGGTTCTTGAAGTGAAGGTAGAGCAGCACCACCACGATGAGCAGGGTGAGGGGGATGATGAGCTTCATCCGGTCCACCATCTCCTCCAGCAGCTCGTACTGCCCGGTCCACTTGAGAAAGTAGCCTGGAGGGACGCTCAGCTCGCCGGCCTCGCTTGCCCTTTGCACCACGAGCTTGGCCTCGTCGACGTACCCGCCGATGTCGCGGGATGCATCGATGTCGACGAAGACGTACCCGACGAGGAGCCCGTCCTCGTCGCGGACCATCGGGGGGCCGCCGGCGATGCGGATGTCCGCCACCTGGCCCAGCGGGATGAACGCCCTCGCACCCGCGGTCTGCGGCACATCGGCCTGCGGAGCCGCGCCGCCGACCATCGCCGAGGCCATCGGCGTCGCCGGCACGCCCATCGCGTCCGAGCGCAGGTGCGGGAGCTGCGACCGGCCCATGCTCCCGGAGCCCGGCGTGGACGAGCCCCCCACTCCAGGCATCGCCTGGGCGAGCATGATCGGCCCCGGATCCTCGTGGCGGCCGCCCATCTCGCCCATCCCTTCGCCGCTGGACTGAACCGCGCCCGCGCCGGAAGCGCCGCCCTCCATCCTTCCCACCGGCACCAGCACGCGCCTCAGCTTCTCCAGGTCGTTCCTCAAGTCCTGCGGGTAGCGGACGTTGACGCTGAAACGGTTCCGCCCTTCGACGGTGACGGCGATCGGCGTGCCCCCCACCGCGGCCTCGATGGTCCTTTGCACGTCTCCCACGGTGAGGCCGTAGCGGGCGATGGCGTCGCGATCCGGGACGATGTCCACGTAGAGGCCTCCGAGGTTGCGCTCGTAGAGCACGCTGCGGGTGCCGCGGATCGGCGCGATCAGCCGCTCCAGGGCGATGCCCACCCGCTCCACCTCCTTGAGGTCGGTGCCGAACACCTTGATGCCGATCGGCGTGCGAATGCCCGTCGTCAGCATGTCCACCCGCGTCTTGATGGGCATCGTCCAGGCGTTGGTCCAGCCTGGGAACTGCATCTGCCGGTTCATCTCGGCGGTCAGCTCCTGCCACTCGATGGGGATCTGCTCTGGCCAGAACCTCGCGAGGGTGGGCTCGAGCCAGCTTGGGGCCCAGCCGGAGTACCAGCGGACTCGGCTCACCTTCCGCCATTTCTCTTTTGGCCGAAGCCGCACGGTGGTCTCCACCATGGTGATCGGCGCCGGGTCGGTGGGGCTCTCCGCGCGGCCGATCTTCCCGAACACCGTCTCCACCTCCGGGAACGAGCGGAGGATGCGATCCTGCCGCTGGAGCTGGTGCTTCGCCTCCTCGATGGAGATGTTCGGGAAGGTGATCGGCATGTAGAGGATGTCGCCCTCGTTGAGCGGCGGCATGAACTCGTGGCCGAGCCGGAAGTAGAGAAAGCCGGCCGAGAGCACCGCGAGCGCACCGATGGCGATGGTGGAGAGCGGGCGCCTCAGCGCCACGTACACGAACGGCTTGTAGACGCCGATGATGGCCCGCGAGATGGGGTGCTTCTTCTCGGGGAAGATCCTCCCGCGGATGAGCAAGTCGCGCAGCGCCGGGGCGAAGGTGATGGAGAGGAGCGCGGAGAACAGCATCACGAAGGTCTTGGTGTAGGCCAGCGGGCGGAACAGGCGGCCCGCCTGTCCGGAGAGCGAGAAGATCGGCAGGAACGCCACCGCGATGATGAGCAGCGAGAAGAAGATGGCCGGGGTGACCTCGCGGGCGGCCTCGGCCAGCAGCTTCCGCCGGTCGGCGCCGGGTGGGGCGTGCTCGAGCTTCTTGTGCGACGCCTCGATCATCACGATCTCCGCGTCCACCGTGGCCCCGATGGCGATGGCGATCCCTCCGAGGCTCATGATGGTGGAGGGGATGTCCATCAGGTACATCGGGATGAACGAGAGGGAGACGGCGATCGGAAGCGAGAGGATCGGCAACATCGAGCTGCGCACGTGGAGGAGGAAGAGGATGATCACCAGCGCGACGACGATCACCTCCTCGAACAGCGCGTTCCGGAGGGTGTCGATCGAGCGGAGGATGATCCCCGAGCGGTCGTAGGCGATCTCCAGCTCCACGCCCTCGGGGAAGCTCGGCTCGAGCTCGGCGATCTTCCGCTTCACCCGGTCGATCACCTCGAGGGCGTTCTCGCCGTAGCGCATCACCACGATCGCGCCCACCGCCTCGCCCTCGCCGTTCCACTCGAGCAGCCCCCGGCGGATGTCCGGCCCGAAGCGCACGGTGCCGATGTCGCGCACCAGCACCGGCGTGCCGGTGGCGCTGGCCTTCACCGCCACCCGCTCGATGTCCGAGAGCGCCTCGATGTAGCCCCGCCCGCGCACGTAGTACTCGCGCCCGGACATCTCCAGGATTCGCCCGCCGACATCGTTGTTCGAGGCGCGGATCGCCTGCGCCACCTCGGCGAGCGAGACGCCGTACGCGCGGAGCCGGTTGGGGTCCACCGTCACCTGGTACTGCTTCTCGTAGCCGCCCACCGAGGCGACCTCGGCCACGCCGGGCACGCTCCCCAGCGCGTACCGCAGGGTGAAGTCCTGGAAGGTGCGCAGCTCGTCCAGCCCGCGCTTGCCGCTCCTGTCCACCAAGGCGTACTGGAAGACCCAGCCGATGCCGGTGGCGTCGGGGCCGATCAATGGGCTCACCCCCTCGGGCAACCGGCCGCGCAGGCCGCTCAGGTACTCCAGCACCCGGCTGCGGGCCCAGTAGACGTCGGTGCCCTCCTCGAAGAGCACGTAGATGAAGGACATCCCGAACATCGAGAAGCCGCGCACATCGGTCACCTTCGGCGCCGCCACCAGCGAGGAGACGATCGGGTAGGTGACCTGGTCCTCCACCAGGGTCGGGCTACGCCCCATCCACTCGGTGAAGACGATGACCTGCGGGTCCGACAGATCCGGGATGGCATCCAGCTTCACGTTGCGGATCGCGGTCACCGAGCCCACCACCGCGAAGGCCACTCCGAGCAACACCGCCACCCGGTTCCGCGCGCACGCCTCGATGATTCTTTCCACCATGGCCGGACCTCACTTCCAGGGCTTGGGGATGGCGGCCTTGCAATCGGCCTCCATCGCGCCCATGCCGCGGTGCTGCACCTCGCAGGCGCGGCACTGCTCGTACTTGTCGGGGTAGCGCTGCCGGTCGATCTCCTGGTCGCAGCCCTTCGCGCCGCTCTGCCCGGTGGCCGAGCCGGTCGCCTCGCCGATGGCCGCGCGCAGCCGGCTCTCGGAGTCGACCAGGAAGTTGGCGGTGGTGACGACCACCTCTCCCTCCGCCACTCCCTCCAAAAGCTGCACCCTGTCGCCGCTTCGGGCGCCGACCTTCACGCGCCTGGGCTCGAACCGGCCGCCGTCCAGCGTGATGAAGACGTACTGCACCTCGCCGGTGTCCACCACCGCCTCGGCGGGAGCGAGCAGGCCTTCCTCGGCCGGGAGCTGGAGCACCACGTCTCCGTACATCCCCGGGCGCAGCCGGAGCTTTGGGTTCCTCAGCTCCAGGCGCGCCCGGAGGGTGCGGGTGGTCGGATCCACCGTCGGGTAGATGAACGCCACCTTCCCAGCGAAAGACTCTCCGGGGTAGGCAGAGAGGCTGACCGACGCCTTCTGGCCCACGAAGAGCCTCCTCATCTCGTGCTCGTACACGTCCGCCAGCACCCACACCGTGGAGAGGTCCGCCACCTCGAAGAGCTGGCTCCCCGGCTGGACGTGCATGCCTAGCACCGCGTTCTTCCGCGTCACGTACCCGTTCGCTGGCGAGCGGAGCCTGAGCGCCCGCACCGGCCTGCGCGACTGCTCCAGCTCCTCGATCTCGTTGGGGGAAACTCCGAGCAGCTCGAGCTTCCGCCGCGCGTCGCCCTCGAGGTCCGCCGACAGCCCGTGCGCTCCTTTGCTCGACTCGCTCGACTCCGCCCAGCGGCGCGCGTTGAGGAATTCCTGCTGGGCGGTCAACAGCTCCGGGCTGTAGACGCTCGCCAGGACCTGGCCCTTGGTCACCTTCTGGCCGGTCTGGTTTATTTCTAGCTCCTCGATCCAACCGGCGAAGCGGGTGGTGATGCTCGCCTGGCCCGCCTCGCTCGCCGCCACCACGCCCACCGTGCGCAGCTCGCCAGAGAGCGCCGCCCGCTCGACCTTCGCGGTCCGCATCCCGAGGAGCTGGATTCGCTCGGGGGTGAGCTGCACCTGCACCAGCCCGGGGACTCCCTTCTTCTCCGGCGGCGCCTCGGCGTGTCCGCCGTGAGAGCCGTGGGCATCCGCGGGCCGCGGCTCGAGCGTCATCCCGCACTTCGGGCAGCGGGCCTGCGGATCGGAGGACGTCTCCTCCGGGTGCATCGGGCAGTAATAGGGAGCTTCGGCCTCCGTCGACGGCGCGCTCGAGTGCCCTGCGTGGCCGCTTGCGGCCGGCGTCCCCACCTCGCCGCCGTCGGCCTCCTTGGGCACCAGGGTCATGCTGCAGATCGGGCACTCGCCCGGATGGTCCTGCACCACCGAGGGGTGCATCGGGCAGTAGTAGATGGTCTCCGACGGTTGGCTCGGGCCGAGGCGCCCAAGCGTGCCGGTGACGTACAACACCGAGCCCACCGCGGCGATCGCCATCAGCGCGACCAACGCCCACCGCACCGCCGCCATCACCTGCACCCCGGGAGGCGCCTGCTCCTCTCCTTCGGGCATCGGTTCGTCGTGGCCGGGATCCGCTTCGGGCCTGTTTCCGCTCTCACTCATGAGTCGCTCCCTTGTCCTGCCCAAGCTCGATTCCCACGGCGCGCTCCAGGTCGGCCAGGCTCGCCCGGAGCCGCGCCAAGGCCCGCGTCCGCTCCAGCCGCACCTCGAGGTAGGAGCCGAGCGCGGTGAGCACGTCCAGCGCGCCGCCCTTCCCCGCCGCGAATGAGGCCCGCGAGGCTTCGAAGCTCTGCCGTGCCTGCGGCAAGAGCTCGCGGTCGATCAGCGCGAAGGACCGCCGCGAGGCCTCGTAGCGGGAGTAGCCGTCGCGCAGCTCGTACCGCGCCGCGTTGCGCACCGACTCCTGCGCGGCGCGGCCGGCGCGCAGCATCCGCTCGGCCTCCAAAACCTCGTCGCGATGGCGCGGGTTCAGCCAGGGCAGGCTCAAAGACGCCCCTGCGATGTAGGAGTGGTGGGGGCCGTGCGCCGGCTCGAGCATGTAATCCACGCCGACCATGAAGCTCGGCCACTTGGCGGCGAGCCGTGCCGCCTCCAGCGACGCCAAGCTCCGCCGCACCCCTCGCTCGGAAGCCGAAAGCTCGGGTCGGGCGGCGAGCAGCGCCCGCTCCAGCTCGGCCAGGTCCTGCTCTCGCTCGATGGGCACCAACTCAGGCACCGGGCCAAGCTGCGCGTCCGGCTCTCGGGCCATCAGGGCGTTGAGGAGCGCCTTGGTGGACCGCCGCTGCTGCTCGAGCAAGTGCAGCTCGTTGTGCAGGCGGGTCAGCTCCACCATCCCGCGCAAGACGTGCTCCTGGCCTCCCACCCCGGTGCGGTAGTGCGCCCGCGCCAGCTCGACGACCTCCTTCGCGAGCTCGGCGTGCTCCAGGTGGACGTCGAACTCGCGATCGACGCGGTAGTGCTCGAAGTAGGCGTGCTTGACCTTGGCGATGACGTCCAAGGCCCGCGCCCTGCCCTGGTCCGACTTTGCCCTCGCCTCTTCGAGCGCGGCTCGAGACTTGGCATCCAAGGTCCCCGGCGCCGGGAACGCCTGGCGGAGCCCGAGCATCAACGAGCCGGCCTTGCCGAGGGCGTATGGCTCCGCCAGCGGGACCCCCCATTGCTGGACCATCAGCTCGAGATCGGGCAGCCGTCCGGCGGCGCGGCCGGAGGCAACTGCGGCCTCGACCAGCTCGCGCGCCTCGGCCAGCTCGGGGTTGCGGGCCAGCGCGACGCGGAGCACCGCCTCGAGCGTCGGCTGCTTCGCGAGGGAGGCCTCATCGTCGGCTCTTGGGCCCATCGGTGCGGCGAGCGCCGGGACCGGCTCCGAAAGGACCTCCTGGTAGTAAGAGAGAGTCCGGGAGGTGGCGCACCCGGAGAGGAGCACCGCGGCGGCCAGCGCTCCGGCGTGAAGGATGGGCCTGAACGCAGATGGGTCCGAGCCAACCTGAGTCTTTGTAGAGACCATGCGATCGACACCTCACGAGGCTCCGCTGGAGCCAGGCGCCGTCGGCGGCGCCACTGAACGCAGAGGAATGCGCCGGCCCGGTCGGACGCGGCGCGCACCCAGGCCCAGGTGAGGCGTCTAGATGAGGAGCTGCTTCAGCTTGACGTAGCGAGGGGTCCCGGCGGGCGGTCCGGCGTCTCGAGCCCTCGCCACCTCCACCCTTTCGTCACCGCGCCAGCAGGCCGTGGCGACCGGAGCAGCGATGGCTCGGTCAGGCGCCGCAACCTCTGGCGCTTGCTTGACGCTGGCGACGGCCACCTTGGGTGGAGCCTGCCGCACGTCGCAGCATGACTCGGACGCGACGATCGGCACGGGCAACCCGCGGCTGGCCGCCTCGGGGCAGTCGACGATCGTCTCTCCGGTGTACCGGCAGACGAGCGAGCCGAAGCGCGGAGCTGCCGCCTGCGCAGTGAACGCGGCCAACGTCAGGGCTGAGAGAACCAGCTTGCCCATCGGCGACGCCTCGCCGCGAATCACCTCGCGGCCCAACGGAACAACAGCATACCGCGCGCCGTTCCCGCGCGTGAGCCGGTTGCCGAGTTGAACGATAGCCGCTCCGCGGCAGCAGGGGGCCGAAGCCGGCACCAAGGCGCGGAGGAGACGCCGATCGTCGTTTGCCGTGGGCGGGCGAGATCCGCTCAACCTTGTGGAACCGAGACGCCGGGAGATGGAGCCCGGC